>NZ_JBNCMC010000034.1:0-250 GCF_049844995.1 Luteimicrobium sp. DT211 | reverse complement strand
ACCGGCGACACCCCACATCTACCCATTACTCCCCTCCTAGGCAGCGTACTCTGACGATCCCCTGCGAGATGTGTAGAAGAGACATGGTCACACTCGGCCGCTCACCATCGTGTGGCCCGTCGCTCAGCAGGAGGCGGTCGATGCCCTGCACGCCTGTCTCTTATACACATCTCGCAGGGGATAGTCAGATGACGCTGCCGACGAGGTGAGTAATGTGTAGATCTCGGTGGTCGCCGTATCATTAAAAAAC
>NZ_JBNCMC010000033.1:0-284 GCF_049844995.1 Luteimicrobium sp. DT211 | reverse complement strand
GGGCCCATCCCCGCGGACCTCGCCCGCCGGCTCGCGACCGGCCAGGACGTGACCTGGCAGCGGATCGTGACCGACCCGGTGACGGGGATCGCGGCCGACGTCTCACGCCGCACCTACCGGCCCGGGACCGTGCTGGGCGACCTGGTCCGGGTCCGGGACGCAACGTGCACGTTCCCCGGCTGCGGCATACCGGCGTGGCGGGCCGATCTCGACCACGTCGAACCCTTCGACCACACCCGAGCAGGCGACAGGTCCTCCGGCGACGGCACTGTCAGCGACACCGG
>NZ_JBNCMC010000032.1:0-321 GCF_049844995.1 Luteimicrobium sp. DT211 | reverse complement strand
CTGCCCGCGACCGGGGTGTGCTCGAGCGACCTGGCCCTCGGGACCGAGGGCGGGTCGTGCTGCAGCACGACGCCGGCCGAGCCGCAACTGGTCCAGCTCGGGATCGGTGCGCCGGCCGGGGTCGGGTTCGCGACGGGCGTCGCGCACGGGAGGTCCGGCGACCACGCGGACGCCTGACACACCTGACGGTGGAAGGCCTGGACCGGCGCGGTCCAGGCCTTCCGCCAGCCGTGCCTGAAGGAACGTCAGGACGCGGTGGTGACGGGCGTGACGCCGAGCTCGGCCAGCAGGGTCAGGATCCGGGAGCGGATCTCGTCCCGG
>NZ_JBNCMC010000031.1:0-324 GCF_049844995.1 Luteimicrobium sp. DT211 | reverse complement strand
CTACGTGTCCTTGTGGGTCGCGCGCCGGTGGTTCGCCGTCGACCCCGGAGCGGGTGCCTCAGCCGAGGCCGTGGCCGGGGCCGCGCCGCGAGTGCTGGACGAGGTGCGGTCGTGACCGCCCCCGCGGCACGGGCCACCTCGCCCGACCTGGACTGCGCACCGCAGATCGACGCTCACGCGATCGGCGTCGACGCCGCCACCTCGGTCGCGGTGATCCTGAAGGCGCTGGCCGAGCCGCTGCGGCTGAGGATGCTGTCGTTCATCGCGACGTCGCCCGCCGGTGAGGCGTGCGTGTGCGACCTCGCTGCCCTGACCGACGTCTCC
>NZ_JBNCMC010000030.1:0-324 GCF_049844995.1 Luteimicrobium sp. DT211 | reverse complement strand
CTACGTGTCCTTGTGGGTCGCGCGCCGGTGGTTCGCCGTCGACCCCGGAGCGGGTGCCTCAGCCGAGGCCGTGGCCGCGGCCGCGCCGCGCGTGCTGGACGAGGTGCGGTCGTGACCGCCCCCGCGGCGCGCGCCGCCCTGCCCGACCCGAACTGCACGCCGCAGATCGACGCGCACGCGATCGGTACCGACGCTGCCGCCTCGGTCGCGGTGATCCTGAAGGCGCTGGCCGAGCCGCTGCGCCTGCGGATGCTGTCGTTCATCGCGACGTCGCCCGCCGGTGAGGCGTGCGTGTGCGACCTCGCTGCCCTGACCGACGTCTCC
>NZ_JBNCMC010000029.1:0-362 GCF_049844995.1 Luteimicrobium sp. DT211 | reverse complement strand
CCCACCGCGACCGTTGAACCATCCGAGAACCACAGCGTCCCCGACCGCACATTGTCATCAGCATTAGGCCGATCGAACAACACCACCTGCGAGACCGTCACCGGCGAAGCCCAAGCGAGCTGGACCCAGGCCCCCACACGCTCGCCCGTCGTGGCCCACTCCTTCGAGTAGTCACCCGGATACCCGGCGGCCACGCCATCAATCACGTTCGCCGCGACCTGACCATCCGCAATATTCTGCGACGACGCCGTGACCGACGCTGCACCAGCAACATCGACACCGGGTGTCGGAGTCGGAGTCGGAGTCGGAGTCGGAGTCGGAGTCGGAGTCGGAGTCGGAGTCGGAGTCGGAGTCGGAGTCGG
>NZ_JBNCMC010000028.1:0-500 GCF_049844995.1 Luteimicrobium sp. DT211 | reverse complement strand
TCACCCGCCGCACGCGCCTGCACCGCCAGCGCCCACGACCTCAAACGTTCCGCCGCCGCGACGACCTCGACCAGCGCATCGTCGGTCACGTCCGCCACCGACACCCCCGCCAGGATCCGGGCCAGCACCGGCCCAGGGACCACGTCCTCCAGACCCTCCAACGCGGCATCCGTGAGAACAGCCACGGGATCAGCACTACCGGGATCAGAACTATCGGGATCAGCACTACCGGGATCAGCACCATCGAGGCCAGCGCCCTCGAAGCCCTCCAGCGCGGCCGATACGGCCACCGGCTCGAGCTGCGCAGCCGTCGCGGCAGGGACACCATCCGCGACCTCCAGCGCAGCCGAAGCGTCCAGCCCCCGCGTCGCGCCACCGCGCTCGGCACCGTCGACCGGCCCCACGGCCGCATCGACGAGCGAACCCAACGCCCGACGCAACGCCCCCTCCAGCACCGACTCCGCATCGGCCACCACCGCATCGACCGCGGCGTCGGCTGC
>NZ_JBNCMC010000027.1:0-503 GCF_049844995.1 Luteimicrobium sp. DT211 | reverse complement strand
GGCACAGGTGGGCGAGGTTCGTCGCGTCCGTGGTCCCGCCGGTCACGTACGCCGTGGTGTGGTCGACGTCGCAGCGGGCCGCGGCGCGGGAGCAGCCGGGGAACCGGCAGGTCCCGTCCCGAAGGCGCAGGTACGCGCGCAGGTCCGCCGGCACCGTGTAGGTCTCGCGCCCGAGCGCGAGCACGACACCGGTGTGCGGGTGCGTCAGCAGCCGCCGCAGCGACGGCGCCGCCGCGGTCAGGAGCGTCGCGGTGTGGTCGTCGATCGGACCGTACCCGTCCAGGTACGCGATGTCCGAGCTCAGGGCATCATCGAGGACGCGCAGCAGCGCAGCGCCCGGAGACGCAGCATCTTGGGGCAATGAAGTCGTCGACCGAGAACCCGGTGGTGCGGGCCGTGTGGCTGTCGCCGTGAAGCCGACACCGCCGCTGTCGTCGGGGTCGTCGTCCGCGGGTCCGTCACTGTTCCTGGTCAGGGTGCGCAGCAACGCCAGGACGGGGACG
>NZ_JBNCMC010000026.1:0-508 GCF_049844995.1 Luteimicrobium sp. DT211 | reverse complement strand
GCCCCCGTCACCGACGACTCGTTCAAGGCCGACGTGCTGGAGTCCGACGTCCCCGTCCTGGTCGACTTCTGGGCCGAATGGTGCGGCCCGTGCCGCCAGGTCGCCCCGATCCTCGAGGAGCTCGCGCAGGAGTACGGCGACAAGGTCAAGGTCGTCAAGCTCGACACCGACGCGAACCCCCAGGTCACCGCGGCGTACGGGGTCGTGTCGATCCCGACCCTGAACTTCTACCGCGGCGGCGAGCTCGTCCGTTCCCTCGTCGGCGGCCGCCCCAAGCGCGCCCTCGCCGAGGAGATCGACACCGTCCTCGCGGAGGCCGGCGCGTGAGCGAGGTCGCAACGACGGCGTGGCGGGACGCCGGCCGCAGGCTGTCGACCCTCGATCGGTGGCTCCCGGCGTGGATCGGCCTGGCGATGATCGGCGGGCTGCTCGTCGGGCGGTTCATCCCTGGGATCTCGGACGTGCTGGCCTCGATGGAGGTCGGCGGCATCTCGGTCCCGATCGCCCT
>NZ_JBNCMC010000025.1:0-519 GCF_049844995.1 Luteimicrobium sp. DT211 | reverse complement strand
GCGGCGGCGGAACGTTTGAGGTCGTGGGCGCTGGCGGTGCAGGCGCGTGCGGCGGGTGAGCTCGCGGACCGTGCGGGCGGGTCCAGTGCCGCGGTCGACGGTGCCGCCGCCGCGGTCGGGGCGAGGCTGTGCCTGACGCGGCGGGCGGCCGACGGTCTCCTCGGCCTCGCGTCGGGGCTCGCGGAGCTGCCGGAGGTCGCCAATGCTCTGGCGGTGGGGCGGATCGATGATCGTCGGGCGCGGGTCCTGGTCGAGGGATGCGTGGACCTGCCGCGTGAGCACCGCCGGACCGTGGTCGCGGACCTCGTCGGCGGCACGGACAGCACGAACGGCGGGGATGGCGACGGCACGGATGGTGTGGTCGGCGCGGATGGTGTGGACGGGGTCGCCGCTGTGGATGGTCCGGCGACCCGGCTGACCCCGACCCGGTTGCGGGAGCGGTTGCGCCGCGCGGTGGTGGCGTTCGACCCGGACGGTGGTGCGCGGCGCCGCGCGCGTGCCCGCGGGGACCGGAACGTG
>NZ_JBNCMC010000024.1:0-994 GCF_049844995.1 Luteimicrobium sp. DT211 | reverse complement strand
GTCGGGCGGTTCATCCCTGGGATCTCGGACGTGCTGGCCTCGATGGAGGTCGGCGGCATCTCGGTCCCGATCGCCCTGGGCCTGCTGGTCATGATGTACCCGGTGTTGGCGAAGGTCCGGTACGACAAGGTCGCCGCCGTCACCGGGGACAAGAAGCTGCTCGTCTCTTCGCTCCTGCTGAACTGGATCGTCGGCCCGGCACTGATGTTCACGCTGGCCTGGACGTTCCTGCCCGACCTGCCCGAGTACCGCACCGGCCTCATCATCGTGGGCCTGGCCCGCTGCATCGCGATGGTGGTGATCTGGAACGACCTGGCGTGCGGGGACCGCGAGGCCGCCGCGATCCTCGTCGCGATCAACTCCGTCTTCCAGGTGGTCGCGTTCTCGCTGCTGGGCTGGTTCTACCTCACGGTGCTGCCCGGCTGGCTCGGCCTTGACAGCCAGGGGCTCGACGTCTCGGTCGGTCAGATCGCGCTCAACGTGCTGGTGTTCCTCGGCATCCCGCTCGTGGCGGGGCTGGCGTCTCGCTGGGTCGGGGAACGTGCCAAGGGCCGTGAGTGGTACGAGGAGAAGTTCGTCCCGCGGGTCGGGCCGTGGGCCCTGTACGGGCTGCTCTTCACGATCGTGCTGCTGTTCGCGCTCCAGGGCGACGCGGTGACGTCGAATCCCCTCGACGTGGTGCGGATAGCGCTGCCGCTGCTCGTGTACTTCGCCGTGATGTGGGGCGCCGGGATCGTGCTCGGCAAGACGCTGGGCCTCGGCTACGCCCGCTCCGCGACTCTCGCGTTCACCGCGGCGGGCAACAACTTCGAGCTCGCGATCGCCGTAGCGATCGGTACGTTCGGTGCTGCCTCCGCCGAGGCGCTGGCTGGAGTGGTGGGGCCGCTGATCGAGGTCCCGGTGCTCGTCGGCCTGGTCTACGTGTCCTTGTGGGTCGCGCGCCGGTGGTTCGCCGTCGACCCCGGAGCGGGTGCCTCAGCCGAGGCCGTGGCCG
>NZ_JBNCMC010000023.1:0-1070 GCF_049844995.1 Luteimicrobium sp. DT211 | reverse complement strand
CGAGCGTGCGGAGACGATCGGTGACCTGGTGCGGGCGGTCGGTCAGGTGGAGTCGATGATCCGGACCGCGACGGCGTGGCGCACGGAGCTGTTGGAGCTCGCGCGGCGGGCGGTGACGCTCGCGCCGGGGGCGATGCTCGCCCCGGAGCTGGCCCCGGACACCTGGGTCGGTGATGACGCGGTGGAGCTGGCGCAGCGGGCGTTGGTCGCTGAGGTGGCCACGACGCTGACGGTGCACGAGCGGACCGCGGCCCGGTTGTTGGACGAGGCCGAGCAGGTCGTGACCGGGTTGCCGTCGACGCTTTCCGGGATGCGGGCCGGGGAGGTGTCCTACCGGCATGCGCAGGCCGTGGTGGAGCACACCGCCGGGTTGGGTGCGGGCGACCGGTCGCGGGTGGAGGGCGAGGTGTTGCCGGTCGCGGCCTCGATGCCGGCGGGGGCGTTCGAACGGCATGTGGGGCGGGTGCGGGAGCGGCTGCTCGCCGAGCCGGTGACCGTGCGGCAGGAGCGGGCCGCGGCTCGTCGGCGGGTGTGGGTGGACCCGGCCCGGGACGGGATGGCGTTCTTGACCGCGTACCTTCCTGCGACCACGGCGTGCGCTGTGGTGGACCGGTTGGACCGGGCCGTCGGCGTGCTGGGTGGGGACGATGAGCGGACGACGGATCAGCTGCGCGCGGACGTGTTGTCGGCGTTGCTGCTCGATGACGGGTCGTTGGACCTGGTCGCGTTGAGCCTGCAGACCGCCGCCGTCCCGCAGCCCCAACCGTCGCACGCGGGGTCGACGATGCCCGGGTCGACGTCGCGGACGGTCGGCTCCGAGGCCGGCGACTCGGAGCCGGTGTGGGACGCGGAGACGAAGGCCAGGGCGCTGGAGACTCTCGACCGGTTGCGACATGACCCGCCCGAGCCCCCAGACTCGGCCCGGCGGGTCGAAGCGACCCGGGAGGCGATGGCGAGGATCGCACGGTCGATCGCCCCGCGGGTGACCGTGACCGTCCCCGTCCTGGCGTTGCTGCGCACCCTGACCAGGAACAGTGACGGACCCGCGGACGACGACCCCGACGACAGCG
>NZ_JBNCMC010000022.1:0-1110 GCF_049844995.1 Luteimicrobium sp. DT211 | reverse complement strand
CGCTCGTCGCGGATGTCGATGCCCTCCTCGAGCATCGCCTCGACGGCGACAGGGTTGATCCGGTCGCCGGGCATGGAACCGGCCGACCGGACCTCGACGGCGCCGCCCGACAGGGCCCGAAGGTAGCCGGCGGCCATCTGGGAGCGGCCCGCGTTGTGGACGCAGACGAACAGGGCGGACGGCTTGGCCTGGGACGTGGTGGTGTCACTCATCGGGGGTCTCCAGTGGTGGGTTCGGATAGTACGAGGTCCGGCACGAGCTCGCCGAGCAGCGCCCGGACCCGGCCGTCGAGCTCGGCACGGATCGCAGCGACGCCAGCCGGCGACGCGAGGGCCGGGTCGCCGACGAGCCAGTCCTCGTACCGGATGCCGGCCAGGACCGGGCAGACGTCGCCGCAGCCCATCGTGACGACGACGTCGGCGGCGCGGACGGCGTCGTCGGTCAGCGGCTTGGGATACGCCGCAGCCTCGTCCACGCCGAGCGCGGCGAGCTCGGGCCGCACGGCGGGGTGGACGTCGGCGGCGGGATTCGAGCCCGCTGAACGGACGACGACCCGGTCGCCGGCGTAGCGATGCACGAGCGCCGCGGCGAGCTGGGACCGGCCCGCGTTCGCGACGCAGACGAACAGCACCTGCGGAGGTGCGGCCGCGCGGTCGCGGGCGAGGTCGGTCAGGCGCTGGCGGGCGAACCGCTCCGTCAGGGTGACCAGGTGCGCGGACACCGTCGCCGAGCGGGCGAGGGCGGCGTACGACTCCCGGACCGTCCGGAGCACCGCCTCCTCGCTCACCTCGGGGAAGCGGGCGGCGAGGTCTGCGGCGAGCCGGTCCAGGGTCGCGTCGACGTTCTCGAGCCCGGTCAGCTCGTGCGCATCGGCGACGGTGTCGAGGGCCGCCGGGGCGAAGGACTCGAGGAGGGACGCGACCGCGGTCCGATAGCCGTCGGCGACCCGGTACCAGACCCAGCTCGCGCGCCGCTCGGAGACCAGCACGCCGACGTCGCGCAGCACGCGGAGGTGGTGCGAGACGGTCGGCTGGGAGACGTCGGTCAGGGCAGCGAGGTCGCACACGCACGCCTCACCGGCGGGCGACGTCGCGATGAACGACAGCATCC
>NZ_JBNCMC010000021.1:0-1153 GCF_049844995.1 Luteimicrobium sp. DT211 | reverse complement strand
TGTTGTGGTTCATGACGTTGGTGACACGGGGCCGGGCGTGAGGAAGGGGTAGGTCCTGGCGGCAGGATGGAAGTGCGACCAACCGTCTTGCCGAGTGAAGGACCTACCCCTCATGTCTCACGCTAACGCCCCGTTGACCCCTGCCGGACGCCTGCGTCTGATCGAGCGCTGCCAGGACCGGCCTGTGGCGCATGTCGCTGCCGAGGCCGGGATCTCCAGGGCGTGCCTGTCCAAGTGGAAGGCGCGGTTCGAGAGCGAGGGGCGCCCCGGGGTGGAGGACCGGTCCTCGGCGCCGTTCGTCCGCCCGACCCAGACCCCGCCGGCGGTGGTCGAGTTGATCGAGACGTGGCGGCGAGACAAGAAGTGGACTGCCCGGCAGATCCAGCGCGAGCTGACCTCCCGAGGGCACGAGATCTCCGTGGCCACGGTGGGTCGCTGGTTCGTGCGCCTGGGCATCAACCGGCGCCGCGACCTCGACCCGACCGGCGAGTGCAACCGGCACACCGGGAAGATCGTGGCCAGGTTCGCCGGGCACATGGTCCACCTCGATGTGAAGAAGGTCGGCCGGATCCCGGACGGGGGCGGGTGGCGGGCCCACGGACGCGGCTCGGACCAGGACAAGGCCGCCCAGCGGGCGAAGGACACCGCGGCCCGCAAGGCGAGGAAGAACGGGACCAAGTCACCTCGGGGCGGGTACGTCTACCTGCACTCGATCGTCGACGGATACTCCCGCCTGGCCTACACCGAGCACCTCGGGGACGAGACCGCGAAGACCACGATCGGGTTCTACCACCGGGCCCGCGCGTTCTTCGCCGCCCACGGCATCGACCGCGTCGTGCGCGTCGTGACGGACAACGGAGCGAACTACCGCGCGAAGGACTTCGTCCGGGCCGTGCTGGGCTCCGCGTCCCGCCACCAACGGACCCGGCCCTACACGCCCCGCCACAACGGGAAGGTCGAGCGCTACCAACGGATCCTCGCCGAAGAAGTCCTCTACGCCCGCGAATGGTCATCCGAGGACGAACGCGCCGCCGCGATCAAGGTCTGGAACATCCACTACAACTACCATCGAGCCCATACCGCCGCCGGTGACAAACCCCCAGCCTCACGACTGCGCCGCCACGTCACCAACGTCATGAACCAGAACACCTAG
>NZ_JBNCMC010000020.1:0-1439 GCF_049844995.1 Luteimicrobium sp. DT211 | reverse complement strand
TCTGTGAAGTCTCACGACATCGTGGACACTTCTTCGGGTGACATTCCGGGCATGGTGTCTCACGACATCGTGGACAGTTCGGCGGCCCGGTGTCCGTGGGCGTGGGCTTGGAGCTCGTGGAGACGAACCCTGTGCCGCCGGATGTGCGGTGGGCGATCGCGACCTGGTCCGACGACGCGCCGCGGGGTGCGGTCAGCGCGTTCTGCGTCGAGCACCAGATCTCGCGCAGCGTGTTCTACAAGATCCAGGCCCTGGCACGTGAACACGGCCCGGGAGCGGTCGTCGTCCCCGGGTCGCGTGCACCGGCCACGAGCCCGGGAAGGGTCGGACGCGAGGGCGTGGACCAGGCCCTGGCGGTGCGCGCGGACCTCGCCCGCCGGGGCCTGGACCACGGCCCGTTGTCGGTGATCGACCAGATGCGCCGGGCCGGGCTTCACGCACCGTCGCGGGCGACGTTGGCCCGGTACTTCCGCGCCGAGGGTGTCGTAGTCCCCGACCCTCGGAAACGGCCCCGGGCCGCGAACCGGCGGTTCGTCCACCCGGCCCCGAACTGCATGTGGCAGATCGACGCGTTCGACTGGACCCTGGCCGACGGGTCCCCGGCCACGGTGTTCCAGGTCATCGACGACCACTCCCGCCGGATCCTGGCCTCCCTGGCCGCGCGCGGGGAGACGTCCGCGAACGCGATCGAGGTCGTGGGCCTCGCGATCGACCGGTTCGGGGTCCCGCTGCGGTTCTTGTCCGACAACGGTGCCGCGTTCAACCCGACCCGCCGCGGGCACACCGGGGCCCTGGTCGAGCTCCTGCGTTCCCTTGGCGTGGTCCCGCTCACCGGCAAGCCGGGCAAGCCGACCACCCAGGGCAAGAACGAACGCGTGCACAAGACCACGATCAAGTTCCTCAACGCCCGGCCCGCCGCGGCCACCATCACCGAGCTCCAGGCCCAGCTCGACACCCACGACGAGCACTACAACGTCCGTCGAGGCCACCAGTCGCTGGGCATGGCGACCCCGGTCGAGGCCTGGAACGCGACCCCCGTCGCCGGCCCGCCACCGCTCCCGGTCAACCCGCCGCTGCCTGTGCCGCCCGTCCCGTCCCGGCCGCTACCGCTGGCCCGCACCGCGATCGTTCCCTCGCCCGTGACCACGACCGTGACGAGCGCCGGGCGCGCCCAAGCGCACGGCACCGAGTTCCACGTCGGCAAACCGCACGCCGGCACCGAGGTGACCATCACCTACACCGCCAGGACCGTCACGATCACCACCAGCACGGGACACGAGCTACGCACCTACGCGCGTCCAGCCGACGGGACCCGACACGTCGGCCCCAGGACCCACCCGGCGGCCTCGTGAACCCGACCGTCCACGATGTCCTGAGACACCCAACCGTCCACGATGTCCTGAGACAGAACCGTCCACGATGTCGTGAGACATCACAGA
>NZ_JBNCMC010000019.1:0-1744 GCF_049844995.1 Luteimicrobium sp. DT211 | reverse complement strand
GTGTCGCTGCTCGAGCTCACGTTCGCTGACCTGATCGCCGGGCTCGTCGACGTCGTCACAGAACCTGCCGCTGTGACCCACTCCGCCGGTGCCCCCGCAGCCGCGACCCCCTCGACCCCCTCGACAACCTCGACGACCGCTTCGCTGCGAGACCCGCACCACGTCCCGGCAACGATGTCGCCGGGCGGCGGCCCAGGGTCCTCTCCGGGGTCTTCGCCGGAGCTCGTGGCGGAGCTCGAGGACCTCCTCCGCGTCCTGCCCGACCCGGTCATCCCGCCCGCTGCGCCGCCTGCTGGTGCCGCGCCTGCTGGTGCCGCGCCGGCCGGGGTCGCGGCGGTCCTCGCGGGCCTGGACCTGTCGGAGGTGAGCGACGGGACGCTGGTCGACGCGGTCGTCGCGTGGCAACGCGTCGCGTCCTGGGTCGCGGCCCGGCAGGCCCAGGTGGTCGCGGAGCTGCTCGCACGCGGCACGTCGTCCCTCGACGCGGACGCGGCGGTCCACGAGCTGTCCGCGGCGCTGACCACGTCCCGGCGCACCGCGAGCGACCTGGTCGGCCGGGCCGCGGGCCTCGCGGACTCGCCGCGGGTCGCGGACGCCCTCGCCGCGGGACAGATCGACACCGCGCGCGCGGACGTCCTGGTCTCCTACCCGGCGGTCCCCGTCGAGGTGAGGCGAAAGGTCGCGGACGACCTCGTCGGGACCACCACCGCCCCCGGCCCAGCGACCGGGCTGACCCCCGCACAGATCCGCGACCGGCTGCGGCGCGCCGCGATCGAGGCCGACCCCGGCGCCGCGACCACCCGGGCCCGCAAGGCCGCGGACGGACGGCACGTGTGGCTCGACCCGGCCCCCGACCAGATGGCCTGGCTGACCGCGCTCCTGCCCGCCACCGACGCCACGAAGGTCTGGTCCCGGCTCGACCACCTCGCCCGCCACGTCGTCCGCACCCCCGGGGACGACCGGACCGTGGCCCAGGCCCGCGCGGACGTCCTGACCGACCTGATCACCGGCAACACCCTCGCCCCCACACCGACCACCACACCCGACCCGGACACGCACGCCGACGCGACGAACACGGGAACGAACGAGGACCCGCCCCCCGAACACGCCGACGCAGACACGGACGGACAGGCGCCGACGACCGACGACCCGCCCGCGCCCGACGACTCGGCGGGCATCGACGACACGGGCGCGGGAGCGTCCTCGGGTAACGGCCTACCGGGCTGGTGGACACGCCTGGGACCGGTCCGGACCGTGATCAACGTGACCGTCCCCGCGTCCACGCTCCTCGGCCTCGACGAGACCCCCGCCGACCTGACCGGGTACGGCCCGATCCCCGCACCCCTGGCCCGGGCCCTCGCCGCGAACCCCGACGCGACCTGGCGCCGGATCCTGACCGACCCCGTCACCGGGACCGTCATCGACGTCTCCCGCCGCGGCTACGCCCCCGGGAAGGTCCTCGGCGACCTCGTCCGCACCCGCGACACCACCTGCACGTTCCCCGGCTGCCGGGTCCCCGCCACCCGCTGCGACCTCGACCACATCGAACCCTTCGACCCCACCCGCCAGCGGGCCGGGCAGACCCGCGCCGACAACCTGCACCCCGTGTGCCGCGCCCACCACAACGCCAAGACCCACGGCGGCTGGACCACCCACCGCACCATCGACGGCACCATCGTGTGGACCGCGCCCTCCGGACACGCCTACAAGGTCCCGACCAGCCCGACCGACCCCACCATCCCCG
>NZ_JBNCMC010000018.1:0-5711 GCF_049844995.1 Luteimicrobium sp. DT211 | reverse complement strand
CCCGGGTCCGGGTATGCCGAAGGCCACCCCCTGGTGGGGGTGGCCTTCGGTTGAATGGGTGTTCGGCGGCGTCCTACTCTCCCACCCCGTCACCAGGGCAGTACCATCGGCGCTGAAGGGCTTAGCTTCCGGGTTCGGAATGGGACCGGGCGTTTCCCCTTCGCTATGACCGCCGTAACTCTATGAACCTGTTCGGGAACCCTGTCCCCTTGGACCGTTTCCGGTAGGGGTGGGTGTGCCGGTGGCTCTAGAACCGCACAGTGGACGCGTAGCAAAGAATGTTGTTGGTAAGTTGTCGGCTGATTAGTACCGGTCAGCTTCACGGGTCTTTCGTCCCCGCTCCCACATCCGGCCTATCTACCCAGTGGTCTAGCTGGGTGCCTCTCCCCCATACGGGGTTGGAAACCTCATCTTGAAGCAGGCTTCCCGCTTAGATGCTTTCAGCGGTTATCCCTTCCGAACGTAGCTAACCAGCCGTGCTCCTGGCGGAACAACTGGCACACCAGAGGTTCGTCCGTCCCGGTCCTCTCGTACTAGGGACAGCCCTTCTCAAGTTTCCTGCGCGCGCAGCGGATAGGGACCGAACTGTCTCACGACGTTCTAAACCCAGCTCGCGTACCGCTTTAATGGGCGAACAGCCCAACCCTTGGGACCTACTCCAGCCCCAGGATGCGACGAGCCGACATCGAGGTGCCAAACCATGCCGTCGATATGGACTCTTGGGCAAGATCAGCCTGTTATCCCCGGGGTACCTTTTATCCGTTGAGCGACGGCGCTTCCACAAGCCACCGCCGGATCACTAGTTCCGACTTTCGTCCCTGCTCGACCTGTCAGTCTCACAGTCAAGCTCCCTTGTGCACTTGCACTCGCCACCTGATTGCCAACCAGGCTGAGGGAACCTTTGAGCGCCTCCGTTACATTTTAGGAGGCAACCGCCCCAGTTAAACTACCCACCAGGCACTGTCCCTGATCCGGATCACGGACCGAGGTTAGGAGTCCAGAGCGACCAGAGTGGTATTTCAACGTTGACTCCACCCACGCTGGCGCGTGAGCTTCGCAGTCTCCCACCTATCCTACACAAGCCGCACCGAACACCAATACCAAGCTATAGTAAAGGTCCCGGGGTCTTTCCGTCCTGCTGCGCGTAACGAGCATCTTTACTCGTAGTGCAATTTCGCCGAGTTCGCGGTTGAGACAGCGGAGAAGTCGTTACGCCATTCGTGCAGGTCGGAACTTACCCGACAAGGAATTTCGCTACCTTAGGATGGTTATAGTTACCACCGCCGTTTACTGGGGCTTAAATTCTGAGCTTCGCCCCGAAGGGCTGACCCGTCCTCTTAACCTTCCAGCACCGGGCAGGCGTCAGTCCGTATACATCGTCTTGCGACTTAGCACGGACCTGTGTTTTTAGTAAACAGTCGCTTCTCCCTGGTCTCTGCGGCCCTCCACGCTAGCCGGCAAGCGGCTTCACATTTCGGGCCCCCCTTCTCCCGAAGTTACGGGGGCATTTTGCCGAGTTCCTTAACCACGATTCACTCGATCGCCTTAGTATTCTCTACCTGACCACCTGAGTCGGTTTGGGGTACGGGCGGCTAGAACCTCGCGCCGAGGCTTTTCTTGGCAGCATAGGATCACCCTGTTATCCCGCTAAAGCGGTCACCATCAGCCCTCGGGCTCATGAGCAGCGGATTTGCCTGCTGCTCGCCCTGCGACCTTGGACGTGGACAACCATCGCCACGCCGGGCTACCTTCCTGCGTCACCCCTGTTAATACGCTTACCTACTACCGGATCGGGTCGCGCGCTAGGCCCACCCAGTGTTCCCGAAGGAACGGCGGGGGGATTCGGGCGCTTAGCATCACCGGGCTCGGTACGGGCGGTTCTTCGCCGGTAGGAGAATCTCAACTCCTTGTCCATCGACTACGCCTGTCGGCCTCGCCTTAGGTCCCGACTTACCCAGGGCGGATTAACCTGGCCCTGGAACCCTTGGTCATTCGGCGGACGGGTTTCTCACCCGTCTTTCGCTACTCATGCCTGCATTCTCACTCGTGTAGGCTCCACCACTGGGTCACCCCGCAGCTTCACTGCCCACACGACGCTCCCCTACCCATCCACACGCCTGGACCACGAAGGCCTAGCAAAGTGTGAATGCCACAGCTTCGGCGGTGTACTTGAGCCCCGCTACATTGTCGGCGCGGAATCACTTGACCAGTGAGCTATTACGCACTCTTTCAAGGGTGGCTGCTTCTAAGCCAACCTCCTGGTTGTCTGTGCAACTCCACATCCTTTCCCACTTAGCACACGCTTAGGGGCCTTAGCTGGTGGTCTGGGCTGTTTCCCTCTCGACTACGGAGCTTATCCCCCGCAGTCTCACTCCCGCGCTCTCACTTACCGGCATTCGGAGTTTGGCTGACGTCAGTAACCTTGTAGGGCCCATCGGCCATCCAGTAGCTCTACCTCCGGCAAGAAACACGCGAGGCTGCACCTAAATGCATTTCGGGGAGAACCAGCTATCACGAAGTTTGATTGGCCTTTCACCCCTAACCACAGGTCATCCCCCAGGTTTTCAACCCTGGTGGGTTCGGCCCTCCACGCGGTCTTACCCACGCTTCAGCCTGCCCATGGCTAGATCACTTCGCTTCGGGTCTAGACCCAGCGACTCATACGCCCTGTTCGGACTCGCTTTCGCTACGGCTTCCCCACACGGGTTAACCTCGCCACTGAGCACTAACTCGCAGGCTCATTCTTCAAAAGGCACGCTGTCACCCCTGCTAAGGAGGCTCCAACGGATTGTAGGCACACGGTTTCAGGTACTATTTCACTCCCCTCCCGGGGTACTTTTCACCTTTCCCTCACGGTACTAGTCCGCTATCGGTCACCAGGTAGTATTTAGGCTTAGCAAGTGGTCTTGCCAGATTCACACGAGATTTCTCGGGCCCCGTGCTACTTGGGATCCCCTTCGGGAGGCCACGCCATTTCGTCTACGGGGGTCGCACCCTCTGTGCCGGGCCTTTCAATGCCCTTCGACTACAACGCGGCTTTCTGACTCCCCGGACCCGTGTCAGCAGATCCAGAAGGGTCCCACAACCCCGAACACGCAACGCCTGACAGCTTTCACACGTGCACGGTTTGGCCTTTTCCGCTTTCGCTCGCCACTACTCACGGAATATCTCTTCCTGCCGGTACTGAGATGTTTCACTTCCCGGCGTTCCCTCCACACACCCTATATATTCAGGTGCGGGTGACCACACATGACTGTGGCCGGGTTTCCCCATTCGGACATCCTCGGATCACGGTTCGTTTGCCAACTCCCCGAGGCTTATCGCAGGCTACGACGTCCTTCTTCGGCTCCTGGTGCCAAGGCATCCACCCTGTGCCCTTAAAAACTTAACTCAACAACAAAATTGCAGAAACCACGGTCACACACCACAAGGGTGTGCTTCGTGTTTCACAAAGATGCTCGCGTCCACTGTGCAGTTCTCAAGCAACCGACGATCCCGCAGCTCAACCCGACCAACCGGTCGACCCTCACCACGGCCCGCACGAAGCAACAGCCACCAACGCGGCCGTTCCCTCAGGACCCAACAGTGTGCTCACCGGCCCACCCCCCAGCCGGCCACCACCTTCCACACCCCGCACCACCCCCCAAGGGAGACAGCACCGAGCAGTACTAGCAGCGACCGCACCACAAGGGCACGACCTCGTCAATGTTCCACCCATGAGCAACCACCCGGCACACGTTCGGCACCGGCATGACCACCGACCCACGCCCAGCCCCCAGGAGACCCCGAGGACCAGACACCACCAGACCACCCACAGGCCCCGAAGGACCAGGCCCCGAAGGACCAGGCCCCGAAGGACCAGGCCCCGAAGGACCAGGCCCCGAAGGACACACAGGGCGACCCGGCAAGGCCGGCAGCGCTCAATCAGAAGCAAAAGCTCCTTAGAAAGGAGGTGATCCAGCCGCACCTTCCGGTACGGCTACCTTGTTACGACTTAGTCCCAATCGCCAGTCCCACCTTCGACCACTCCCCCCACAAGGGTTGGGCCATGGGCTTCGGGTGTTACCGACTTTCGTGACTTGACGGGCGGTGTGTACAAGGCCCGGGAACGTATTCACCGCAGCGTTGCTGATCTGCGATTACTAGCGACTCCGACTTCATGGGGTCGAGTTGCAGACCCCAATCCGAACTGAGACCGGCTTTTTGGGATTCGCTCCACCTTACGGTATCGCAGCCCTTTGTACCGGCCATTGTAGCATGCGTGAAGCCCAAGACATAAGGGGCATGATGATTTGACGTCATCCCCACCTTCCTCCGAGTTGACCCCGGCAGTCTCCCATGAGTCCCCGGCATAACCCGCTGGCAACATGGGACGAGGGTTGCGCTCGTTGCGGGACTTAACCCAACATCTCACGACACGAGCTGACGACAACCATGCACCACCTGTACACCGACCTTGCGGGGCGACCATCTCTGGCCGTTTCCGGTGTATGTCAAGCCTTGGTAAGGTTCTTCGCGTTGCATCGAATTAATCCGCATGCTCCGCCGCTTGTGCGGGCCCCCGTCAATTCCTTTGAGTTTTAGCCTTGCGGCCGTACTCCCCAGGCGGGGCACTTAATGCGTTAGCTGCGGCACGGAACTCGTGGAATGAGCCCCACACCTAGTGCCCAACGTTTACGGCATGGACTACCAGGGTATCTAATCCTGTTCGCTCCCCATGCTTTCGCTCCTCAGCGTCAGTTGCGGCCCAGAGACCTGCCTTCGCCATCGGTGTTCCTCCTGATATCTGCGCATTCCACCGCTACACCAGGAATTCCAGTCTCCCCTACCGCACTCTAGTCTGCCCGTACCCGATGCAAGCTCAAGGTTGAGCCTTGAGTTTTCACACCAGACGCGACAAACCGCCTACGAGCTCTTTACGCCCAATAATTCCGGACAACGCTTGCGCCCTACGTATTACCGCGGCTGCTGGCACGTAGTTAGCCGGCGCTTCTTCTGCAGGTACCGTCACTTGCGCTTCTTCCCTGCTGAAAGAGGTTTACAACCCGAAGGCCGTCATCCCTCACGCGGCGTCGCTGCATCAGGCTTGCGCCCATTGTGCAATATTCCCCACTGCTGCCTCCCGTAGGAGTCTGGGCCGTGTCTCAGTCCCAGTGTGGCCGGTCGCCCTCTCAGGCCGGCTACCCGTCGTCGCCTTGGTAGGCCATCACCCCACCAACAAGCTGATAGGCCGCGAGCCCATCCCCAACCGATAAATCTTTCCAGACACACCCATGCAGGCACGCCTCATATCCGGTATTAGCCCCGGTTTCCCGGAGTTATCCCAAAGTCGGGGGCAGGTTACTCACGTGTTACTCACCCGTTCGCCACTGATCCACCCAGCAAGCTGGGCTTCACCGTTCGACTTGCATGTGTTAAGCACGCCGCCAGCGTTCGTCCTGAGCCAGGATCAAACTCTCCGTAAATGTTCAAACGCCAACCACGCCCACCCCGAAGAGCAGAACACGGTCAACAAACCATACGAAGAACACCCCGAAGGGTGATCAATCAAACTGGCCAGAACCGAACCAACTGGTTCGATCCCTGTCCAAAGGAATCCTCACAGGCCACCAACACCACCACAAAGGCAGCACCAGCAACCCATCGAGGGTTAAAAATTGGCATTGACTATCAAGCACACTGTTGAGTTCTCAAGAAACGGACGCTCACCC
>NZ_JBNCMC010000017.1:0-20440 GCF_049844995.1 Luteimicrobium sp. DT211 | reverse complement strand
ATACCGCCGCCGGTGACAAACCCCCAGCCTCACGACTGCGCCGCCACGTCACCAACGTCATGAACCAGAACACCTAGGCTGGTCCTCGTGACCTCACCCGCACTGCCCGCCGACGGCCCGCGGCCGCTCGACCCCTCGACCGTCGTCGTGACCGCGGGCCGGCCCGCGCGGGTGCCCGGCGGTCCCCTGAACCCGCCGCTCGTGCTCAGCTCCACCTACGTGTCCCAGGGCGAGCCGCCCGCGGGCGACCTGCTGTACGCGCGCATGGGCACCGAGACGTGGTCGCCCTTCGAGGAGGCCCTCGCGGCGCTCGAGGGGGCGACGCTGCCCGGGCTCGTCTTCGGGTCCGGCCTCGCCGCGATCGCGGCGGTGTTCGCCCAGGTACCCGACGACGGCGCGATCGTCCTCCCCCGGCACACCTACCAGGCCGCGCTCGGCCTCGCGGACGAGCTCGCCGCCCGGCACGGGGTCCGGGTCGTACGTGTCGACATCGAGGACACCGCCGCCGTGATCGACGCGCTGGAGGCGGCCGCCGGGGGCGCGGGCCGGCCCGGGCTCCTCTGGCTCGAGTCGCCGACCAACCCCATGCTCGAGGTCGCCGACGTGCCGGTGCTCGTCGAGGCGGCCCGGGAGCGCGGCTACCTCACCGCCGTCGACAACACGTTCGCGACCCCCCTCGGTCAGAACCCGCTCGCGTGGGGCGCGGACGTCGTCGTGCACTCCGTGACGAAATACCTCGCGGGGCACTCGGACGTCGTGCTCGGCGCGGCCGTCACCGACGACCCCGCGCTCCGGGCCGCGCTCCACGGCTATCGCACCCAGCACGGCGCGATCGCCGGGCCGAGCGAGGTCTGGCTCGCGCTGCGCGGCCTGCGGACGCTCGCGCTGCGGGTCGAGCGCTCCCAGGCCACGGCGGCCTTGCTCGCCGAGCGCCTGAGCACCCATCCCGCCGTGGCGGAGGTGCGGCACCCGTCGCTGCCGGGCGACCCGGGGCACGAGCGCGCGAGCCGCCTCATGCGTGGCTACGGCTCGGTGCTCGGCCTGCGTCCCGTGGGCGGGCGGGAGGCCGCGGACGCGCTCGTCGCCGCCGTGCGGTTGTGGGTGCCGGCGACCAGCCTCGGCGGGGTCGAGTCGAGCCTCGAGCGGCGGCGCCGCTTCGCCACCGAGGCCCCGACGGTGCCCGAGGACCTGCTGCGGCTGTCGGTGGGCATCGAGGCCGCCGAGGACCTCTGGGCGGACCTCGACCGGGCGCTGCGCGCCCCGGAGGTCAGCTGAGCGACTCGGCCTTCTGCGGCCGGCCGAGGAGAGCGCGCGTGACGTCGTCGACGGACTTCCCGTCGTGGACCATCGCGACGGCGGCGGCCGTGATCGGCACCTCGACGTCGTGGCGCTGCGCCAGCTCGAGGATCGACTCGCACGACTTCACGCCCTCCGCCGTGCCTCCGGTCGCGCGCGCCGCCTCGTCGAGCGAGAGCCCGGCGCCCAGGTGCTTGCCGAGCGTGTGGTTGCGCGAGAGCGGCGACGCGCACGTCGCGACGAGGTCGCCCATGCCCGCGAGCCCCGCGAACGTCTCCGCCTGCGCGCCGAGCGCCAGGCCGAGCCGCGTGATCTCCACGAGCCCACGCGTGATGACCGTCGCCATCGTGTTGTAGCCGTACCCGCGTCCCTGGGCGATGCCCACGACGAGCGCGATGACGTTCTTCGCGGCGCCGCAGAGCTCGACGCCCACGACGTCCGTGTTCGTGTACGGGCGGAAGTACGGTGTGGTGCAGGCCGCGGCGACCAGCCGCGCGTTCGCCTCGTCGGTGCACGAGACGACGGTCGCGGTCGGCTGGTGCGCGGCGATCTCCTTCGCGAGGTTCGGCCCCGAGACGACGGCGACGCGCTCGCGCGGAAGGTCGAGGATCTCCGCCAGCACCTCGCTCATGCGCCGGTCCGTGCCGAGCTCGACGCCCTTCATGAGCGAGACGACGACGGCGTCCGGCTCGAGCAGCGCGCGGAACGGCGCGAGGCTCGCGCGCGCGTGCTGCGACGGCACCGCGACGGCGACGATCCGCGCGCCGCGCACGGCCTCGGCGGCGTCCGTCGTCGCGGTGACGCGCGCGGGGAGCTCCACGCCGGGCAGGTACGCCTCGTTGCGGTGGTGCTCGTGGACGTCGGACACCACGTCGTCGCGGCGCGCCCAGAGGGTGACGTCGCACCCCGCGTCGGCCATGACGGCCGCGAAGGTCGTGCCCCACGCCCCGCTCCCCAGCACCGCCACACGGGCGGGCTCGGTCGCGGACGTGGCGTCGCTCATCGGGCGTCCTCCGGCAGGGGCGGATAGGTGGTCTGCTTCTTCTCGTACTCCGGGTGGCGCCGCAGGTCGAACCTCACGGCAGGCGCCTGCGCGCCGCGCATCTCCTCGAGGAGCCGGGTGATCGCGTCCAGCACCCGGTTGGTCGCCTCGCGCAGCACCACGGTGTCCAGGGGCCGGTCGTACAGGTCCGACAGGTCGACGGGCGGTCCGGCGTGCAGGTGGACCAGCTTGCGCGGGAAGGGCCGGAAGCGCTTGGAGTACCGCGGCAGGATCTGCTGCGCGCCCCACTGGGCCACCGGGACGACGGGGGCCTTGCTGGCGAGAGCGAGCCGGGCCATGCCGGTCTTGCCCGCCATCGGCCACAGGTCCGGGTCCCGGGTGAGCGTGCCCTCCGGGAAGATCGCCACGCAGTCGCCCGCGAGGAGCCGGTCCGTGGCCGCCCGGAGCGACGCCCCCGCGTCCACGGACCCGCGGGCGACCGGGATCATGCGCGACGACCGCAGCGCCCAGCCGAGGACCGGCACCTTCCACAGCGACGCCTTGGCGAGGATCCGCGGCTCGTGCCCCGCGTCGAAGAGGTAGTGGGCGAACGTCAGCGCGTCGAGGTCGGTGGCGTGGTTCGCGGCCGCGATGAACCCGCTGTCCGACGGGAAGTGCTCCATCCCCTGCCAGTCGCGGCGGGTGATGGCGAACATGAAGCTCCGGACGATGCGCGCGACGACGCGGAACGCGAAGGAGTCAGGGCGGGCGACAGGCACGGTCAACCAGCCTACCGGCCGGCGAGCCGGATCAGTCGCGCCCGACCTCGGCGCCCAGCGCCGTCAGCTTCTCCTGGAAGTGCTCGTAGCCGCGGTCGATGAGCGAGATCCCGCGCACCGTCGACGTCCCCTTGGCCGCGAGCGCGGCGATGAGGTGGCTGAACCCGCCCCGCAGGTCCGGGACCTCGATCTCGGCGGCCGCGAGCGGCGTCGGGCCCGAGATCACCGCAGAGTGGTGGAAGTTGCGCTGCCCGAACCGGCAGGGGCGGCCCCCGAGGCACTCCTTGTAGACCTGGATCGTAGCGCCCATGCCCCGCAGGGCGTCCGTGAAGCCGAACCGGTTCTCGTAGACGGTCTCGTGGACGATCGACAGGCCCTTCGCCTGCGTCAGCGCGACCACGAGGGGCTGCTGCCAGTCCGTCATGAACCCGGGGTGCACGTCGGTCTCGAGCACGATCGCGTCGAGGTCGCCGCCCGGGTGGTAGAACCGGATGCCCTCGTCGTCGACCTCGAACTCGCCGCCGACCTTCCGGAACGTGTTGAGGAACGTCATCATCTCGGGCTGCGTCGCGCCCTTGACGTAGATGTCGCCCGCCGTCGCGAGCGCCGCGGACGCCCAGGAGGCCGCCTCGATACGGTCTGCGAGGGCGGTGTGCCGGAAGCCGACGAGGCGGTCGACGCCCTCCACCCGGATCACGCGGTCGGTGTCCACGGAGATCACGGCGCCCATCTTCTGGAGCACCGCGATGAGGTCCATGATCTCGGGCTCGGTCGCGGCGTTCGAGAGCTCGGTGATGCCGTCGGCGCGCACCGCGGTGAGCAGGAGCTGCTCGGTCGCGCCCACGCTCGGGTAGGGCAGCTCGACCTTGGTCCCGTGGAGGCCGCGGGGCGCCCGGATGTGGATGCCCTGCTCGCGCTTGTCCACGACGGCGCCGAACTGACGCAGGATGTCGAGGTGGTAGTTGATCGGCCGGTCACCGATGTGGCAGCCGCCGAGGTCCGGGATGAACGCCTCGCCGAGCCGGTGCAGCAGCGGACCGCAGAAGAGGATCGGGATGCGGCTCGAGCCGGCGTGGGCGTCGATGTCGGCCACGTGGGCGGACTCGACGTCGCGCGGGTCGAGACGCAGCGTCCCGGCGACGGGGTCGGAGTCGACGCGCACGCCGTGGAGCTCGAGGAGCCCCGTCACGACGTTCACGTCGCGGATCTGCGGCACGTTGCGCAGCTCGCTCGGCGTCTCACCGAGGACGGACGCGACCATCGCCTTCGAGACGAAGTTCTTCGCACCCCGGACGGTGATGGTCCCCTTGAGCGGGTTCCCGCCGTTGACGTACAGCAGATCTGACATAGGCCTATCGTCACCCACAGCTCGTCGTTCGCGCGCACAGGGGCGCCTGGCGCGGTGTGGCGCCGGTCGTCGTGCTCCCCTCGGCCGGGCCGCGCACCACCGTACGTCACCCGGTGGCGCGCCCCGCACCGGCACGCACGCCACGCACGACGTCGTCGCAGCACCTCCACACTCGGGGACAAACCACCCGAACCACCCCACGCCTCGCCGAAGCACCCCGCGCGGACGGGTGCCTCGCGGGTGTGGGCGCCACGGCCTAGCGTCGACGACATGCGGATCGGGATCGTGGCGAGCAACACGACGGCGAGCGAGTCGGCGGACCTGGCGGTCGAGGCGGAGCGGAGCGGCTGGGACGGCGTGTTCACCTGGGACGGCCTGAGCATCGGCTCTCAGGAGATGGTCGACCCGTGGGCGGTCCTCGCGGCCGCCGCGGCCCGCACCTCCCGCATCGTGCTCGGCGCGATGGTCTTCGCGTTCCCACGGCGCAGGCCCTGGGAGCTGGTCCGGCCGGCGGTCACGGTCGATCACCTCTCGGGCGGCCGCCTGGTCCTCCCGGTCGGCGTCGGGGTCCTCGACGACGCGGGGTTCACGGCCGTGCCGGGCCAGCTCACGGGGCTCCGCGAGCGTGCCGAGCTGCTCGACGACGCGCTCGCCTTCCTGGACCGTGCGTGGACCGGCGAGCCCTTCGCCTTCACGGGCACGCACACGACCACGGGCGAGCTGCAGTTCCTGCCGCGCCCCGTCGCCCGGCCGGGGATCGGTCACCGGGTCCCGGTCTGGCCGGTGGGCGTGTGGTCCGCCGAGCGGCCGCCCGTGCGCTCCCTGGACCGGGCGCTGCGTGCCGACGGCATCGTCGTCCAGCTACGGGGGGAGCGCGCGTTCGACGACATCACGCCCGAGGACGTCGCGGCCCTCGTCGGCTGGCTCGACGCCCGCCGCGAGGAGCTCGGCCTGACGCGCCCGGACGGGGCCTCGTTCGACGTCGTCCTGCAGGGGATCCTGCCCGACGACGACCCGGCGGGCGCCCGGGAACGTCTCGACGCGCTCGCGGCGGCGGGCGCCACGTGGTGGGTGGAGTCGCGCTGGGACCAGCAGACGGCCACGGCGGCGGCGCTCCTCGACCGGGTACGGCAAGGGCCGCCCGGGACGTGAGGACCACGTACCCGGACGGCCCCGGACGGCGGGCGCGCCGCCGTCGGCCGGACGGCGTCAGACGGCGGAGCGCGCCGCCTCGATCTCGACGGTCGGCAGGTGCTTGGCGGGCAGCGTGCGCGGCCGCCACGACGCGCGCGTCGCCTCGAACGTGGAGATCTCGTCCGCGTGCTGCAGCGTGAGGCCGATGTCGTCGAGACCCTCGAGCAGGCGCCACCGGGTGTAGTCGTCCACGTGGAACGGCACGGTGATGTCGTCGGCGTGCGCGGTGCGCTCGACCAGGTCAACGGTCACCTCGGTGCCCGGCTTGGCCTCGAGGATCTTCCAGAGGAGCTCGATGTCCTCCTGCGCGACCTGGCCGGCGAGCAGCCCCTGCTTGCCGGAGTTGCCGCGGAAGATGTCCGCGAAGCGGGCCGACAGGACGACCTTGAAGCCGTAGTCCTTGAGGGCCCAGACGGCGTGCTCGCGGGACGAGCCGGTGCCGAAGTCCGGGCCGGCCACGAGCACCGAGCCGCTCGAGTAGGCCGGCTGGTTGAGGACGAACGACGGGTCGTTCCGCCACGCCGAGAACAGGGCGTCCTCGAAGCCGGTGCGGGTGATCCGCTTGAGGTACACGGCCGGGATGATCTGGTCCGTGTCGACGTTGCTCCGGCGCAGCGGGACGCCGACGCCGGTGTGGGTGCTGAACTTCTCCATGGGAAAACTCTCTTCGCGTTCGTGCGGCCGAGCGGGACGGGCGGTCCGAGCGGTGCTCGGGCTGCCTCAGACCTGGAGCGGGATCCGCGGGTCGAGGGGCGACAGCGGCGTGCCGTCGAGCTCGGCGAGGTCGAGGTCGAGGTTGTGGCCGTCGGCGACGAGGTCGGAGACGGACGAGAGCGTGCCGCGGATCGCGGTCGCCGCGGCGACGAGCGGCGACACGAGGTGCGTGCGGCCGCCCTTGCCCTGACGACCCTCGAAGTTGCGGTTCGACGTCGAGGCCGACCGCTCCCCCGGGGCGAGCTGGTCGGGGTTCATCCCGAGGCACATCGAGCAGCCGGCGTTGCGCCACTCGGCGCCGAACTCCTTGAAGATCACGTCGAGGCCCTCGGCCTCGGCCTGGAGCCGCACGCGGGCGGACGCCGGCACGACGAGCACGCGCACGTCGTCGGACTTCTGCCGGCCCTTGACGACCTTGGCGACGGTCCGCAGGTCCTCGATCCGGCCGTTGGTGCACGAGCCGATGAAGACGGTGTCGACCTTGATCTCACGCAGCGGCTGGCCGGGGATGAGGCCCATGTACTCGATGGCGCGCTCGGCGGCGACGCGCTGGTTGTCGTCGCCGATCTCCGCAGGCACGGGGACCTTGGCCGAGATCGGGAGACCCTGGCCGGGGTTCGTGCCCCACGTGACGAACGGCTCGAGGTCGGCTGCCTCGAGGACGACCTCGGCGTCGAACTCGGCGTCGTCGTCCGAGCGCAGCGTGCGCCAGTACTCGACGGCGGCGTCCCAGTCCTCGCCCTCGGGTGCGTGCGGGCGGCCCTTGAGGTACTCGAACGTGGTGTCGTCGGGCGCGATCATCCCGGCGCGGGCGCCCGCCTCGATCGACATGTTGCAGATGGTCATCCGGGCCTCCATGGTGAGGTTCCGGATGGCCTCGCCGCGGTACTCGAGCACGTAGCCCTGGCCGCCGCCGGTGCCGATCTTCGCGATGATCGCGAGGATGATGTCCTTGCTTGTCGTGCCGGCCGGCAGCTCGCCGTCGACCGTGATCGCCATGGTCTTGAACGGCGCCAGCGGGAGCGTCTGGGTCGCGAGCACGTGCTCGACCTCCGACGTCCCGATGCCGAACGCGAGCGCGCCGAACGCGCCGTGCGTCGAGGTGTGCGAGTCGCCGCACACGACCGTGAGGCCCGGCTGGGTGAGGCCGAGCTGGGGCCCGACCTGGTGGACGATGCCCTGGTCCGCGTCGCCGAGCGAGTGGATCCGCACGCCGAACTCCGCGGCGTTGGCCCGCAGCGTGTCGATCTGCTTGCGGCTCGTCTCGTCGGCGATCGGCAGGTCGATGTCGAGCGTCGGGGTGTTGTGGTCCTCGGTCGCGATCGTGAGGTCCGGGCGGCGCACGGGGCGACCGGCGAGCCGGAGGCCCTCGAAGGCCTGGGGGCTCGTCACCTCGTGCACGAGGTGGAGGTCGATGTAGAGGAGGTCCGGCGACCCGTCGGTGCCACGGCGCACCAGGTGCGCCTGCCAGACCTTCTCTGCCAGCGTGCCGGCCATGGGGATGTCCTCTCGTTCCTTCTCGGTGCGCTCCGCCGTCCGGTGAGGTGATGTCCGTCATCGGCGGCGCGGCGTTACTACGTGTCGAATTCTGGCGCATTTGCATCTCAGCGACTGAGACGCCAGTATTCGGCCTATGGACAATACTAGCGGAGTCGGCGTCCTCGACAAGGCAGCCTCCGTCCTGAGCGCTCTTGAGGCCGGTCCGGCGACGTTGGCGCAGCTCGTCGTCTCGACGGGCCTCGCCCGGCCCACGGCGCACCGGCTCGCGGTGGCGCTCGAGAACCTGCGCTTCGTCTCCCGCGACATGCAAGGGCGCTTCGTGCTCGGACCCCGTCTCAACGAGCTGGCCACCGCCGCCGGCGAGGACCGGCTCCTCGCCGCGGCGAACCCCGTGCTCACGGCGCTGCGGGACCACACGGGCGAGAGCGCCCAGCTCTACCGGCGCCAGGGCGACCTGCGCATCTGCGTCGCCACCGCGGAGCGCCCCGTGGGCCTGCGCGACTCGATCCCCGTCGGTGCGACCCTGACCATGGGCGCCGGCTCGGCCGCCCAGATCCTCCTGGCATGGGAGGAGCCCGACCGGCTGCACCGCGGACTGCGCGACGCGAAGTTCACCGCGACCATCCTGTCCGGGGTCCGGCGACGCGGCTGGGCGCAGTCGGTCGGGGAGCGCGAGCTCGGCGTCGCGTCCGTCTCCGCGCCGGTCCGCAACCAGTCGGGCCGCGTGGTCGCCGCCGTGTCGATCTCCGGCCCCGTGGAGCGGCTGTCGCGTCAGCCCGGACGCCTCCACGCCCCGGCCGTCGTCGCGGCCGCGAACCGTCTCACCGAGGTGCTCGCCCGCGCCGGCGAGTGAGGGCGTCGGCGAACCTCGTCCGCCGGGGCAGGTTGGGCGGCAGCATCCCGGCCGGCATGCTCTCGGAGGCCGGCCACGACCCCGGCTCGAGCGGCAGGCCGGTGAGCCGCCTCCGCGCCGTGTCGTCGAGCCCTGACGGCGCCGCGTCCCTCGACGCGTCGGCGACCGGCGCGGGCGGGCGTGGCACGGGTGGCGCCGCGGGCGCGCGTCCTCCGGAAGAGTTCGTGGGCGCGAACGACGGCGGAGGCGGCGGCGGTACGGCGGGCAGCTCCCCGGTCGGCGCGGACGAGAAGCCGGCCTCGGTCGCCGGGACGGGCGCGAGGCGCTCGGCGACGCGCGGCGATGCCGAGGAGCTGCTCCGCGGCGCGGCCGGGGGCCGCGACGGCACACCGGGCACGGGCACTTCTCCCCCGAACAGGGTGTCGCAGATGCTGCGGTAGGTGACGTCCGGGTGGGCGACCCAGTCGATCCGCCGCATCGCCTGGTCCTGGCCCGCTGACTCGAGCACGAACCGGCCGTAGCCGAGCAGGCGCCCCATCGGGGTGCGCGTATAGCTCATGTCCGTCACCTTGCCGAGCGGAAGCATCGCCACCTTGCGGGACACGAAACCCGACGTGAGCAGGAGCCGCTTGTCGGTCGCGACGAACCACTCGAGGCGCCACGCGAAGATCCGGAGCAGCGCCCGGCCGACGGGGATCAGCGCCAGCCACCACAGGAGCGCGGCGTCGACCTGGAACGCGTGCTCGATGACCATGACGAGCAGCGCGACCACGATCAGCCCGAGGACCGCGGTGGCGGCCGGCTCGGCCACGTACGCCCAGTGACGGTGGCTCGCGACGACGACGCGCTCGGCCGGAAGGACGATCTGCCGCAGCACCACCGCGGCCCTCGGGTCGTGGTGGCGGCCGTCCTCGCCGCCCCGCCGGGTCATGCCGTCACGCCTCGGCTCACTTCCCGACGAGAGCCGAGAAGAAGTCGCCGATCCCCTGGAACGCCTGCACGACCACGTCGCCGATCCCCTTGATGATGTCGGCGGCCTTGTCGGGGCTCCGGACGATCGCATAGACCAGGAACGCCACGACGAACCAGATCAGGACCGTCTTCGCCTTGCCGGGCATCGCAGCTCCTCAGGGTGGACCGGGCGTCGGGACGGGGGTCGGACAGGTGGGGACGCGTGCGGCAGTTTACCCATCCTGGCCGATTCCAGGCGTTCGACACGCCCCGTCCCGCGCGTCGTCGCACCGGACGGGCGGTTCGCCGCCGGAACGACGAAGAGGCCCGGTCATCCTGAGTCGGATGACCGGGCCTCGCTTGTACCCCCAACGGGATTTGAACCCGTGTTACCGCCGTGAGAGGGCGACGTCCTAGGCCGCTAGACGATGGGGGCCTGTGACCGATGAGCGCTTCGCGTTCACCTGCCGGATGAGAACTCTACCGCATGACTTCCCGTGGTCATGACCGCGGGAGGCGAAGAATTCTCTGCTGGGGTACCAGGACTCGAACCTAGACTAAGTGGACCAGAACCACTCGTGCTGCCAATTACACCATACCCCATGGGGGTAATCGTCCTGCGATGAGACCTCTCTCCGAGAGGCTGTCCGCGGGACTCCTACCGACCGAGAACACTACCGGACGCGAGGGGCAGCGCCAAAACGCACCACCGCTACAGCCACCCGGGGGTCGCCGCCGACCACGATCGCGGCCGTGGGGGGACGGCGTGCCCGACCTCGCCGGTCGGCGCGACGATCGCGCTCCCCCACCCGCGCCCGGCGCGTTCGCACCGCGCTCCAGCGGCTGACCCACGAGCACCTGCGGGACCGGCTCTCAGCCCAGCACGCACACCGCCCCCAGCGCGACCGTCGTCGCGAGTCCCGCGCTCGCGGCCCCGAGCGCGACCACCCGACCACCGGTGCGCACGAGCTCGCGCAGGTCGACCGCGAGGCCCATCGCGAAGAGCGCGGCAGCGAACAGGACGTTCGACGTGCCGGTGGCCACCTCGACGACACCGTGGGGCACGGCGCCGAGCGACCGCACGACGACCGCGGCCAGGAAGCCCACGGCGAACAGGGGCACGGGTGCGACGCGGCGACCTTCCGCCGCGACGCCAGCCTCGCCCGCAGCGAGCGCCGCGCGGCGCCGCGAACGGGTCACGGCGATCCCGGCGCACGCGACCAGCGGCGCCAGCAGCACGACCCGGGCGAGCTTGGTGACCGTGGCCACGACCAGCGCCGCGGGCGAGACGGCGCCCGCCGCGGCGACGACCTGCGCGACCTCCTGCACGCTCGCACCGATCCAGAGGCCGGCCCGGTGGTCGCCGAGCCCGAGGACACCCACGAGCCACGGCAGCACGACGATAGCCAGCGAGCCGAAGATCGTGACGAGCGCGAGGGCGGCGGCCGCGTCGTCGTCGTGCTCCTCGTCAGGGTCGACGGCGCCCTTCATCGCACTGACCGCCGCAGCGCCGCAGATCGCGAACCCCGTGCCGACGAGGAGGCTCGTGACCCGGGGAAGCCGGAGCGCCCGGCCCACGAGCAGGGTCCCGCCGAGCGTCGTGAGGACGGTCACCGCCACGACCGTCAGGCCGCGCCAGCCGAGCGCGAGGACCTGCGGCAGCGACAGCTGGAGGCCGAGGAGCACGACGCCGGTCCGCAGTCCGTGCTTGGCCGTCCAGGCGCCCCCGGCGTGGACGCGGGTGAGCCCGCGGGCGCCGGCGGGACGGGCTCGGGCGACGGTGCCGACTCCGATCCCCAGGGCGAGCGCCAGCACCGGTACCGAGAGCATGGGGACGAGCGCGTGCGCGCCGCTCACGAGCGCCGCGGCGAGCGCGCAGGCGACCAGGCCGGGCCAGGACCGGCGCAGCCCGACGGCGGACGGCGACGCAGGGCGGGGCGCGCTCGGTCGGACGAGGCGGGGTGCAGCGGGGCCGGTCATGCCTCTACGGTCCGGGCCGCGACGGGGCGCCGGAACCCCGCTCCCGCTGTCCGGGTCATAGCATCGGGCTATGACCGACCTGCCCGCCCCCGCGTCGCTCGAGCTCCTCGTCGCCGCCGACTCGCACGGGTCGATCTCGGCCGCGGCCCGCGCACTCGGCATCGCACAGCCGTCGGCGTCGGCGGCGCTGCGGCGGCTGGAGCGCGGTCTCGGGCTCGAGCTGCTCGTCCGGACGCCGCGCGGCACCAGCCTCACGGACGCGGGGCGGGTCGCCGCCGAGTGCGCCCGCGGGGTGCTCGACTCGTACGCCACGCTCGAGTCGACCCTGGCGGCGCTCCGCGACGTCCCCGGCGCCCGCGTGCGGGTGGCCGCAAGCCTCACCGTCGCGGAGCATCTCGCCCCGCGCTGGCTCGCCACGCTTGCGCGCGAGCCGCGCAGCCCGCGCGACGGCGCGGCCCCCGACGTCGAGCTCATGGTGTGCAACTCGGCGGAAGTGGCGCGACGCGTGCTCGACGGCGACGTGGCACTCGGGTTCGTCGAGTCGCCCGAGCTCGTGCGCGGCCTGCGGTGGTCGCTGGTCGCCGAGGACGAGCTCGTCGCCGTCGCCGCGCCCGGCCACCGCTGGGCACGGCGGCGGGCGCTCGGCGTCGACGAGCTGCTGGGCGGCGGGCTCGTCGTCCGCGAGGAGGGCTCCGGCACCCGCGCGAGCCTCGAGCGCGCGCTGGCCCGCGCCGGGCGCGCCCTGCCCGCGCACCTCACGCAGCTGGGCAGCACGCAGGCGGTACGCACGGCCGTCCTGCACGCCGGCGCCGTGGCGGTCCTGTCACGGCTGGCCGTCGAGGACGACCTGGCCCGCGGGACTCTCGTCGCGCTCCCCGTGCCCGACCTCGACCTGAGGCGCCCGCTGCGCGCCGTGTGGAAGGACGGCGAGACCCTCTCGGCCGCGGCGCGGCGGCTCGTCGCGGTGGCGCGAGGTCAGCGCACGACGACCTGAGCCATCGTCTCGGCGAGCCGGGTCAGCGAAGGCACGACGACGACGACCCCGGCCTCGGCCGCCGCCGTCGGGTCCTCGAGGTGGCCGTCGCCGCGGCGGGTGCCCGGCCGGTCCAGCCAGACGCCGACGAGCCCGGCACGCACGGCGCCGATCGCGTCGACGTCGAGCTCGTCACCCACGTAGACCGTGCGGCCCGGCTCCGTGCCGAGCAGCCGCGCGCCCTCCAGGAAGACGCGCGGGTCCGGCTTGCCGACGCCGAACGTGTCGACCGTGACGAGGACCGGGACGTCGTCGAGGCCGCTCGCGGCGAGCTTGCGGTCCTGGAGCGCGCGTCCGGCGTTCGTCACCGCGCCGACCCGCAGCCCGGCCTCCCGGAGCGCGTCGACCGTCGCGCGGGCGTCGTCGTGGGCCCGCCAAGACCGCTCGAACGTGCCCCAGAAGACCTCGAGCCACGCCGGGTAGGAGGCCTCGTCGACGGGCGGGCCGCCGAACGTGCGGTGCAGCTCGTCGGCCCGCAGGCGCCGCTGCTCGTCGAACGCGAGCTCGCCGCGCGTGTAGGCGCGGTAGTAGCCGCGCGGGTCGCCCCGCCAGAGCGCGACCATCTCCGGGACGCGCTCTGCCGGCACGTGCGGCAGGTACGCCCGCCAGACGGCCTCGACGGACGCCGCGAACGCACCGCGCGTGTCGACGAGGGTGTCGTCGACGTCGAGCAGGACGCCCGCGACGTCGTCGGGCATCACCGGGGGCGTCACGGCGCCGCCGGCGCGACGGGCGCGGCGGCGAGCCGCGCGATGGCGGCGTCGACGCGCGCGAGCGTGCGCTCGCGGCCCAGGACGGCGAGCGACTCGAACAGCGGCAGGCCGACGGTCCGGCCCGTCACGGCGACACGGACCGGCGCCTGCGCCTTGCCGAGCTTGAGCCCGTGCGCCTCGCCGACCGTCGTCACCGTGTCCTTGAGCGGCTCCGCCTCCCACGGCGCGAGCGCCGCGAACGCGGCCCGGACCTCGGCGAGCAGCTCGGCGGCCGGCGGCTTCATGGCCTTGGCCCACGACGCCTCGTCGTCGACAGGCTCGTCGAGGAACAGGAAGTCCACGTTCTTCGTGATCTCGGAGAGCAGCGCGACGCGCGTCTGCGCGAGCGGCGCGACGGCGTCGAACACCGCCTGGTCGAACGCCTCGGGCGCCCAGGGCGCCGCCGGGGCCACGAGCCACGGCGCGCACGCCGCGGCGAACTCCGGGGTCGGCAGCGCGCGGATGTACTCGCCGTTGAACGCCGTGAGCTTCTTGATGTCGAAGAAGGCCGGTGCCGAGTTCACCTCGTCGAGGCGGAACCGCGAGACCAGCTCGTCGAACGGCAGGATCTCCTCGTCGTTGCCGGGCGCCCAGCCCAGCAGCATGAGGTAGTTGACCATCGCCGCGGGCAGGATCCCCTCGGCGAAGAAGTCCTCGAGGGCCACCTTGTCGCGCCGCTTCGAGAGCTTCTGACGCTTCTCGTTGACGAGGACGGGCAGGTGCGCCCACACGGGCGGCTGGGCGCCGAGGGCCTCCCACAGCAGCTGCTGCTTGGGGGTGTTCGGCAGGTGCTCCTCGCCCCGGATCACGTGGGTGATGCGCTCGTCCATGTCGTCGACGACGTTCGCGAGCAGGAACACGGGCGAGCCGTCGCCGCGCGCGACGACGAAGTCCTCGATCGCCGCGTTCGGGAACGTGGGGTTGCCCCGGATCACGTCGACGACGAGCGTCTCGCCCTCGTCCGGAGTGCGGAAGCGCAGCGCGCGGCCGGGCTCGTAGGCGAGCCCGCGGTCGCGGCAGAAGCCGTCGTAGCCGGCGTGCTGCGAGCCGGTCCGCGCGACGACGTCGTCACGGGTGCAGTCGCAGTAGTAGGCGCGGCCCGCGGCGAACAGCCGGGCCGCCGCCTCCTCGTGCATCCCGCGGTTCGCGGACTGGAAGTAGGGGCCCTCGAACGTCGGGTCGCCCTCGTGCACACCCAGGGACGCCATCGCGCTCAGGATGCCGTCGGTCCACTCGGGGCGGTTCCGGGCGGCGTCGGTGTCCTCGACGCGCAGCACGAAGATCCCGCCGGACTGCTTGGCGACGGCCCAGTTGAAGAGGGTCGAGCGGGCGGAGCCGACGTGGAACATGCCCGTCGGGGACGGGGCGAAGCGGACACGGATCGGCGAGGAGCCGGCGGCGGGGAAGGTCACCGCACCAGGGTATCGGGCGCACGGCCGGCGGGACGGAGCGCTGCGACGGCCGAGCGCGAGGTCCGCAGGTGCGCGGCGACGGTCCGGGCGGCCCCCTCGACGTCGCCGGCGCTGATCGCGTCGAGGAGGAGCCGGTGCTCGCCGGCCATCTGCGCGAGGTCCTCGTGCTGGCCGAGCAGCCAGCGGGCGCGGCTCGCGGTCACCGCGCTCACCTCGTCGAGCACGCTGTTGCCGGCGGCGGCCAGCAGCGCCTCGTGGAAGTCGGCCGCGGCCCGGCGGGCGCCGGTCGCGTCGGAGCGGCGGGCGGCGTCGTCCTCGCGCGCGAGCGCGTCCGCGAGCGCCTCGAGGCGGGCGGGGTCGCGACGCTCGGCGGCCCGGCGGGCGGCGAGCCCCTCGAGGGCGGCGCGGACGTCGAGCAGGTGGTCGACGTCGTCGTCGGTGAACGTCCGGACGACGGCCCACGTGCGCGGGCGGGGCGTCACGAGCCCCTCGGCGACGAGCAGCCGGAGCGCCTCGCGGACCGGCACACGGCTCACCCCGAGCTCGTCGGCGAGGTCGCGCTCGACGAGCCTGCTGCCTGGTGCGCGGTCACCGTCGACGATCTGGTCCCGCAGCACGCCGGCGACGCGTTCCGGCTCGGAGCCGGAGGCGGACGGCCCGCGGTCGGGAGGCCCGGTGCGCCCCGCCTGCCCGAGCGCCGCTTCTCTCGCCATGGCGAAATGGTATACCGTTTTGGATCGCCGAGCCACGATCACCGCACGTCCGGGTGGTCGTCCCGTTCCCGGAAGGACCGACCCGATGACCCACTCCCCCGAGACCGTGACCGTGCTGCGCAACGTGCGCCCCTGGGGCGGCGACGCCGCCGACCTGCACGTCGCGGACGGACGTGTCACCGCGGTCACGCCGCACGACCCGGCGGTGCCCGCGCCGGCCGCGGACGGCGTCGTCGACGGACGCGGCCTCCTCGCCCTCCCGGGGCTGGTCAACGCGCACGCGCACGTCGACAAGAGCTGGTGGGGCAAGCCGTGGGTCAGCTACGGCGGCGAGGCCACGACGCAGGGCCGGATCGAGCACGAGCGCGCCCACCGCGACGAGCTCGGGATCCCCGGCGCCGACGTCACGCTCGCCGTCCTGCGCGAGCTCCTGCGGCACGGGACGACAGCGATCCGCACCCACGTCGACGTGGACCTCGGCCTCGGGTTGCGGGGCATCGAGGTGGTCCGCGAGGCGCTCGAGGCCGTGGGCGGCGCGGTCCACGCGGAGATCGTCGCGTTCCCGCAGGACGGCGTCCTGCGGCGCCCCGGGGTGCTCGACCTCCTCGACGAGGCGGCCGCAGCGGGCGCCGAGCACATCGGGGGCCTCGACCCCGCGTCGATCGACCGCGATCCCGTGGGGCAGCTCGACGGCCTGTTCGCGATCGCGGAGCGCCGCGGCGTCGGCATCGACGTGCACCTGCACGACGGCGGCGCGCTGGGCGCGTTCCAGATCGAGCTCATGATCGAGCGCACGCTGCGCGCCGGGCTGCAGGGCAAGGTCAACGTCGCGCACGGGTTCGCGGTCGGCGAGCTGCCGGCGTCGCGCCAGGCGGACCTCGTCGCGGCGATGGGCGAGGCCGGGATCACCATGACGACGGTCGCCCCGATCGGCGCCGCTCCCCTGCCCGTGCACGCGCTGCGCGAGGCCGGCGTCGCCGTCGGGCTCGGCACCGACGGGATCCGCGACCTGTGGTCGCCCTACGGCACGGGCGACCTGCTCGCGCTCACGACCCAGCTCGCCCGGCTCTCGCGCTTCCGCCACGACGACGAGCTCGTCGCTGCGGCGCGCATCGCATCGTCCGATGCCGCCCGGTTCGTCGGCCGCGACGTGCACGACCTGGTCGTGGGCGCACCCGCGGACGTGGTGCTGGTCGACGCGGAGAACGTGCCCGACGCCGTCGTCCGCGCTCCCGGCCGGGCGCTCGTGGTGGCGGCCGGGCGGGTCGTCGCCCGCGACGGCGACGTGCTCGTCTGAGCCGGCCCGCCGCCCGGCGCTACAGCGACGGGTCGCGCCGCACCACGGGGTTCGACAGGACGCCGATGCCCTCGACCTCGCACTCGACCCGGTCCCCGTGGTCGATCAGCCCGACGCCGGCCGGCGTGCCCGTGAGGATCACGTCGCCCGGGAGGAGCGTGAACGCCTCCGAGATGTACGAGACGAGGAACGGCACGTCGAAGACGAGGTCGCGGGTGCGCCCGTCCTGACGCAGCTCGCCGTTGACGCGCGAGCGGACGCCGACGTCCTCGACGTCGAGCTCGGTCTCGATCCACGGGCCCAGCGGGCACGAGCTGTCGAAGCCCTTGGCGCGGGCCCACTGGCCGTCGGTGCGCTGCGCGTCCCGGGCGGTCACGTCGTTCGCGACGGTGTACCCGAGGATGTGGTCGAGCGCGCGCTCGGGCGTGACGTCCTTGGTGACCCTTCCGACGACCAGCGCCAGCTCGGCCTCGTAGCTGACCTCCTGGCTGAAGTCGGGCAGCACGATCGGGTCGTCCGGGCCCGCGACGGCGGTGTTCGGCTTGAAGAACAGCAGCGGGCTGCTCGGGACCTCGCCGCCCATCTCGGCCGCGTGGTCGGCGTAGTTCTTGCCGACCGCCACGATCTTCGACCGCGGGATCACCGGGGCGAGCAGCCGGACGCCGTCGCCCAGCTCGAGCCGCTCGCCCGTGGGCGTCGTCGGCATGTAGAGCGGGTCCCCGGTCAGGACCGCCAGGTAGGTGCGGTCCCCCTCCTGCTGGACGATGGCGTAGCGGGGGTCGTCCCCGGTCGTGAATCTCGCGATGCGCACCCGCCCAGCCTAGCGAGGGCCCGGGCTAGGCTCCCCCCGTGCAGATCCGCCCCCGCGCCGACGACGACGCCCCCGCCCTGGTCGAGCTCCTCGCCGAGGTCCACGAGCGCGACGGCTACCCAGTGCGACGCGCCAACGTGCGCCGGGAGTGGCTGTGGGACGACTCCTTCGTCGGCGCCTGGGTCGCGGTCCACGACGGCGACGTCGTGGGGCACGTGGCGCTCGCCCAGGGGCTCGCCGGCGCAGGCATCCCGAAGGGGGCGCTGGGCATCTCCCGCCTCTTCGTGACCCCACGGGCGCACGGGCACGGGGCCGGCGCGGCGCTCCTCGACGCCGCCCGGGCCGCGGCCGGCGCCCGGCCGCTCGGGCTCGAGGTCACCGACACGTCGACGGCCGCACGCGCGCTCTACGAGAGGCTCGGGTGGCGCCGCGTGGGCGAGGGCGTGGCCGACTGGGCCGACCTCGACGGCCGGCACCCCGCGCTCACGTTCTTCCTCGCGCCCTGAGCCTCGCGCGCCGAGCCGTTGCGGCGCCGTGGGGTCAGGCCCGCGCGAGCACCTCGCCGTGCAGGACGGCGAACCACCCCTCGGGCGATGCGGCCCAACCCTTCCACTCGTGTGCGAGCTGCTCGAGCGCGACGTCGTCGGCGAGCCCGGAGTCCTTGGCCTGGACGGCGAAGTTCGACTCGAGGCACCGCTCGGCCCACAGCTCGCCCCACCACTCGCGGTCGGTCGGCGTCGCGTAGCACCACACGCCTGCGGACGGCACGATCCCCGCGGGCGCGAAGCCGGACTCCTGGACCCAGGACAGCAGCCGGCGACCCGCGTCCGCCTGGTAGCCGTACGCCGAGGTGACCTCGTGGTAGAGCTCGTTCCACTCCGTGAGGCCGGCGTTCTCGGGGTACCAGGTCATGGCCGAGTAGTCGGCGTCGCGGACGGCGACGAGGCCGCCCGGCTTGGTCACGCGGTGCATCTCGCGCAGCGCGGCGACCGGGTCGGACAGGTGCTGCAGCAGCTGGTGGGCGTGCACGACGTCGAACGTGTCGTCGTCGAACGGCAGCTCGTACGCGTTGGCGGGCGCGAACTCGACGTTCTCGAGGCCGCTGCTCTCGCCGAGCGCCCGGGCGGCCTCGAGCACGTTCTCCGAGGCGTCGACGCCGACGACCCGGCCGGGCGCGACGTACCGCGCGAGGTCGACGGTGAGCGTGGCGGGCCCGCAGCCGACGTCGAGCAGGCTGTTGCCGCGCACGAGGTGCGGGACCAGGTAGGCGGCGGAGTTGGCGGCCGTCCGCCACCGGTGGGAGCGGAGCACGGACTCGTGGTGGCCGTGCGTGTAGGACTCGGACTCCGCGGACAGGGGGTGGTGCTGCGGGGTGCTGGGCGCCTCGACGTCGTCCTCGGCGAGGGGCGACCCGGACAGGGATCCGGCGGGTGCGCCGGTGGCTTCGGTCATGGATCCACGGTAGGCGTGGGGGGCCGGGCCGACGACCCGCTTCTCACATGCTGGCGCATAGGCTCGAACCATGAGCGACGAGCTGCAGGTCCCCGAGCCCGAGCCGGTCCACCCCACCGAGGACGCGGGCCCGCCGCCCCAGCGCCGGCTCGGCCGGTCCGGGCTGGTCGTGTCCGCGATCGGGCTGGGCTGCAACAACCTCGGCCGGTCGAACACCGTCACGTCGACGGTCGAGGGTTCGCAGGCTCTCGTCGACGCCGCGCTCGACGCCGGGATCACGTTCTTCGACGTCGCCGACAACTACGGGATGCGTCCCGGGCTCGCGGAGGAGCTCCTCGGCCGCACGCTCGGCAGGCGGCGCGAGGACGTCGTCGTCGCGACGAAGTTCGGCATGAGCGTCGGCGACCTCAACGGCCGCGACTTCGACGCCCGCGGCTCGCGGCGGTACGTCGTCAAGGCCGTCGAGGGGTCGCTGCGCCGGCTCGGCACCGACCGGATCGACCTCTACCAGTTCCACACCCCGGACCCGCTCACCCCGATCGACGAGACGCTCGCCGCGCTCGACGACGTCGTCCGGGCCGGGAAGGTGCGCTACGTCGGGCACGCGAACCGCGCCGGCTGGCAGATCGCCGACGCCGAGCACGTCGCCCGGGCCCTGGGCACGACGCGCTTCGTCTCGGCCCAGAACGAGTACAACCTGCTCGCGCGCAAGGCGGAGCTCGAGGTGCTGCCCGCGGCCCAGGCGTACGGGCTCGGCGTCCTGCCCTACTACCCGCTCGCCAACGGCCTGCTCACGGGCAAGTACGCGCACGGCTCGCGGCCGGACGACGGCCGCCTCGTCCACACCAAGCCCGAGCTCCTCGAGCGGGCGCCCTGGGAGCAGCTGGCCCGGCTCCACGCGTTCGCGGAGGTGCGGGGCCTGACGGACCTGGAGGTCGCGATCGGGTGGCTGCTGGCTCGGCCGCAGGTGGCGAGCGTCATCGCCGGGGCGACCCGGCCGGACCAGGTGCGGCAGAACGCCGCGGCGGCGTCATGGGTGCCGGACACCGCGGACCTCGCCGAGCTCGACACGATCTTCCCGGCGCCGCGCAAGGTCGCCCCGTTCTGACGGGTGCGCCCTCGCGAGGCTAGACGGCCTCGACGGAGCTGACGCTGACGCGCGCGTCGTGCAGCGCCTGGACGGTCAGGCCGGAGTCCTGGAACGCCCAGACCGTCGTGGCAGTGCCGGCGTCGAGGTCGGACACGGCGACCTGGTCGCGGGGGGGGGGGGGGGGGGGGGGGGGGGGGGCGGGGCCGCCCCCCCCCCCCCCCCCCCCCCCCCCCCCCCCCCCCCCCCCCCCCCCCCCCCCCCCCCCCCCCCCCCCCCCCCCCCC
>NZ_JBNCMC010000016.1:0-26418 GCF_049844995.1 Luteimicrobium sp. DT211 | reverse complement strand
CGGGGGGGGGCCGGGGCGGGGGCGTTGGCCGCCCCGGCCCCCGGGGCCCGGCCCCCCCCGGCACCCGCGTCGGCCCCGCGCCTCCAGCCCGATCCGGAACGCCGTCCCGGAGGCGGACACGTTCGTCACCCCGACGGGCACGCCGGAGAACTCCACCCCGGAGCCCGCCTCGCTGCTGGTCCCGACGTCGATCGCGAGGCCCTCGGTCAGGACCTCGTCGGTGGCCTTGCCGTCCACGTCGTCGACGGTCGAGGTGGGACTCGGGGAGCCGATCGAGCTCGTCGACGCCGACTGCGACGCGACGACCACGAGGCCTGCGACGACCGCGAGCACGACGCCCCAGATCGCGAGGCGGCGCCCGGTGCGGTCGGCGCGGTCCGTGCGCGCCCAGCCCACGCCGGCGCACACGAGCGCGGCCAGGCCCAGGAGGATCCCCACGCGTGGCACCAGCACTCCCGCGACGGCGGCGATCGCGGCGAGCCCGATCGCCACGGCGCCGAGCACTCGTGCGGCACGGTCGCCGCGCGTGCGGGTCGTCGTCATGCCACTCCTCTCGTGCGCCGGGTCTTCGTCCACATGCGATCCTTCGCCGCGGCGCTGAGCGCCTGCTGGGCTGGAAGCGGGGGTCTTCGGGAGGTCGCGGGTGGACATCCTGGACGTGGACGCCGCCGGGGAATCAGCCATGGGCGGTTTCTCTATTTTTCCATCGACAATAGTAAAGTTCAAGCCAAGCGGAGCGGGTGCAGGCGTGTTCTCGGTCACTTCGAACCCATGCCCGACCTTAGGTCCGACCGCGAGAAGCGCCTATCCTGGGTCCGTGTCCCCCTCCGCTGCCACCGCGACCTCGGCCCGCGCCCTGCCGAGCGCGCGCTGGGCCGCGCTGGAGGTCGCGCACGCCGACCGCGCCGACGCCCTGACAGCGGGCTGGCGCGAGCGCCGCGCCGCCGGCACCACGCACGCGATCGAGGACTTCCTCTTCACCTACTACCCCACGCGTCCCGCCCAGCTGCGCCGGTGGCACCCCGGCGCGGGCGTCGTCCTCGCGACCCCTGCCGTGGACGCCGACCCGGCGGTCCGCGCGTCGTTCTCGGAGCGCGCCGACTGGCGCTGGTACCGCACCGAGCCCGACGGCGTCACCCTCGACACGGGCGCGTACCTCACCGACCGCGGCGACACCGTCCGCTACGTGCGCGAGCTGCTGGCCGCGACCGCGTCACGTCCCGCGCGGTTCGGCTGCCTCGGGCTGCACGAGTGGGCCATGGTCTACCGCGACCACGCGGCGGGTCGCGCGCGCCGACACGCGCTCCCCCTGCGCCTCGGCGGGGACGGCACGGACGCCGTCGTCGAGGGTCACCGGATCCGGTGCACGCACTTCGACGCCTACCGCTTCTTCACGCCCGAGGCCTCAGGCCTCAACTCCGAGCACCCGACCCGCGAGACGCAGCCCGCCCTCGAGCAGCCCGGATGCCTCCACGCGAACATGGACCTGTACAAGTGGGCCTTGAAGCTCGGGCCCGCCGTGCCCGGCGAGCTCCTGCTCGACACCTTCGAGCTCGCCCGCGACGTCCGCGTCCTCGACATGCAGGCCAGCCCCTACGACGTGTCGCCTTACGGGCTCGCCCCCGTCGCGATCGAGACCCCCGACGGACGGGCCGAGTACGTCCGTCGGCAGCAGGAGTGCGCCGAGCGGTCAGCCGCGCTTCGCTCGCGCGTGCTCGACGTCTGCGAGAACCTCCTCGACGGCACCCCAGCCCATCTCTGACCGAGCCAGCGGTCGGTCGGCCTCGTCCTCCGACCGGATTTCCATCTCGGCCATGAGGTTCGCGACCCGACGGAGACGCCGAGGCAGGTTCGCCTGATTCGTGCCTGGAGGGTTCGCCAGCGAGATGCCCCGGCACAGGTAGCCCGCCGTTTCCATACCCACCATCCGGCCCGATGCCGGGGCATGGCCCGGGGCGCGCGAGCGCCTGGGAGGATGGTCCGGTGACCACGCTCGCGGACCTCCTGCCCGACGTCGCCCCGGCCGGCCGGGCTCCCGACGCCGACGCGCTCTACGACGCGTTCGCGACGTGGGCGTCGGACCAGGGCCTGAACCTGTACGACCACCAGAGCGAGGCGCTGATCGAGCTCGCCTCGGAGTCGCACGTCATCCTGGCGACGCCGACCGGCTCCGGGAAGTCGCTGGTGGCGCTGGGCGCGCAGTTCTTCGCCCTCGCGGACCGGCACGCCGGCGTCGCGAGCGGCCGCACCTACTACACGGCCCCGCTCAAGGCGCTGGTGAGCGAGAAGTTCTTCGCGCTCGTCGCCGCGTTCGGGTCCGCGAACGTCGGCATGATGACGGGAGACACCGCCGTCAACCCCGGTGCCCCGATCATCTGCTGCACGGCCGAGATCCTCGCGAACATCGCCCTGCGCGACGGCGCGGGCGACCCGGACGACCCCGCCGTCGCGCAGGTCGTCATGGACGAGTTCCACTACTACGCCGACCCGCAGCGCGGCTGGGCGTGGCAGGTCCCGCTGCTCGAGCTGCCGCACACGCAGTTCGTCCTCATGTCGGCGACGCTCGGCGACACGTCGCGGTTCACGGACGAGCTCGAGCGCCGCAGCGGCCGCGACGTCGCCGTCGTGACGAGCGTCGAGCGGCCCGTGCCGCTCACGTACGCGTACGTGGTCGAGCCCCTCATCGAGGTCGTCGACGAGCTCGTCCACACGCGACGCGCCCCCGTCTACGTGGTGCACTTCACCCAGGCCTCCGCCGTCGAGCGGGCGCAGGCCCTGCTCTCGATGAACCTCGCGACGCGCGAGGAGAAGGCCGCGATCGTCGACGAGCTCGGCGACTTCCGGTTCACCAGCGGGTTCGGCCGCACGCTGTCGCGGCTCCTGCGGCACGGCGTGGGCGTGCACCACGCGGGGATGCTGCCGAAGTATCGCCGCGTCGTCGAGCGGCTGACCCAGCGAGGCCTGCTCAAGGTCGTGTGCGGCACCGACACTCTCGGCGTGGGCATCAACGTGCCGATCCGCACGGTGCTCCTGACCAGCCTGGTGAAGTTCGACGGCGAACGCATGCGGCACCTCAGCGCGCGCGAGTTCCACCAGATCGCCGGGCGCGCGGGACGCGCCGGCTACGACACCGTGGGCGACGTCATCGTCATGGCGCCCGACCACGTGATCGAGAACCGCAAGTCCCTCGAGAAGGCCGGCGACGACCCGAAGAAGCTCAAGAAGATCGTCCGCAAGAAGGCGCCCGAGGGCTCCGTCAACTGGACCGACAAGACGTTCGAGCGCCTGCGCGACGCCGACCCCGAGCCCCTGACCAGCCACTTCAAGGTGTCGCACGGGATGGTGCTCAACGTCCTCGCCCGCTCGGAGCACGGGTCGGAACCGGTCGAGGCCATGCGGCACCTCCTCCTCGCCAACCACGACACCGACGCGCAGCGCGCCGAGCACGTGCGGCAGGTCTTCCGGATCTACCGGTCGCTGCGGATCGCCGGCATCGTCGAGCGGGTACGCGTGACCGACGCGAGCGACCCCCGCGGCTGGCGGCCGAGCGTCCGGCTCACGGTCGACGTGCCGCGCGACTTCGCGCTCGACCAGCCGCTCTCGCCGTTCGCGCTCGCGGCCATGGACCTGCTGAACCCGGAAGCCCCGGAGTACCCGCTCGACGTCGTGTCCGTCATCGAGGCCACCCTCGACGACCCCCGCCAGGTGCTCGTGGCCCAGCAGTTCAAGGCGCGCGGCGAGGCCGTCGCCGCGATGAAGGCGGAGGGCTACGACTACGACGAGCGCATGGCCGCGCTCGAGGACGTGACCTGGCCCAAGCCCCTCGAGGACCTGCTCGAGCCGGCCTTCGAGACGTACCGCCGGGCCAACCCGTGGGTGTCCGACGCGCGGCTGTCGCCCAAGTCGGTCGTGCGCGACATGCTCGAGCGCGCGATGACCTTCACCGAGCTCGTCTCCACGTACCAGCTCGACCGGACCGAGGGCGTCGTCCTGCGCTACCTCGCCGACGCGTACCGGGCGATCCGCCGCACCGTCCCCGAGGAGCACCGCACCGAGGAGGTCCTGGAGATCACCGAGTGGCTCGGGGAGCTCGTCCGCGGCGTCGACTCGAGCCTGCTCGACGAGTGGGAGCGCCTGGCGAACCCGGTTCAGGACGACGCCGCCGACGACTCCGCAGAGGCAACCGGTGACCGTCCTCTGGCCGGGACGGGCGACGCCGCGCCCGCGCGCCCGCTGACCGCGACGCCCCGGGCGTTGCGGGTGCTGGTCCGCAACGCGCTGTTCCGCCGGGTCGAGCTCGCCTCCCGTGAGGACTGGGACGCGCTGGGCGCGCTCGACGGCGCGTCCGGCTGGACCGCGAGCGCCTGGCACGACGCGCTGGACCCCATGTTCGAGGAGTACGGGGACGACGCGATCGGCATCGACGCGCGCGCCCGCGCCACGAGCCTGGTGACGCTCGTCGAGTCGGGCGAGACGCCGTCGGGCGAGGACCTCGCGCCGGGCACCTGGTTCGTCCGCCAGACACTCGACGACCCGGACGGCGATCACGACTGGGTGCTGGACGCCGTCGTCGACCTGGCGGCGAGCGACGAGGCCGGCGAGGTCGTGCTGGAGGTCGTCCGCGCCGGACGCCTCTGACCTGCAGCGCGACCACCGGTGCCCTGGCACGATGGGCGTATGGCGAAGAAGTCCAGGAGCGCGAGCCATGGCGGTACCCCGGCAGTCGTCGCGCTCGAGAACGCGGGCGTCCCGTTCACCCAGCACCCGTACGAGCACGACCCGTCGAGCGACCTCGGCTACGGCCTGGAGGCCGCGGCGGCGATCGGCGTGGAGCCCGCGCGGGTCTTCAAGACGCTGGTGAGCGACGTCGACGGGCGCCTCGTGGTCGGGATCGTGCCGGTCGACCGCAAGCTCGACCTCAAGGCCCTCGCGAGGGCGGCAGGCGGCAAGAAGGCCTCGCTCGCCGAGCAGGGCGCAGCCGAGCGGGCCACGGGTTACGTGGTCGGCGGGATCTCGCCGCTCGGGCAGAAGCAGCGGCTCGCGACCGTGCTGGACGAGTCGGCGCTCGCGTTCGACACGGTCTACGTGTCCGGCGGGCGGCGGGGCTTCGACGTCGGTGTGGCCCCGGACGACCTCGTCCGCCTCACGGGCGCGACGACGGCGGCTGTCGCGCGCGACTGACCGACCTCAGCCCTGCGGCGGGTAGGGGTACGCGGGGCCCGCCTGGTAGGTCCGGCGCAGGTCGTCGGTGCGGACGATGTCCTTGCCGAGCGGGACGAGCGAGATCGGCACCATCTTGAAGTTCGCGATCCCGAACGGGATCCCGATGATCGTGATGCACAGGGCGATGCCGCTGACGATGTGCCCGATCGCCAGCCACAGGCCGGCGAAGACGATCCAGATGACGTTGCCGATCACCGACCCGGCGCCCGCACCGGGCTTGTCGACGATCGTCCGGCCGAACGGCCACAGCGCGTACCCGGCGATCCGGAACGACGCGATGCCGAACGGGATCGTGATGATGAGGATGCAGCAGATGATTCCCGCCGCTATGTACCCGAGCGCGAGCCAGAACCCGCTCAGCACGAGCCAGATCACGTTGAGGATCGTCTTCACGGTCCTATTGTCCCCCGGGACCTACACTCGGGCCATGCCCGACGACCTGCCCGACGCCGTCCTCGTCTCTCGCATCCGGGCGAACGTCGAGCGGGTCCGCGACCGCATCGCCCGCGCCGCGTCCGACACGGGCCGCGACCCCGCGTCGGTGCGGCTCCTCGTGGCGACCAAGACGCAGCCGCTGGCAGCGGTGCGCGCGGCGGTGGCGGCCGGCGTCGACCTCGTCGGGGAGAACCGGGTGCAGGAGCTCGTCGCCAAGGCGCCCGCGCTGCACGACGACGTCGCCGCGGGCCGCCTGCGCACCCACCTGATCGGGCACCTGCAGGCGAACAAGGTGAACGCCGTCGTCGGGCTGGCGGCGTGCGTCGAGACGGTGGACTCGCTCGCCCTCGCGCAGCGGCTGTCCCGGCGCGCCGAGACGGTCGGGGCGGATCTCGAGGTGATGGTCCAGGTCAACGTGTCGGGCGAGGCGTCGAAGTCGGGCGCGGCGCCCGACGCCGCCACCGGCCTGGCGCTCGAGGTCGCCTCGCTCCCGCGGATCCACCTCGTCGGGTTCATGACCATCGGCGCGCGGACCAGCGACGACACGACCGTGCGGCGCGGCTTCGCGCTGCTCCGCGACCTGCGCGACGACGTGCGCGGGCAGGCGTCGGGGACGTCCGCGGCCCGCGAGCTGTCCATGGGGATGAGCGGCGACCTCGAGCTCGCCGTCACCGAGGGCGCGACGGTCGTCCGGGTCGGCACCGCGGTCTTCGGCGAGCGGGCCTGACCGCGGTCACGGCACGCGCGCGGTCCACTCCGGCGTGCCGAACTTCGTGGCGACGAGCTCCTCGGCACGCTCCCGCTCGGCGGCCGTGACGGCGCCCGGGACGGTGCGATACCGGCCCTCGAAGTGCTTCTTGAACGCCTCGATGACGTCCTCGCGCGGCAGCCCCGTCTGCGAGCGCACCGGGTCGACGCGCTTGTTCGCGCTCTTGGTGCCCTTGTCGGACAGCTTCTCGCGCCCGATCCGCAGCACCTCGACCATCTTGTCGGCGTCGATGTCGTAGGACATGGTCACGTGGTGCAGCACGGTGCCGTCGGCCATGCGCTTCTGCGCGGCGCCGCCGATCTTGCCCTTGGCGGACGCGATGTCGTTGAGGGGCTGGTAGGTCGCCTCCACGCCGACGTCGGCGAGCGCGCCGAGCACCCAGTCGTCGAGGAACGCGTACGACCGCTCGAAGCTCAGCCCCTCGACGAGCGAGGCGGGCACGGTGAGCGAGTACGTGATCGTGTTGCCGGGCTCGATGAACATCGCCCCGCCGCCCGACACGCGCCGCACGACGGTCACCCCGTGCTTCTCGGCGCCCTCGGCATCGACCTCGTTGCGCAGCGACTGGAACGAGCCGATGACGACGGCGGGCCGCTCCCACTCCCAGATCCGCAGCGTCGGGCCGCGGTCGCCGCGGCCGACCGACTCGGCGAGCGCCTGGTCGAGCGCCATGTGCATCGCGGGCGTCTGGGCCTCCTCGTGGACGACCTCGAACACGTGGTCCTGCCAGCCCGTGGCGTGGCCGAGGGCGCGGCGGACCGCGATGGCCACGGACTCGGCGTCGAACCCGACGAGCGCCACGTCGTAGGGCGCGGTGTCGAGCGCGGCCTGGACGGCCCGAGCGAGGTCGGCGACGCTCGCGTCCGTGGGACGCCCGACGAGCGCCGCGTCGATGAGCTCCAGCGCGTCGTCCGGCTCGAGGAAGAAGTCGCCGCTCACGGCCGCGGACGCGATGACCGTGTCCTGCGGACCCCCCGCGCCCTCGCGCGTCTCGACGTCGACCGCCACCAGCTTGCCCCCGGGCACCTTGTACTCGCCGCGCACGTCACGCTCCGTTCGTCGTCGTCTCCACCGGTCGTCCGTACCGGGCGTCCCGTACTGCACGTCCTCAGGCCACAACCTCCGAGGTGGGCCGCCGATTCCAGGGGCGGGCGTGGCGTGTGCCACCCTGGTCCGCATGAAGAACCCGTTCGCCCGCCGCGAGGCCGCGCCCACCGAGCTGCCCCCCGTGCCCGACGACGTCACGGAGACCTGGCGCGCCTCCACCAACGAGGTCGTGCTGCGCAGCTCGCTGGTGGCCGTGCCCGACGACGACCGGGAGACCGCGGAAGCCCTCGGCACCCTGGTGCTCGGCGTCGTGCGGGGCGTGCGCGAGGGCGAGTTCGGGCACTCGATGCCCCAGGGCGCCACGGGAGCGTCGGTGCGCCTCGAGGTCGCGGTCTGCGACGACGACTACGGGCCCTACACCCGTCACGAGGCCGAGGACCTGGTCGGGCGGCTGCAGGGCGTCGCGCCGCTGGCCGTGGTCAGCTACCCGCGCGGCGGCGCCGCGCCCGTCTGGGACGACGGCGCCGGGCTGCTGCGCGTGGACCTCCACACGGAGGCGGGCTCGGACGACGACTCGACCCGCAGCGAGCTCCGTGCGCTCGTGCAGGCGACGCTGACCTCCGTGACGACGGACAAGGTGCGCGGCGTCGTGCCGGAGGCGGCGGGCACGTCGTACCCGGTCCGCATCCACCTGGCCGTCCACGGCACCGCACGCGACGGGTTCGGCGAGCGCTCCGCCGCGCTCCTCGACGACATGGTGGCCCGGCTCGCGGGCACCCGGGTGCAGCTGGAGGTCACCCGCGAGCCGTGACGCCCGTCAGCGCGGCTCGACGCCCGCGTGGACCAGCCCGTAGATCGACGAGTCGGTCAGGGCCTCCCACGCGGCCTCGATGATGTTCGGCCCGACCCCCACGGTGGACCACGAGGTCTGGCCGTCGGTCGTCTCGATGAGCACACGGGTGATCGCGTCGGTCCCGTGCTCCTGGTCGAGGATGCGCACCTTGAAGTCGATGAGCTCGAACGCGGCGAGCTCCGGGTAGACCTTCAGGAGCGCCTGCCGCAGGGCCTGGTCGAGCGCGTTGACGGGCCCGTTCCCCTCGCCCGTCGCCACGATGCGCTCACCGCCCGCGTGGAGCTTCACGGTGGCCTCGGCGGTCGCGGGCGTCCCGCGGCCGCCGTTGCGCTCGACGATCGTGCGCCAGGACTCGACCTGGAAGTAGCGCGGGCGCTCGCCGTCCATCTCCTCGCGGAGCAGGAGCTCGAACGACGCGTCCGCCGCGTCGAAGGTGTACCCGTTCGCCTCGGCGTCCTTGACGCGGTTGGTGACCCTCGACAGGACGTCGCCCTGCCCGGCCAGGTCGAACCCGAGCTCGCGGCCCTTGAGCTCGATCGACGCGCGGCCGGCCATGTCCGAGACGAGCATGCGCATGTCGTTGCCGACGAGCGTCGGGTCGATGTGCTGGTAGAGGTCCGGGTCGACCTTGATCGCGGAGGCGTGGATGCCCGCCTTGTGCGCGAACGCGCTGACGCCGACGTAGGGCTGCCGCGCGAAGGGCGTGATGTTGGTGATCTCGGCGATCGCGTGCGAGATGCGGGTCGCGTCGCGCAGCCCCTCCCCGGCGAGGAGCCGGCGCCCGTCCTTGAGCTCGAGGTTCGCGAGGATGGTGAGCAGGTCCGCGTTGCCGGTGCGCTCGCCGTAGCCGTTGACGGTGCCCTGCACGTGCGCGACCGACGCGTCGACCGCGGCGAGCGTGTTCGCCACGGCGCAGCCCGAGTCGTTGTGGGCGTGCATGCCGAGGATCGGGTCGGGCCCGACGGCGGCGCGGGTGGCCTCGACGATCTCCGTGACCCACGTGGGCACCATGCCGCCGTTGGTGTCGCACAGGGTGACGACCTCGGCACCCGCCTCGAGCGCCGCGAGGACAGCGGCCGTCGAGTAGGCGGCGTCGAACCGGTAGCCGTCGAAGAAGTGCTCGGCGTCGAGGACGACGCGGCGCCCCTCGCGCACGAGGAAGGCGACCGTGTCCGCGATCATCGCGAGGTTCTCGTCGCCCGTCGTGCGGAGCGCCCGTTCCGCGTGCCGGATGTCGGCCTTCGCGACGAGCGTCACGACGGGCGCCTCGGAGTCGACGAGCGCCCGCACCTGCGGGTCGTCCACGGCGCGGGTCCCCGCCTTGCGGGTCGCCCCGAACGCCGCCAGCACCGCATTCTTGAGCTCGAGCTGCTTGGCGGCCCGCCGGAAGAACTCGGTGTCCTTGGGAACCGCGCCCGGCCAGCCGCCCTCGATGAATCCGACGCCCAGCTCGTCGAGCAGGGGTGCGATCGCGAGCTTGTCCGCGACGGAGAGGTTCATCCCCTCCTGCTGCGCGCCGTCGCGCAGGGTCGTGTCGTAGACGTGGAAGGTCATCGGTGGCTCTCTTCCTGCGGTCCCGCGCTGTCGAGGCGGGACAGCGGCAGGCGTGCGGTCAGGTTTCGTCGCCGGGCCCCGCTCCGTGCGGAGCGGGGCGCCGGCGAGCGTGGTCCACCGCGGTCGTCCGAGCGGCGGTGCCGCTGCGGCCTGGCCCGGGGTCGGGGCCTGGAGCTCGTTCGTCGTCGTCGGGCGGTGGTGGGCCCGGCAACAAAAAAACCCCCCGGGGTGCGGGAGGTCTGCGCGTTCGACGTGTGTGTCGAACGCGCTAGGTGAGAATGAGCTCCGCGGCCAGGTGGGTCACGAAGGCGATGCTGCCACAGCGAGGACGTGGTGTCACGCTCGTCCCAGCAGACGGACGCACGCTCCGGCGCGTCGTGGCGTGCCGGTCCCGGCGGACCGGGGCACGATGGACGGAACCGGCACCGCCCACCGAAGGAGCGCGACGTGTCTCAGCCGTACCCGCCCTCCCCCTCGCCGCAGGGGTCGCCCGGCCAGCCGTCCGGCGACCCGGCGTCCGACTTCATGCCCGGCACCCCGCAGGCGCCCTACGACCCGAAGCTGACCCTCGACGGCGGCCGCTACGTGGCGGGCGCCCTCGCGACCGCCCTGGTGGCCGCGCTGATCGGCCTCGTCGGCGTCGTGGTGATCGAGGGGATCTTCGACCAGGACATGGTGCCGCCGCCCGACCTGTTCGGGACCGGCTCCCACGCCGCGGCCTTCGCGATCGACGGCGCGATCTTCGCGATCCTCGCGGCGGCGGTGCTCGCGCTGCTCGTCGTCTCGACGCCGCGCCCGAAGCGCTTCTTCGGGTGGCTCATGGTCCTCGCGACCGCCCTGATCACGGTGCTGCCGTTCGCGTGGACGAGCCACCTCGACCGGGCTGTCCTCGCGGCCGTGGTGAACCTCGTGATCGGCATCGCCACGTGGTCCCTGCTCGCGGGCGTGGCGACGCGGACCATCCGCCCAGCGCCCCGCGCGCCGCAGACGCCGCCCGCTGCTGGGCCGTCGGGCCCGCCCACCCCGCCGAGCTACCCCCCGCGCGGCGCCTGAGGACCGCGGATCAGACCAGCCGGCGCAGCCAGCCGTACCTGTCGTCGGCGCGGCCGTACTGGATGTCGGTGAGCTCGTCGCGGACGGCGCTGGTCACCTCGCCAGCCACGCCGTCGCGGATCGTCACGTCGAAGCCCTCGCCCGCGAGCCGGCCGATCGGCGTGATGACGGCGGCGGTGCCGCACGCGAAGACCTCGGAGACCGAGCCGTCGGCGAGGCCGGCGAGGAGCTCGGCGAGCAGGATGCGCTTCTCCACGACGGCGTGCCCGCGGTCGCCGAGCAGCCGCAGGATCGACGACCGGGTCACGCCCTCGAGGATGGACCCCGTGAGCTCGGGCGTCTCGACGGTCCCGTCGGCACGCACGACGAACACGTTCATGCCGCCGAGCTCCTCGACGGCCGTGTTCGTCGTCGCGTCGAGGAAGCAGACCTGCTCGCAACCCCTCTCGTACGCCTCCTGCTGCGGGAGCAGGCTCGCGGCGTAGTTGCCGCCGCACTTCGCGGCGCCAGTCCCACCCGCGCCGGCGCGGTGGTAGTCCTGGGCGACCCAGATCGACACGGGCTTCACGCCGCCCGCGAAGTACGGGCCCACGGGGCTCGCGATGACGAGGTACTCGACCTCGAGCGAGGGACGCACCCCGAGGAACGCCTCGGACGCGTACATGAACGGCCGCAGGTAGAGGCTCGTCTCCTCGCCGGTCGGGATCCAGTCGACGTCGGTGCGCACGAGCGCCTCGATCGAGCCGACGAAGTCCTCGGTGGTCAGCTGCGGCAGCGCGAGCCGGTGCGCTGAGCGCCGGAACCGCTCCGCGTTGGCCTCGGGCCGGAACGTCCAGACCGAGCCGTCCGCGTGCTGGTACGCCTTGAGGCCCTCGAAGATCTCCTGCGCGTAGTGCAGGACGGCGGTCGCCGGGTCGAGCTGGAGGGGGCCGTACTTCTCCACGCGGCGGTCGTGCCAGCCGTCGGCCGCTGTCCAGCTCACCCGCGCCATGTGGTCGCTGAAGACCGTGCCGAACTTCGGCGCGGCGAGCGCGGCCTCACGGTCGGCGTCGGGGGTGGGGCTGTCCGTGCGACGGATGTCGAACGCGCTGAGGGAGGTCGGGGTGCTCATGAGTGGGCCTTTCACTGGCTGTGACGAATCTACCGGTGAAGACGGCCGAGGGGCAGGGGCCCCGCGAGGCGGCGAGTCAGCCGGCGACGCGTGCGGCGAGGTCGCCGCCCACCTCGGCCGTCGACCGTACTCGGTCACCGCGCTCGGCGAGGTCGGCCGCCACGGCCGCCTCGACCGCGCGCGACTGCTCGGCGAACCCGAGGTGGTCGAGGAGCAGCGCAACCGACGCGACGGTGGCCGTCGGGTCCGCCTTGCCCTGGCCCGCGATGTCCGGCGCCGAGCCGTGCACGGGCTCGAACATGGACGGCGCGACGAAGTTCCCGTCGGCGTCGCGGTCCGGGTTGATGTTCGCGGACGCCGCGAGGCCGATGCCGCCGATGATCGCGGCGGCCTGGTCCGTGATGATGTCGCCGAACAGGTTGTCGGTGACGATCACGTCGAAGCGCGACGGCTTGGTCGTGAGGAAGATCGTGGCCGCGTCGACGTGCAGGTAGTCCGTCGTCACGTCGGGGAACTCGGCGTTGACGGCCTCGACCGTCCGGCGCCACAGGTGCCCGGCGTGGACCAGCACGTTGTGCTTGTGGACGAGGGTCAGCTGCTTGCGGGGGCGCGCCTGGGCGCGCTCGAAGGCGTTGCGCACGACGCGCTCGATGCCGAACGCGGTGTTGACCGAGACCTCGGTGGCGACCTCGTGCGGCGTGCCGACACGCAGGGCGCCGCCGTTCCCGGTGTACGGGCCCTCGGTGCCCTCGCGGACGACGACGAAGTCGATCTCGCCGGGGTCGGCGAGGGGCGAGCGGACGCCCTGGTAGAGCTTCGACGGCCGCAGGTTGACGTAGTGGTCGAGGCTGAAGCGCAGCTTGAGCAGGAGGCCCCGCTCGAGGACGCCGGACGGCACGCTCGGGTCGCCGATGGCGCCGAGGAGGATCGCGTCGTGCTCGCGGATGCTCGCGAGGTCGGCGTCGCTCAGCGTCTCGCCCGTGGCGTGCCAGCGGCGGGCGCCGAGGTCGAACTCGGTGGTCTGCACGGTCACGTCGGTGCCGGCGAGTGCGGCGTCGAGGACCTGCAGGCCCTGCTCGACGACCTCGGTGCCGATCCCGTCCCCGGCCACGACGGCCAGGCGGATCGAGTCGGTGGTGCGCGTCATGCCCGCCAGGGTACGTGCCTCGCGACGCATGCCGGACGGTCGTCTCACAGTCTGGCCCGGCCGGGCGGAAGCGCCCACGCTCACGGCGTCGTGAGGGTCCGCTCGAGCGACCAGGTGGGGTGGAGAAGCTCGAACCGCTCGCAGACGACGGGCATGCGCTCGTCGAATCGGTCGTCCCCGAGCACGCGCCGGAAGTAGCGCGCGTGCTCCTCGCGCCACGACGCGAGCGACCGGTCTCCCTCGCCCTCGGCCGCCGCGAACCCGGCGGTCACGTCGGCGAAGGGCACGACCTCGACCGACGCCGTGCGGACCAGCGCGCGCGGCCGCCCCCGACCGTCGAGAAGGATGGAGAGCTCGCCCGGGCGCGGGAGCGGCTCGCCGTCGTCCTCGTACTCGAGGAGCGACGCGGTGGTGGCCGTCTTCCGGCCGGCGAGCACGAGCGCGAGCAGCTCGTCGGCGAGGCGGGGACTGTCCCCGAACGACCAGGCGGGCGGCGGCACGGCCGACGCCACTCCCCTGCCTGTGACGACGTCGAGCTGCCCCACCCGGGCGAGGTGGCGCACGCGCTCCCAGTACGCGAGCACGGCCTCGGCCTGCACCTCGTCGTGCGGTGCGTCCCGCGTCTGTCGTCCCACGGCTGCGACCACGTCGTCGGTCTCCACGACGGCGACACCGAGCGACCCCACCTGACGGAGCCCCTCCTCCGTGACCTGGGAGGTGGCGTCGCGCACGACGACGACCCGCAGGTCGCGCTGGGACGCGTCGACGACGGTGGCCCGGGGGCAGTGGGGGAAGTTGCAGCCGGCGGCGACGAGCGTGTCGACGTCCCAGCCGCGCAGCAGGTCCTCGAGCGACGTCCGGTGGAACGCCGACCACCGGGGCTTCCACAGCGCGACCTCGTGCGGCCCGAGCTCCTGCGGCCTCCCGCTCAGCAGCAGGGCCGCGTCCAGCTCCCCCGCGCCGTCGGGCAGGAGCTCAGGAAGGAGCTGCGATCCTCCGGTCCCGGGCCGCACCACGGGCGCCCCCGCGACGATCGCGCCACGGCGTACCAGGTCGACGTCGTCCCCCTCGTACAGCCGCACGACGTGCACGACGGGCAGTCCGGCCGCCCGGTACGCGGCCACCAGCCGCGCGAGCGCGGGCACCACGGCTCGCGTCCCGCCGACCGCCATGGCCCCGCCCTCGACGAAGTCCACCTGCACGTCAACCACCAGCAGAGCCGAGGAGCTCCACCGAGGTTCGGTCCACGAGTCCACCAGCCACCTCCGAGAAACCGGACGACCGACACGGACGACGACGAGGGCCGGGGCCCGGCGCCGTCGTCGGGAGCAACGCCCGAAGGCGAGAAGACAGAAGAGGACGGCAGAGCCGGACCCCTGTGCGCGATCGTGGCGGGTCTGGCGGGAGCGCCCCGAGGAACGAGGGCGCGGATGGAAGATCGCGCACAGGGGTCCGGCTCGGCCGTCCGGACGTCACCCGTCACCGGGCGACGCGAGCGAGGGTCAGCGCGCGGCAGAGCCCTCGACGTAGTCCGAGTCGGACGGCTTGACCCACGCGAACATCTTGCGCAGCTCGCGCCCGGTCTCCTCGATGGGGTGCGCCTCGCCCTTGGCGCGGAGCTCCTTGAACTCGGGGGCGCCGGCGTCCTGGTCGGCGATGAAGCGCTCGGCGAACGCGCCGGACTGGATGTCGGCGAGAACGGCCTTCATGTTCTCCTTGACGTGCGGGTCGATGACGCGCGGGCCGGAGACGTAGTCGCCGTACTCGGCGGTGTCGGAGACGGACCACCGCTGCTTGGCGATGCCGCCCTCGATCATGAGGTCGACGATGAGCTTGAGCTCGTGGAGGACCTCGAAGTACGCGACCTCGGGCTGGTAGCCGGCCTCGGTGAGGGTCTCGAACCCGTACTGGACGAGCTGCGAGGCGCCACCGCAGAGGACGGCCTGCTCGCCGAAGAGGTCCGACTCGGTCTCCTCCGTGAAGGTCGTCTTGATGCCGGCGGCACGGAGGCCACCGATGGCCTTGGCGTACGAGAGCGCGAGCTCCCACGCCGAGCCGGACGCGTCCTGCTCGACGGCGACGATCACGGGGACGCCGCGGCCGTCGACGTACTCGCGGCGCACGAGGTGGCCGGGGCCCTTGGGGGCGACCATGGCGACGTCGTGGCCGGCGCCGGGCTTGATGTAGCCGAACCGGATGTTGAAGCCGTGCGCGAAGAAGAGCGCGGCGTCCGACTTGAGGTTGGGCTCGATCTCGTCGGCGTACAGGCCGCGCTGGGCCTGGTCGGGCGCGAGGATCATGACGACGTCGGCCTGCTTGACGGCCTCGGCGACGGTGAGGACCTTGAGGCCCTCGTTCTCGGCCTTCTCACGCGAGGCGGAGCCCTCGCGCAGACCGATGGTGACGTCGACACCCGAGTCGCGGAGGTTCAGCGCGTGCGCGTGCCCCTGGCTGCCGTAACCGATGACGGCGACCTTCTTGCTCTGGATGATGGACAGGTCGGCGTCGTCGTCGTAGAACAGCTCAGCCACGGTGGTTCTCCTTGCTGGGATTCTTCGGTGGGTCTTCGGAAGGGGTGGGTCAGGCGGTGCGGGCCACGCGCTCGAGCGCGCGGTCGGTGATGGAGCGCGGGCCTCGTCCGATGGCCACGGCACCGGACTGCACGATCTCACGGATGCCGTAGGGCTCGAGCGCGGTGAGCAGCGCCTCGAGCTTGTCGGAGGTGCCGGTGGCCTCGACGACGACGGCCTCGGGGTGGACGTCGACGATCTTGGCCCGGAACAGCTGGACGACCTCGAGGACGGCGGTGCGCGTGCCGGCGTCGGCGCGGACCTTGACGAGCAGCAGCTCGCGCTGCACGGAGACGACCGGCTCGAGCTCGACGATCTTGATGACGTTGACGAGCTTGTTGAGCTGCTTCGTGACCTGCTCCAGCGGGTGGTCCTCGACGTCGACGACGACGGTGACGCGGGAGATGTCGTCGTGCTCGGTCGGCCCGACGGCCAGCGAGTGGATGTTGAACGCTCGGCGGGCGAAGAGTCCGGCGACGCGCGTGAGCACGCCGGGCTTGTTCTCGACGAGCACCGACAGGGTGTGCCTGCTCATGGGGTTCTCCTCAGCCTCCGTCAGTCTTCGTCGCGGTCCCACGACGGCGAGATGCCGCGCGCGTACTGGATGTCGTCGTTGGAGATGCCCGCGGGGACCATGGGCCAGACCATGGCGTCGCGCGACACGGTGAAGTCCACGACGACGGGCTGGTCGTCGATCTCGAGTGCGCGCTTGATCGTGGCGTCGACGTCGGCCCTGGTCTCGCACCGCAGGCCCACGCAGCCGTACGCGTCCGCCATCTTGACGAAGTCGGGCACGCGGCGCGTGCCGTGGCCGGTGTGGAGGTCCGTGTTGGAGTACCGCTCGTTGTAGAAGAGGGTCTGCCACTGCCGGACCATGCCGAGCGACGAGTTGTTGATGACGGCGACCTTGATGGGGATCTCGTTGATGACGCAGGTCGCGAGCTCCTGGTTCGTCATCTGGAAGCAGCCGTCGCCGTCGATCGCCCACACGGTCGTGTCGGGGCGGGCGACCTTGGCGCCCATCGCCGCGGGCACGGAGTACCCCATGGTGCCGAGACCGCCGGAGTTGATCCAGGTCCGGGGGTGCTCGTAGCGGATGAACTGCGCGGCCCACATCTGGTGCTGGCCGACTCCGCCGACGTACACGGACTCGGGCCCGGACAGCGCGCCGAGGCGCTCGATGACGTACTGCGGGGCCAGGAGCCCGTCCTCCGGCTCGGTGTAGCCGAGCGGGAACGACTCGCGCCAGCCGTCGATGAGCTGCCACCACGCCTCGACGTCGGGCTTGCCGTGCGTCTCCTGCTCGCGCGCGAGCTCGGGCAGGAGGTCGGCGAGCACCTCGCGCAGGTCTCCGACGATCGGCACGTCGACGGCGCGGTTCTTGCCGATCTCGGCGGGGTCGATGTCCGCGTGCACGATCACGGCGTTCGGCGCGAACGAGTCGAGCCGCCCGGTGACGCGGTCGTCGAACCGCGCGCCGAGCGCGACGACGAGGTCGGCCTGCTGGAGCGCCGCCACGGCGGGCACCGTGCCGTGCATGCCGGGCATGCCGAGGTTCTGCGGGTGGGAGTCGGGCAGCGCGCCGCGGGCCATGAGCGTGGTGACGGCGGGCGCCCCCGACAGGTCGACGAGCCGCCGCAGCTCGGCCGACGCGTCGGCCCGCACGACGCCGCCGCCCACGTACAGGACGGGCTTGCGCGCCGTGGCGAGGAGCTTGGCTGCCTCGCGGATCTGCTTCGAGTGGGGCTTGGTCACCGGGTGGTAGCCCGGCAGGTCGAGCTCCTGCGGCCACGAGAACGTGGTGATCGCCTGCATCGCCGACTTCGCGATGTCGACCAGCACCGGTCCCGGCCGCCCCGTGCTCGCGATGTGGAACGCCTCGGCGATGGTCCGCGGGATGTCCGCCGGGTCGGTCACGAGGTAGTTGTGCTTGGTGACCGGCAGCGTGATGCCGACGATGTCGGCCTCCTGGAACGCGTCCGTGCCGATGGACGACGCAGCGACCTGGCCGGTGATCGCCACCAGCGGGATCGAGTCGATGTTCGCGTCCGCGATGGGCGTCACGAGGTTCGTCGCACCCGGCCCGGAGGTCGCCATGCACACACCGACCTTGCCGGACGCGTGGGCGTAGCCCGAGGCCGCGTGCCCGCCGCCCTGCTCGTGCCGCACGAGGATGTGGCGGAGCTTCTGCGAGTCCATGAGCGGGTCGTAGAGCGGCAGGATCGCGCCGCCCGGGATGCCGAACACCGTGTCGACGCCGACCGCCTCGAGCGACTTCACGATCGACTCGGCGCCCGTCACCTCGACGGGCCCGACGCGCGGGCCGTCGGTCGCGCCGACGGCCTCACCGAGTACCTTGCGACCGGCCGGACGGGCGGGCTTCGCCGTGGCGGGGCGAGCCGAGGGGCGCACCGGCGACGGTGTCGTCGAGCGCGGCGGTGCCGGGATGGGGCCCTGGACCATCGTGTCTCCTGGTGATCGGCTGGTGCGTCCGCCGGCGGGCGGCGGACGCGGGGTGCGGGCGTGGGTCGACATGAAAAAACCCCTCGACCCGGTCCACGGGTGCTTCGAGGGGTGCGCGCTGACGAGACCTGTGCGGTGGCCTCAGCCGGCGCGCTCAGGAAGTACTACGAGGAGGATCGTCTGCACGGAGTTCACCGTACGCCGATCGCCCTGCGATGTCACACGGCGGGTGCGGACGTCTCACGTGCTGGACGTCCGCACCCGCCGTGTCCGGGCGCTCGGGTCTCAGGCCACGTCGCGCCGACGGAACACGAGCCAGCCGACCGCGACGACGACGACGGTCACGCCCGCCAGGACGAGCCCGCCGTGGGTCATCGACACCACATGCTCGACGTACTCGCAGTTCATGCCGCCCTCGAAGGGCGTGCAGTTCTCGACGGTGTACGTGCCGTGCGCCGTGATCCACGCGTCCGACGAGACGGTGAGCGTCCAGCGCGGCTGCCCGAGAGCGGCCCGGACCACGGCCGCGTCGACCAGCGCCGCGTACGCGACGATCAGACCGAGGACGGCAGTGGTGTGCCGCAGGAGGAAGCCGAGCGCCGCACCGATTGCCGCGACGGCCGCCGCGAGCACGACCACGCGGCCGCCCTCTGCCGTGACCTGCGTCCACACGTGGCCCGTCGCGCCCGCCCGGTCCCGCAGGGCGAACGCCCCCCACTGCGCCGCGAGCGCCACCCCGAAGCCGATGATGGCGACGACCGCACCCCCGAGGGCGGCGGCGGACACCTTGCTGCCGTACACGCGGGTGCGGCGCGGCTCGAACGTCATCCAGGTCGACAGCGCCCCCGAGACCGACTCCGCGCAGACGAAGCTCGCGCCGAGCAGCAGCGCCAGCCCGAGCAGCAGGTAGGCGTCGGTGCCGAGCGCCCCCACGCCCTCGACCTCGAACGTCCCGCGGGACGGCAGGAAGTCATCCACCTCGAGCGACGGCTCCAGGCCCGTCGCGCAGTCGAAGTCTGCGGGGTAGTTCGACGGGTTGGCCGCCTGGTCGTCCTGGCAGTCCTTCACCTGCTGGGCGCCGTTCGCGTCCCAGTCGGCCTGCTGCTGGCGGACGAACTCCTGCGCCTGCGCGACCTGCGCCGCGCTCGGCGGGCGCGCCTGCCACCACGACGACGCCCCGAACAGGAGCCCCACACCGACGGCGAGCACCGTGGCCCACCGGACCAGGCGCCGCGACCGGAAACGGTCGAGCTCCACGCGTGCGAGCCGCATCACGCCACCTCCCCTGCGCCGACGCGCGCGTGCTGCGGCGCCTGGACCCGGACCTCGCCGCCGGCGGAGTCCACGTCCGCCGTCAGCTCGAGGAAGATCTGCTCGAGATCGGGGGCGAGCGGCACCAGCTCCCGCACGAACAGCAGCTCGGTGGCGAGCGCCCGCGTGATCCCGGCTGGGTCCTCGACGCCCTCGACGACGAGGCGCTCGCCGTCGGCGCGCACCTCCCAGCCGCTCGCGCGCAGCACGGCGGCCGCCCGCTCCGGCTCGTCGACGGCCACCCGCACCGGCGCGACCCCTCCGCCCACGAGGTCCGCCACGCGGCCGCTCGCGAGCAGACGCCCGTTCCCGATGATCGAGACGGTGTCCGCGACCTGCTGGACCTCCCCGAGGATGTGGCTCGAGACGAGCACGGTCTTGCCCTGCGCGCCCAGCGACCGCATCGTGTCGCGGATCTCGCGGATGCCCGCGGGGTCGAGCCCGTTCGTGGGCTCGTCGAAGATGAGGAGCTCGGGGTCCTTGAGCAGCGTCGCCGCGATCGCGAGCCGCTGCTTCATGCCGAGCGAGTACGAGCGGAAGCGCTCGCCGCCCCGCTCCCCCAGCCCGACGTCGTGCAGCACCCGGTCCACGGCGTCCGACGGGGCACCGATCCCTGCCGCGAGGAGCGCGAGGTTCTTGTGCCCCGTGAACGCGGGGAAGAACTTCGGCTGCTCGACGATCGCCCCGACGCGGGCCACGACCTCCGGAAGCCGCTGGGGCACGGGCGCCCCGAAGATCTCCATGGTCCCCGCATCGGCGCGCGACAGCCCGAGCAGCATCCTGATGGACGTCGTCTTCCCCGAGCCGTTCGGCCCGAGGAAGCCGTGCACCCCGCCGCGCGGGACCTCGAGGTCGAGCCCCTCGACGGCGACGCGCCTGCGTCCCCGTCGTGTCCGGTACGTCTTGCGCAGGCCGTGCGTGCGCACCGCGAGCTCGGTTCCTGCCGGGAACGGCATCGGACCCCCTGGGTGTCGGCTGTGACAGTGCGCGCACTGTAGCGCACTTCGTGCCGAACACCACCGGGTCGTCCGCTTCTGCGCGGTCTCGCCCGCTTCCGTCCTCCGACGGGCGGCGCCGCTACTCGAGGATCGCGCCCCGCGACGCGGACTGGACGAGCTTGGTGTACTTCGCCAGGACGCCCCGGGTGTAGCCGTGGGGCACGGGCGCCCAGCCCTCGCGCCGGGCCGCGAGCTCCGCCTCGTCCACGAGCAGGTCGAGCGTCTTGCTCTCCACGTCGAGGCGGATCCGGTCGCCGTCGCGCACGAACGCGACCGGCCCGCCGTCGACGGCCTCGGGCGCGATGTGGCCGACGCACAGCCCCGTCGTCCCGCCCGAGAACCGCCCGTCGGTGACGAGCAGGACGTCCTTGCCGAGCCCGGCACCCTTGATCGCGCCCGTGATCGCGAGCATCTCGCGCATGCCGGGCCCGCCCTTGGGGCCCTCGTAGCGGATCACGACGACGTCGCCCGCCTGGATGGTGCCGTCCTCCAACGCGTCGAGCGCCGCGCGCTCGCGCTCGAACACCCGCGCGGTCCCCTCGAACACGTCGGAGTCGAAGCCGGCGGACTTCACGACGGCGCCGTCCGGGGCGAGCGAACCCGCGAGGATCGTGATGCCGCCGGTGCGGTGGATCGGGTTGTCCAGGGCGCGCAGCACCTTGCCGTCGGGGTCGGGCGGGTCGATCGCCTCGAGGTTCTCGGCGACGGTCCGGCCGGTGACCGTGAGCGCGTCGCCGTGGATCAGCCCGGCGTCGAGGAGCGCCTTCATCACGACCGGGACGCCGCCGATCCGGTCGACGTCGTTCATCACGTACCGCCCGAACGGCTTGACGTCCGACAGGTGAGGCACGCGCGAGCCGATCCGGTCGAAGTCCGCCAGGGTGAGGTCGACGTCGGCCTCGTGCGCGATCGCGAGCAGGTGCAGCACGGCGTTGGTCGAGCCTCCGAACGCCATCACCACGGCGATCGCGTTCTCGAACGCGTCCTTGGTCATGATGTCGCGGGCCGTGATGCCCTGCCGCAGCAGCTCGACGACGGCCTCGCCGGACCGGTGCGCGAACTGGTCGCGCCGGCGGTCCGCCGACGGCGGCGCGGCCGAGCCCGGGAGCGACATCCCCATGGCCTCGGCGACGGACGCCATGGTGTTGGCGGTGTACATGCCGCCGCACGCCCCTTCGCCGGGGCAGATCGCGCGCTCGATCGCGTCGAGGTCGCGCTCGCTGAGCAGGCCCCGGGCGCACGCGCCCACGGCCTCGAAGGCGTCGATGAGCGTGACCTGGCGCTCGCTCCCGTCCTCGAGCTTGACCCAGCCGGGCGCGATCGTTCCCGCGTACAGGAACACGCTGGCGAGGTCGAGCCTCGCCGCAGCCATCAGCATGCCCGGCAGCGACTTGTCGCAGCCGGCGAGCAGGACCGACCCGTCGAGGCGCTCCGCCATCATCACGGTCTCCACCGAGTCCGCGATGATGTCGCGGCTGACCAGTGAGAAGTGCATGCCCTCGTGGCCCATCGAGATACCGTCCGAGACCGAGATGGTGCCGAACTCGAGCGGGTAGCCACCCGCGGCGTGCACGCCCTCCTTGGCGCCCTGCGCGAGCCGGTCGAGCGACAGGTTGCAGGGCGTGATCTCGTTCCACGACGACGCGACGCCGATCTGTGGTTTCGCGAAGTCGTCGTCGCCCATGCCGACCGCGCGGAGCATCCCCCGCGCGGCCGTCGCCTCGATCCCGTCCGTGACCTGCCGCGAGCGGGGCTTGATGTCGATGTCCGCCATGCTCGCCAGCCTAGGGACGTGGCCCCCGGCTGTCCCCCGCTACGGGAACGCGGCCCGGACCGGTCAGACCGAGGCGCGGAACTCGTCCTCGAGGATGCTCATGACGATCGCGTCCGACCACCCGTCGCCGTCCGGGCGCACGTCCCGCAGCCGACCCTCCTCGCGGAAGCCCAGCGACTCGTACAGCGCGCGGGCCCGCGGGTTGATGCTGAGCACCTCCAGGCCCACGCGGTGCAGGTGAGGACCGGCGTCGTCGGTCACGCCGTCGAACGCATAGCGCAGCACCTCGAACACCGCCTCGCGTCCGTAGCCGCGGCCCCGGTAGTTCGGGAGCAGCGCGAGCCGGATGCTCGCGGACCGCGTGAGCTCGTCGACGTCGTCGAGCACGATCTGCCCGATCAGGTCGTCGCTGACGGGCTGGCCGTCGCGGACCGCAGCGTGCGTGACGGCCCAGTCGTACCGCCCGCGGCGGTCCGTCACCTCCGTGGCCCACGCCTCGAGGTCCTCACGCGACGTCACGGACGACGCGCCCATGAGGCGGCGCGCCTCCGCGTCCTGCGCGGACTCCCACAGCCGGTCGGCGTCGCGCGGCTCCACGGGGCGAAGCCTGACCATCTCCCCGTGGAGCAGTGGCCCCCGAGTCATGCGACCTCCCCCTCAGCGGAGCCGTTCGAGCACGAGCTCACGCACGCGACCCGCGTCCGCCTGGCCCCGCGTGGCCTTCATGACCGCGCCGATGATCGCGCCGACCGGTCCGAGGTTGCCGCCCCGGATCTTCTCGGCGATGTCCGGCTGCGCGGCGAGCGCGTCGTCGATCGCGGTGAGCAGCGGCCCGTCGTCCGAGACGACCTCGAGCCCGCGGGCCACGACCACGGCCTCCGGGTCGCCCTCGCCTGCGAGCACGCCGTCGAGCACCTGGCGGGCCAGTTTGTCGTTGATCCGCCCCGCGTCGACGAGGCCCTGGAGCTCGGCGACCTGCGCGGGCGTCACGGGCAGCTGCTCGAGCTCGAGCTCCTGCTCCTTGGCGCGGCGGCCGAGCTCGGCCATCCACCACTTGCGGGCACCCGCGGGGCTCGCGCCCGCGGCGACGGTCGCCTCGATGATCTCGAGGGCTCCGGCGTTGACGACGTCGCGCATCTCGAGGTCCGTGTAGCCCCACTCGCCCTGCAGCCGCCGACGACGCGCGGCGGGCAGCTCCGGCAGCGACGCCCGGATCTCCTCGACCCAGTCGCGGCTCGGCGCGACCGGCACGAGGTCGGGCTCCGGGAAGTAGCGGTAGTCCTCGGCGTCGGACTTCACGCGGCCCGACGTCGTCTCGCCGGTGTCCTCGTGCCAGTGCCGCGTCTCTTGGATGATCGTGCCGCCGGCGTCGAGCACCCCGGCCTGGCGCGAGATCTCGTAGCGCACCGCGCGCTCGACCGAGCGGAACGAGTTCACGTTCTTCGTCTCGGTGCGCGTGCCGAGCGGGCTGGCGGGCGTGGGGCGCAGCGACACGTTGACGTCCGCGCGGACGTTCCCGCGCTCCATGCGGGCCTCCGACACCTCGAGCGCGCGGAAGATGTCGCGGAGCGTCTGGACGTAGGCGCGCGCGATCTCCGGGGCCCGGTCGCCCGCCCCCTCGATGGGGCGCGTCACGATCTCGACGAGCGGGATCCCGGCACGGTTGTAGTCGACGAGCGAGTACTCCGCGCCGTGGATGCGTCCGGCGGCCCCGCCGACGTGCGTGTTCTTGCCCGCGTCCTCCTCCATGTGCGCGCGCTCGATCTCGACGCGGAACACGGTCCCGTCGTCGAGCTCGACGTCGAGCCAGCCGTCGTGGGCGATCGGCTCGTCGTACTGCGACGTCTGGAAGTTCTTCGGCACGTCCGGGTAGAAGTAGTTCTTGCGCGCGAACCGGCAGGTCTCGGCGATCTCGCAGTTGAGCGCGAGGCCGATACGGATCGCGAACTCGACCGCCTTGCCGTTGACGACCGGCAGCGCGCCCGGAAGGCCGAGCGACACCGGCGTCGTCTGCGTGTTCGGCTCGCCGCCGAACTCCACCTCGGCCGCGCAGAACATCTTGGTCAACGTGCCGAGCTCGACGTGGACCTCGATGCCGAGCACCGGGTCGTACCGCCCGACGGCGTCCGTGTAGTCGACGAGGGACTCGTACGTCGCGGTCATCGCGCCACCTCCAGCTCGGGGGCCTGCGCGAGCAGCGGCCCGCCCCAGACGTTCTCGAGCGCCGCCTCCAGGGCGGCGCCCACGCGGTACATGCGGTCGTCGGCCTTGGCCGGCGCCAGCACCTGGAAACCGACGGGCAGCCCGTCGTCCGACAGACCCGACGGGACCGAGATGCCCGGGACACCCGCCAGGTTGGCAGGGATGGTGGCGACGTCGTTCAGGTACATCGCGAGCGGGTCGTCGAGCTTCTCGCCCAGCTTGAAGGCGGTCGTGGGCGCCGTGGGCGACACCAGGACGTCGGCCTTCGCGAAGGCCGACGCGAAGTCGCGCTGGATGAGGGTCCGGACCTTCTGCGCGCTGCCGTAGTAGGCGTCGTAGTAGCCGGCGGAGAGCGCGTAGGTGCCCAGGATGACGCGCCTCTTGACCTCGTCGCCGAATCCGGCGCCGCGCGTCGCCGACATCACGCGCTCGGCCGTGACCGGACCCTCCGCGGGCTCGACCCGCAACCCGTAGCGCATGCCGTCGAACTTCGCCAGGTTGCTCGACGCCTCGCTCGGCATGATCAGGTAGTAGGCGCCCAAGGCGTACTCGAAGTGGGGGCAGGAGACCTCGACGATCTCCGCGCCCGCCGCCCGCAGCAGATCGAGGCCCTCCTCGAAGCGGGCGCGGACGCCCGCCTGATAGCCCTCGCCGCCCAGCTCCGTCACGACGCCGACACGCACGCCCGCCAGGTCGCCGAGCGCGCCTTGCCGCGCGGCGTCCGCGAGCGGCGCGAGGCGTTCGGGGATCGAGGTGGAGTCGCGGGGGTCGTGCCCGCCGATGAGCTCGTGCAGCAGCGCCGCGTCCAGGACCGAGCGCGTCACCGGACCCGCCTGGTCGAGCGACGAGGCCATGGCGATCAGCCCGTAGCGCGACACCCCGCCGTAGGTCGGCTTCGCGCCGACCGTACCCGTCACCGCGCCCGGCTGCCGGATGGAGCCGCCCGTGTCGGTGCCGATCGCGAGCGGCGCCTCGAACGCCGCCACGGCGGCCGCCGACCCTCCGCCCGACCCCCCGGGGATCCGGTCGAGGTCCCACGGGTTGTGGGTCTGCCCGAACGCCGAGTGCTCGGTCGACGAGCCCATGGCGAACTCGTCCATGTTGGTCTTACCGAGGATCGGGAGTCCCGCAGCCTTGAGCCGCTCGACGAGCGTCGCGTCGTACGGCGGCACCCAGCCCTCGAGGATCCGCGAGCCCGCGGTCGTCGGGATGCCCTTGGTCACGACGACGTCCTTGACGGCGATCGGGACCCCCGCGAGCGGATGCAGGTCCTCGCCCCGGGCGCGCCGGTCGTCGACGTCCCGTGCCGCCGCCAGCGCCTCCTCGGAGCTCACGTGCAGGAACGCGTGGACCGCGTCGTCCACCGCAGCGATCCGGTCGAGGTGCGCCTGCGTGGCCTCCACGCTCGACACCTCGCCCGCCGTAAGACGCGCGGCAAGATCCGCGGCCGAGAGCCGCGTCAGGTCGTCCGCCATCTCACTCCTCCCCGAGGATCTGCGGAACCATGAACCGGCCGCCCTCGGCCGCCGGCGCAGCCGCGAGCACGTCCTGGATCGGAAGAGGCGGCACGGGGACGTCGTCACGGAACACGTTGACGAGCGGGAGGGGATGGCTGGTCGCCGGCACGTCGGGGGTCGCGACCGCACTCACCTGGGCGATGGCGTCGACGATCACGTCGAGCTCACCGGCAAGGCGGTCGAGCTCCGCCTCCGCCAGGTCGATGCGGGCGAGCGACGCGACGCGCGCGACCTCGTCACGGGAGATGGTGGACATGCCGACATTCTACGGGCCGCCAGCGTGCGTCCTCCGTCCCGGCAGGGACTCCGTCGTCCCCGGGTCCGGGTATGCCGAAGGCCACCCCCTGGTGGGGGTGGCCTTCGGTTGAATGGGTGTTCGGCGGCGTCCTAC
>NZ_JBNCMC010000015.1:0-57804 GCF_049844995.1 Luteimicrobium sp. DT211 | reverse complement strand
CCGCCGAACACCCATTCAACCGAAGGCCACCCCCACCAGGGGGTGGCCTTCGGCATACCCGGACCCGGGCGTGCGTCCCTCGGTGCACGGGCTCGACTCTCAGTGCATCGGCCGCGCGCCGTCGGGAGGTCGCAGCCCCCGGGGCATGACGAAGCCGGCGCCCACTCCGCACGCCAGGGCCGCGCCGGCGGCGACGGCGAACGAGCGGGCGAAGTCGCCCGGCGTTGGGCTGCTCGCGACGAGTGCGGCGCCCGCGACGGTCGAGAGCAGCGCGACTCCGACGGCCCCGCCGAGCTCGTGGAAGGTGCTGACGAGGGCGGACCGGAGGCCGGACTCGTCGGGCTCGACGCCCGAGAGCGAGGCGGTGAACGCGGTCACGAAGAGGGCCCCGACACCCGTCGCGACCAGCCCGAGGCCCACGACGAGGGCTGCGACGCCGTCGACTACGGCGGCCAGCGCATACCCAGCTGCGGCGAGGGCGAAGCCGGTCGGCGCGATCGAGCGGGTGCCGATCCGTCCGAGGAGGCGGCTTCCGACGTGGGATCCAGCGACCGTGCCTGCTGCGACCGGGAGGAACAGGAGCCCCGTGCGGAGCGCGCTCTCACCGTGCGCCCGCTGGAGTGCGAACGACCCGAGGAAGAATGCGCCGACGAGGAGGCCGGTCGCCGTCAGCATGAGGAAGGCCCCGGCGACGACCGTCCTGCGGCGGAGCAGCTCGAGGCGGAGGAGTGGTGCCGTCGAGGCGCGTTCGGCGAGGGCGAAGAGGGACCCGAGCACGGCTGCTGCCGCGAGTGCGAGCCACGCCTCCGGTGCGGCCCAGCCCCTGGTGCCGGCGCTGACGAGCCCGTAGATCGTCGTCCCGACCGTGGCGGTAGCGAGGGCGGCGCCGCGAAGATCGAGCGGGAGGGCCTCGGCAGCACGGCCGTCGGCGGCCCGCCGGCCCGGGACCAGCCGGGGGATCAGGACGAGGAGGGCGACGCCCACGGGCACGTTGATCCAGAAGATCCAGCGCCACGAAGCCGCGGTGGTCAGGACGCCGCCCAGGACCACCCCGAGCGCTACCCCGATGCCCGCGAGCCCCGACCACACCGAGAGCGCCCGTCGGTGGTTCTCCTGCGGCGTCGCGACGAGGACCGTCGCGAGCGCTGCCGGCGACAGGAGCGCTGCGGCCGAGCCCTGGAGCGCTCGGCTCGCGAGGAGCTCGGTCTGTCCTTGGGCCAGGCCGCACAGCGCGGAGGCCGTCGTAAAGACGGCGAGGCCGATCAGCGCGGCACGCCTCGGCCCGAGCCGGTCCGCCATGCGGCCGCCCGCGAGCATGAGACCGCCGAAGAACACGGTGTAGGTGCTGACCACCCACGGCAGGGCGGCCCGTGAGAGCCCGAGATCGGTGCCGATGTCCGGCAGGGCGATGTTCACCACCGTCACGTCGAGCACGAGCATGAGCTGGGCGGTGGCGAGCAGTGCCAGCACCAGCCCGGCCGAGCGGGCAGCGGTGCGGCGCGTGGTGAGAAGTGACGAGGCCATCATGGCGTCCCTCCGATAACCCGAACATGGATGTTCGGCTTCGTTGAGACGGTAGCATCAACCTGAACACGTGTGTATAGGTTTCGTCGGCGGGTGTCGCCGGCGCGAGGAGGCCGTCATGACGATCGGGACCGAAGGGACGCAGGGCCGACCGCTGCGTGCGGACGCCCAGCGCAACGTGGAGGCGATCCTGGTCGCCGCGACGGACTGCCTCCAGCGCGACGCCGGAGTGAGCATGGCCGACGTGGCCCGCGCGGCCGGCGTCGGGCGCGTGACGCTCTACGGTCACTTCGGCACCCGCGCGGAGCTCGTGGCGGCGGTCTTCGACCGGACGCTCGAGCGGGCCGAGGGCACGCTCGGCGGTCTCGAGCTCGACGGCGACCCGACGGAGGACCTCGTGACCGTGCTGGGCGCGTCGTGGCGGATCGTCGCGGAGCTCCGCACGATCCTGCTCGCGGCGCAGCGCGAGCTTCCGCCCGAACGGATCCGCGTGGCGCACGACGGCGTCATGGCCCGGCTGCGGAGCCTGGTGGAGCGGGGGCAGCACGCGGGGCGGTTCCGCGACGACCTGCCGGCAGACTGGTTCGTGACCGTGATCCTGAGCCTCGTGCACGCGTGCGCGGACGAGGTCGAGGAGGGCCGCCTGACGGCCGACGACGCCGGGCGCTACCTCGTCACGACAGTGCGGGGCGCGCTCGAGCCGTGAGGTGGGTGCTCGTCCGGGTCAGGCCTCGGCGTCGGCGCGCTCGGCGTCCGCCTCAGCCTTGGCCTCCGCCTTGGAGTGGGGGACGGCGCGCTGCGGCCGGATCGCAGGCACGTCGCCGACGATCGGCACCGGCTTGCGGTTGAACCGGAAGCCGTAGCGGACGGCAAGGCCCGCCATCGTGGTGATGCGGTTGCGCGCGCCGAGCAGCGAGCCGATGTGGACGAAGAGCCAGACCCACCAGGCGGGATAGGCGGTCAGCTCGACGACGCGGTTCAGGCCCGGGACCTTGCGGAGGAACGGGATGGCGTGCAGCACGGGCAGGTGCGCGATGCCGGGCAGCTCGCCGATCGCGGACCGTCGGCCGATGATCGCCAGCTGGCCCTTGTCGTAGTACTCGAACGCCTCGGTCGGCTCGCCGGCGATGAGGCGGAGGATCTGGCGCCCGACGTGCGTGCCGCCCTGGATCGCGGGCTGCGCGAGCTGCGGCAGGTCCTGCGGCGAGACCGCGACGTCGCCGGCCGCGAACACCCCGGGAAGGCCCTCGACCTGGAGGTCGGCGCCGGTGCGGATGCGGTTCCCCTTGTCGAGCGGGAGCGACCAGTCGGTGACCTCCTCGTGCGGGGCCACCCCGGTGGCCCAGATCGTGAGGTCCGACCGGAGCCGGCGGCCGTCGGTGAGCTCGACGGCGTCGGGCAGGACCTTCGCGACGCCCGCGCCGAGCAGCAGCTCGACCCCCCGGTGCTGGAGCTGTCGGGACGCGTACTCGCGCAGCTTCGGCGTGAAGGGCTTGAGGACGTCCTTGCCGCGCTGCACCACCGTGATCGAGAACGCCTCGCCGTCGATCTCGGGATAGGCCGGCATGAGGCCCTGCTCGCGAAGCTCGGCGAGCGAGCCGGCCATCTCGACCCCGGTGGGGCCGCCGCCCACGATCACGACGCGCAGCCCGTCGTGCCGGGTGGGGCTCTGCGCGGCCTTCTCGAGGCGGGTGAAGAGCGTGTCCCGGATCTTGATGGCCTGCGAGCGCGAGTACATCGAGAACGCGTACTCCTTGGCGCCCGGGGTGCCGAAGTACGTGGTGGTCACCCCGTTCGCGAGGACGAGGTAGTCGTAGGACAGGTCCTCGCCGTTGAGCAGCGTGATGCGGCGGGCGTCGGTGTCGATCTCCATGAGGTGCTCGTGGACGACGTCGACGTTGTGCTGCTTGAAGCGCAGCGCCCGGAGGAAGTGGGTCACGTCTCCCGGGTTCAGGCCGCCCGTGGCCACCTGGTACAGGAGCGGCTGGAACGTGTTGTAGACGCGCCGGTCGACGAGCGTCACGCGCACGGGGGCGCCCGCGAGCGCCTTCACCGTGTGGATGCCCGCGAACCCGCCCCCGACGACCACGACGTGGGGGCGGTTGTCGGACGGGGTTCCGGTCTGCGAGGTCGTCACAACCCTCCACGGTACCTGGGTGGAAGGGCGCCCGAGGTCCGTGGCGCCCTGATGTGGCTCAGGTCTCGTCCGGGGCGCCGTCGTCGTCCTCGCCCGGGATGGGGGCGCCCGCCGGCATGCCGGTCGACACGTACTCCTCGTAGTACCCGCGCCAACGGTCCCGGGCCTCGGGGGTGTGCGGCCCTGCGGGGTCGTCGTCGGCGAGATGGGCCTCGAGCTCGTCCAGGCACACCTCCCAGCCGGCGGCGTTGCGGGCCGCGGAGTCACGGAGGTCCAGGACGTCGGTGAGCACGAGCCGGGCCAGCGGGTCGCCGTCGGGCGACTGCCCGGCGTCGGACACCTCGAACCACAGCTCGTCGTCGCCCCAGGTGAACGCGAACGCGCGCGGCGGGTCGTAGGCGAGGACCTCGCCCGCGGTCGACGGGAGGTTCGGGTCGTCGGTGAGCTCGACGGGTGCACCGACGTGTGGGCGGTAGGTGACCGTCGAGGGGAACCAGGTCCGCAGGTCGGTGGGGTCGCTCACTGCACGCCACAGACGGTCGGCCGGTGCGGCGACGTCGACGCTGAACCGGACCCCGGCGCGCCCGTCGAGGTCCACCAGCCTGCCGTGCCTCATGCCGCCTCCTCCGCCGTCGTGCTGCTCCCACGCTAGCGCGGCGGGCGCGCCTGGGCCCGACGACGGCGGCTGCGTCAGCGTGCGCGGGAGACCGGTCCCGTCGATCCGCGACACGCTCAGGTGGCCCGTCTCTGCCGGCGGACCGCCCGCGCTGCGTCGGTGGGCGGGTGTCACAGGGTCGTGACAGCCTCGGAGACATGGCAGAGACGCCCGCCCCGTTCTCCCTCCCCGAGGTCGACTGGTCGCTGTTCGAGGTCCCGACGGCGATGGCGATGGTCCGCTCGCAGCTCGCGTTCTCGTGGGCCGTGCTCGCGCAGCGGCTCGCGACTCTCACCCAGGACGACCTCGACCGGGAGCCCGGTCCGGACGCGCTGCGCGTGGTGCGGCGGGGCGAGCAGCGCAGCCCGCGGGTCGTCGGCGCGGGCGAGTGGGTCGCGGAGTGGCCGGCGGGCGAGGACTCGCCGCAGCCCCGGACGATCGGCTGGCTCGTCGCCCACCTCACCGAGGCGTACTTCGAGCGGTGGGAGTGGACGTTCGGGGAGCACCGGCGCCGCCGCGACACGGTCGAGCTGTCGGGCGAGGTCGGGCCTGCGGTCGCTGGGCTCGTCGACCAGGTCACCCGCTGGCGTGCGGCGGTGGACTCCCTCGACGACGACGCGGTCTTCACCGTCGGCCTGAGCCAGGCCACCGAGGTCGACCGGGCCGCGCCGTTCGGGCACCTCGTGCTCCACCTGAACCGCGAGCTCATCCACCACGGCGCCGAGATCATGGTCCTCCAGGACCTGCACCGCGCGGCGAGCGCCTAGCCCGCACGACGCCGCCCGCCGTCCGGGTCTCCGGGCGGCGGGCGGCGTCGTCTGCGGGGCGGTCGGGCCGCCGTCAGCGGCCCAGCTTGATCACCTTCCCGGTGCCCGGCGAGGTCGCCGTCCCGTCGCGGTAGCCGGCCTTGCTCGCCGTCACAGTGACGGTGAGCCGCTTGCCGACGTCGCCAGCGACAGGCGTGTAGACCGCCTTCGTGGCGCCTGCGATCGGCGCGCCGTCCGCGTTCCACTGGTAGGTGAGCCTCACGCCGGCGACCGACCAGAGGCCCGGCGTCGCGACCAGCGGGAGCTTCACGACGGGCAGGCCCACGGCGAGCGGCGGGAGGAGCGCCTTCGGGGCGGCCTTCAGCGGCGGCGCCGTCACGTCGACGCCCGCGACTTTCGCCAGCGCGACCGTGGCGTCGTACACGTCGCCGGCCTCCTGCAGGTGCTCGGCGTCGGCGGTGGCGGTCACGTCGGCCGTCCTCGGCGAGGCCCCCTGCCCGACGACGGCCGCCTGGGCGAGGTCCCGGGCGAGCGAGACGACGGTGTCGGCCTGGGCCAGCACCGCCGCGTCGATCGGGTGCTGCTGGGCCTCGTCGATCCCGTACGCGTCGACCTGTGCCTTCGTCGCCTGCGTGAGGGTCTTCGCGGCGGCCGCGACGAGCCGGAGCCCGGCGTCGGCGTCGCTCAGGGTCCCGTCGGGGGCCCAGACCTTCGCGTCGAGCAGCGCCTGCACCGCCTTCTTCGGCTCGCCCGACAGCGACCCGACGAGCGCCGTCAGACGGGCGCGGGGCGCGTCCGTCCGCAGGCCCCAGCCGTACGCCCACGCGGGGTCGTACGACGCGTCCCTGACGTTGATCGGGAGCTGGTCCACGGACTTCGACCAGGTCAGCGGGAGGCGGCCGGTGAACGGCGTGTCCCCGAGCAGGACGCTCGCGACGCCCTCGCCCTCGCTGCCGGGAAGGAACCCGGCGACGATCGCGCCGGCCTCGCCCTGCACGTCGCCCAGCATCATCGGGCGGCCCGAGACGACGAGCACGACGCACGTCGGGATCGCCGCGCACACCGCGTCGACCGCCTTCTTGTCGGCCGCCGTGAGGTCGAGGGTGTGGCCGTTGTTGCCGACGTCGCCCTGCCCCTCGGCGTACGGGGTCTCGCCGACGACGACGAGGCCCGCGTCGTACCCGCTCGGGTCCGCGCTCGCAGTCTTCGAGTAGGTCACCGCGAGGTCGGGAGCGGCCGCCTCGATCCCGTCGAGGATCGTGGTGCCCGTCGTGTGCGTGCCGGACTGGCCCTGCCAGGTGATCGTCCAGCCGCCGGTCTGGTTGCCGAGGTCGTCGGCGTTTGACCCTGCGACGTAGAGCTTGCCGGTCTTCTTCAGGGGCAGCGCGCCGCCCGTGTTCTTGAGGAGGACCTGCGACTCGGCGGCGGCCTGCGCGGCGGTCGCCCGGTGGGCGGTGCCGCCGAACTGGTCGCGCTGGCTGTCGTCCGTGAACGGGTGCTCGAAGAGCCCGAGCTCGAACTTCTGGGTGAGGATCCGGCGGACGGCGTCGTCGACGCGCGCCTGCGGGACCTGTCCGGCGTTCACGCCGTCGACGATCGCGGTGATGAAGTCGCCGAAGTTGTACGGCGCCATCGCCATGTCCATGCTGCCGGTCGTGACCGCGCGCACCGCCTTCTGCGCATACGTCCCGCCCGACAGCTTGTCGATCGCCTGGTAGTCGCTGATGAGGAAGCCGTCGAAGCCCATCCGGTCCTTGAGCAGCGACTGGTTGAGCGGCTCCTCGGTCATGCGCACCGGCGTCGAGCCGTCGATCGACAGCGCCGAGTAGGACGGCATGATCGACCCCACGCCCGCCTGGATCGCGGGGACGTACGGGGTCGCGTAGAGCTTCTCGAAGACGTCCTGCGAGGGGACGTTCGTGATGCCCTGGTCGATCGGGTAGCCGCCCGTGCCGGCGACCGACGGGTCGTAGGTCGTGCCGCCGTCGCCGGCCCAGTGCTTCGCGGACGCGAGCACCTCGTCGGCGCCGGACTTGTCGGCCGGGTCGGAGCCCTGCAGGCCCTCGATCGACGCCTTCGAGAACGACGACACGAGCGCCGGGTCCTCGCCGAACGACTCGTACGTGCGACCCCACCGCTCGTCGCGCGCGACGCACAGGCAGGGGGCGAACGCCCAGTTGACGCCGGTCGTCCGGGTCTCGGACGCCGTCTCCTCGCCGACCTTCTCGACGAGCGCGGGGTTGCGCGTCGCGCCGAGGCCGATGTTGTGCGGGTAGATCGTCGCGTCCTTGACGTTCGAGTGCCCGTGCACCGCGTCGGCGCCGTACAGGAGCGGCACCTGGAGCGGGGTCGCGAGGGCCTCGCGCTGGTAGCCGTCGATCATGTCGGCCCAGGCCTGCGGGGTGTTGGCCGCCGGCGTGGAGCCGCCGCCGGAGAGCACCGAGCCGAGCCCGAGCGTCGTGATCTGCTGCGGCGTGGACAGGCCCAGCCGCTCGGCCTGCGCCATCTGCCCGACCTTCTCCTGCAGGGTCATGCGGCCCAGCAGGTCGTCGACGCGCTGCGCGGTCGACAGCGTGGCGTCGAGGTAGGGCAGCCCGTGGGCGTTGACGACGACGCGCGGCGCCTCCGCCGGGGCGGTCGCCCCGGCGGACTTGAGGGTGACCGGGATGGTGAGCGCCTCGCCCGCCGGCGTGCCCGCGGTCGTCGCGACGTCCACGGTCTGCGTGGTTCCGGACTCGGTGCCGGCGTCGAACGTGAGCGTGCCCGACGCCGCCGTGAAGTCCGTGCCGTCCTTCGCTGTGCCGCCGCCCGTCGACCAGTCGACGGTGGCCGCCTTGGCAAGGGGCTTCCCGTCGGCCGTGGTCAGGCCGACCTTGACGTGGGCGGTGCCGCCGGCGTCGACGAGGTAGGCGTCCTGGTCCGTCGTGACCGCCGTCGAGGCCTGGACGGCGGGGGTCCCGTACAGCTGGACGTCGTCGATCGAGTACGGCGTCGCGGCCTGGGTCCCCGGCGGGAACGTGAAGGAGTAGCCCCACGACGACGTCAGGTCGAGCGTGCCGTTCGTGGTCTCGCCGCTGCCGGGCTGGTTCGCCCCGAGCTGGAACGCGGAGAAGGGCAGCGAGACGAGCTTCCACCGCGAGCCGTCGGCGCTCCAGTTGTCCTTGAACGTGGCGACCCAGCTCTCGGCGTGCTCGGCGTCGGGGCCACCGTCCTTGAGCTCGACCTGGATGGTCGCGCCCGCCGTCGGCGACGCGGGGTTGTTGGCCTGCGAGGCGTACCACCAGAACCGGATACCCCGGAACGAGGACCAGTCCTGCGCGGCGGCGAGGTTGTCGCTGAAGCCGCCGTACCCGCCGTCGGGGACGAGGTACTGGCCGCCGAGGACGTGGTTGTCGGCCACGTCGCCGCGGGGCAGGCCCGTGGCGGCGAGGGTGACCTGCGCGGTCGACGAGCCCCAGGCGAAGTACCCGGTGGCCGAGCCGGCGTCGCCGCTCACGCCGTTCTCGAAGTCGTCGAGCAGGACGGCGCGCTGGTCGAGCGCGACGTCGTCGAACGTGAACGTGCCGGCGCCGAGGCCCGTGAGCGTGACGGCGAAGCCCGTCGACGTCGCGGGGGCGAACGCCTTCGCGGTCACGCCGCTCTTCGGCTTGAGGTCCTTGAAGAGCACGCTCACCTTGCGCCAGCCGGCGGTGTCGTCGGTGACGTTCGTGGCGAACCCGAGCTCCTTGTCGTTCGCGTCGCGGTTGTGCAGCTCGAACGAGAACGTCTTGCCGCTGCCCTGGCCGAGGAACCAGAAGGAAAACCCGTCGTAGGCCGACCAGTCGAACGTCTCGGACGTGTTGTCCACGCGGTGCTCGTAGGTGAAGCCGCCGTACGTGCCCGCGGCCGCGACGGTCGCGGTGAGCGCGTGGTTGCCGTCGGCGGCGCCGGTCCGGGTCGCGTCAGCGACCGTCGCCAGCGCCGGGGTGGCACCGGCGTCCGAGCCCCACACCGCGTACGTGGAGGGCACGCCCTGCTCGAAGCCCTCGAGCAGCGTGGACGACCCGGCGTCGGGCAGGGTGCCCGTCGGGGTGAGCGTGACCGTGGTGGACGCGGCGTCGGCGAGGGCGAGCCCGTCCGACGGGTCCGACAGTGCGACCGTGAACGTCCGGTTCCCGGCCAGCGCGCCCGCGCTCGTCGTGTGCACGACGACGGACTGCTGGGTCTCGCCGGCCGCGAACGTGACGTCCTGGTCGACGGCCTCGTAGTCGGAGCCCGCCTTCGCGGTGCCGTCCTTCGTGGCCACGTGCACGGTCTGGTCGGTGGGCGCCGGGTTGCTGAGCGTCACCGGGATCGTGACGTCCTTGCCGGCGCCGACGCTGAGCGTGCGGGCGCCGACCGCCACCTGGGGCGTGTCGAACGCGCCCGCGACGGACAGCGTGTAGATCGAGTAGCCGTAGTAGTGGAGCTTGGGCGCCTCCCATGTCGCCGCCGCCCGCTGCTTCATGTCGATGCGCACGTAGCGCGCGTGGGCGGGGGAGTCGAAGGTGATCGCGTCCGTGCCGCCGTCGCCGGTGGTCGTGCTGTAGGCGGTGCTCCACGAGGCCGGGTCGTCGGGGTTCCCGAGCGCGGTCTCGACGTCGTACGCGACGGCGTACGAGGCCTCCCACCTCAGGGTGATCCCGTCGACCGTGGCGGGGGCGCCGAGGTCCGAGGTGAGGGTCGCGGTGTAGGTGGCGCTCGCGTCGTCGGGGCCGTTGCCGCTGGCCCACCGGGTCGAGTCGTCCCCGTCGATCGCGTTCGACGCGGGGAAGCTGCCGTCCCCGTCGTCCTGGAAGGCCGACGCCGTGACCGTGCCCAGGCGGGCCAGGTCGGTCGGGGCGTCGGCGGCGGCTGCGGCGAGGGGCGCGACGGCCCCGGTCGCGGCGACCGCCAACCCCGCGACGAGCGCGAGGGCTCGGGGTCGCCGATGGTCGGTTCGTCTCACGGTCACTCCTTCGTGAGGGGTGCCGGGCGACGGTGCCCGGCACCGGCAGAGACGGTGCGTCCGCGGACGGGTGCCCGCGCCGTGTTCCATTGTGTTCAGACAGTGAACACAACGGCTGCTCAGAGTCTGCGAGGCAGGGGCACGGAACGCAAGAGGTCGGCACGACGAGAACGGGGCCGCGCCGCGGATCCCGCCGGATCCGGAGCACGGCCCCGTCCATGGTCGTCGGGCGAAGGCCTCAGGTCGCGTCGGGTGCGGCGCCCGGGAGGGCGCACACGCCGTCGATGCACAGCCCGGCGTCGTCCATGCCCGACGCACCGGCCACCAGCATGATCGGGGTGTCGCCCGCCGCCGGGCCGGCCACCTGCACCAGACCGGGTAACGGGGCGGAGGTGAGGCTCGAGGCCGGGGAGGGGGCGTCGTCGGGCGAGGGAGCGCCGGGGGAGACGGGCTGCTCAGGCGACACCGGACGTCTCCGGCTCTCGCCCCGCGTCTTCCCGCTCGGCGACGACGCGCTCCAGGACGGCCGAGAACGTCTCGGGCGACTGGGCGCCGGACACGCCGTACTTGCCGTCGAGCACGAAGAACGGGACGCCGTTGATGCCGAGGGCGCGGGCCTGGGCGATGTCGGCGGCGACGTCGTCGGCGTAGCGGTGGTCGGTGAGGGCGGCGCGGGTCTCGTCGGCGTCGAGGCCGACCTCGGCCGCCAGCGCCACCAGGTCCTCGACGTGCCCCACGTGCTTCGACTCCGTGAAGTAGGCGCGCAGCAGGCGCTCCTTCATCGCGACCTGGAGGCCGTGGGCCTTCGCGTGGTGCAGCAGCTCGTGCGCCAGCAGCGTCTTCGTGTGCCGCAGGGTGTCGAAGTGGTACTCGAGGCCCTCGGCCGCGGCGAGCTGCGTCATCTGACCGAGCATCTGCTCGACCTGCGCGGGCGCCATGCCCTTGTGGTGCGCGAGGAACTCGATCTCCGAGCCCTCGAAGTCGACCGGCGTGTCTGGCGAGAGCTCGAACGAGTGGTACTCGATCTCGACCTCGGGCGCGCCCGGCTGGGCGAGCGCGGTCTCGAGGCGGCGCTTGCCGACGTAGCACCAGGGGCAGGCGACGTCCGACCAGATGTCGATCTTCACGGGTGCCGCGGCGGCCGCGGGGAGGGTCTCGGTCATGCCTGGGGCAACCGTGACGACGCAGCCGCCATTCCCCCACTCGCGTCTTCGCAGGCCCGAAAGCCGCGCGGCTCCGCGTTCGTCAGACTTGAGGGGTGACCGCCACCCCCACGCCGAGCGCCCCGCCCGACGCGCGCACCCGCCGCCGCTGGCGCCGCTACCTGGCCGACGAGCGCGCCGAGGCCGCCGTCTACCGCGACCTCGCCCGCCGCCGCGACGGCGAGGAGAAGGCCATCCTGCTCGCGCTCGCGGAGGCCGAGGGGCGCCACGAGCAGCACTGGCTCGACCTGCTCGGCGACCAGGTCGGGCCGCCGCTGCGCGGTGACTGGCGCACCCGCTTCCTCGGTGTCCTGGCGCGCCGGTTCGGCGGGGTCTTCGTGCTCGCGCTCGCGCAGCGCGCCGAGACCCGGTCCGAGTACGCCGAGGACGCCGACGCCACGCCCACCATGGCCGCCGACGAGCAGATCCACGCGGAGGTCGTGCGGGCGCTCGCGGCCCGTGGGCGCGTCCGGCTGTCCGGGTCGTTCCGCGCCGCCGTGTTCGGGGCGAACGACGGGCTTGTGTCCAACCTCGCGCTCGTGCTCGGCGTCGGAGCGAGCGGGGTGGCGTCGAACGTCGTCCTGCTGACCGGGCTGTCGGGGCTGCTCGCCGGCGCGCTGTCCATGGGGGCCGGTGAGTTCGTCTCCGTGCGCTCGCAGCGCGAGCTGCTCGAGGCGTCGAACCCCAGCCCCGAGGCCGCCCACGCGCTGCCGCACCTCGACGTCGACGCCAACGAGCTGGCGCTCGTCTACCGGGCGCGCGGCATGACGGCGGGGGACGCGCAGGCGCACGCGGACGACGTCCTGCGGTCGCTCAGCGTCACGACCGCGATCGCGCCGGTGGGCGTCGGGGCCGCGGGCGCCGACGTCGCCGCCGGCGATCCCGACGACGAGTTCGAGACGCACGGCACCGCGTGGGGCGCGGCGTGGTCGAGCTTCTGCTTCTTCGCGTCCGGCGCGATCATCCCCGTGCTGCCGTACCTCTTCGGCCTGACCGGCCTCGGCGCCGTCGCGGTCGCCGCGGCGCTCGTCGGGATCGCGCTGCTGGGCACCGGCGCCGTCGTCGGCCTGCTGTCCGGGACGTCGCCCGTGACGCGCGGGCTCCGGCAGCTCGCCATCGGGTTCGGCGCGGCGGCCGTGACGTACGTGCTGGGGCTGGCGTTCGGAGGCGTGGTGGGCTGACGCCCTCGTTCTCGGTGAGCGGACGGAGCCGTCGGAACGATTCGATCCTCCCGTAGACTCCGGCGAGTGCCTCGCCTCCTCGCCGACCTGACGCCGCTGCGCATCAGCCCGGCGTACCGGCGGCTCTGGCTGGGGCTCGGGGTCTCGAACCTCGGCAGCCAGCTGACCGTCGTGGCCGTCGGCCTGCAGGTCTACGCGATCACGGGCTCGACGTTCGCCGTCGGGATCCTGGGCATGTTCGCGCTCGTCCCGCTCGTGCTGCTCGGCCTCTACGGCGGGGCGCTCGTCGACGCGTTCGACCGCCGCAAGGTCGCGCTGATCGCGTCGACGGCGCTGTGGGCGATCACCGCGCTGATCTTCCTCCAGGCGGCGCTCGGCCTGGACAACGTCTGGGTCCTCTACGTCCTGATCGCCGTCCAGTCCGCGGCGTTCGCGATCAACAACCCCGCCCGCACCGCGATCATCCCGCGCCTCGTGCCCGCGCGGCTGCTCGCGCCCGCCAACGCCCTGCAGACGCTGTCCATGTCGATCGCGCTGACCGTCGGGCCGCTGGCCGGGGCGTTCCTGGTGGCCGCGAGCGGGTTCGCGAGCGCGTACGCGATCGACTTCGTCCTGTTCACGTTCGCGCTGTGGGCCCTGTGGCGGCTGCCCGCGCTGCCTCCGCTCGAGCCCGCGGGGGACGCCGCGTCGTCGGACCGGGCGCTGGTCGAGCGCGAGCTGCACGACGGCGCCGGCGGGGCTCCGAGCGAGGCCGACGCGCCTGTCGTGGTGCCGCCGCGGCGGACGATGGTGGGGCTCGGGTCGGTGCTCGAGGGGCTGCGCTACCTCGGGACGCGGCCGAACGTCCGCATGACCTTCCTGCTCGACCTCGCGGCCATGATCCTGGCGATGCCACGCGTCGTCTGGCCGGCGGTCGGCGTCTGGTACCTGGGCGGCGGCTCGACGACGACCGGCTGGCTCAACGCCGCCTTCGCCATCGGGTCCGTGCTCGCGAGCCTGCTGTCGGGCGGGTTCGCGCACGTGCACAAGCAGGGCCGCGCCGTCGTGCTCGCGGTGTGGGCGTTCTCCGCGTCGACGCTGCTGTTCGGGGTGGTCCTCGTGATCACCGGACGCGACCGGCCCGACCACGTGCTGGTGTGGGCGCTCGTGCTCGCCGGCGTGGCGCTGGCGCTCGCGGGCGCGTCCGACGGCGTGAGCGCGATCTTCCGCCAGACCATCCTCCAGACGGCGACCCCCGACGACATGCGCGGCCGCCTCCAGGGCGTGTTCATCGTGGTGGTCGCGGGCGGCCCGCGGCTCGGGGACGTCGTCGTCGGGGCGAACGCGAGCTGGCTCGGGGAGGCGTGGGCGGTCGTCGTGGGGTCGATCGCGTGCGCGGTCGTCGTCGGGCTGCTGGTCCGGTGGAGCCCGCGGTTCCTCGCTTACGACGCCCGGCACCCGGAGGCCTGACGGCGCTCGCGCCCGCTGCGCCGGGCGCTCCTGGCGTCAACTGGTCCAGACCACTACCCTGGGGTCACTCGTCCGCGCCCCGCACCGCCGCGGGGCCGATCCGCAGGAGGAAAACGCATGGAGCGCACCGTCGTCGTCGCGATCGAGGAGGGCCTGCACGCGCGTCCCGCCGCGCTGTTCGTCCAGGCCGCCGGGGCGCAGCCCGTGCCGGTGACCATCCGCAAGGCGTCCGAGACCGAGCCGCTCGAGGCCGACTCGATCCTCTCCGTCATGACGCTCGGCGCCGGCGCCGGCACCGAGGTCGTGCTGGGCACGCCGGGCGACGGTGACGGCGACCAGCAGGCCCTCGACGCGCTCGAGGCGTTCCTGTCGCAGACCGTCATCGCCTGACCCGCGACCGGACCGCAGCTGCCATGAGTTCCCCCGGGCGGACGCTCACCGTCTGGTGCTTCCTCGACGCGACGGGCGCCGAGCTCGCGCTCGAGACCGTCACCAAGAACCTGCGCGGCGCGGACAAGCTCCTGCGCGAGCACGTGAGCATCGTCTGGCACGTCGACGTCCCCGCGCCCGGCTGGCAGTACGCCCAGGACCGGGTGGGGCGCCGGGACGACGACGCGCGGTCCGGGCCGCGGCGGTTCCTCCGGGCCGCGACCGCGATGCTCGGCCGAGGGATCGAGTACCCCGGCACGCGCACGCTCTCGGACGCGTTCATCTTCGCCGGGATCGGCGAGGACGTGGAGGAGGCCGTCTCGCGCGAGCTGCACGTCGACAGCTCCGCGTTGCTGCTGCTCACCGACGGCCCCGGGCCCGACGTGGAGATCGTCGCGCACGCGCGACCGACGCTGACGCTCACGCGGTCGGGCGCGGCGCTGCGCAAGGTGTCGCTGCTCGAGGGGTTCGCCGACCTCGACGGCGTCGACCGCTACCGCGGCACCTGACCGCCGACGTCACCGCCGGCGGGCCGGCCAGGCGACGTCGTCGACGGCGAGGAAGGGCTCGGTCGCGAGGCGCGCGGGTGTGACGCCGGCGAAGCCGACGACCTCGCGGTGCAGGTGCGACTGGTCGGCGTAGCCGCCGTCCGCGGCGGCGCGGCCGGGCTCGAGGCCGGCCAGGATGCCGTGCGCCGCGCGGTCGAAGCGCACGAGCGTCGCCGCGTGCTTGGGGGCCGCGCCGATCTGGTCGCTGAACCGCGTCCACAGCCGCTTGCGGCTCCACCCGACCTCGGCCGCCAGCTCCTCGACGCGGGCCGTGCCGCGCGTCGCGACGATCCTCCGCCACACCCACGCGACCTCCGGGTCCGGGGCGCCGCGGCGTCCCTCGGCGCGACGGGCGAGCCACGCGTCCGTGGCCGCGAAGCGCTCGTCCCACGTCCCGAGCTCGCCCAGGCGCTCGCCGAGCCGCGCGGCCTCGCGTCCCCCCAGCTCGTCCAGGCCGACGGCGATGTTCTCGAGATCCCCGGGCGCCACGCCCAGCACGGCCCCCGCGCGGGCGGGGGACAGGCGCACCTCGACGCACTCGACGTCGTCGGCGCGCACCATGACCGTGCCGCCGGCGCCGAAGCCGAGCCCGGCGGCGCGGCTGCCCCACCGGCGCGGCCCGTCGCCGTCGTCGACGACGGACCGGTCGCCGACCTCGACGAGCAGCATGATCGACGGGTGCGGCACGACCCGGACCGGGTCCGGCGCGGACCGCACGCGGAACCCGGCCATCGCGATCCCGGGGGTCCGGCCGGGGCGGCGCGGTGACGCCACGTCCCAGCCGCTCACGTCCGCCCGGGCAGGTGCGGCGGGCATGCTCCGATCGTACGACCGGCCCTCCGGGAACATTCGTCCAAGACGCGGAGGGCGACCGGGCCGAGCCTGGAGACATGACCACCACCGACGCCGGGCGCGGCATGGCGCCCGCCAGCCGCACCGAGGCCACCGTCGCGCTGCCCGACGGCGACGTCCACGTCACCGTCGACGGGCCCCGCGGCGCGCCGACGCTGCTCCTGATCCACGGGTCCGGCGCGTCCGGGCGGTCGTGGGAGTGGGTCGTGCCCCTGCTGGCCGAGGCGCACCGGGTGATCCGCGTCGACCTCCTCGGCCACGGGCGGTCCGCCAAGCCCGTCGACGTCTCGTACGAGGTCGCCGACGAGGCCCGTCGCGTCGCCGCGGTCGCCGAGCGGCTCGGGACCGGGCGAGTGGTCGTCGTCGGGCACTCGAGCGGCGGCATCGTGGCGACCGCGCTGGCAGAGCAGCGGCCCGACCTGGTGGCCGCGGTCGCGCTCGTCGACACCGGCCCCAGCCTCCGCGCGTACCTCGACCCGCCGGAGGGTGCCCTGCGCCCGACGCGGTGGCCGCCGAGCGACGACGAGCTGCGGGCCGCCGCGAGGACGGCGTTCGCGACCGATGACGTCCCAGTCCCCGACGTCCTCGTCGACGACGGGCGCCGGATGGAGCCCGCGAGCATGGGCGCCGTCATCGGCGCCACGACGTCGTACCTCGAGGAACGCCCGCTGCCCGCGCGCCTCGAGCCGCTCGGCAAGCCGCTCCTCGTGATCTTCGGCGAGCTCGACCGCCGGTGGGCGCCGGCGTCCGCGGCAGACTACGAGGTCGTCCCGGGCGCGACCGTCGCGCTGCTGCCCGGCGTCGGGCACACGCCGATCATCGAGGACCCGGACCGCACCGCCGCGGTCCTCCGGGACTTCGCGGACGCCGTCGAGCGGGACGGCTGAAGCGACGACGGCGCCCCGGACCTCGTGGGTCCGGGGCGCCGTCGGGTCACCGGGAGCGATCGGCCTGCGCGCCGACCGCTCGGGTCCGGTCAGGCGGAGGGTCCGCCGCTCGGCCGGTTGCCGGATCCTTCGACCACGGACTCCACCGCGCGCTTCACGGCGGGATCCGCCTTCTCGGCCGCGGTCTCGGCGGGCTGGTCGAACAGCACGGAGTCCTGGCCGGCGGCGTCGTCGTCCTCGCGGCCCGGCGTCCGCAGCTTCCACTTGGTGATGACCCACCGGAAGATGAAGTAGTAGATCACCCCGTACGCGAGGCCGATGGGGATCAGCAGGAGCGGCTTGGTCGCGATGTTGAAGTTCAGCAGGTAGTCGATCGTGCCGGCCGAGAAGCCGAACCCGTCCTTGATGCCGAGCGCGTTGACGAGCGCGAGCGAGGTGCCGGTGAGCACCGCGTGGATCGCGTACAGCGGGTAGGCGACGTAGACGAACGAGAACTCGAGCGGCTCGGTCACGCCGGTGACGAACGAGACGAGCGCCGCGGAGCCCATGATGCCCGCGATGATCTTGCGGTTCTTGGGCTTCGACGTGTGGATGATCGCGAGGGCGGCGCCCGGGAGGGCGAACATCATGATCGGGAAGAAGCCCGTCATGTAGCCGCCGGCGGTCGGGTCGCCGTGCAGGAAGCGGTTGATGTCGCCGTGGTACATCACGCCGTCCGCGCCCTGGAAGTTGCCGAGCTGGAACCAGGGGAACGAGTTGAGCAGGTGGTGCAGGCCGATCGGCACGAGGAGCCGGTTGGCGGTGCCGTAGACGAACCCGCCGACGACGTCGTTGTGCGTCGTCCACTCGCCGAAGCTCGTGAGCCACGAGTTGAACCACTTGTAGACGAGCGACATGAGGACGGCGATGACGATCGCCGCGAACGACGTGACGATCGGGACGAACCGGCGTCCGCCGAAGAACGCGAGCGCCTGCGGCAGCTTGATCCGGTAGTACTTCTGGTAGAGCAGCGCGGCCGTGATGCCGATGATGATGCCCCCGAGGACGCCCCAGTCGATCAGGGCCTGGGTCTCTCCCTTGCCCGGCAGGCCGAGGATGTGGGGCGACATCGCGTCGCCGACGCCCTTGAAGACGAGATAGCCGATGACCGCGGCGAGCGCCGTCGACCCGTCGGCCTTGCGGGCGTAGCCGATGGCGACGCCCACGGCGAACAGCAGCGCGAGGTTGTTGAACAGGGCGTTGCCAGCGGCGGCCATGACGTCCGCGACGGGCTGGAGCCAGCTCGCGTGCTTGGCCAGGCCGTCGGCGCCGAGCATGTCGGCCTGCCCGAGGCGCAGCAGCAGGGCTGCGGCGGGCAGCGAGGCGATCGGGAGCATCAGCGAGCGGCCGATGCGCTGGAGCTGGGCGAGTCCGGGGATGCCTCTCTTGGTCGAGGCGTCCGCTGTGGTGGCGGTCATACGTAGCACTCCTCATCGTGTGCGCGTAGCGTCCGTGCTCGTGACGTGGCGAGCGGCGGCGTCGCTGGTGGCGTCGTCGGACCGGGGCTTCCGCGACCGGACGGCGGCCCGGAGGACGACGGCCGGTCGCTAGGATGTCTGGACCAGTGGGCCTAGGGTGGTCTAGACATCCCGGCCTTGTCAAGGATTTGTGAAGGAGGCGGCGTTGGCTCCCGACTACAAGCACGTGCGCGTCCGCGACTACCTCCGCGGACTGGTCACGCACGAGCTCGCCGTCGGCGACACGATCCCCTCCGAGCGCGAGCTCTGCGAGCGGTTCGCCGTCTCCCGCATGACCGTCCGGCAGGCGATCGACGCCCTCGTCAACGAGGGGCTCCTCCACCGCGAGCAGGGCCGCGGGACCTTCGTGGCCCCGCCACGCACGGACATGGAGCTCCGCCTGGTCGGGTTCGGCGACGACATGCGACGCCGCGGCATGACCCCCGCCACGGAGCTGCTCGACGCCGAGACCGTCGACGCCCCGTGGGACGTGGCCGAGTCGCTCGAGCTCGATCCCGGCGCCGCCGTCCACCACGTGCAGCGCCTCGGCTGGGCCGACGGGCGCCCCATGGCGCTCGAGGAGACCTGGATCCCCGCGGCGCGCTTCCCCGACCTGCTCGACGGCGCTCCCGACGCGTTCCCCGAGAGCCTGTACGCCACGTTCCGCGAGCACGGCCACGACCCGGACTGGGGCGAGGACACCGTCGCCGCGTCCGACGCGTCGGCCCACGAGGCGGAGCTGCTGCGGCTCGGACCCGCGCGCACCGTCCTGCGTATCGCCCGGCGGACGTTCGCTGGCGAGGTCGCGTGCGCGTTCTCGCGGTCGTGCTACCGCGCCGACCGGTACACACTGTGGGTGCCCCTCACCGCGCCGAACCCCGTCGTGACCCCGCGGGCCCACGCGGCGGCGAGCGCCGCCGTCGGCGGCGGGACGACGGGAGGCGCGACGACGGTCAGCGCCCCGACAGGCCTATCCAGGACGACCCAGGAGGTGCGGCGATGACGCCGACCCACGACGACCAGGCCGGCCGCATCCTTCGTGCGCTCGGCGGCGTCGACAACATCGTCGAGATCGAACCCTGCACCACGCGGCTGCGGTCCGAGGTCAAGGACCCGTCCGTCGTCGACCAGCCCGCCCTCCGCGCGGCCGGCGCCCACGGCGTCGTCGTGTCGGGGCGGGTCGTGCAGGTCGTGATCGGCCCCGCGGTCGACGTGCTCGCCAGCGAGCTCGCCGACCTCATGTGAGACCACCCACCACCCCAACCGGACCAGGCGCAGAAGCCTGACTCCACCGAGAAGGAGCACCAGATGAGCAAGGCGGAGCAGATCCTCGCCGGACTCGGCGGGGACGACAACATCGTCGACCTCGAACCCTGCATCACGCGCCTGCGCGTCGAGGTCGAGGACCCCGCCCGCGTCAACGAGGCGGGGCTCAAGGCCGCGGGCGCGATCGCCGTCGTGCAGTCGGGCAAGGTCGTCCAGGTCATCGTCGGCCCCGAGGCCGACACCCTCGCGTCCGACATCGAGGACCTGCGCTGATGGGGGCCGTGCTGCCGGTCGCGGCGCCGCTCGGCGGCACGGTCGTCGAGCTCGCCCAGGTCGACGACCCGGTCTTCAGCGCGGCCCTCGTCGGGCCGGGGATCGCGATCGACCCCGGCACGGCGGCGGAGTCGACAGCCGTCGCGCCCGTCGCCGGCACGATCGCGAAGCTCCACCCCCACGCGTTCGTCGTCACCACCGACGACGGCGTCGGGATCCTCGTGCACCTCGGCATCGACACCGTGCAGCTCCAGGGCGCCGGCTTCACGCTGCACGCCGCGGAGGGCGACCGCGTGGCGGCGGGGCAGGCGCTCGTGACGTGGAGCCCCGCCGACGTCGTCGCGGGCGGCCGGTCCGCGGTGTGCCCGGTCGTCGCGCTGGACCAGAAGCCCGACGCGGTCGCCGTCGTCGCGGCCGTCGGGGAGCCGGTCGAGGCGGGCGCGGGACTCTTCGAGGTCCGGTAGCCGAGCACGCGTTCCGCGTCCCGCCACCACGGGCTCCGCGTCCGTCCGCTGCGGCGGACGGACGCGGAGCCCGTGTTCGGCGAAAGAGGGGGTGGCTGCGGCCGGGGTCAGGCGGTGCGGAGCGTGACGCCCTGCGGGCTCGCGTCCACCGCGACGACCCGCAGCACCGACCCGTCGGGCGTCACCACGGTCAGGACGTCGTTGCCCTGCGTGCGGATGGTCGCGATCTGGAGCTGCGAGATCAGCACGCGCGTGCCGAGCGCCGCCGCCTCGGGGTCGGGCGGCAGCGGGGTCGAGGTGACCGACGCGCCGGTGTCGTACGCGCGGACGGCGGCCGCCGGCGTCAGGCCGGCCGGGGACGCGCTCTGGAGGTCGCGCAGCGACTGGACCGCGGGCTGGCCGCCGGTCGTCGTCGGCACCACCGGCTGCGAGCCCGTCTGCTGCGGCGCCGGCGGGCGCGGCGGTGCGACCACGGGCTGCGCGCCCGTCGCCAGGGCGCGGGCCTTGTACTCCTGCAGGCCGTGCACGACGACGTCGAGCAGGTCGTCGACCTCGTCGATCGCGTAGCCCTCGCGGAACTTCACGGTGTCGAACACCTTCGCGAGCACGTCCTCGGGGCCGAGCAGGCCCGGGGACGTGGGCGCGGCGCCGCCCTCGAGGGACGTCAGCGTCTGCCCGATCTCGTCGAGGTAGCCGTCGACCTCCTCGATGTCGTAGCCCTCACGGAACTTCGTCGTGCTGAACTTGCGGGACCGGACGTCCTCGGCGGTGATCATCGCTCCTCCTTCTCAGAGGTCGTGCGAGCAGGCCGTGCCCGCTGCGCGACGGCAGCGCCTACCCGCGCGACCTCTCACCTGGTGCAACTCTCGCACGCCCGAACGCTTCGTGCGGAACGGAGACGGACCGGACGAACCGGACGGCTCGCCCACGGGCGCGCTCAGCGGTCTGCGAGCTGGAGCCGGTAGCCCCGCTTGACGACGGTCCGGACGAGCTCCCGGCTGCCCGACGCGTCGCGCAGGCGCGCGATCGCGACCTCCGCGGCGTGCGGGTCCGTCGACTCCCCGGGCAGGACCGCGAGCACCGCGTCCCGGGGCACGACGGAGCCCCCCGCCCGGGCGAGGAGCCGCAGCACCTCGAGGCCCGTCGTCGTGAGCGGGAGCACGCGGTCGTCGAGGACGGCGGCGCGACGGTGGACGCGCAGCCGCCCGGCCACGGTGTCGAGCGTGTCGAGACCGCCGTAGTAGGTGACCAGCGCGCGGACGAGCGCCCCGAGCCGCCCGCGGTCCGGCACGAGGGGGTCGATCCCGGCGTCGCGCAAGGGCTTGGCCGTGGTCGGCCCGACGGCCGCGAACACGACGCTGCCGTCCGCGGCGTGCCGGACGACGTCGGGCAGGACCCCGGCCGCGTCGGCGGCGGCCAGCCATGCCGCGGACCCGGGCGCGGACGTGAACGTCACCGCGTCGATCTCGCCGGAGGCGACGGCGCGGACCGAGGCCTCGACGGCGGCAGGGTCCTCCGGCGGACCCCAGCGGTAGACCACGAGCGGCTCCACCTGGGCGCCCGCGGCGACCAGCGCCTCGTCGATCCCGTCCGACCCGGCCCCGTGGTGCTGCACCGCGACGCGCAGCCCGCTCACCCCCTCGTCGAGCAGGAGCTCGGCGATCTCCGCGGTCGTCTCCGACTCCGCGACCCAGTCGGCCGTGAGCCCGGCGGCCTGGATGGCGCCGCGCGCCTTGGGGCCGCGCGCCACGATCCGGGCTCGCCCCAGGACGTCGACGAGGGGCTCGGCCAGCCCGACGGCGTCGGCCGCCTCGATCCACGCGCGGAACCCGATACCCGTGGTCACGACGACCACGTCGGGCGAGGTGGCGATGATCCGGCGCGACACGGCGAGCAGCTCCGCGTCGTCGGTGTGCGGGACCATGCTGAGCGCCGCCGCGTACCGGAGCGTCGCGCCGCGGCGAGCGAGCGCCGCGCCGAGCTCGGACGAGCGCCGGTCCGCGGTGACGAGCACGGTGCACCCCGCCATCACCTGCTCGATGCGTGCGTCGTCCATGGGCCGATTGTCGCGCGTCACCCGGCGGTCCCGACGAGCCGTCCACGCTCGACCGCCCGCGAGTTGTCAGAAGCTCGTGAGCCTCGAGCCTCACGACGTTCTGACAACCCGTTCGGGGTGCACGGACTGTCAGAAGGTCGTGAGCCTCGAGCCTCACGACCTTCTGACAGGTCGGGGAGGTGCGGGGCCGCCAGGAGGTCCGGGGCCGCCACGCGCCCGACGACGACGACCGCTGGCGCCCGCACGCCCACCTCCCGCGCGGCGCGGGCCGCGTCCTGGAGCGGAGCCCGCGTGACCCGCTGCTCCGCCGTCGTCGCGCGCTCGACGATCGCGACCGGCATCGACGGGTCCACCCCCGCCTCCGCCGCCCGGGCGCACAGGTCGTCGAGGCCAGCGACGCCCATCAGCACGACGAGCGTGAGCTCCTCGTCGCGCAGGCCGGCGAGGGCGCTGGCGGGGAGCGGGTCGTGCCCGTTGACGACCATGACCGCCGCGACGACGCCCCGGTGGGTGACCGGGACGCCGGCCGCGGCGGGAGCGGCGAGGGCGCTCGTCACGCCCGGCACGACCTCGACCGGCACCCCGGCCTCCCGGCACGCGAGCACCTCCTCGCCGCCGCGTCCCAGCACGAACGGGTCGCCGCCCTTGAGCCGGACGACGCGTCGTCCGCGGCGCGCGTGCTCGACGAGCAGGCGGTTGATCTCGTCCTGCGGCACCGGGTGGTGGCCGGGCGTCTTGCCGACGTCGATCACCTCGACGTCCGGGCCGAGGTCGTCGAGCACCGAGCGAGGCCCGAGCCGGTCCGCGACGACGACGTCCGCCTCCGCGAGCGCCCGCCACGCGCGCAGCGTGAGCAGGTCGGGGTCGCCCGGCCCGCCGCCGACGAGCACGACGCGCCCGGTGCTCACGGTCGCTCCGCCGCGTCGTCGGGCAGGGCGACCGACACGACGCCGCCCGCGACCCGGAGCGGGAAGGTGCGCAGGTCGGCGTCGTGGCCGGCGACGGGCGACTTTCCCGCGGTGTCGAGGCAGACGCCGGTGAGCAGGGAGAACACCTGCTTGTGCAGGGGAGAGGTCAGGGTCGGGACGGTCCGGCCGCCCTGGGTCCGGGACCCGACGATGCCGCGCGACATGACGTGCGCGCCGGAGAACGGGTCGAGGTTGGAGACCGCGAGGACGGTGTCGTCGAGCAGCCGGACCAGCGCGACCTGCACGGCGTCGCCACCGGTCGGGGGAGCGAGCAGGGCGGCGGCGCCGCGCTCCGGGACGAGGTCGTCGAGCCGACACACCTCGAGCCACGTGTGCTCGGCCGGCACGGACTCCACCGTGTCGGGGGCGTCGAGCGTCGTCATGTCAGCGCACCTCCAGCGTTGCGCCGGCCACGAGGACCGGCTCGGGGACCGCGGTGTCACGCTCCTCGGGGAACGCGGGGCGCACCTGGCCGCGCTCGGGCACGTACGCGAGCGACGGGTCCGGCGTGCGGGGCGCGTTGACGAACGACGCGAACCTCCGCAGCTTGTCGGGGTCCTCGAGGGTGGCCTTCCACTCGTCCTCGTAGGAGTCGACGTGCGCGGCCAGCTGGGCGTCGAGGTCGGCGCAGATGCCCAGCGAGTCGTCCATGATCACGGCGCGGATGCCGTCGAGCCCGCCCTCCACCTCGTCCACCCAGGGCGCCGTGCGCTGCAGGCGGTCCGCGGTGCGGACGTAGTACATGAGGAACCGGTCGATGGTGCGGATCAGGGCGGCGTCGTCGAGGTCCTCGGCGAGCAGGCGCGCGTGCCGTGGCGTGAACCCGCCGTTGCCGCCCACGTAGACGTTCCAGCCCTTCTCGGTCGCGATCACGCCGACGTCTTTGGACCTGGCCTCCGCGCACTCGCGCGCGCACCCGGACACGCCGAGCTTGAGCTTGTGCGGGCTCCGCAGGCCCCGGTACCGGAGCTCGAGGTGCACGGCCATGCCGACCGAGTCCTGGACGCCGAACCGGCACCACGTCGACCCGACGCACGACTTCACCATGCGCACCGACTTCCCGTACGCCTGGCCCGACTCGAAGCCCGCCTCCACGAGCCGCTGCCAGATGTCGGGGAGCTGCTCCATGCGCGCGCCGAACATGTCGATCCGCTGGCCGCCCGTGAGCTTCGTGTACAGCCCGTAGTCGCGGGCGATCTCGCCGATCACGATGAGCCCCTGCGGCGTGACCTCGCCGCCCGGCATGCGCGGGACGACCGAGTAGGTGCCGTCCTTCTGCATGTTGGCCATGAGATGGTCGTTGGTGTCCTGGAGCGTGGACCGCTCGCCGTCGAGCACGTGCGCCGGCGCGAGCGTCGACAGGATGGACGCGACGACCGGCTTGCAGATGTCGCAGCCATGGCTCGCCGCGCCCGCCTGAGCCGGCGTACCGAACCGATCGAGCGCCTCGCTGAACGTCCGCACCCCCGAGACGAGCAGGGCGTCGTAGAGCTGCGCGCGCGAGAGCTCGAAGTGCTCGCACAAGGCCTTCGAGACGGCGACGCCCGCCTTCTCGAGCTCCGTGGACACGAGCTTCTTGACGAGCGGGAGGCACGAGCCGCACGTCGTGCCGGCGCGGGTGCACGCCTTGACGCCCGCGACGTCCGTGCAGCCGTCCTCCGTCACCGCGGCCCGGACCTCGCCCGCGGACACGCTGTTGCAGGAGCAGACGGCGGCGTCGTCGGGGAGCTCGAGGCTCGGGGCCCCGCCCGCTCCCTCGGGGAGCAGGAACACGGCCGGGTCGCCGGGGAGCTCGCGGCCGAGCATCGGGCGCAGGCTCGTGTACGCGGTCGCGTCGCCGACGAAGACGCCGCCCAGCAGGGTGCGGGCGTCGTCGGACAGGACGAGCTTCTTGTAGACGCCGCCCACCGGGTCGGCCCACACGACCTCGAGCGCGCCCTCGGTGGTGCCGAACGCGTCGCCGAAGCTCGCGACGTCGACGCCCGCGAGCTTGAGCTTGGTCGCCGTGTCGGCGCCGGGGAACTCGGCGTCGCCGCCGAGCAGCCGGTCGACGGTCACCTCGGCCATCGCGTTGCCCGGAGCGACCAGGCCGATGCAGGCGCCCTGGATGCACGCGACCTCGCCGATCGCGGAGATGGCCGGGTCCGCGGTGCGGCAGCGGTCGTCGACGACGACGCCGCCGCGCGGCCCGACCTCGAGCCCCGCCTCGCGGCCCAGCTCGTCGCGCGGCCGCACGCCCGTCGCGACGACGACCACGTCGACGTCGAGCCGGCCGCCGTCGGCGAAGTCGAGCCGGCCCGCGGTGCCGCGGCGGTTGGGGCGGATCTTCGTGGTCGCCGTGTTGACGCGGACGGCGATCCCCAGGCTCCGGATCAGACGGGCGAGTGCCTCGCCTCCGCCCTGGTCGACCTGTGCGGACATGAGGTGCGAGCCGAACTGGATGACGGTGGACTGTGCGCCGAGGGCCTGCAGGGCGCCCGCCGCCTCGAGCCCGAGGAGCCCGCCGCCGATCACGGCTCCCCGCACCGGGCGGTCCCAGCGCGCCCGCTGCTCCTCGACGAACCCGCGGAGCGCCGCGACGTCGTCGACGGTGCGGTAGACGAACACGCCCGGCAGCTCGGTGCCCGGGATGGGCGGCACGGCCGCCGACGAGCCCGTCGCGAGGACCAGGTGGTCGTAGTCGAGGGTGCGGCCGGCGCTCGTCGTGACGGCCCGCGCCTCGCGGTCGATCCCCGTGACGGCCTCGCCGCGGACCAGCCGGACCGACGGGTCGGCCCACAGCGCCGGGTCGCCGAGGGCGAGGTCCTCCGGGTCGCGGCCCGTGAAGTAGCTCGTCAGCGCGACGCGGTCGTAGGGCGCGCGCGGCTCCTCCGCGAGGACCGTCACCTGCCACGTGCGGTCGGCGTCGCGGGCGCGCAGCGCCTCGACGAACCGGTGGGCGACCATGCCGCCGCCCGCGACGACGAGGCGTCGGGGCGTGCGTGAGCTGTCGGTCATCGGGTCCTCCTGAGGCCGAGGGGATGCTGTCCTCGACGGTAGGGAGGCGGTGTTTCGCGCGGCTGCGGGGGTCGTTTCCCGCAGGGAACGGTTCGCTCACGCGGGGGCGGGGTGCCCTGTGAGCCGAAACCCCCCGGCCGAAGACGGGGTCCCGGTCCGTCCCGGCGGCCGGACGGACGCGGAGGCCGTGCTCGGCGGTCGGAGATCGCGTGGTCGCCGGGTCACACGGGCACGCCGTCGCCGTCGAGGCGGGTCGGGAGGCCGAACGACGCGAAGACGGCCGGGTCCTGGAACACCGAATTCCGGCTGATGCCGCCGGCGGTCACGGTGAGGGCCTGGAGCGTGTGTACCGCGTACCCGTCGCCGTCGCGCCGGTAGGCCGCGAACGCGGGCTGCCCGTTCGCGGCGGCCGGCAGGGTCCGCCAGTCCGTCCCGCCGATGCCGTACACCCAGTCCATGAACTGCCCGTACCCGTCGCGGCCCGTGAACCAGTTGACCATCGGCGGCATCTCCATGAGGACGTCCTCGGTGAGCAGCGCCTTGATGCCCTCGACGTCCGCGCGGACGAACGCGTCGGTGTACCGGTCGAGCCACGCCCGCTGCTCGGCCGCCGACGGCTCGTCGACCTGCTCGGGTGCGGCGCCGTCCTCGGCCACCCGCGCGCGGGCGCGCTGCAGCGCGCTGTTGACCGCCGCCGTCGTCGTGCCGAGGATCGCGGCGGACTCCGCCGCCGAGAACGCGAGGACGTCCCGCAGGACGAGCGCCCCGCGCTCCCGGGCGGACAGGTGCTGCAGCGCCGACGCGAACGCCAGCCGCAGCCCGGCGCGGGCGACGGCGGCGTCGGCCGGGTCGTGGGCCTCGAGCATCGCGTCCGGCAGGGGCTCGAGCCACGGCACCTCGCCCCGGACGAGCGGCGCGAGCGGCTCCGACTGCGCCACCAGCCCCGACGGCATCGGCCGCCGGGCGCGGCCGTCGAGCGCGGTCAGGCAGACGTTCGTCGCGATCCGGTACAGCCACGTGCGCACCGAGGCGCGGGGGGGGGGGGGGGGGGGCCCCCCCCCCCCCCCCCCCCCCCCCCCCGCCACGCCCGGAGGTACGTCTCCTGGACGAGGTCCTCGGCGTCGTGCACCGAGCCGAGCATGCGGTAGCAGTAGGCCAGCAGCTCCCTGCGGTGCGGCTCGAGCCGGACGTCGAAGCCGGTCGTCGTCATACCCGGGCCGGGACGAGCACCGGGCTGTTGTGGTACGCCGCGATCTTCCACGAGCCGTCCTTCTTCTCGAGCACCCAGGTCGCGTTCACCCTGCCCGAGTCGGGGGCCTCTGTCGCGCCGTCGAACAGGACGCCCGACTCGCTCACGACGATCGCGGCGTCGCGGCCCAGGAACCGCAGGCTCACCTGCTCGTCCCAGGTCGACGTTCCGGCGAGAGGCCCCGCGAACGCCTGAGCCATGCTGTCGCGGATCACGTCCCGTCCGAGCCGGCGCGAGCCGGGCAGGATCGCCGTGGCGTCCGGCGTGTAGTCGGCGACCATCGCGTCGGCGTCGCCCGCCGCCCACGCTCGGTAGGAGTCGGCCAGCACGGTCTCGATGGCGGCCACGTCGGCCGCGCGCTTCTCGGTCATCTCAGTCTCCTCACGGACGGTCCGCCGGGGGATCCGGCGGGCTCGCGAGTACCTACCGCCGACGATGCCGGAACTCATCGTGCCGGGGTCTGCGACACTTGCCGGCGTGCAGATCGACTTTCAGATGAGGACCGAGGACTACAGCGCCTTCAGTGAGCATCTGCTGCAGACTTCCGACGTGCTGCGCGCACAACGGGCACGTCAGAGGATCGTGCTCACCGGGCTGGTCTTCGCTGCGGTCGTGGTTGTGATCGGGGGAGCGGCGCATGACTGGACGGGCGGCCTCGTTACCGCCGTGGTCGTCGCTGTCGGGATGTGGTTAGCCCTTCCGCGGATCAACCGCTGGGCCGCCGGCCGAAGAGTGCGTGAGCTCGCGGCGGGCGAAGGCCTGGGCCTGGATGGCGCTGCCAGCTTGAGGGCCGACGACGTGGGCCTGCATGAGACAGTCGCCGGGGTCACGACATCCGTCGCGTGGGATCGCGTCGCACGAATCGACGAGACCGACCGGCACGTCTTCGTCTTCATCGGTCCGACCGCCGCGCTGATCGTCCCGAAGACCGTGGGAGACGTGTCGCCGATGATCGCGGAGATCCGCTCGAGGACCAGCACCAGCAACTGAGACCCCCCGTCCTGGGCGCAGTGTGAACAACCGCGCTACGTCGGCGACCGGGCGTCGTCGTAGCGCGTCAGGGGCGCGGGACGTTGCGCAGGTTCGACCGCGCCATCGACACGGCCTCTCCCATGCCGTTGCCCATGATCTCCTTGCTCATCGCGACGACGAACCCGCGCACCTGCCCGGCCGTGATCGTCGGCGGCAGCGACAGGGCCCGCGGGTCGGTGACGACGTCGACGAGCGCCGGGCCCGGCCGGTCGAGAGCTCCCCGGAGCGCGCCGCGCACGTCCTGCGGGCGTTCGACGCGCACCGCGGGGATCCCCATGGCGTTCGCGATCGCGGCGTAGTCGAAGTGCGGCGACTCCGTCCCGAACTGCGGCAGCCCGTCGACGAGCATCTCGAGCCGGACCATCGCGAGCGACGCGTTGTCGAACAGGACGATCTTCACGGGCAGGTCGTACGCCTTGATGGTGAGCAGGTCGCCGAGCAGCATCGACAGCCCGCCGTCACCGGACATCGCGACGACCTGCCGCCCCGGCTCCGCGGAGGCGGCCCCGATCGCGTGCGGCATCGCGTTGGCCATCGACCCGTGCAGGAAGCTCCCGATCACGCGTCGCTTCCCGTTCGGGCTGATGTACCTGGCGGCCCACACGTTGCACATGCCCGTGTCGACGGTGAAGACGGCGTCGTCGGCGGCCTCCTGGTCGAGCACGTCCGCGACGTACTCGGGGTGGATCGGGGTGACCTTCTCGACGTCCTTCGTGTACGCGCCGACGACGCCGGTGAGGCTCTTGACGTGCTTGCGCCGCATCTCGTCGAGGAACTTCCGGTCCTTCTTGGCGTCCACGAGCGGCAGCAGCCCGCGCACGGTCTCCCCGGCGTCCCCGACGACGGCGAGGTCCAGCCGGGTGCGCCGGCCCAGGTGGGAGGGATCGAGGTCGACCTGGGCGGTGCGGACGTCGGCGGGGAGGAACTGGTCGTACGGGAAGTCGGTGCCGAGCAGGATCAGCAGGTCGGCCTCGTGCATCGCGTCGTAGCAGGACCCGTACCCGAGGAGGCCGGACATCCCGACGTCGAACGGGTTGTCGTACTGGATCCACTCCTTCCCGCGCAGCGAGTGACCCACGGGGGAGGCGATCTTGTCCGCGAGGGCGAGGACGTCGTCGTGCGCGCCACGGACCCCCGCCCCGGCGAAGATGGTGACCTTCCGGGCGCCGTTGATGGCGTCGGCGAGCTCACGCAGCGCGTCCGGCGACGGGATGGACCGCGGCGCGGCGGGCGGGGTGACGAGCGGGTCGATGCCCGGGACGATCGGGGGCGCGTCGTGGTCGGCGATGTCGCCGGGGATCGTGAGGACGGCGACGCCGGGCCCGCCGAGCGCGTGCTGGATCGCCGAGTTGATGACGCGCGGCGCCTGGGCCGCGCTCGAGATCATCTCGGAGTACACCGAGCACTCGGTGAACAGCCGGTCGGGATGGGTCTCCTGGAAGAAGCCCGTGCCGATCTGGGTGCTGGGGATGTGGCTCGCGATCGCGAGGACGGGGACGCGCGAGCGGTTCGCGTCGTACAGGCCGTTGATGAGGTGCAGGTTTCCCGGGCCGCACGAGCCCGCGCACACGGCCAGGCTGCCCGTGACCTCGGCCTCGCCCGCGGCCGCGAACGCCGCGACCTCCTCGTGGCGCACGTGCACCCACTCGATCTCGTCCGTCCGGCGCACCGCGTCGACCACGGGGTTCAGGCTGTCGCCGACGATCCCGTAGATCCGCTTCACGCCCGCGGTGACGAGCTGGGCGACCAGCAGGTCCGCGACGGTCTTGTTGCGCTTGTCCTGGGGTGACTTGCGTCCGAGAGCCATGCCCCCATGCTCCGCCGGGCCCACGGGACCCGCACCACGAGCGGGTGTGACGTCCGTTGCACCCCGGGCAGGGTCGGCGCGGTCCGATACCGTGTCCCGGGCCGTGCGAGAACCGGCCGAGACCCGACGAACGAGGAGCCCCGTCCCGCCATGGTGCCCGTCCCGGTGTACCCGCCCGACCTCGACGTGACCCCGGCGCCGACGGTCAAGGTGCTGCTGATCGTCAGCATCTGCGCGGCGGCCCTGTTCGTGGTGCTGGCGCTGACGGCGCGGCGGTGGCTCGGGCGCCGGAGCGCGGGCGTCGCGGCCGGCGTCTGCCTCGGCCTGGCGGTCCTGGGGGGTCTCGGGGCGTTCGTCGCCGACCGGGTCACGAAGCCGGGGATCGAGCGAGCGTCCGAGGCGCGGGACGACGAACGGCTGGCGCTCCGCACCCGGGCCGCCGACGCGCTCGGCGCCGCGTACGGGGTAACGCTCGACCCGGCCGAGCTCATGTACGTCTACGACGACTCGCCCGTCCGTGTCACCTTCCCCGACGGCCACGACGAGACCTGCGCCCTCGGCGCGGACGACGCCCTCACCCTCTCCTGCCCGACGCCGCTGCCCCGCGACCCCGCGACGGCCGACGGGTAGTTCTCCGTTCACGGAGTCCTTGTCCGGTGGGTAGTTCTCCCCATGTCGGGTGGGGCGGTCGGTCCGCTAACGTGGGCCCGGCCCCCGCCCGCCGACGAGGAGACTCCTGCAGTGACCGACCAGCTCAAGGTGGATACGCCGACCCTCATCGAGGCCGGCCACAAGCTCCGCGTCGTCGCGACCGAGTTCCACGGCGCGCACACGAACGCCGACCGCGTGGCCTCCGCGGTCGGGCACGACGAGCTCTCCGACGCCATCCACCACTTCGAGCGGAACTGGGACGGCAAGCGGGAGAAGATGCTCGAGCACATCGGCTCGCTCGCGGACCAGTGCCAGGGCGTGGGCGAGCAGTTCGAGAGCCTCGACTCCGAGTTCGCCAAGGCCCTGCGAGGCGAGAAGTGAGCCGCCCGTACGACTGGCACCCGCTCGCGGCGACCGACCCGGTGCCCGGGGACCCCGACGTCGTCTCGGGCGCCGGCGCCGACTACACGAACGTCGCCGAGGCCATCCGGAAGGCCGCCGCCGACCTGAGGACCATCGCGGACCTGGACGCCATGCAGTCCGACGCCGTGCAGGCCATCGCGGACAAGGCCAAGGACGTGGCGAACGAGATCGCGAAGGTCCAGCACCGGTACGCCGCGACCGGCGCCGCGCTGACCACCTACGCCGGCGTCCTGCGGACGTCGCAGCAGCACGCCGACGAGGCGCTCACCGCCGCGAAGCAGGCCCAGTCCGACTACGACACCGCGCACCACAAGCACGTCGTCTACTCCGACCCCGCGCACAGCAAGGCGCCGAACGCTCAGCACCAGGCCGACCAGGCCCAGACGGACATGACGGCGGCGGGCACGGCTCTGAGCCACGCGCGGACCAAGCTCGAGCAGGCGACGTCCGCGCGGGACACGGCGGCGGGCACCGCGAAGGACGCGATCAACGTCGCCGTCGACGCCGACGGCATCCACGACGGCTGGTGGGACAACGTCCGCTCGGTGGTGAACGCGATCACCGACATCGCGTCCAAGATCGCGACGGTCGCGGGCGTCCTGGCCCTGGCTCTGGCGTGGGTGCCGGGGCTCGGCGAGGCGCTGGGCGCGGTCGCCCTCATCGCCGGGCTCGTGGCGATGGCAGGGCACGGCCTGCAGCTTCTCAACGGCGAGGGGTCGTGGCTCGACTTCGGCCTCGACGTCCTCGGGGTGGCGACGTTCGGCCTCGGCCGGGTGGCGGGCGCGTCCCTCAAGATGGGCGCCGAGGGCGCGCAGGCCGTCTCCCGCGTCCGCGCGGACCAGCTGGTCCGGGCGCTCGGCCAGACGCGCGGCATCCGCGGTGCGGTGCGGGGCCTGCTCAACGGGCGCGGGCTCGCCGGGTCGGGGATCCGGGCCGCCGAGCGGGGGGCCGCGACGTTCGCCGGCCGCGGCGGGATGTTCCGGACGATCGGCAGCCAGCTCAACCCGATCACGATCATCAAGGACACGGGGAGCGAGCTCAAGGGCTTCGGCAAGACGCTCGACTTCCTGCGCTCGCCGCGCGCCACCTGGAACGCGGCGTTCCGCGACGTGAGCGGCTTCAAGGGCAACGCGCTGGCCTGGTTCGGCGCGGGCGACGAGGCGCGGGCCGTCAGCGGCGTCCACGCCGCGGACGCGTCCGTGCGGGCCGCCGCGAACCTGCCCTCGACCGCGAGCCGCGCCGCCGTCGACGCCCTCGCCGCGAGCCACGCGCAGCTCAACGACGCGCTCGGCGTCGCCGGGCGGGGAGCGGGCGCCGTCCTGATCGGGACCGGGGTGGACATCGGGAACAACGGCTACGGCGCGCTGGGGCTGACCGAGGGCTCCGACGACCCCGCCAAGCAGCTCAACCTGAACTGAGGACGTACATGGGCCACATCGTCGGGTACGACGCCGGGACGAGCGAGCAGTGGGTCGGCTGGACGGCCGGCAACAGCGAGGAGGCGGAGGAGTTCGTGCGTGGGCTGGGTCTCGCGCCCGGCCTCGAGACCGGCTACCTCGGCGCGGTCGGCGACCTGGAGCAGATCCTGGTCGACGGGCGCTCGCTCGCCGGCGGCCTGTGGTACCCGGACCCGACCGACCTGCCCTGGGGGCAGTTCACGCTCACGTACCTGTACCCGGACGCCGGGACCCCGCTCGACCCCGACGCGCTCCTCAAGCGGGTCCGGAAGCCGGAGAAGATCCGTGGGACCCGCCTGCTCGACCACTCGGCGGCGCTCGGCGACGTCGACGCCGGCCAGGCGCTCATCGAGGTCGAGGTGCGCGGGTTCAAGGACACGGGCGTCGTCCTCTCGCGGATCGCCGCGTCCGTGTTCCCCACCGGCGCCGACGAGGTCATGCGTTTCGAGTTCCAGACCAACGTGCCGACCGCCTTCGAGGCGCTGAGCCAGGAGGCGCTCACGATCGTCCAGAGCCTCACCGTGGAGGTCGGGTGACGCCCCCGTCCGGCGCACCCGGCGCCGTCGTCGACCGCCTCGGCCTGCTCCTCCCGGACGACTGGTGGGCCGTCGACCTGACGGACGAGCGGGCCCGCCGCCGGTCGGTCCGCGGGCTGGTCGCGCGGCAGTTCGGGCGCTCCGACAAGCCGTCGGCGCTCCAGCTCGACGTGCTCCGCGAGCTCGACGCCACCACGCGGGCTGCCGCGGCCGCGCGGGGCGGGATCATGGCGTTCTCGCTGATGCAGGCGGGCGACAAGCCGCTGTCGGCGTCGCTCACCACGTTCCGCGTTCCGGCGCCCGCGCCGAGCCGGATCCCCCGCAAGCGGGAGGGTCTGGCCCGGCTCGCCGCCGACCTGACGGCGGCCGCGGCACCCGGCGTGGAGGTGGTCGTGGCCGACGGCCCGCTCGGGTCGGTCGTGCGGCAGGTCGCGGTCGAGCGCGGTCCGGCCGAGCTGGACGCCGACCGGACGCCCCAGCTCGTCGCGCGCTACTGGCTCGACCCCCGCGACGGCGAGGGCTGGTACCAGCTCGTCTTCTCCACCCACCTCGTCGCGCTCCGGGACGGCATGCTCGGGCTGTTCGACGCGATCGTGGCGTCCGTCGGGCACGACGACGACCCGGACACGCACGACGACGACCCCGGCCACGCGGCGGCGGCCGTCGCGTGACGGCGGGCATCGCGTGGTGAGCATCAGGTGACGACGGTCGTCGTCGCCGCGCTGCTCGTGGTGGCGGCGGTCGTCGTGGGGCTCGTCCTCTACCGCCGGACGACGCGCGCGGCGGCCCGGGCGGTCGCGGCGGTGCGCGCGGCCCGGCCGGGCTGGTGGGTCGGTGCCGTGCACGGGAGCCCGGCGCTCGCCCGCGCGCTCGTCGTCGAGGGCACGTGGGCGCCCGCGCTCGGCCGCTCGCTGCCCTTCGCTGGGGTCGTCGCCGCCGGGCCGCCCGGCCTCGAGCTCTGGGACGCCCGCCGCGGCGCGCCGGTCGCTGCGTGGCCCTGGCGTTCCGTCGCCTCGGTGACCGCGGGCGAGGAGCGGGTGCCCCGCCGCGGGACCGCGTCGGTGCTGCGCGTCGAGACCCTGGCGGGCGCCGTCCTGCCGCTCGCCCTCGCCGCCCGCGGGACGGGCTGGGCTGCGGCGAGGGAGGACGAGGTCGCGGACGTCGTCGGGCGGCTGAGGGAGCTGCGCGACGGCGCGTGAGCCGGCCGGTCAGGCGTGCGGCTGCACGCGGATGCGCGCGCTGCGGCGCAGGACGCCGATGGACGCGAGCACGAGGACCGCCGCGGACGCGGCTGCGGCGAGGACGACGAGGTACCCGGCGTGGGCGCCCGCGGCGTCGATGCGGGAGCCGGCGACCGCGGAGCCGACCGACACGCCGATCCCGAGGGCTGTGCCGGCCCAGGCGAGTCCCTCGGTGAGCTGGCCGGGCGAGACGACCTGCTGGATCAGGCCGTTGCCGTTGATGAGCGTCGGCGCGATCGCGAACCCGGTGACGAACATGACGCCCACGAGGGCGGGGATCGAGTCGACGAGCCGGAACATCGAGACGCCGGCGGCGAGCACGACCATGCCCAGCACGAACCGCTTCCAGAGCGCGGAGCGCCAGTGGCGGGCCCCGTAAAGCAGCCCGCCGCACAGCGACCCGGCCGCGCACACGGCGAGGATCGCGCCGGCCCACGACTTGTGGCCGTGCTCGTCGGCGAACGCGATGGTCGACACGTCGGTCGCCCCGAACACGACGCCCTGCGCGATGAACACGACGCACACGACCAGGGCGGCGGGGTTGCGCAGGACGGAGCGGCGTTCGCCGGTCTCCTCGCTCGAGGGCACGGCCGCGGGCTCGGTGGCCCGCAGGGACAGGAACCAGGCGCCGCCGAGGAGGCCGGCGACCAGCGGGACGGCGAGGCCCGACCAGGGGGTGACACTCGTCGCGAGCAGCGTCGCGACGACCGGCCCGACGACGAACACGACCTCGTCGAGCGCGGACTCGAGCGAGTACGCGGTGTGGAGGCGGCGGGGGTCGTCGAGGACCTTCGACCACCGGGTGCGGACCATCGAGCCGTACGAGCCGGAGCCGCCGCCCGCGAGGATCGCGAAGAGGTACAGCAGCGGCTCGGGTGCCCTGGTGACCGCGGTGACGATCAGCCCCACGAGGCCGACGCTCGCGACGGCGAGCATGGGCAGCATGACGCGGCGCTGGCCCCGCCGGTCGACGAGCCGCGCGAGCTGGGGCGAGCAGACGGCCTGCGCGATGACGAGCACCGCGGAGATCCGGCCCGCGAGCGCGTACGACCCGTACAGGCCCTGGATCATCAGCACCGTGCCGATGCCGACCATGGACATGGGCAGGCGCGCGACCAGGGCCGACGCGGAGAACTGCAGCGCCCCCGGCACCCGCAGGATCGCGGCGTACGGGTTCCGGGACGGCTTCGCCGCGGCGGGCGCCGACGCCTCCGTCCTGCTCTCGCGCTGACGGGGGGACGACGACGAGCCGTCCGGCGCGACGCCGGACGGCTCGTGGTTCTGCTGGGGTGAGGGTTCCTGGAGCATTTCTAGTACAACGGTACCAGAACCATTCCGGCCCGCGACAGTGATCCTCGTCTCCTGCACGGCCCAGGCCCACCGCTTTTCCGCGCCCCCAGCCGGACGCACGGTCGGGCGCTGAGGTCGCGACCACGGCGAGCCGACGGGAGAGCGGGGAGGAGGAGGGGCCGGAGGGTGCGAAGGGCGTGGTGGGCCTGGCGGGAGGCCCCGAGGGACGAGGGGCCGGCTGGTAGCCCGAGCACCCTCCGGCCCCTCCTCCTCCCCGCGGGCTCAGCCGAGCGGGTGGTTGCGTCCGATCAGCGATACAACCGCACGTCCGCGACACTCCACCAGGAGCCCGACGTCCCCGTCTGGGTGATCTTGATGTACCGGGCGAGGGTGGGCCGGAGGTCGACGTTGGTGAGCTGCCCGACGCCGGTGCCGCTGGCGCGGGTGGTCCAGCGGGTGCCGTCGAGGCTGGTGGAGACGGCCCAGGCCCGGGGGTAGTCGCCGAGGTTGTCGCCGGCGTCGATGGCGACGCGGCGGAGCCCGGTCGCCCGCCCGAGGTCGAGCTGGACGTACTGGCCGGGGGTCTGCGCGGCGCCGGAGGACCAGCGGGTGGAGGCGTCGGCGTCGACGGCGAGCTTGGCGTCGTCGGGCGCGGTGGACGCGGTGGCGGTGGCGTGGGCGAGCGACACGGGCAGCAGCCCGGCGAGGGCGGAGCCGGTGAAGGCGCCGCGGGTGGCGGAGGCGGGCCAGGTGAACGTCGCGAGCGCGCCGCCGGGCAGGGTGTACTCGAACGTCTTGGAGCCGACGGCGACGGCGAAGGAGCGCGGGTCGTCGTTCTCGTTGTGGACGATGAGCGCGGTGGAGCCGTCGGGATTGCGGAACGCGACGTCCATGAGCTGGCCGTTCCAGCCGGTGGTGCCGAACGACGTGGAGGCGATCCGGACGGCGCCCTGCTTCACGAACTTCGCGAGATGGCCGATGGTGTAGTACTCGGCGTTCTTCGTGTAGGTGCCGTCGGGGTGGACGGAGAGGAACCCGGTGCAGGTGTCGCAGCCGCCGAGGTGGGGGCCGCCGTCGTCGTCGAGGGCGAGGTTCCAGTCGGCGACGGTCTTGGCCCAGTTGCGCGTGGTGCCGAGCGTGATCGTCCGGGCGTGCCACTTGAGGGTGTCGCTGAAGTACTGGGCCGGGGTGTCGGTGGCGCCGTGGGAGCCGGAGCACTCGGTGAAGTAGACGTCCTTGGTGGGGTAAGCGTCGTGGAGCGCGGTCTGCGCGCTGGGGTCGCCGGCGTAGCAGTGGTAGGCGGTCCCCGCGATCCACTTCGCGGCGGGCGAGTCGAGGAGCTGGTAGGGGTAGTCGGTCTCGCCGCCGGGCTCGTCGGGCGGGGCGGACGCGGCGTCGTTGGGGTGCGTGGACCAGTTGTGGTCGTAGCCGAGGATCTTGGTCTTCGGGCTGGCCCTCTTCAGGAGCGGGCCGAGCGCCTCGATGACCTTCTCCTCCTGCTTGACGCCCATGTCGGTGCCCGGGTATCCGGAGGGCGTGCGGTTCTGCGGCTCGTTCTGGACGGTCAGGTAGTCGATCGGGACGCCGGCCTTCGCGTACGCCTGGACGAACTTCACGAGGTAGCGGGCGTAGGCGTCGTAGTAGGCGGGGTCGTCCTTGAGCCGTCCGCCGACGAGCGAGTCGTTCGTCTTCATCCAGGCCGGCGGCGACCAGGGGGTCGCGACGACCTGGATCGACGGGTTGAGCTTCTTGGCCTGGCGCAGGAGCGGCAGGATCTGGGCCTCGTCGTGGGCGATCGTGAAGTGCTTGAGCGCGAGGTCGGTCTGGCCGGGGGCGACGTCGTCGTACGTGTAGTGCTCGGCGGCGGCTGTGAAGTCGGACGAGCCGACCGGCTGGCGCAGGAAGCTCACGCCGATGCCGTCCGTGGGGCTGAACAGGTCGCGCATGGCCTGCGCGCGCTCGGCCGGGCTGAGCTGGTACAGGACCGCTGCCGTCGAGTCGGTGAGCGCGCCGCCGAACCCGTCCATGGTCTGGTAGCTCGTCGCGGGGTCGATGGTGAGGGTCGTGCGGGCGGAGCTCGCGGTCGTGAACCGGGTCGGCGCCTGCTCGGTGAGGCGCTGCGTCCCGTCGGGCGTGGTGATCCAGGCGCGGACGTCGTCGGTCGCGGTGCTGTGCCCCGGGTGCGCGTCGGCGGCGACCGCCGGCGCGAGGGCGAGCGCGGCCGACGCCGCCAGTGCGGTCCCTGCCGCGAGCCTGCGGCGGTGCGTTCCCCGCCGGGTGGGTGGTGGCGTCGTCGGTGACGTCATGGTCTTTCCTCTCGTCGTCGAGCGGGTGGTTCCCCTGCCGCGGCTCCCGGGCTCCGGCGCTCGGTCCACTCCCTCGTGGAACAGAACGTGGAACACCGTCGCCCGACGGTCGCCCCTCTCCCATCGATGCACGGCGCTCGGCGGCCTGTCAACGCGGCCCGACGTTGCTGCCGTTACGATCCATCTCGTGGAACGCAACGAGGCGCACCGGCATGGGTAGGCGGCCCAGCGGCCGGGTCACCGTCCGGCAGGTCGCGGCCGCGTCCGGGTACTCGGTCGGTACCGTCTCGCGGGCGCTCAGCGGCCACCCGGCGGTGGCGCCCGCCACCCGGGACGAGGTCCTCGCCCTCGCCGCACGGCTCGGCGCGCCGGTGCCCGCCCGCGCGTCGGCGGCGTCCGGGCGGGACCCCGGAGCACCGGTGCTCGTCCGCTGCCCCTACGTCCTCGACGACTACTTCGGGCGCGTCGTCACCGCGGCCGTCGAGTCTCTTGCGGTCCACGGGCGGCGCGCCGTCCTCGACACCGGCGAGGCGGCCCGCGAGCGCCCGGTCGTCGCGGGTCTCGCGGGAGACCGCGGGCTCGCCGGCGCGGTGCTCGTCCTCCCGCCCGAGCCCGTCCGCCAGCTCGAGGCGCTGCGGGCGGGGGGGTTCCCGTTCGTCGTCGTCGACCCCATGGCCGCCCTGCCCGCCGACGTCCCGTCGGTGTCGTCGGCGCACCTCACCAGCGCGCGGGCGCTCACCGCCCACCTGCTCGAGCTCGGGCACCGGCGGATCGGCGTCGTCGGCGGACCCACCGAGTGGCTCGCCAGCCGGTCCCGGCTCGCCGGGCACGCGTCGGCGCTCGCGGACGCCGGGCTGCTGCCCGACCCTTCCCTGCGACGCAGCGTCCGGCCCACCGCCGACGACGGGTACGCCGCGGCGTGCGACCTCCTCGACGCGCCGGGGCCGGGTGGGCCGCCGACGGCGATCGTGGCGTTCAACGACAAGGTCGCGTCCGGTGTGCTCCGGGCGGCAGCCGAGCGCGGACTGGCCGTGCCCGGGGACCTTGCGGTGACGGGGTTCGACGACCTCGACCTCGCCCGATCGACCGTCCCCGCGCTCACGACGGCGCGTCAGCCGCTCGAGGAGATGGGCCGGATGGCCGTCTCGCTGCTGCTGCGGCTCGTGGCACGGCAGGCCGTCGACGCGCTGCACGTGTCGCTCGCGACCGAGCTCGTGGTCCGCGGCTCGACCGCCCCGCCGCCGTCCTCGCCGAAGTAGGCGGCAGATCCGCTCCCGCCCTCGCGAGGTACCCGTCCGGGGGGCCCACCTCGCGAAGTAGGCGGAGCGGAGGGGCGCTTCGGGGGAAGCTGGCATCTGGCAAGCGGAAGGTCTGTTGCCCGGGCCTCCGGTCTGGTAGACACACGGCATGAGTCGTGCGCTGGCGCTCGGGGGAGCGTGTGTGGTGGTGGGGGTGCTGGCAGTCTCCGGCTGTGCCATCAAGTCCGACGCGGCGGGTGCCGCACCGCCGCCGACGGCGTCCGACACGGCTGCGCAGCACGCGACCAAGTCCGCACCGGACCAGGGCGCCGGCGGGCTGACCGGACCGGCGCCGACGTCGTCCTCGGGGGTGTCGGCGGACGCGACGTGCACCGACGGCAAGCCCGTGACCATCCGCGGTGACAGGGTCGGCGGGTTCGAGGGCTGGTGGAACAGCACGCCCGCCGACGCCGACGGCGGCTACGCGGAGCCGTCCACCTGGGAGCCGGTCATGCTCGAGCACCCCGCGACGGCGCAGGTCGTCACCGACACCGGTGCCGCCATCGAGGTCTGCGACCGGGGCACCGGGTTCGACACCGAGAGCTACCGAGCCCCGAAGAGTCGCAGCGGGTGGCCGAAGCACGGCGTCGTCCTGCTCGACGCGCGGACGGGCAAGCTGCTCGAGACCCTCTCGGTCTCCGCCGGCACCTGAGCTCGCGTCACGTGCGCGCGGGCTCGGCCTCGGCGCGCAGGTGCGCGCGGAGCTCGTCGAGGAACGACCGCAGCCGCTGCTCGACGACCGCATCCTCGAGCACGTCGTCACGCCACGGCACGCAGACCTCGGTGGCCCCGACGACGGTCACCCCGAGGTAGCCGAGGATCTCGCGCAGCTGGGCCTGCGCGACGGCGGTCCCGGCGCTGTTGAGCCCGGTCCCGATCACAGCCGCGCGCCGGCCGGCCCAGGAGTTCTGCCCCCACGGCCTCGAGCCCCAGTCCAGGACGTTCTTCAGCGCGGCCGGGATCGACCGGTTGTACTCGGGTGTGACGAAGATCAGCAGCTCGCTGGCGTCGACCCGCGCCTTGACCTCCCGGACCGCCGGGGGCAAGTCGTCCTCGAGCTCGTAGTCGAACAGCGGGAGGCCGGCGATCTCGATCTCGTCGAGGCTCACCTCGGCCGGCGCGAGCTCGGCCAGCCGCCCGGCCAGCTGCCGGTTGATCGACGCCCTCGACAGGCTCCCGACGATGACGTCCCAGCGCATGCGCTTTCCCCTCGGCTCGGTCGCAGCTCGTGCGGCTGCGTCGCTGCCAGGCTGGCAGGTGCGCGAGCGGGCCGGAAATGCGTCCCTTGCCTGCGGTCATACGCTGGGCGTATGAGCGACGTCGAGCTGCGGCAGCTGCGGACTTTCGTCGCGGTCGCCGACCGGGGCTCCTTCACGGGCGCCGCCGCCCTGCTCGACGTCTCGCAGCCGTCCGTGTCCCGCGGCATCGCCGCCCTCGAGCGCGCGCTGGGCGTCCGGCTCCTCGACCGCACGACCCGAGAGTGCGTGCCGACCGTCGAGGGCGAGCGATTCCTCGCGGAGGCGCGCGTCGCGCTCGACGCCGTCGACCGCGCGGTCGCGTCGGTGGCGCCGGCGCGCGTGCACCGTCGTGCGCTGCGGCTGGCCCTCAAGCCCGACAGCGACGCCGGCCTGCTGCCCGAGGTGCTCGACCGGTTCGCGTCGGACGCCCCCGACCGGCCGGCCGTCGAGCTCGTGTTCGGCGAGACGAGCGAGCTGGCCGACCTCGTCCGGCACGGTGTCGCCGACGTCGCGCTCGTCGTCGGGCCGGATCACGGGGACGCGCGGCTCTTCCACGGCGTCGAGGTCGAGCCCGTCTGGCAGGAGACGCGCGTCGCGGTCCTGCCGGCCGACCACGACCTGGCCGGACGCGGCCGCCTCGCGCGCGCCGACCTGGCCGACGCGCCGGTGATCGCCTGGCCCGACCTGCCGCCGTCGTACGACCGCTACTACCGCGGCGCGGACCGCCTCCCGCTCGAACAGGCACCGGTCCCCGGGCCGGCGGCCCGCAACCTCGCCGAGGCGCTGCGCCTCGTCGAGCTCGGCCGCGGCGTGACCTTCCTCCCGCTCTCGGTGGCCGAGCGGTTCCGTCGGCCGACGATCGCCGTCCTGCCGGTGGACGACCTGAGCGACAGCGTCGCGTACCTCGCGTGGCGGGAGGGCTCGCACGACCGCACGATCGCCGCACTGCTGCAGGCCACGCTGGCCGCGGCGGCCGAGCGCGGGCCCGACGCGCGGGCGGCCTCCCGCTAGATCACGTAGCCGCCCCCGCACACCAGCGTCTGCCCCGAGATGTAGTCGGACTCGGGCAGGCACAACAGGTACACCGCGCCGGCGGCCTCCGCGGGGGTGCCGGGTCGGCCGAGGGGGACCTGGGCGGTCATCGCGTCCAGGAGCTGGGCGCTGACGCCCACGGAGATCTCGTGGCCCTGCACGGTGATGGTGCCCGCACCCGCGGGGGCGTCCGTCAGGCGGGTCGTGATGAGGCCGAACGCGACCGTGTTCGCGGTGACGTTGTAGCGGCCCCACTCTTTCGCGATGGTCTTGGTCAGGCCGGTCACCCCCGCCTTCGCGGCGGCGTAGTTCACCTGGCCCGCGTTGCCCCCCAGTCCGGAGATCGAGGAGATGTTGACCACCTTGCGGCACGGCACCGGCTGGCCTGCCGCACGGGCCGCCTTGACCGCCGCGGAGATGACGGGCTGCGCGGCGCGCAGGATGCGGAACGGCGCCGTGAGGTGGACGTCGATGATGGCGTCCCACTGGTCGTCGGACATCTTCTGGATGACGGTGTCCCACGTGTAGCCCGCGTTGTTGACGATGATGTCGAGACCGCCGAACGCGTCGACCGCCGTCTGCACGAAGCGCTCCGCGAAGCCCTCGTCGGTGACGCTGCCCGCGCACGGCACGGCGCGCCCGCCGGCGGCGACGACGTCCGCGACGGTGGTCGCTGCCGGCTCGTCGTCGAGGTCGTTGACGACCACCGCCGCCCCCTCGGAGGCGAGCTTGAGCGCGATCTCGCGGCCGATGCCGCGACCCGCGCCGGAGACGAGCGCGACCTTGCCGTCGAGCGTGCCCATCAGAGCACCCCCAGCACGACCGCCGAGCCCTGCCCGCCGCCGCCGCAGGCCGACGCGACGCCCACCGCGCCCGGCCCGAGCGCCTCGAGCCGCCGGGCCAGGTGGCCCACGATCCTCGCCCCGGACGCCCCGATGGGGTGCCCGAGCGCGATCGCGCCGCCGTTCGCGTTGACGATCCCTGGGTCGAGGCCGAGGTGGTCGGTGGACGCCAGCACCACCGCGGCGAACGCCTCATTGATCTCGACGGCCCCGAACCCGTGGCCGTCCAGGCCCGCCCGGGCGCAGGCGCTCGAGATCGCGTGCGCCGGCTGGAGGTGCAGCCCCACGTCGGGCCCCGCGACGAGGCCGTGCCCGAGGATCCGGACGCCGGTGAGGCCGAGCGCCTCCGCGACGTCGTCGGCGACGAGGACCAGCGCGGCGGCGCCGTCGGAGATCTGCGACGCGTTGCCGGCCGTGATGGTGCCGTCGGGACGGAACGCGGGTCGTAGCTGGGCCAGCGTGTCGAGCGAGGCGTCGTGGCGGACGCCGTCGTCGGCGTCGACCGTGACGCTGCCGCGGCGGCCGGGCACGTCGACGGGCGCGATCTCGCCCTTGAGGAACGCCGCCGCGGCGGCGGCGCGCGTGTGCGACGTGACCGCGAACGCGTCCTGCGCGGCGCGCGTCTGCCAGGCCGCGCCCTCGTACGCGTCGCCGTAGCGCTCGGTGCTCAGGCCCATGGAGTCGTGCTCGAACGCGTCCGTGAGGCCGTCGTGCTGCATCGTGTCGAGCAGCTCGACCGGCCCGAACCGCTGCCCGGCGCGCGACCCGACCCACGCGTGCGGCGCGAGCGTCATCGACTCCATGCCGACCGCCGCCACGACGCGTGCCTCGCCCGCCCGGATGAGCCGGTGCGCCTGCACGACGGCCTCCGCGCCCGAGAGGCACACGACGTTGAGCGTGAGTGCCGGCGTCGTCATCGGGATGCCCGCCCCGACGGCGGCCTGCCGGGCCGGGTTCTGGCCCGCACCGCCCTGCAGCACCTGCCCGCCGAGGACGACGTCGACGTCGTCGGGCACGATGCCCGACGCCTCCAGCGCCGCGGCCAGCGCGTGAGCGCCGAGCGTCGTCGCGGGCACGGACGCGAAGGCTCCGTTGGCCTTGACGAACGGGGTACGCCGGTAGCCGACGATGACGGTCATGGCTCCTCCTGGGTCGGGGGTTCGAGCTCGACGGTGAGCTCCGGCTCCGTGGCCGCGCGCACGTCGTCGACGGTGACGCCGGGTGCCAGACGCCGCAGCACCAGGCCGGTGGGTGCGACGTCGAGCACCGCACGGTCGGTCACGATGCGGTTCACCACGCCTTCGCCCGTGAGCGGGAGCGTGCAACGGCGGCGGACCTTCGGCGAGCCGTCGCGGGCCACGTGGTCCATGAGGACGACGATGCGCGGCGAGCCCGCGACCAGGTCCATCGCGCCGCCCGGACCCTTGACGAGCTTGCCCGGCACGGTCCAGTTGGCCAGGTCGCCCGACTCGGAGACCTCGAGCGCGCCGAGGATCGCGATGCTCACGTGCCCGCCGCGGATCATCGCGAACGACTCGGCGGAGTCGAAGTAGCTCGCGCCGGGCAGGGCGGTGACCGTCTGCTTGCCGGCGTTGATGAGGTCCGCGTCCTCCTCGCCCTCGTACGGGAAGGGTCCGATGCCGAGCATCCCGTTCTCGGACTGGAGCGTGATGCGGACGCCGGGCGGCTGGTGGTTGGCCACCAGGGTGGGGATGCCGATGCCGAGGTTGACGTAGTCCCCGTCGTGCAGCTCGGCGGCGGCGACGGCGGCCATCTCGTCGCGGGTCCAGGTCATCGGGCACCTCCGGTGCGTGGTCGGACCGTGCGCTGCTCGATGTCCTTGACCCGGTCGCGTGCGGGCACGAGGCGGTCCACGTAGATGCCGGGCGTCACGACGACGTCCGGGTCGAGGGGCTCGTCGCTGATCTGCTCCGCCTCGACGACGGCCACGCGCCCGGCCGCGGCGACGAGCGGGTTGAAGTTGCGGGCCGTGTACCGGTAGACGAGGTTGCCGTACCGGTCCGCGCGGTACGCGTGCACGAGCGCCAGGTCGGCGACGACGGCCCGCTCGAGCACGTAGCGCCGGCCGTCGAACTCCTGGACGGGCTTGCCCTCCGCGAGCGGCGTGCCCACGCCCGTGGCCGTGAAGAACGCGGGGATGCCCGCCCCGCCCGCACGCAACCGCTCGGCCAGCGTGCCCTGCGGCACGAACTCGACGTCCAGGTCACCGTCGAGGAACCGCTGCGCGAACAGCTTGTTCTCGCCGACGTACGACGCGAGCACGTGCCGCACCTGGTCGTTCTCGAGCAGGATCCCGAGGCCCTTCCCGTCGACGCCCATGTTGTTGGACACGACCGTCAGGTCGCGCACACCCGAGTCGCGCACCGCCTCGATGAGATCGCTCGGGTTGCCGCTCAGCCCGAACCCGCCCACCGCGATCGTCATGCCGTCGTGCAGCAGGCCGTCGAGCGCGTGGCCGGCCGTGGGATGCAGCACCGTCATCGTCGGACCTCCTCGTGGTCGCGGTCGTCGCGTCGGGTACCCAGACCTGCGCGCCGCAGCACGGCGTGCGCCTGCTCGAGCACCGGCCCGTCCACCATCCGGCCGTCCAGCGCGAACGCCCCCGGCGCGCCCGCCGCCGCAGCGAGCACCTCGCGGGCCGCGGCCACGTCGTCGGGCGTCGGCGCGTACGCCGCGCGGATCACCGGCACCTGCGAGGGGTGCACGCACAGGCTCGCGACGAAGCCGACCGCGGCCGCGTCCAGGGCCTCCGCGCGCAGCCCGTCGAGGTCGTCGAGGTCGAGGTGCACGGCGTCGATCGCCGCCTTGCCGACCGCGCCCGCCGCGAGCAGCACCGCCGAGCGGGCGTGGCGCGCGACGTCCCGGTACCGGCCGTCGGCCCGCCGGCTCGACGTCCCGCCGAGAGACGCGACCAGGTCCTCCGCTCCCCACGCGAGCGCGACGACGTCGGGCCGCGCGGCCAGCGCCGCCGCCGCAGCGACGCCGGACGCCGTCTCGCACAGCGCCACGACGGCGTACGGCGTGCCGTCCGGGCGCACGAGCGGGCCGACGAACCGGCCGTCCGCCTTGGGCAGCATCAGGGTGCGGTAGGCGGTGCCGGCGAGGGCGGCGAGGTCGGCGGCGTGCTCCGGCGTCCCCGCCGGGTTGACGCGCACGATCGTGCGCGCCGGGTCCAGGGGGGTGTCCACGACGGCCTGCCGCGCGGACTCCTTCGCGTCCGGTCCGACGCCGTCCTCCAGGTCGAGCACGACGGCGTCGGCCCGGTCGAGCGCCTTGGCGAACCGGTCGGGGCGGTCGGCTGGGCAGAACAGCAGCGCTGGGCCCAGGGAGAACGGCACGGGGTTCACGGCCCCTCCTGGGTGCGCACGAGCGCGGTGCGCACCGCCCGCGCGACGACGTCGTCGGCCTGGTTGCGGCCCACGTGCTCGAAGGTCACGACGCCGTCGCCCGGGCGGGACCGGGACAGGCGCTTGGCCCGCACCGTCGTCTCGCCGTAGAGGGTGTCGCCGTGGAAGAGCGGGTGGGGGAACGCGACGTCCTCGAAGCCGAGGTTCGCCACCGTGGTGTCCCGCGTCAGGTGCGCGACCGCGAGCCCGACCAGCGTGGCGAGCGTGAGCATCGAGTTCATGAGCGGCCTGCCGAAGGGCTGCGTCGCGGCCCAGGCGGCGTCGAGGTGCAGCCCCTGCGGGTTCATCGTCAAGGTCGAGAACAGGACGTCGTCGGCCTCGGTGAGGGTCCGCCCCGGGCGGTGGACGTAGCGCACCCCCTCCTCGAGCTCCTCGTAGAAGAGCCCGCGCTGGACGACGTCGGCGCTCATGCGGTCAGCCCCAGGTCCCGGGCGAGGATCATGAGCTGCACCTCGGTGGTGCCCTCGCCGATCTCGAGCACCTTCGAGTCGCGATAGTGCCGGGCCACGAGGTTCTCGTTGAGGAACCCGTACCCGCCGAAGATCTGGGCGGCGTCGCGCGCGTTCGCCATCGCGGCCTCGGACGCCACGAGCTTGGCCACCGACGCCTCCGCCTTGAACGGCTGCCCGTGCACGAGCTTCTGCGCGGCGTCGAACCAGCACAGCCGGGCCGAGTGCGCCCGCGCCTCCATGCGCGCGAGCATGAACGCGACGTGCTGGTGGGAGCCGATGCTGCTGCCGAACACGGTGCGCGTGCCCGCATACCGCAGCGCCTCCTCGAGGCAGCCCTGCGCGGCGCCCGTCGCGAGCGCCGCGAACGCGACCCGGCCCTCGTCGAGCACGCGCAGGAAGTTCGCGTAGCCGCGCCCGCGCTCGCCCAGCAGGTTCTCCTCCGGGACGCGCACCCCGGTCAGGGTGAGCGGGTGCGTGTCCGAGGTGTGCCACCCGACCTTGTCGTAGTCGGGCCCGACGACGAGGCCCGGCGTGCCTGCGGGCACGAGGAACGAGGACAGCTCCTTGCGTCCGGCGACGGGGTCGCCCGTCACCGCGGTGATCGTGATGACGCTCGTGATCGGGGTGCCCGAGTTGGTGATGAACTGCTTGCCGCCGTCGATGACCCATGCGCCGCTCTCGAGGCGCGCCGTGGTGCGCGTCGCCCCGGCGTCCGAGCCGGCCTCCGCCTCGGTGAGGCCGAACGCGCCGAGCGCCCGGCCGCTGACCAGGTCCGGGAGCCAGCGCTCGCGCTGCGCGTCGGTGCCGTGCCGGTAGATCGGCATGATGCCGAGCCCGACGCCGGCCTCGAGGGTCACGGCGATCGACTGGTCGGCGCGCGCGAGGGCCTCGACGGCGAGGCACAGGGACACGTAGTCCTTGCCCTGCCCGCCGATCTCGACGGGGAACGGCAGGCCGAACAGCCCGAGGTCGCCCATCTCCCGGATGATCTCGATCGGCAGCCGCCGCTCGGTGTCGTACTGATAGGCCGCAGGCGCGACGACCTGGTCGGCGAAGTCGCGGACCGTTGCGGCGAGCTTGCGCTGCTCGTCGGTGAGGCCGTGGGTCTCGGTGATCATGACGCTCCTCGGGTGGCGGAGTGCGTGACCGGGGCGGCGGGGTGTGCCGCACCGGGCTCGGTGGTCGTGCCGGCGTCGCCCGTCGGGCACGCGGCCTCGACGACGGCGACCACCTGGTCGAGCCGGACCTGGTCGCCGGGCCGGACGCGCAGGCGCAGGATGCCGCCGCGCGGCGCGGTCAGGGGGTGCTCCATCTTCATGGCCTCGACCACGACGACGGTCGTACCGGGCTCGACGGGGTCCCCGTCCGCGACGAGGACGGCGACGACGGCGCCGGGGATCGCCGTGCGGACCTCGCCGGACGCCTCGCCGTCCGGCGGGTGCGGCTCGCGCAGGGCGCGTCGACGGGCGGCCTGCTCGGCGCGGGTGAGCACGGTGAAGGCTGCGGACCGGCCGGCGGCGCCCACCCACATCGCCCCCGGGGCGGGGGCGGCCCAGACCTGCTGCGTGGTGGCGTCGAGGCTCACGAGCCAGGCGTGGGGCGGGCCGGCGGGGCGGAGCGACGCCGTGACCGGGCGCCCGCCGTCGAGGGCGATGGTCGCGCCTGTGCACGCGACGTCGACGGTGTGCTCCGCCCCGGCGTCGTCGACCAGCACGACGCGCCGCGGGACGGGCGGGACGTTGAGCCGCCAGCCGTCGTGTGCGGTCCACGGGCCGTTGCCGGCCGGCGGAAGCGTCAGCAGCGCGGCCGCCGTCAGCAGCAACGCGTCCGGCTCGCTCGCGGGGCGCGCGGCCACCAGGCGGTCGATCAGGCCCGTGTCGAGCCGGCCCGCGCGCACGTCGTCGTCCGCCAGGAGGTCGCGCAGGAAGCCCTGGTTGGTCTCCACGCCAAGGACGACGACGGAGCCCAGCAGGGAGTCGAGGCGGTCGAGCGCCTGGCCCCGGTCGGCGCCGTGGGCCACCGTCTTCGCGAGCAGCGGGTCGAAGTCTCCGGTGACGGCCGTGCCGGCCGCGATGCCGCTGTCGAGGCGGAGCGGAGCGGCGCCGGGCCCGGCCGGTGCGCCCGCGTCGTCGTACACGAGCACGCGCCCCGTCGCGGGCAGGAAGCCCCGGGAGGGCGACTCGGCGTAGAGGCGTGCCTCGACGGCGTGCCCGGTGACCCGCACGTCGGACTGAGCGAACGGCAGCGGCTCGCCTGCCGCGACGCGCAGCTGGAGCTCGACGAGGTCGAGGCCCGTGACGAGCTCGGTGACGGGGTGCTCCACCTGGAGGCGCGTGTTCATCTCGATGAACCAGAACGACGTCGGGTCGTCCGCGGGCACGAGGAACTCGACCGTGCCGACGCCCACGTACCCGACCGACCGGGCGACGTCGCACGCCGCCTCGCCCAGCCGGGCGCGCGTGGCGTCGTCGAGCGCGGGCGAGGGGGCCTCCTCGACCACCTTCTGGTAGCGGCGCTGGAGCGTGCACTCGCGCTCGCCGAGGTGCACCACGGCGCCGTGCGTGTCGGCGAGCACCTGGACCTCGATGTGGCGGGGGCGCTCGACGAGGTGCTCGAGCAGCAGGGTGTCGTCGCCGAACGACGCCCCGGCGATGCGCCGTGCGGAGTCGAGCGCGGCGGGCAGGTCGTCCGGCGTACGGACGACGACCATGCCCTTGCCGCCGCCGCCCGCCGACGGCTTGACCAGCAGCGGGTAGCCGACGTCGCGGGCCGTCGCCGCGATCGCCGCGGCCGGCGTCCCCACGGCGAGGGCGGCCCCGTCGAGCGTGCCCGGAAGGACCGGCACGCCGCGGCCGCCGACGAGCCGCTTCGCGGCGAGCTTGTCGGCCATGAGCTCGAGCGCGGCCACCGGCGGCCCGACGAACGTCAGCCCAGCGCGGGCGCACGCCCGGGCGAGCGCCGGGCTCTCGGACAGGAACCCGTAGCCGGGGTGGATCGCCCTGGCGCCCGCGGCGGCGGCCGCCCCGACGACGGCGTCGACGTCGAGGTAGGCGGCCCGCGCCCCCGGGTGGTCGCTCCTGTCGCGGTCGAGCCGGACCGCGACGTCGGCCTCGCGCACGTGCCGGGCGTCCGCGTCGGACGCCGTGTGCACCGCGACGGACCTCACGCCCAGGCGGCGGAGCGTGCCGAGCACCCGGCAGGCGATCTCGCCCCGGTTGGCCACGAGCACGCTGGTGAACACCGCGATCACATCCGGAAGAGCCCGAACGCGGGCTCGCCGAGAGGGGTGCGGGCACAGACGGAGAGCGCGAGGCCCAGCACCCGGCGCGTGTCGGCGGGGTCGATGATGCCGTCGTCCCACAGGCGGGCGGTCGCGTGGTATGGGTCGCCCTGCTGCTCGTAGCGGTCGCGGACGGACGCACGGAACGCGGCCTCGTCACCCGGGTCCCAGGCCTCGCCGGACCGCGCGAGCTGGTCCTTCTTGACCGTCGCGAGCACCGACGACGCCTGCGCGCCGCCCATGACGCCGATCCGGCTGCCGGGCCACGACCACAGGAAGCGCGGCGAGTACGCGCGCCCGCACATGGCGTAGTTGCCCGCCCCGAACGACCCGCCGACGATGACGGAGAGCTTCGGCACGCGCGTCGTCGCCACGGCGGTGACCATCTTCGCGCCGTCCTTCGCGATGCCCCCCGCCTCGGCGTCGGTGCCCACCATGAACCCCGAGATGTTCTGGAGGAACACGAGCGGGATGCCGCGCTGGTCGCACAGCTCGATGAAGTGCGCGCCCTTGAGCGCCGACGCGCCGAACAGCACCCCTTGGTTCGCCAGCACGCCCGCGGGGTGCCCGCAGATCCGCGCGAACCCCGTGACGAGGGTCGTGCCGTACTCGGCCTTGAACTCGTGCAGCGCGCTGGCGTCGACGACGCGGGCGATCACCTCGCGCGGGTCGTACGGCTGCTGCACATCCGTCGGCACGGCCCCGTACAGCCCCGCGGGGTCCACGGCAGGCTCGACGACGTCGCCGACGTCCCACGCGGGTGCCGGGTCGGGCGGAAGCGTGGCGACGATGCCGCGCACCAGGTCGAGCGCGTGCTCGTCGTCGTCGGCGAGGTGGTCGACGACGCCGGAGCGGCGGGCGTGCAGCTCGCCGCCGCCCAGCTCCTCCGCGCTGACGACCTCGCCGATGGCGGCCTGCACCAGCGGCGGTCCGCCCAGGAAGATCGTGCCCTGGCCGCGCACGATGACCGTCTCGTCGCTCATGGCGGGCACGTACGCCCCGCCCGCCGTGCACGAGCCCAGGACGGCCGCGATCTGCGGGATCCGCGCCGCCGAGAGGCGGGCCTGGTGGTAGAAGATCCGGCCGAAGTGGTCGCGGTCGGGGAACACCTCGTCCTGCAGGGGCAGGAACGCGCCCCCGGAGTCGACCAGGTACACGCAGGGCAGGCGGTTCTCGAGCGCGATCTCCTGGGCGCGCAGGTGCTTCTTGACGGTCAGCGGGTGGTACGTGCCGCCCTTGACGGTCGCGTCGTTGCAGACGACCATCACCTGCCGGCCCTCGACCAGCCCGATCCCCGCGATCACCCCGGCGCCCGGCCAGGCGCCGCTCCCGCCGTCGGCCGGCGAGTCGATGCCGTAGCCGGCCAGCGGTGCGATCTCCAGGAACGGGCTGCCCTCGTCGAGCAGCCGCGCCACGCGCTCGCGGGGGAGGAGCTTGCCGCGGGCCACGTGCCTGGCACGAGCCCGCTCCGGCCCGCCGACGGCGACGGCCGCGGTGCGCTCGCGCAGCTGGTCGGCGAGGGCCCGCTGCGCCGCGTCGGTGCGGCGGGCGGCGTCGGAGCGCGGGTCGACGGCTGTGGCCAGGATCGTCACGCGGCACCCCCCGACCGGGCGGTCCCCACGGCTGAGCCGCCCACCACCACGGCCAGCGCGGGGTCGCCCAGGACGGCGCCGAGGTCTGCGAGGAACCGGGCCGCCTGCTCGCCGTCGACCACCCGGTGGTCGAACGTCAGGCTCAGCGTGACGACGTCGCGCAGCGCGACCTGGCCGTCGTGCTCCCACGGGAGGCGGCGCACCGCGCCGATCCCGAGGATCGCGGCCTCGCCCGGGTTGAGGATCGGGGTGCCGGCGTCGACGCCGAACACGCCGACGTTGGTGATCGTGAACGTGCCGCCCGTGAGGCGCTCGGGCGCGGTGCGCCCGTCGCGGGCGGTGCGCGTCAGCCGCGTGAGCGCGGCCGCGAGCTCGGGCAGCCCCAGGGTGTCGGCTGCGGGGATGTTCGGCACGACGAGGCCGCGGTCCGTCGCGACGGCGATCCCGAGGTTCACGTGCTCCGGGTGCACGATCTCCGCGGACCCGTCGGGGAGGTCGGACCAGCGGCTCGCGAGCGCGGGGTGCGAGCCCAGCAGGGCGCACACCGCTCGCGCGACCAGCGCAAGCAGGGTGACCCGCTCGCCGCGCGCGAGCGGGTGGCTGCGCAGCCGCTCGAGCAGCTCGATGCTCGCGGTGGCGTCCAGGGTGAGCAGCACCGACGCCTGCGGGGCCGTGAAGGCGCTCGCGACCATCGCCGCAGCCGTGTGCTTGCGCACGCCGCGCACCGGCGTGCGGGTCTCGGCCGCGTCCGCCTCGTCCGTCGCAGTCGCTCGTCCTGCCGCCGCGTTTGCCGCGGCCTCGACGTCCCGGCGGGTCACCTGTCCCTCGGGTCCGGACCCGGGGACGCCCGTCAGCTCGACGCCGAGCCGGCGCGCGAGCGCCCGGACGACCGGCGTCGAGCGAGCCCGGTCGGCCGGCGCGACGGCGGCGAGCGGCGTGACCTCGGCCGGGAGCAGTGCCGACGCGGCCGGAGGGGTGGCGTAGCGCCGCGGTCGTCGCGTCGGGTGCCCGCCCCGCTCGGGCGCGGCGCCGTACCCCACGAGGGTCGGCGCGGGGGACTCCGGCTCCGGCACCTCGTCGCCGGCGTCGTCCGCCACGTCGAACGTGACCAGCGGCTCGCCCACGTGCACCGTCTGCCCCTCCTCGGCGTGCAGTCCGGTGACGACGCCCGCGAAGGGGGAGGGGATCTCGACCAGCGCCTTGGCCGTCTCGACCTCGGCGATCACCTGGTTGAGCGCGACGGTCTCGCCGACGGCGACGTGCCACGCGATCACGTCGGACTCGGTGAGGCCCTCGCCGAGGTCGGGCAGGTCGAACTCGCGCGCGCTCACGGGACCACCGCCCCGGTCGCGGGCACGCGGCCCAGCACCCGGTCGACGCCGTCGAGGATGCGGTCGAGGCCGGGTACGTGGTGCGTCTCGAGCTTGGCCGGCGGGTAGGGGATGTCGTGGCCGGTGACGCGGACGGGCGCGGCCTCGAGGTACTCGAAGCACCGCTCGGTGGCGGTCGCGGCGATCTCCGCACCGACGCCGGCCTCGTGCGGCCCCTCGTGGGCGACGACGAGCCGGCCCGTGCGCCGCACCGAGGCGGCGACGGTGTCGTTGTCGGCGGGGGACAGGGACCGCAGGTCGATCACCTCGACGGAGACGCCGTCGTCGGCGGCGGCGGTGGCGGCGTCGACGGCGGTGGCGACGAGCCCGCCGTACGTCACGAGCGTGACGTCGCTGCCGGGTACGACGACGCGTGCCGCCCCCATGGGCGGCGCGTCGGCGAGCGCGGCCCCGGTGTCCACCTCGCCCTTGGAGTAGTAGCGCCGCTTCGGCTCGAAGAAGACCACGGGGTCGTCGCACGCGATCGCCTGCTGGATCACCGTGTACGCGTCCTGCGGGCTGGCAACCTCGACCACGCGCAGGCCCGCCGTGTGCACGAAGTACGCCTCCGGCGACTCGGAGTGGTGCTCGGCGGCGCCGGTGCCGCCGCCGACGGGGATGCGGATCGTGATCGGCAGCCGGACCGCCCCCGCGGTGCGCGCGAGCATGCGCGCGACCTGGCTGACGATCTGGTCGAAGGCGACGTAGACGAACCCGTCGAACTGGATCTCCACCACCGGCCGGTAGCCGCGGTAGGCCAGGCCCACCGCCGTGCCGAGGATGCCGGCCTCCGCGAGGGGGGTGTCCATGACGCGGCGCGCGCCGAACTCGGCCTGGAGCCCGTCTGTGACGCGGAAGACGCCGCCGAGCCGGCCGATGTCCTCACCGAGCAGCACCACCGACGGGTCGTCGGCCAGGGAACGTCGCAGCCCCAGGTTGAGCGCCTTCGCGAGCGTGAGCTCCGTCATCGGGCACCGTCCGCGACGTCGTCGGCGAAGCCGGCGAGGTACTGCGCGTACGCGTCGCGCTCGGCCGCCAGCGCCGGGTTCGGCTCCGCGTACACGTGCTCGAAGATCGCCAGGGGCGGCGGGGTCTGGATCGCCGCGAGGGCGGCCCGCAGCGCGGCGGCCACCTGGTCGGCGACCTCGCGGACGTGGGCCTCGGCCGCGTCGGTCAGCACGTCGCGGTCACGCAGGTAGGCGGTGAACCGGTCGATCGGGTCACGGCGCGCCCACGCCTCGACCTCGGCGGTCTCGCGGTACCGGGTGGGGTCGTCGGCGGTCGTGTGCGGTCCGCGGCGGTACGTCACCGCCTCGATGAGCGTGGGGCCGCCGCCCGTCCGCGCCCGGTGCAGCGCGGCGCGCGTCACGGCCAGCACGCCCAGGACGTCGTTGCCGTCCACCTGGACGCCCGTCAGCCCGAAGCCGTCGGCGCGGGCCACGAGCGGCACGTGGGACTGCAGCGCCACGGGCTCGGAGATCGCCCACTGGTTGTTCTGGCAGAAGAACACGACGGGCGCCGACCAGGTGGCCGCGAAGACGAACGCCTCGTTGACCGCGCCCTGGCTCATCGCCCCGTCACCGAAGTAGCTGACGACGGCGGCGGTGCCGTCGTCGCGCCCGGCGGCGTCGTCACGCTCGGCGTCGGCGAGGATGCCCATCGCGTAGCCCACGCCGTGCAGCACGTGGCCGCCGACGATGATCTGCGGGGTCGCCATGTTGACCGTGTACGGGTCCCAGCCCGCGGTGACGACGCCGCGCCACTCGCGCAGCAGGTCCACGGGGGCGACCCCGCGCACGTACGCGACGCCGTGCTCGCGGTAGCTGCCGAACACGAAGTCGTCGCGGCGCAGTGCGTGCGCCGAGCCGATCTGCGCGGCCTCCTGCCCCAGCACGGGCGGCCACAGCGCGAGCTCGCCCTGCCGCTGGAGGGCGGTGGCCTCGGTGTCGATGCGCCGGACCACCACCATGTCCTCCAGGATCTGGAGGAGTGCCCGGTCGTCCCCGTCGACGTCGGTCAGCCACCGGTCGTGCTCCGGCGACGGGTGCCGGACGCCGTCCGGGTCGAGGAGCCGGACCGTGCCAGCGCCGCCGTCTGTGCCCTCGTCTGCGCCCCCGTCTGCGGGGCGCCCGTCCGGCGCTCCCGGTCCCGTTGCCGTCGGGTTCTCGCGCGCGGTGCCCGCGGGTGACAGGTCACCGCGCGTCGTCGAATCCGTGATGCCTGGCATGGTTGCCTCGTCTCGCACCGCCGCCGGCCTCCTCGTCGAGCACCGGATCTTCTCGGAACGTAACGCCGGTCACAGTCTGCGAAAAGCGCACCGCTGCACGTTGAGCGGAGTGCCCAGACGCCAGCGGCTACGCTGATCGATATGCGCAGCCATGACGCTGTCGACCTCGCCATCCTGGCGGCGCTCGCGGACCACCCGCGGGCGACCATCGCGGCCCTGGCGGCGGAGCTGCGCATGTCGCGCAACACGATCTACGCGCGGCTCGCGCAGCTCGAGGAGGCGGGTGCGTTCCTCGACTTCGACCGGAGCCTCAACCCGCACTACCTGGGGTACTCGCTCGCGGCGTTCCTCGAGGTCGAGGTGCGGCAGAAGGAGCTCGCCCGCATCGTCGCGGAGCTGCGGAACATCCCCGAGGTGGTGCAGGCCTACGGCCGCAGCGGCACCGCCGACCTCCAGGTGCAGCTGCTGTGCCGGGACACTGACCACCTGTTCCGCATCGACGCGGCGATCCTGGCGATCGACGGCGTGGAGCGCACGGAGACGTCGCTCTCGATGGGGGAGCTGATCCCGTACCGGCTGCGGCCGCTCATCGAGAAGGCGCGCCGGGAGCTGTGACCTACCGGTCCGCGGCCGCGCGTCGGCCGGGGAGCCACAGCGCCACGACGGCGCCCAGCAGCGTGAACGCGGTCGCCCACCAGAACGCGTGGGCGTAGCCGTGTGCCAGTGCGTCGGCGCCGGGTCCGCGTTCGGCGACGGCCGCCGCGACCGCGCTCTCGAGGACGACGGCCAGCACGGCCGTCCCGAACGAGCCGCCCAGCTGCTGCGTGGTCCGGGTGAGGATGCTGGCGTGCGGGACGTCGGCGGGCTCGACCTCCAGGTACGACGCCGCCATCAGCGGCACGGTGACCGCACCGAGCCCCGCCCCGCGGACGACGAGCGCCGCGAGCAGCACCGCCAGGGGGAGGTGGGTGGACGTCGTCGTGAAGACCGCGGTCGCGGCTGCGGTGACCACGAAGCCCGTGGCCACGAAGGTCCGGTAGCCCCAGCGCTCGGTGAGGCGAGCCGCGAACGGACGGCTCGCCAGGAGTCCCACACCCTGGGCGGCGAGGACGAGTCCCGCCGTCGTCGGACTCTCGCCGCGCACCTGTTGGCAGTAGAGCGGCAGGAGGAGCATGGCGCCGAGGAGGGCGAAACCCGTCAGGAACAGGAGCGCGCTGGAGACGGTGAGCGTCCTCGACCGGAACAGGCGGAGGTCGACGAGCGCGCGCCCGCCGAGCCGCAGCGCCCGCACCACGAACGCGCCGCTCAGGACGAGCCCGGCGACCACGGGGACGAGGACCTCGGCGTGTGCGAACCCGCCGGCCGGGGCGACGCGCGACAGCCCATAGATCACGGCGGCGATGCCAGGTGAGAGGAGCGCGAGCCCGACGCCGTCGAGCCGGGCGGACGGGTCCCGGGGCTGGGCGGGGACGTAGCGCCGGGCGAGGAACCAGCCGACGACGCAGAACGGCACGTTCACCCAGAAGATCCACCTCCAGTCGAGGTGCTGCACGATGACGCCGCCCAGCACCGGTCCGAGGATCGGGCCGAGCATGGCCGGCATCGCGACCACGCCCATGACCTTGCTGAGGTTCTCGCGCCCGGCCGCGCCGACGACGAGGTTCTGCAGGACCGGCAGCATGATGCCGCCGCCGACGCCCTGGACGACGCGGGCCACGATCAGCGACGACGCGCTCCAGGCGACGCTCGACGCCAGCGAGCCCACGAGAAAGAGCGTGAGCGCGGCCAGCCAGACGGTCTTGCCCCCGAGCCGACGCGTCAGCCAGCCGGTCACCGGTACGGCCATCGCGAGCGCGAGGACGTACCCGGTCGTGACCCACTGGATCGTGGAGAGGGGGGCGTGCAGCTCGCGCGAGAGGGTGTCGAGCGCGACGTTGACGATGGTCGAGTCGAACGCCACGGCGAGCACGCCGACGACGAGGACGAGCGCCGTGCGCCGCACGGCCGGGTCGAGTCGCGTCGAGGGTCCCGCCGGGGGAGTGGTGGCTGAGGTGGCGGTCACGAGGAGCTCCTGGGATACGTTGCTGTATCTAACTGGATACAGTTGTGTATCTAACTCTGCCGCGCGGGCGATGTCAATAAGATGCAGTCATGGATCCCCACGCCCCGCCCGACGCGGCCGCCGACGTGCCCCCGGCCGTGCGCCGTCGTGGTGCGGAGCTCGAGGCCGCACTGCTCGACGCCGCGTGGGACGAGCTCACCGAGCGCGGCTACGGCGGCTTCACGTACGAGGGCGTGGCAGCGCGCGCGCACACCAGCCGCCCGGTGCTCTACCGCCGCTGGCCCGACCGCTGGCGGCTCGCGATCGAGGCGATCCGCCATCAGGGCCAGAAGAACCCGGTCGTGGCACCCGACACGGGCAACGTGCGCGACGACCTGATCGCGTTCCTCCTCGAGGCCTCGCACAAGCGCAAGGAGTTCGCGGCGCTCTTCAGCACGATCATGGCCGGCTACTTCGGCGAGACGGGAGAGACCGTCGGCGAGCTGCGGGAACGGGTCCTCGAGCGCACCGGTCCTTCCGCCTACGGGGAGATCGTCGACCGGGCGCTCGTCCGCGGCGAGCTCGACCCCGCGCGGCTCACCCCGCGCGTCCGCAGCGTGGTGCCCGACCTGATGCGCAACGAGATCCTCCTGACCGGACGCGCGCTCACGCTCGACGAGGTCGTGTCGATCGTCGACGAGGTCTTCCTCCCGCTCGCCGCGGCGCGTCCGTCCCCGCCGAAGTAGCCCGCACCTCGCCGAAGTAGCCCGCACCTCGCCAAAGTAGCCCGCACCTCGCCGAAGTAGAACGGATGCCGTTCTGTGATGTCTCACGACATCGTGGACGGTTCTGTCTCAGGACATCGTGGACGGTTGGGTGTCTCAGGACATCGTGG
>NZ_JBNCMC010000014.1:0-60798 GCF_049844995.1 Luteimicrobium sp. DT211 | reverse complement strand
ACGCCGTCGCGGTCCGGATCATCGACTCCACCTGACCGACCGCCCGCACCAGGTCACCGATCGTCTCCGCACGCTCGGCCCCGGTCGCGCCCAACACCGCGCCCGGATCCAGGCACGACGACGAGACCTCCGAACCCACCGGGACCGTCGCCGCCGTCGTCATGCCCCCAGTCAACACCGAGCCACTGACATTCCCTCGAACACATGTTCGAACCGACGGGAGGGGTATCGCGGGGCATCGCGTGCAGCGATCGGGGCGCGACCGCACACAACGACGGTCACGAACACCGACCGCGGCGCAACCGACCGTCGCGCCGGTCGATCGAGTCCGGAGCTGCGCGGGCTGCGCATGGACGACGAGGCGTCGGCGAAGGCCGGACACCGCGAGCTGGCGGATGAGGGTTTCGCCTTCCTCCCGTTCTTCGAGGCGGGCGAGCCGTGGAACGCCTACCTTGCCCGGGTCGCACGGCTCGGCTCCGGTGGGCCGGTCGAGTCTCCGTCCGACGTGCGCTGACTCCGACCCTCGCGCGCGTCGGCGGGCACATCGGCTTCAGCGTGCGCCCCGCGTATCGCCGGCGCGGGTACGGCACCACCCTCTTACGAGCCGGCCTGGGTATCGCCCGCGACCTCGGCGTCGGGCGCACACTCGTCACGTGCGCGACCGACAACGTCGGCTCGGCCGCCGTCATCGAGCGATGCGGGGACCTCCTCGAGGACGTCGTGGACATCCCTGGGCTCGCGCCGGCGCGGCGCTACCGCGTGCCCACGACCTGACAGCGGCGTACGCAACGGGGTCATGACAGCAAAGGGGTCCCGGCGCGAACGTCCGCGATGACGCACAGTCGGAGCGGCTTGCGGCCGGTCCACTCGCTGCGAAACCGAGGGTTCGAACGCCGACGGCGCGGCCACCCCTCGGAAGGAGCGACCGCGCCGTGCGAGCGCTGAGGCTGCGTGTCAGCCCTGAGCGTCAGGCGGCGACGTCGAAGTCCTCGCCGCGACGCACGCGCCTACCCCGGACGACGGAGTCGTCGGCCACGATGCTGTCGGGCGTGACGCGGGCCGCGCGGCCGATGCGGACCCCGTGCCCGAGCCGGGACCCGGCGCCGACGTGCGCGCCGTCGCGGATCGTGGAACCGCGCCCGACGTGGACGTTCGTGCCGATCACGGCGTCGGCGCCCACGGAGACGCCCTGGTCGATCCAGCTTCCGGCGCCGACGCTCGTCCGGGCGCCGACCCGCGCGCCCTCCTCGACGTAGGCCGTACGGGCGATGCGTGCCGAGGGTTCGACGAACGCCCGCGGCGAGACCAGTCCCTCGCCGTTGGGGTGCCGGACGTAGACCACCGTCTCGCCCAGGTCGTTCTCGAACTCGACTCGTCCTGCTCGCGTCATCAGTCCTCCTGCCGTCTTCCAGCAACTGCGTGCAACGTACTGGTGACATAACGGCGAGCGGTCGGCCCGTGTTCCCGCTCTCGCGACCGGCCGCCAGCAGCACCGTGCCCGCGCTCCCGAGCCGGCCGGCTCGACCTGTCGATCCGGGCCGCGCCCGTTCGACCTGAGGATGAGAGGGTTGGCAGGCATCCCTCCAGGACGAAGGAGCGCACCACCATGGCCAAGTACATGCTGATCATGCGAGCGACGGATGACACCCTCGCGAAGTTCCAGGGCATCCCCTTCGAGGAGATCCTCGACGGCATGGGCCGCTTCAACGACGAGCTGATCCGGGCCGGCGTGCTGCTCGCCGCCGAGGGACTCGACGACGCGACGAACGGCGTCGTCGTCGACTTCACGGGCGAGGAGCCTGTCGTCACGGACGGGCCGTACGGCGAGACCAAGGAGCTCTTCGGCGGCTACTACATCCTCGACGTGCCCACCGCGGAGGACGCCGTGGCCTGGGTCCGCCGGATGCCCTACACCGACGGCGCGAAGATCGAGGTCCGCCGCGTGACGCAGATCGACGAGTTCCCCCAGGACAACGAGTGGATCCGCAAGGAGCGCGCCTGGCGCGAGTCGACCGGGCAGCTGTGACCGAGGGCCCGGATCGGGCCGGGCGCGCCGTCGAGGCGGTCTGGCGGACCCAGTCCGCCCGCGTCGTCGGCGCGCTCGCCCGGTTCACCGGCGACCTCGCGCTCGCCGAGGACGTCGCCCAGGAGGCCCTCGCGGAGGCCCTCGCCACCTGGCCCACGAAGGGAGTCCCCGCCGAGCCCGCGGGCTGGCTCCTGACGGTCGGTCGGCGGCGGGCGGTCGACGCGTTCCGCCGCCGGTCCGCCCGCGACGAACGCTACGCGGCGCTCGCTCGCGAGCTGGACGAGGCGACGCCGGGGCCCGACGCCCTGTTCGACCCGGACGCCGTCGACGACGACGTCCTCGCCCTCATGTTCACCGCGTGCCACCCGGTCCTGTCCCCCGAGGCGCGGGTGGCCCTGACGCTGCGGGTCGTCGGCGGCCTGACGAGCGAGGAGGTCGCCGCCGCGTTCCTCGTGCCGGTCCCCACCGTGCAGGCCCGGATCACCCGGGCCAAGAAGACGCTGGCGGCGGCGCAGGTCCCGTTCGCGGTTCCCGGGCCCGACGAGCGGGCGGCCCGTCTGGGGTCCGTCCTCAGCGTCGTGTACGTGGTCTTCACCGAGGGCTCGTCCGCGACCGGAGGCGACGCCTGGATCCGCACCGACCTGGCATCGGAGGCGCTGCGGCTCGCCCGGTCGCTCGCGCGTCTGGCACCCGAGCCCGAGCCGCTCGGCCTGCTCGCGCTGCTCGAGCTCACGGCCGCCCGCTTCCCCGCCCGGCTCGACCAGGACGGACACCCCGTCCTGCTCGAGGACCAGGACCGGCGCCGCTGGGACCGGGACGCGATCCGGCGTGGTCGGGCCGCCCTGCGGGCCGCCGCCGGGGTCGGCCGCGGCCTCGGGCCGTACGGGCTCCAGGCCGCGATCGCCGAGTGCCACGCGGTCGCGCCCTCGGTGACCGAGACCGACTGGGACCGGATCGTGGTGCTCTACGAGGCGCTGGGCCGTGTCGCGCCGTCGCCGATCGTGGAGCTGAACCGGGCCGTCGCCGTCGCGATGGCCAGCGGCCCGGCGGCCGGCCTGCGGATCGTGGACGGCCTCGCCGCCGAGGCGTCGCTGGCCCGCTCCCACCTGCTGCCGGCGGTGCGCGGCGAGCTGCTCACCCGGCTCGACCGCCGTGCCGAGGCCCGCGGCTCGTACCTCGAGGCGGCGGAGCGATGCGGCAACGGCGCGGAGCGCGCGGTGCTCGAAGCGAAGGCGGCACGACTCGCCTGAGCGCCGACGGCCCGGCTCACCCGAACGTCTGGGCGCCCACCCCCGCCAGGAGCCGCGGCTTCTCCTCCGCCTCGCTGCGCGGCTGCGCCTCCAGCCCGACACGAGCGTCAACGTCGTCGCGACGCTCAACCGGCTGGACCCGCACGGCAGCTGGCGTCGAGGTCCAGCGCAAGCGGTCAGGATTCGAGAAGCCGGCCTCGCCGCTCGCCGCCTAGCGTGGGACCCGTTCCCACGACGGCACGACGAGAGGACCGATCATGGCCACCACGACAGACACGAAGGCGAGCTTCAGCGCGGCCGAGCGCGCCGCGATGAAGGAGCGCGCCAAGGAGCTCAAGGCGTCCACCGACCGCGCCGAGGGCGAGGCCGCGGTGGCCGAGAAGATCGCCGCGATGCCCGAGCCCGACCGCAGCCTCGCCCAGCGGATCCACGAGATCGTGACGGAGGTAGCCCCGACCCTCGTCCCCCGCACGTACTACGGCATGCCCGCGTACGCGAAGGACGGCAAGGTGCTGTGCTTCTTCAAGCCCGCCTCGAAGTTCAAGATGCGCTACTCGACGTTCGGGTTCAACGACGTCGCGCAGCTCGACGACGGCACCATGTGGCCGTCCGAGTTCGCCGTCACGGCCCTCACCGCCGACGACGAGGCGCGGGTCGCGGAGCTCGTCCGGCGGGCCGTGGGCTGAGTCCCGCATCCGGCTGCGCGTGCCGGCCCGCACGATCGGGGGCATCCTCGTGGCGTGATGCTCTCGGTGACGCGGGCGCAGGTCCTCGGCCACCGCAGGTCCGTCTCGGCGCTCGACGAGCAGCTCCCTGCGGGGCCGGCGTCGGTCCGGCGCGCGGCCACCGCCGGACTCAAGGACAGCGTGCCGAGGGCCGCGGTCCTGTCGCTCCACGCCCGGGTCGAGGGCGTCGGGCCCCGCGCCTCGGCCGAGCCGCCCCTCGTGCAGGTGTGGGGCCCCGGCCAAGCCGCCTACGCGGTCGCGCGGGAGGACCTCGCCGTCTTCACGCTAGGACGCCTGCCGGACGACCCGGACGGACTCGCGCGCGCCGTCGATACTGCTGAGCGGCTCGCGGGCGTGCTCGGCGACGACGAGCTCGACTACGCCGACGCCGCCCGCCCGCTCGGGGTGCACCCGAACGCCCTGCGCTACGCGGCTCCGACCGGACGGGTCCTCCTCCGGTGGGACGGCGCGCACCGCCCCACGGTGCGAGCGGCACCCCCACCCGACGTCGACGCCGCCGCCGCGCGGCGCGAGCTTGTCCGCCGCTACCTCCACGTCCTCGGGCCCGGGACGGTCGAGGGATACGCCGCCTGGGCAGGCGTGCGCCCGTCCGCCGCCCGGTCGATCTTCGGGGCGCTCGACGACGAGCTGATCGCGGTTCGCACCCCCGTCGGCGACGCTCGGGCCCTGGCCGCCGACGAGGACACGCTTCGCGCCGCGGTCGTCGACCCGGCACCGCGCGTCGCGCGCCTGCTGCCGTGCGGCGACACCTACACGCTGCTTCAAGGCGTCGATCGCGAGCTCCTCGTGCCCTCCGTCGACCGCCGCGGCCTGCTCTGGACGCCGCGCGTCTGGCCGGGCGCGGTGCTGGTCGGGGGCGAGGTGGTGGGGACCTGGCGGCGGGCCGCGCACCGCGTCGTGGTCGAGGCGTGGCGCTCCCTCGACGGACCCGGACGGGAGGCCGTGGAGCGCGCGGCGGCCGCGCTGCCCCTCGACCTCGGCCGCCCGACGACCGTCGCCTGGGGAGCTTCCGTCTGACGCGGTTCACGCGCGGCGCCCCGCTGCACGACACGGAGCACGCCGCGCCGGGCGCGCGCCCAGGAGCGGCCGGCGCGCCACCACGGGAACCTGCGAGGCTGGTGGCATGACCGATCAACCCGCCACCGCCGAGGGCCTCATGCGCTCCCGCTTCGCCGCGTTCCGGTCCGGCGACGCGGGGTGGCTCGTCGCGACCTGGCATCCCTCGACGCGTCCCGACGACCTGGACCTGTCCGACAACCCGCGGTGGCGCGGCCTGCAGATCGTCGACGTGGTCGACGGGGCCGCCACCGACACCACCGGCGTCGTCGAGTTCCGTGCGACGTACCTGGACGACGACGGTGCCCTCGGGGTCCTGCACGAACGGTCACGGTTCGTCCGCGAGGACGGGCGCTGGTACTACGTGGACGGCGACATCCAGCTGCCGTGACGGCGAGGAACTCCCGAGCCGACACGGTGAGCGGGACGGTCTCGCGGGAGCCGGGCGGGACGACGCCGAGCCGGGCCGTCTGGTGCCGCGCAGCTGTCACCCTTTGACGCCGGTGAGCGTCACCCCTTCGACGAACGCCCGCTGCGCGAAGAAGAAGAGCACCACGACAGGCACCATGACGAGCATCGTGAGCGCCATCGTCGTCGACCAGTCGACGGAGTGCGCCCCCTTGAACGTGGCCATGCCGAGCGCCACGGGCCAGTGGTCCGGCTCGGCCTCCGACGTGTACAGCAGCGGTCCGTAATAGTCGTTCCACGAGTGGAAGAACAGGAACATCGCGGTCGCGGCGATGCCGGGCTTCGCCATCGGCAGGACGACCTTCCAGATCACCCGGAGCTCGCCGGCGCCGTCGATCCGGGCCGCCTCGGTGTACTCGTTCGGGATCGTGAGGAAGAACTGGCGCAGCAGGAAGATCGAGAACGCGTCCCCGAGCAGGTTCGGCAGGATCAACGGCCAGAGCGTGCCCGTCAGGCCCAGCTTGGTCCACATCACGTACTGCGGGATCGAGACCACCTGGGGCGGCAGAAGCATCGCGACGATGATCGCCATGAACAGCAGGCCCGACCCCCGGAACTCGATCTTCGCGAGCGCGTAGGCGGCCGGGATCGACGAGACGAGCATGAACGCCGTCGCCAGCACCGCGTAGAGCGCGGAGTTGCCGAACCACGCTGCGAGCGGCGCGACCTGGAACACGTGGGCGTAGTTGCTCCACGCCCAGTGGTCGGGCCACAGGCTCGAGGTGAGCGCCTGGTCGTTGTTCATGACCGACGTGAGGAAGACGAACACCACGGGCGCCACGAAGAGCGCCGCGAGGGTCACGAGGACCACGTGCTCGGCGACCCAGAGGAGAGCGGGCTGACGCCGCCGGTGGGTTACGGGCGGCTGCGGGGTCCCCGCCGCGCCCGGGCCGACCGCGACGTCGAGGGTGGCGTCGAGCTGGGTCATGATCCGCTCCCGGTGAAGGACTTGGTGCGCCGCAGGAGGAAGACCACGAACGCGGCGGCGACGACGAAGAGGACGACGGCGAGCGCCGACGCGTAGCCCAGCGCGTAGTTGCTGAAGCCCTCCACGTACAGCCACTGGGGATAGGTCAGTGTCGAACCCTCGGGGTAGCCGAGGCCCGAGCCGGTGCCCTCCCCCACGAGCGCCTTCCCGGACGCGACGCCCGCGGCGACGGCGGCCTCGGTGAAGTACTGCAACGCCGCGATCACGCCGGTGACGACCGAGAAGACGATCACGGGCCGCAGGTTCGGCACCGTGATGTACCAGGCCTTCTGGTAGCCCTTGGCGCCGTCGATCGACGCCGCCTCGTACTGGTCCCGCGGCACGTCGAGCAGCGCCGCGAGGATGATGATCATGACGTCGCCCATCATCCAGATCGCGAGGAGCAGGAGCGACGGCTTGGCCCACTGCGGGTCGTTGAACCAGAGCGGCCCTTCGATCCCGAACACCTTGAGGACCCGGTTCACGGGCCCGAGGCCGGGGTTGAAGAGGTAGACGAACGCGAGCACCGAGGCCACCGGCGGCACGAGAGCCGGAAGGTAGAACACCGTGCGGAACACGCCGGTGGAGCGGCGGGGGCGCGTCAGCAGCGCCGCGACCACGGCCGCGCACAGGATCCGGATCGGCACCATGAAGACGACGAACCACAGCGTGTTGCGCGCCGCCTGGACGACGCTCGGGTCCTGCGTGAACAGGTACTTGTAGTTGGCGAGGCCGACCCAGCGGGGCGACGACACGAGGTCGTAGTGGGTGAACGAGTAGAACACCGTGGCGACCAGCGGATAGACGAAGAAGATCAGCAGGCCGAGCAGCGCGGGCGCGACGAGCAGCAGCGCGACCCGCTGGCGGTGGCGGCGCAGGCCGGAGCGTCGGCGAGGTGCCGGCGCCCCGGCCGGGGTGCTGGGCACCCCGGCCGGGCGGGTGTCGGACAGGGCGGTCATCGGGTCCTCCGGGCCGGTCAGGGGACCGAGTTGAGGGACGCGGCCGCGTTGATCTGGTCGTCGACCTTCTTCAGCTCGGCGTCGAGGTCGCTCGTTCCCGGCTGCGACTGGTACTTCTGCCACCAGTCGCCGAACGCCAGCTGGTAGCCGGCGCCGTTCGGGCTGGGCGGCGTCGTCAGGCTGTGCGGGCTCTGCGCGATCTTGAGGAACGTCTCGAACTGCGGGTCGCGCACCAGATCGGGCGAGTCGTAGGCCGACGTGATCGTCGGGACGTTCTGCAGGCCGTTCGCGAGCTTCACGACGGCGGCCGTGTCGGTGGTGAGGTACTTGAGGAGCGCCCACGCGAGCTCGGGGCTCTTGGAGCCCTTGGCGATGCCGCCGATGTTCCCGGTGAGGTACCCGCCGCCGTACAGGTCGGTGTGGTCCGAGCCGGTCGGGAAGGGCGCGGTGCCGTAGTCGACCTTCGGCGCCTGGTCCTTCATGAACGCGACGCGCCACTCACCGTCGAGGTTCATCGCGACCCGGCCGATCTCGAAGTCGTTCTGGGCGGAGAACTCGTCGGCGCTCGCCGCGGTGAACTTCTTGAGCTTGTCGGTGCCGATCTTCTCGGCGAACGCCTTCTGCCACTCGATCAGCTCCTTCCAGCCGGGGTCGGTACCGACGAGCGACTTGCCGTTCTCGTCCAGCCACTTCGCGCCGGTCGCCGGGGCGAGGTGCGCGGGCGCCATCTCCTGGTAGCCCATCCAGGGGTTGAAGCCGAGGGTCTTGATCGAGCCGTCGGCGTTGTAGGTGGTGAGCTTGACCGCGTCGGCCTCGAGCTCGTCGAGCGTCTTGGGCGGCGTGGCGATCCCGGCCTTCGCGAGCAGGTTCTTGTTGTAGTAGAGGCCGTACGCGTCGGCCAGCACCGGCATGGCGCACCGGGTCCCGTCGAACTCGGTGTAGCTGCGCACGGTGGGCAGCAGCTGGCCGAGGTCGACCTTGTCGCGCTGGATGTACTGCGCCAGGTCCTGGAACGCCCCGGACTGGCAGAAGTTCCCGACGATGTCGGTCGAGTAGGAGACCGCGACGTCGACGTCGTTGCCGGCGGCGATCGCCTTGCGCAGCTTCTCGTCGTCCTGGCCGGGATGAACGACGACCTTGACGCCCGGGTTGGCCTTCTCGAAGTCGTCGACGACTCCCTGGATGACCTTGGCCTCACGGTCGGAGAAGAAGTGCCACAGGCTCACGGTGCCTGAGAGGTGGCTCGGGGCCGCGGAGGCGATCGGTGTCTCGCCGCCGCCGTCCCCGCCGCTGCCGCATCCGGAGAGTGCGAGCGCGGCGGCTCCCGCGACGGCGGCGATCGCCGCGACACGTGTACGGGCTCGAAGGGTGATTCTCACGGCTACCTCCACGACGACGACGTCCTATGGACAAGATTCCTGACAGTCTGCACCCGGAAGCCTCGCGTGCCAAGAGCAGGCATGTTACGAATCTGAGTCGATCGCGTCACGACCATTCGTGTCGTGTGGCACAGTGAGAGACGCACCCACAGTCAGGACTCCTGCTAGCATCCGAGGATCCTCGACCATCACCCCTGCACCCGAGAGCGAGACGAGCGATGTCCGGAACGACCGGCCCCGCCTTGGTGGGCGCCCTCAACGACCGTCGGGTCGTCGAGCTCATGCTCGAGCACGGCCCGCTGACGCGGGCGCGGATCGGCACCCTCACCGGCCTCTCCAAGCAGACCGCCGCCCAGGCCGTGCAGCGGCTCGAGGGCAAGGGCATCATCGGTTCCGTCGCCCGGGTCTCCACCAGCCGCGGGCCCGACGCCGCCGCGTACGACGTCGTCGACACCGGGCACGTGGGTGTCGCGATCGCTGCGGACCAGGACGCGATCGCCGCGACGGTCGTCGACGTCAAGGGACGCGAGCTCGGCGCCGCCCGGCGCGACCGCGACCTCCAGGCCGGGATCGGGGAGGTCGCCGAGATCGTCTCCGAGGCGTGCCGGGCGGGCCAGATCGAGCGCGCGGCGCTCCGGCTCGCCGTCGTCGGCGTGTCCGCGTCCGTCGACCCGGTGACCGACGCGCTGCGCTTCGCCGACGACTTCCCGCGGTGGCCCACGACCGGCGTCCGGACCTCGATCGCGAACGCGCTCGGGTGCGAGGTGCAGCTCGACAACGACGTGAAGCTCGCCGCGGTCGCGGAGCGCGTGCACGGCGCCGGGCAGGGCTCGCCCGGCTTCGTCGAGCTCTGGATGGGACCCGGCGTCGGCCTCGCCGTCGATCTGGGCGGCGTCGTCGTGCAGGGGGTCGCGGGCGCGGCGGGCGAGATCGGCTACCTGCCCGTGCCGGCGGACGTCCAGCTCACCGACCCGGTCGACCCGCCGACCATCCACCACCTCCTCAGCGTCGAGGCGGTGCTCGACCTCGCGGCCCGACAGGCGGTCCCCGGGTCCGACCCGGACGACGCCGCCGCCACGCTCCTCGCGATCGCCGGCCACGACGAGACGCTCAACCGGGTCGCCCGGCGCATCGCGCTCTCCGTGGCACCGGTGCTCGCGACCCTCGACCCCGGCCTGCTGGTGCTCGCCGGCCCGCCCGCCGGCGCCGGGGGCGACCGGCTGGCGGGGCTCGTCGCGCACTGGCTCTCGGCGTCGACGCCCTGGCACACCCGGGTCGCCGCCAGCCAGGTCGACGACCCCGTCCTGGAGGGGGCGCGCGACGTCCTCGCCCGCGGGCTGCGCGACCGCCTGCTCGACGTCGCGGGGCAGATCGACTGACCACGACCGGCGGCCCGGGGGCGTCGGTCCCCTCGCAGTCCGGCACCAACCGAGAACGACGGGACGAAGAGATGAAACTTGCGGTGGTAGGCGGCGGGTCGACGTACACGCCCGAGCTCGTGGACGGTTTCGGGCGCCTGCGCGACCAGCTCCCGATCGACGAGCTCGCGCTCGTGGACGTCGACGAGCGTCGGCTCGCACTCGTCGGCGGGATGGCGCAGCGGATGTTCGCGCGGGTCGACCACCCGGGCAAGGTCACGCTGCACCGCGACGTCGCGGCGGGGGTCGCCGACGCGGACGTCGTGCTCCTCCAGCTCCGGGTCGGCGGGCAGGAGGCCCGTCAGGGCGACGAGACGTTCCCCCACGACGCGGGCGTGCTCGGCCAGGAGACCACCGGGCCGGGCGGCTTCGCGAAGGCGCTGCGCACGGTTCCGGTCGTCCTCGACGTCGCCGAGCAGGTCAGGCGCCATGCCAGGCCCGACGCATGGATCGTCGACTTCACCAACCCGGTCGGCATCGTGACGCGCGCGCTGCTCGAGGCGGGCCACCGCGCCGTCGGGCTGTGCAACGTCGCGATCGGCTTCCAGCGCCGGTTCGCGCGCCTGCTCGACGTCGACCACCGCGACGTCCGGCTCGACCACGTCGGCCTCAACCACCTCACCTGGGAGCTCGGGGTCCACGTCGGGGAGCGCGAGGTCCTGGGCGACCTGCTCTCCACCCACCTCGGCGACCTCGCGTCCGAGGTCGAGCTGCCGGCGGACCTGCTCACCATGCTGAGGTCGGTCCCGAGCTACTACCTGCGCTACTACTACGCGCACGACGAGGTGCTGCGCGAGCAGCTCCGGTCCGCGACGCGCGCGGAGGCCGTCCGCGAGGTCGAGAACAAGCTGCTCGAGCTCTACGCCGACCCGCACGTCGACACCAAGCCCGAGCTGCTCGAGAAGCGCGGCGGCGCCTACTACTCGGAGGCGGCCGTCGACCTGATCGCGTCGCTCCTGTCCGACGCGCGGGACGTCCAGGTCGTGAACCTCCGCAACGACGGCTCGCTGCCGTTCCTGCCCGACGACCACGTCATCGAGGTTCCGGCGACGGTCACGGCCGACGGCCCGGTCGCCACCGAGCTCCCTACCCTCTCCCCCGACCTGGTAGGTCTCGTCTCGCACGTCGCCGGGTACGAGCGGCTCGCGCTCGACGCCGCGCTCCACGGCGGCCGCGACCGCGTGCTGCACGCCCTCCTCGCCCACCCGCTCGTCGGGCAGTGGGACCGCGCCGAGAAGCTCACGGACCTGCTCCTCGCGTCCAACAAGGAGCACCTCGCGTGGGCACGATGACCGCAGACGACACCCCTCGCGCGTACGCGGCCGACCCACGCTCGCACGCCGTGATCGCGCTCGACGGCGGCGGCTCCAAGACCGACGCCGTCGCGGTCGACCTCGAGGGCACGGTCCTCGCGTTCGCTCGTGGCGGCGCCTCGAACGCCCAGACCCGGGGGCTCGCCGCGGCGGTCGGCGTCGTCGACGAGCTCGTCTCGCGGGTGCGCGCCGACGCGGGGCTCCCCGTGGCGGCCGTCGGCGCCTACCTCGCGGGCCTCGACCTGCCGCAGGAGATCACGACGTTCCGCGCGGCCGTCGCCGACCTGGCGTGGGCGCGTGAGGCGCCCGTGCACCTCGACAACGACATGTTCGCCCTGCTCCGCACGGGCACCGACGCCCCCGACGCGGTCGCGGTCGTGTGCGGCACGGGCATCAACTGCGTGGGCGTCCGGGCCGACGGGCGCGACGCCCGGTTCCCCGCCCTCGGCCCGATCTCGGGAGACTGGGGCGGCGGCTCGGGCATCGCGCAGGAGGCCCTCTGGTACGCGGCCCGCGCCGAGGACGGTCGCGGCGGATCCACGGCGTTCACGACGCTCATCCCCCGGTACTTCGGCGAGCGCGACCTCACCGCCGTCGTCGAGGGGCTGCACTTCGGTCGGATCGCACACGACGACCTCACCGGCCTCGCGCCCGTCGTCCTCGCCGCCGCGCGCGACGGAGACCGGGTGGCGCGGTCGATCGTCGACCACCTGGGCGACGAGATCGCACTCCTCGCGCGGGTCGCGCTCGAGCGGCTCGACCTCCGCGACACTCCGGTCCCGGTCGTCCTGGGCGGCGGGGTGCTGGCGGCCGGGGACCCGGGACTCCTTGCGCGGGTCCGCGACGCCATCGCACCGGCGTTCCCCCGCGCCGAGCTGCGCCCCACGCGGGAACGGCCCATCGTCGGCGCGGCCGTTCTCACGCTCGCCGACGCCGGCGCGGGGCCGGACGCGATCGCCCGGGCCCGGGCGCAGGTCGCCGCGGTCGCGAGCGCACCTGCCGCGGACGCGCCGGTGCGCTGACCACGGTCGACGCACCGGCGAGCGCCTCAGCGCGCCCGCGCCACCCGGCGCTCGTCCCAGACCGGCTCGTCGGTCTCGCGCACGACGCCGTCCGACCCGAACACGAGGAACCGGTCGAAGGAGCGCGCGAACCAGCGGTCGTGCGTGACGGCGACGACGGTGCCGTCGAACGCCTCGAGGCCCTCCTGCAGGGCGTCGGCCGACTCGAGGTCGAGGTTGTCGGTCGGTTCGTCGAGCAGGAGGGCGGTGCAGCCGCTCAGCTCGAGCAGGAGGATCTGGAACCGCGCCTGCTGGCCGCCCGAGAGCTTCTCGAACGGGCGGTCGGCGGCGACGATGAGCTCGTACCGTCCGAGCACCGGCATCGCGCGGCCCTTGTCGTGGGCGTGGTCCTCCCACAGGATCTCCAGCAGGGTGCGCCCGACGAGCTCCGGGTGCGCGTGGGTCTGCGCGAACGACCCCGGGACGACGCGCGCACCCAGCCGCCACGAGCCCGTGTGGGCGACGTCGTCGCCGCCCAGCAGCCGCAGGAAGTGCGACTTGCCCGACCCGTTCGAGCCGAGCACCGCGACCCGCTCGCCGTAGAACACCTCGAGGTCGAACGGCCGCATCAGGCCGGTCAGCTCGAGGTTCTCGCACGTGATCGCCCGGACACCCGTCCGCCCACCGCGCAGCCGCATCGTGATGTCCTGCTCGCGCGGCGGCTCGGGCGGCGGGCCGGCCTCCTCGAACTTGCGCAGGCGCGTCTGTGCCGCCCGGTAGCGCGACGCCATGTCGGGACTGTTCGCCGCGGCCTGACGCAGGTCCCGGACCAGCCGCACGAGCTGGGCGTGCTTCTCGTCCCAGCGCCGCCGCAGCTCCTCGAACCGCGCGAACCGCTCGCGCCGGGCGGCGTGGAAGGTCGCGAACGAGCCGCCGTGGACCCACGCGTCGGCCCCGCCGGGCCCGGCCTCGAGCGCCACGACCCGGTCCGCGGCGCGGGCCAGCAGCTCCCGGTCGTGGCTCACGAACAGCACGGTCTTGCGGGTGCTCCTCAGGGCGTCCTCGAGCCACCGCTTGCCCGGCACGTCGAGGTAGTTGTCGGGCTCGTCGAGCAGCAGCACCTCGTCGGGCCCCCGCAGCAGCGCCTCGAGGACGAGCCGCTTCTGCTCGCCCCCGGACAGCGTGCGGACCTCGCGCCACTGCGCCCGCTCGTAGGGCATGCCGAGCGCCGCCGTCGAGCACTCGTCCCACAGCGTCTCGGCCTCGTAGCCGCGCGCGTCGGCCCAGTCGGCGAGCGCCTGCGCGTACGCCATCTGGGCGGGCTCGTCGTCGACCTCCATGACCGCGAGCTCGGCCCGGTCCACGGCCCGCGCGGCGTCGCGGATGCGCGCCGGCGCCACGGAGACGAGCAGGTCGCGCACCGTGGTCGCGTCGCGCACCGACCCCACGAACTGCGGCATCACCCCGAGCCCGCCGCTGCGCGTCACCGTGCCCGACGACGGCGCGAGGTCCCCGGAGAGCAGCCGCAGGAGCGTGGTCTTGCCCGCGCCGTTGGCACCGACGAGCGCGGTCGCGCTCCCCTCGCCCACGCGGAACGAGACGTCGTCGAGCAGGGCGCGCCCGTCCGGCAGCACGTACTCGACGTGCGCGACCTCGAGGTGACCCACGGTGGTTCCTTTCAGCGGGGAGAGGCCCCAGGATCCCATGCCCGAGCACTCCGGGGCGCCGGGATTTCGCCAGCCCGGTCAGGCGGGGACCACGAGTCAGTCGTCGCGGCGGGGGCGTGAGGCGCGGAGGCTCTTGGTCGCCGAGCGCTGCTTCTTGGTGGTCAGGCGCCGCTCCTGGGAGCCGCGGGTCGGCCGCGTGGGCCGACGGCCCCGTGACGGCTCGGCCAGGGCGTCGGCGACCGCGGCGGCCAGGCGCCCCGCGGCCGCGTCCCGGTTGCGGAGCTGCTCGCGATGCTCCGAGGCGACCACGGTCAGGACGCCGTCGACGAGCCGAGCTCCGAGCCGGGCGCGGATCCGCTCGCGCTGGGAGGGCGTCAGGACGGCCGACCGGTCGACGTCCCAGGACAGCTCGACACGAGAGTCCGTCGTGTTCACGCCCTGCCCACCCGGGCCGGACGAGCGTGAGAACCGCTCCCGGAGCTCGGCACGCGGGATCGTGAGCTGCGGGCTCACGGTGAGACCGGCGCGGGGCGGAGCGGGCATGCACCCATCGTCCCAGCCTGCGAGCAGCAGGGAGCACACGGCTGCCAGGCGAGCCCGGCGCCACGGGCATCGTGAGGCAACGAAAAAGAGAGCCCGGCCATCGGCCGGGCTCTCTCTCGTCATCACTTCGGTGGAGCTGAGGGGACTCGAACCCCTGACCCCCTGCATGCCATGCAGGTGCGCTACCAGCTGCGCCACAGCCCCGAGACGTCCCGCCGGACGATTTCCGTCCTGCGGAGCGTCGTCAGTCTAGGCGGAACCCGGCGCGGAAATCCAATCCGCGTCGTCGCCCAGATCGGCCGGTCCGGAGTTCCACTCGTCGAGGGGGTAGTCGGGCCCGGCGTTGTGCGTGACGAGGCGCCAGTCGGGCACGGCGCCGGCCGACGCACGGCTCAGCTGCGACCAGTGCACGTTGTTGAGCCCGGCGATCCCCCGCCAGTACGACGCGTCCTGACCGAGCAGCGCGGCGATCGCCAGGGAGATGGCGGCGCCGTGCGAGACGACCGCCAGGGTCTGGTCGGGCTCGAGCTCGTCGGCGTACGCGCCGATCGCGTCGACCATGCGAGCGGCGACCGCCGCCTTGGTCTCCGCGCCGATGCCGCTCGGCTCCTCGCCGCGGCGCCACGCCGCGTACTGCTCGGGCCAGCCTCCGACGAGCTCCTCGCCCGTCATGCCCTCCCACTGGCCGAACCCGCGCTCGCGCAGCCGCGCGTCGAGCACCACGGGCACGCCCGCGGCGTCGGCGTACGCCTGGGCGGTCTGGGCGGCACGGGTGAGGTCCGACGCGACGACGAGCGCTGCCTTGTGCCGGCGGAACAGCGTCTGGGCGCCGCGCCGGGCCTGCCAGCGCCCGACGTCGTCGAGTGCGACGTCCGCGTGGCCCTGCAGACGCCCGGTGGCGTTCCACTCGGTGCGGCCGTGCCGGACGAGGACGAGGGTGCGCGCGCTCACCGGCGCGTCACTCCGCGTCGGCGCCCGCGACCACGTCCGCGGGCAGCTCGATCACGGGGCAGTCCTTCCAGAGCCGCTCGAGCGCGTAGTACACGCGGTCCTCGGCGTGCTGCACATGCACGACGACGTCGCCGAAGTCGATCAGGACCCAGCGCCCCTCCCCCTTGCCCTCGCGGCGCAGCGGCTTGGCGCCGAGCTTGTGGAGGGCCTCCTCGACGGCGTCGACGATCGCGCCGACCTGCCGCTCGTTGGTGCCGGACGCGATGACGAACACGTCGGTGAGGACGAGCTGCTCGCTCACGTCGAGGGCGATGATCTCCTCGGCCTTGAGGTCGGCGGAGGCGCGCGCGGCGGCCACCGCGAGCTCGACGGCGCGTGCGGATGCGGTCACAGGGTTCCTTCGGGGTCGTGCTGCACGGGGTCGTGCAGGGCTTGGACGGTGGGAGCGCTCCCGGAGGCCGTCCGCGGTCCGGCGCCGTGACCGCTCAGCATGAGCTGCCAGATCAGCAGTCCGAGCACGAACGCGACGGCGACGAGGATGAGGTAGTGCAGCCAGGTGTACGCGTGACGCGGGGGCTCGATCTCGTCGTCCGCGTCGTCGTAGCCGCCCTGAGCGTCCGCGTAGGCCGGCGTCAGGTCGGGCGCCGGGACCGGGCCGCCGGCGGTCGGCGCGAACGCCATGGCCGTCGCGGCGACGGGCGCCTCGGCGCCGGTGGCGCCCCACGGGGCGACCACGGTGGCGGAAGGGTCGTCGACGTAGCCCGCGGGAGCAGGCTCCGACGTCGAAGGGACCGCGGCGGGGAACGACGGAGCCGCCGACGCGGCGCCCGTCGTCGACGCCCACGGCGCCGCGGGAGCGGGCGCCGGTGCGGGAGCGGCCGGGGCGGGAGCGGGAGCCCCGCTCGTCGGACCGAACGCCGGCGCCGGGGCTCCGCTCGTGGAGCCGAACGCGGGGGCTACCGCGGCCGCCGATGCCGGGCGCATCGACGTCCGCGTCGGCGCCGCGGGCTGCTGCCCGGCGGTGGGGGCGGCCGGCGCGGGCGCGGCGCTCGGCGGTGCGACGGGCTGGACGGGCATGAGGCGGCCGGTCGCGTCCACGGCGCGGGTGCTCGCGATACCGGCCGGCGGGCGCACGACCGGGGCGGGCTGGCCGCTGTCCCGCAACGACCGGCGAGCGGGCGGCGTCGCCGGCGCGGGCGGCGGCGAACCGGCGGCCGGCCCCCACGGCGCGGTGACCCCGGCGGCCTGGTATCCCGACGGGTGGGCGGCCGGCGGCGGGCTCGAGGGCGCGGGCCGGGGAGCCGCCGGAGGCTGGGCCGACGGCGCGGGCGCGGGACGTGGCGCCGGCTGGGGCTGCTGCGCGGCGCGCTCGCGCGCGAGCCGCTCCAGCGTCGCCCGGCGCTCGGCCGCGCGCTGCTGCTCGTCGCGGGCCGCCGCGAGCGCCTGCTCGCGCTCGCGCACCTCGCGACGCGTCAGCGGGGCGCCGCCTCCCGGGTTGGATCCACTCTGATCGCTCATGCCGCAGGACCTTCGTACAGACCGTATTTGTTGATGTACTGGACGACCCCGTCGGGAACCAGGTACCAGACGGGAAGACCGGAGACGGCGCGCTCCCGCACACCGGTCGAGGAGATGGCGAGCGCCGGCACCTCGAGCATGGTCACCCGGTCCGGCGGAAGGCCCTCGAGGGACAGGTGGTGACCGGGCCGGGTCACGGCCACGAAGTGCGCGAGCTCGAAGAGCTGGTCGACGTCCTTCCAGCGCAGGATCTGCTCGATCGCGTCCGCGCCGGTGATGAAGAACAGCTCGGCCGCGGGCCGCTGCGTCTTGAGGTCGCGCAGCGTGTCGATCGTGTACGTGAGCCCGCCCCGGTCGACGTCGACGCGGCTCACCGTGAAGCGCGGGTTCGACGCGGTCGCGACCACCGTCATGAGGTAGCGGTGCTCGGCAGCCGTGACGCGCTGGTGCTGCTTGAAGGTCGGCTGCCCCGTCGGGACGAACACGACCTCGTCGAGAGCCAATCGCGCCGCGACCTCGCTCGCGGCCACGAGGTGCCCGTGGTGGATGGGGTCGAACGTCCCGCCCATGACGCCCAGGCGCACGGGCGCGTCGCTCATCGGTACCACGGGTGTCGGGTCTGCAGACGCGTCCAAGAGCGCGCTCGCACCCTGGGCTCTCCCGGCTCTCAGTGGCGCGTGCCGACGCTGCGGAACGCGAAGGTGATGGCGAGGAGGCCCACCAGGATGGCGAGGGCCGTGCCGCCGTACACGTACGGGGAGACCGGGAGCTCGTTGACCTTCTCGGCGACCAGAACAGCTGCGGACACGAGTCCTCCTACGCTCTCGCGACGCCGCCGCGTCGCGCCTGACAGGTTGTCGTCCGCCGTCCGACCACGAGGGCCAGGCTGGCGGGCGGCACCAGTCTCTCACGTCCGCTGGGTCAGGTGACCCACAGCCCGGAGGATCGCTCAGGGGCGCACGTGGCCGTCGCCGTGGACGACCCACTTGGTCGTCGTGAGCTCCGCGAGGCCCATCGGGCCGCGGGCGTGGAGCTTCTGCGTCGAGATGCCGATCTCGGCGCCGAGCCCGAGCTGGCCGCCGTCGGTGAACCGCGTGGACGCGTTGACCATGATCGCCGCCGAGTCGAGCTCGGCCACGAACCGCTCGGAGGACGGCAGGTCCCGCGTCACGATCGCCTCGGTGTGCCCCGACGTCCAGGTCCGGACGTGGTCGAGGGCCGCGTCGAGGTCGGGCACCACCCGCACCGCGATCTCGAGGGCGAGGTACTCGGTCGCCCAGTCCTCGTCCGTCGCGGGACGCACCTCGACGCCCTCGGGCGCCAGGCGCTCGGTCTCGGCGTCCCCGTGCACGACGACGCCCGCCTCCGCGAGCGCGGCGAGCGCGGTCGGGAGGAACGTGGGTGCGGCGTCGGCGTGGACGAGCAGCGTCTCGGCCGCGTTGCAGACCCCCACGCGCTGGGTCTTGGAGTTGAGCAGGATCTCGAGGGCCATGGCCTCGTCCGCGCTCGCGTCGACGTACACGTGGCAGTTGCCGACGCCCGTCTCGATCACGGGCACCGTCGACTCGCGGACCACGGTCTGGATCAGGTCCGCACCGCCGCGCGGCACGAGCACGTCGACGAGCCCCCGCGCGCGCATGAGCGCGACGCCGCCGGGGCGGCCGTGCTCGTCGACGGACTGCACGAGGTCGGCGGGCAGCCCGACGGCCTCGAGGGCCCGCCCGAGGACGCTGACGATCACCCGGTTCGACCCGGCCGCCGCTGACCCGCCCCGCAGGACGACCGCGTTGCCGCTCTTCAGCGCGAGCCCCGCGGCGTCGACGGTCACGTTGGGCCGGGCCTCGTAGATCATGCCGACCACACCCATCGGCACCCGCACCTGCCGCAGCCGCAGCCCGTTGGGCAGCGTCTGGCCGCGCACGACCTCGCCCACGGGATCCGGGAGGCCCGCGAGCTCGCGGAGCGCGTCCGCGATGCCGGCGATGCGCGCTGGCGTGAGCGCGAGCCGGTCCAGCAGCCCGTCGGGGAGGCCCGACGCGCGCCCGCGGTCGAGGTCGACGGCGTTCGCCGCGACGATCTCGTCCGTGGCCGCGACGAGCGCGTCCGCGAGCGCCTCGAGGGCGGCGTCCTTGGTGGCGCGGTTCGCCGTCGCGAGGGCACGCGACGCGACCTTGGCCCGCCGGGCGACCGCGCGGACCGCGTCCTCGACGTCGGCCGCGGGGGCACCGCCCGGGGCCGGGGCGGCCGTGCGGGACGTGGCGTGGGTCTGCGTCTCGTGGGCGAGGGTCGACATGGTTCCAGCCTACGGTCGTGAGACGACGTCCGGGGAGGCCGGTGTCAGCACGCGAGACGGCGACGCGACGTCGAGCCCGGTGAAGGGGACCTCCGTGCCCTCGGGGCTCCAGCCGAGGGTGGGCGCGATCGTCGTGGCGACGTCCGTGAGGATCTGCTCGTAGTCCTCGCGCTCGAGCTCGTAGGGCAGCTCGAGCCGCAGCTCGCCCGCCTCGCGCAGCGCGACGTCCGTGGCGAGCGCCTCGAGGATCTGCTCGGACGTGCCGACGAGGTCGCGCGCGAACAGCGTGCGCCGCTCGCCCTGCGGCCCGAGCGTGCGGGCGCGGCGGCTCGCCCCGTACGCGCGGTACCGCTCGCGCGTGGGGCGGTCGGCGCCGTCGAGCGGGAGGAGGACCCGCCCCAGCGCGACCCGCGGCGCACGCGACCCCACGAACTGCTCGCGGTACCGCCGCACGTTGAGCTGCTGCTGGGTCGCGAAGTCGTCGCTGTCCTCGCCGGCCACGATGTTCCCGCTCAGCAGGTTCAGCCCGGTCCGCGCGGCCCACGCGGTCGAGCGCCACGACCCGGCGCCGTACCAGAGCCGGTCCACGATGCCCTCCGCGCGCGGCTGGAGCCGCGGACGCTGGACGTTGCCGGGCGAGCGGACCACCGTGGACTCGTCGCCGAGGTAGTCGGAGCGCAGGTTCTCGGCGAGCCGCTCGATCCGGGCGTGGGAGAAGTCCTGTCCCGACCAGTCGCCGTCGAACACGCGCTCGCCGATGAGCTCCACGTGCGGCGGCGTGCCCGCCGACAGCCCCACCTGCAGCCGGCCGCCCGACAGCACGTCGGCGGTGGCGACGTCCTCCGCGAGCCGCCAGGGGCTCTCGTAGCCGACGGGGATGACGGCCGTGCCGAGCTCGATGCGGCTCGTGCGCTGCGAGGCGGCCGCGAGGAACACGACCGCCGACGACACCCCGTGCTCCAGGTGTCGCTGGCGGACCCAGGCGCCCCCGTACCCGAGCCGCTCCCCCGTCTCGAAGACCTCGAGCGTGTGCTCGAGGCCGGTGGCCGGGTCGTCGTCGGGGAAGTTGCCGGGGGTCAGGAAGGCGAGGCGCGTGATGCGCGGGAGCTCGGTCGTCACGCGCGCAGTCGAGCGTCCCGGCCGCGCCCACGTCAACGCGGGCGGCGTTCGTCTCACGGTCCGAGCCGGTGTGACGCGTCAGGCCCGGGCGTAGCGCAGCAGCGTGACCCCGCCGTCGAACGTGCGCGACCCGAGGAGCCGGAGCGAGGGGATGCGCACCCCGTCGGGGAAGAGCCGCCGCCCGCGTCCCTGCACGACCGGGTAGACGAAGAACCGGTACTCGTCGACGAGGTCGGCGGCGATCAGCGCATGGCACAGCGTGATGCTGCCGGTCACGACGACGTCCCGCCCGGCCGCGCGCCTGAGCGCGCCCACCTGCTCGACCGGGTCCCCGCCGAGCACGGTCGTGTGCTCCCAGCCGGGTTCGGCGAGGGTCGAGGAGACGACGTACTTCTCGACGTGGTCGAGGTAGGCGCCGATGCCGGCCGCGTCGTCGAGGTGCCGCCAGTAGCCCCGGAAGTCCTCGAAGGTCCGTCGCCCCACGACCAGCGCGTCGGCCTCCTCGTCCTGGCGCCGCAGCTCGGCGAGCAGGTCGGCCTGGTCCGCCTGGGCGGTGGGCTCGAACCAGTCGTCGAGCATCTCGACGGCGCCGTCGAGGGTGAGGTTCTGGGTGATCGCGAGCGTGCGCACGAGCGTGCCTCCGGGTGCTGGGCGAGTGTGTCACCCGGGCAGACCCGCGGACGGCGCCCGACTCATCGGCGGCCGCCCGCCTCGCACCTCAGGACGCCGCGCGGCGCCCCCGCACGAGGACCAGGTCGTCGCGGTGCACGAGCTCGCGGTCGTACCCCTCGCCCAGGTCAGCGCGCAGCTCGTGCGTCGAGCGCCCGAGCAGCTGCGGGAGCTCGGAGGCGTCGAACGCGACGATCCCCCGCGCGACCACGCGCCCGTCCTCGGTGACGAGGTCCACGACGTCGCCCGTGTCGAACTCCCCGTCGACGCCGACCACGCCCGCGGGGAGCAGCGACGCCCTGCCGCCCTGCACCGCCCGGACGGCCCCGGCGTCGAGCACAAGGCGCCCCTGGGAGCGGGCGGCGTAGCCGATCCAGAGCCTGCGCCGGCTCGAACGCTTGCCGGTGACCGCGAAGAACGTGCCGACGTCCTCGCCCGCGAGCGCGGCAGCGGCCTGGTCGGAGCGCGCGAGGACCGCGGCCACGCCGGACGCCGACGCGATCCGGACGGCGTCGAGCTTGGTGATCATGCCGCCCGTCCCGACGGCGGAGCCGCGGCCGGTCACCTCGACGCCGTCGAGGTCCGCGGCCGACCGCACCTCGCGGATGCGCTGCGCGCGGGGCTGGCTCGGCGGCGCGTCGTACAGGCCGTCGACGTCGGTGAGCAGGACCAGGCCGTCGGCGCGGACCAGGTGGGACACGAGCGCCGCGAGGCGGTCGTTGTCGCCGAACCGGATCTCGTGCGTCGCGACCGTGTCGTTCTCGTTGACGATCGGCACCACGCCGAGGTCGAGCAGCGTCTCCAGGGTGCGCTGGGCGTTGCGGTAGTGGCCGCGGCGCACCGTGTCCTCGACGGTCAGGAGCACCTGGCCGACCCGGAGGCCGTGCGCCCCGAACGCCTCCGCGTACCGGGCCACGAGGAGCCCCTGCCCGACGCTCGCGGCCGCCTGAGCGGTAGCGAGGTCCTGCGGCCGGCCCGACAGGCCGAGCGGCCCGACGCCGGCCGCGATCGCGCCGGACGTGACCAGCACGACCTGCTTGCCCTCGGCCCGCCGGGCCGCGAGCACGTCGACGAGCCGGTGCAGCGCGTCGACGTCGAGGAGCCCGTCCGCGCCGGTGAGCGACGACGAGCCGATCTTCACGACGACCCGCTGGGCAGCCGCGACGTCCGCGCGCGAGCCCGTCCCGACGACGGGCGTGGCCGTCGCGGACGTCATGCCCGGTCGTCCTCGGAGTCGTCCGCGTCCGGCTCGGTGCGGGCTGCGTCGGCCGGGTCGGACCAGTGGCCCGACGACCGCTCGGTCCACAGCTCCTCGCGTGCGGCGGCCTTGGCGTCCATACGGTCGTGGAACTCGGCGCGCTTCTCCTTGCGGGACGGGCGCAGGCGGTCGTCGAGGCGGAGGTCCGTCCCGCGCGGCCCGCCGAGCAGCTCCGAGCCGGTGAGCAGCGTGGGCTCCCAGTCGAAGACGACGGCGTTCTTCCTCCCGATGCGCACCTCGTCGCCCGCGACGGCCCCGGTCTTGAAGAGCTTCTCCTCGACGCCGAGCCGCGCGAGCCGGTCCGCCAGGTAGCCGACGGCCTCGTCGTTCGAGAAGTCCGTCTGGCGCACCCAGCGCTCGGGCTTGGCGCCGAGCACCTCGAAGTACACGCCGTCGGAGTCCTCGCGGCGGGTCACCGTGAAGCCCTTCTCGTCGACGGCCCGGGGGCGCAGGACGATGCGGGCCGCCTCGGGGGCCGGCGCCTCGGCGCGCGCCTTGTCGACGATCTCCGCGAGCGCGAACGTGAGCGGCCGCAGCCCCTCGTGGCTCGCGGTCGAGATCTCGAACACGCGCAGGCCGCGGCCCTCCAGCTCGGGCCGCACGAAGTCGGCGAGCTCGCGCGCCTCGGGCACGTCGATCTTGTTGAGCACGACGACGCGCGGGCGCTCCATGAGAGGGACGCGACCGCCCGCGACGCCCGCCTCCTCGTCGAGCGCGGCTGCATACGCCCCGAGCTCGCCCTCGATGACGTCGAGGTCGCTGATCGGGTCGCGGCCCGGCTCGAGCGTCGCGCAGTCCAGCACGTGGACGATCACGGCGCAGCGCTCGATGTGGCGCAGGAACTCCAGGCCGAGCCCCTTGCCCTCGCTGGCACCGGGGATCAGGCCGGGGACGTCGGCGACGGTGAACCGCGCCTCCCCCGCCTGCACGACGCCGAGGTTCGGCACGAGCGTGGTGAACGGGTAGTCCGCGATCTTGGGGCGCGCCGCCGAGATCGAGGCCACGAGGCTCGACTTGCCCGCGCTGGGGTAGCCCACGAGTGCGACGTCGGCGATGGTCTTGAGCTCGAGCACGACGTCGCGCTCCTCGCCGGGCTCGCCCAGCAGGGCGAAGCCCGGCGCCTTGCGCCGCTGGCTCGCGAGGGCCGCGTTGCCGAGGCCACCGCGTCCGCCCTCGGTCACGACGAATTCCGCGCCCGTGCCGACGAGGTCCGCGAGGACCTCGCCGTCCTCCGAGGTGACGACGGTGCCGTCGGGCACGCCGAGCACGAGGTCGCCGCCGTTCGCGCCGGCGCGGTGGTCGCCCATGCCCTGGGTGCCCGACGCCGCGTGCCGGTGCGGACCGTGGTGGTACTCGAGGAGTGTCGTGGTCTGCGGGTCGACGCGCAGGATCACGGACCCGCCGTTGCCGCCGTTGCCCCCGTCGGGGCCCGCGAGCGGCTTGAACTTCTCCCGGTGAATCGAGGCACAGCCATTGCCCCCGTCACCGCCGTGCGCGTGCAGCACCACGCGATCGACGAACGTCGCCATGGGGAAGGTCCTCTCGAGCGGGATGGGAAAAACAGGCCGAGGGGCGCACCGCCGAAACGGTGCGCCCCTCGGGTCAAGCCGGCTGGTCGGCCCGGTCAGGCCTCGGCCGGGACGATGTCGATGACCTTGCGGTCGCGGCGCGTCCCGAACTGGACGGCGCCCGCGGTCAGCGCGAACAGCGTGTCGTCGCCGCCACGGCCGACGTTGTTGCCGGGGTGGAAGTGCGTGCCGCGCTGGCGGACGATGATCTCGCCCGCCTTGACCTGCTCGCCGCCGAAGCGCTTCACGCCGAGGCGCTGGGCGTTGGAGTCACGACCGTTGCGCGAGGAGCTCGCGCCCTTCTTGTGTGCCATGTCTGATGACCTGCTCTCGTACCGAGGGAGAAGTGGGAAGTGTGAGACCCCGTCGCGGTGCGACGGGAGCGACTCACTTGATGCCGGTGACCTTGAGGCGGGTCAGCTGCTGACGGTGACCCTGGCGGCGACGGTAGCCGGTCTTGTTCTTGTACCGGAGGATCGCGATCTTCGGACCCTTCTCGTCCCGCACGACCTCGGCGGTGACCTTGACCTTCGCGAGCTTCGCCGCGTCGGTCGTGACCTTCTCCCCGTCGACGAGCAGGAGCGCGGGAAGCTCGACCGAGTCGCCGACCCCTGCGGAAAGGCGGTCCACGACGACGACGTCGCCGACCGCGACCTTCTCCTGGCGGCCGCCAGCCTTTACGATCGCGTACACCACGTTGCTGCTCATCTCTACTCGTCTGGGCGTGCTCGTCATGGTCGATCGTCTTGGGAACTGCGTCACGCCGCGGCGTGCGAGTGCGGCCGGACCATGGGCACACGGGACCAGCGCGCATGACACGCGCCGACGTTCAAGGGTACGGGCCGCGCCCGTCCGGGGTCAAACCGCGCCGGAGGGGCCCCTCACTCGAGCACGAAGGTGACCTCGAGCACGACCTGCCACGCGACGATACGCCCGCCCTCGACCTTGACGGTCTGGTCCTTGACCCACGCGCCGGAGACGTTCCGCAGCGTCTGCGCGGCCCGCTCGACGCCGAGCCGCACCGCGTCCTCGAAGCTCGTGTCCGACCTCGCCGAGATGTGCGTGATCCGGGCGACCGATGCGCTCATGTCTCCTCCTCGATGCCTGTCCGACCAGCGTCCGCCCGCACGCCCGCGCTCGCACCCGGGCCCCCCGCGCTACCGTCGAGAGGTGAGGTCACGGCCGGCCCGGCCCGTCGGAGCGGGCCCGCTCGACGACGCGGTGACGGAGGCGCTCCGGGCGGTCCCGCGACGCGACTTCCTGCCCGGCGACGTCCGCCGACGCGCGAGCGACGACGTCGCACTCCCTCTCGGGCACGGTCAGACCGGCTCGCAGCCCACCACGGTCGCGGCGATGCTGCGGCTGCTCGACGTGAGGCCCGGGCAGGGCGTCCTCGACGTGGGCTCGGGCTCCGGCTGGACCACCGCCCTGCTCGCCCACCTCGTCGGGCCCGACGGCGAGGTGCTCGGCCTCGAGCTCGAGCCCGCCCTGGTCGCCTTCGGGAGCGCGAACGTCGCCGCCCGCGCCACGCCCTGGGCGCGGGTCGAGGCCGCCGACCCGGAGCACCTGGGCCGCGCGCGCCCGGGCGGCTGGGACCGGATCCTCGTCTCGGCCTCCCCCGACGCGCTCCCCCGGGCGCTCGTGCGCCAGCTCGCGCCCGGCGGCCGCCTGGTCGTGCCGGTGCGGACGACCATGGTGCTGCTGGAGGTCGACCGCCACGGGCGCGCGCACGCGAGCGAGCACGGCTCGTACTCGTTCGTCCCGCTGCGCGGCCCGCTCGCCTGATCGCGCGAGGCCGGGCTCCCGGCCTCAGCGCCAGGGCGGGGCGTCGAGGTGCGCGCGGCACCGGGCCTGGTACTTGTCGGACCCGCCGACGTGCTCCGCGGTGGCCTCCGCCGCGTCGTCGTCGGTGGACTGCGCCACGCGCACGTGGAACGGGGCGTCCTCGCCGCACACCGCGCACACGGCGAGCAGGCGGTCGGTCCGCTCGGCGAGCGTCGCGAGCGCGGCCATCGGCTCGAAGGGCCGCTGGTCGTACGTCACGTCGAGGCCGGCGACCACCACGACGACGCCGTCGTCGGCGAGCCGCTGGACCACGTCCACGAGCTCGGGACCGAAGAACTGCGCCTCGTCGACCGCGAGCAGCTCGGCGGCCGGGTCCCGGCCGGCCGCGACCTCCTCGGCCTGCGACGCGACCCGCGACGGCACCGCGAGGCCGAAGTGCGTGCTCACGCGCCCGGCCCCGCGGCGCACGTCGAGCGCGTGGCTCACGACCTCCACGGTGCGGCCTGCGACCTGCGCGCGGCGCACCCGGCGCAGGAGCTCCTCCGTCTTGCCGGCGAACATCGGCCCGACGACGACCTCGACCCGTCCCGTCATGCCCTCATCCTGCCGCGGGCCCACGACGCCGGCCGCGCCGGACCGTCAGACCGGCAGGTAGCGGCCGAACCAGTCGAGGATCGCGTCGAACCGCTGCACCCGGTGCCGGGGACGGCCCGCGCGGCTCAGCTCGTGGTTCTCGCCCGGGAACACGAGGAGCTCGGAGTCCACCCCGCCCCGCCGCAGCGCGGCGTAGTAGCGCTCGGCCTGGGACAGCGGGCAGCGCAGGTCCTGCTCGGAGTGGACGACGAGCGTCGGCGTGCGGACCTGCCCGACGACCGCCTGGGGGCTCTGCGCCGCCCGGTGCGCCGGGTCGGCGCCCGTGTACTCCTCGGAGAAGAACGACCCGATGTCGCTCGTCCCGATGAACGCCTCCGGGTCGAGGAAGCCCCGCTCGACGACCGCGGCCGCGAACCGGTGGTCGTGCGCGACGGTCCACGCGGTGAGGTACCCGCCGTACGAGCCGCCGAGGATCCCGACCCGGTCCGCGTCGAGCTCCGGGTGCGCCGCGAGCACGCCGTCGAGGAAGCCGAGGACGTCCTCGAGGTCGACGGTGCCCATCCGTTCCTTGATCGCGAGGCCGTGCTCGCGCCCGTAGCCGGCCGACCCGCGCGGGTTGCAGTAGACGACGGCGTACCCGGCCGACGTGTAGACCTGCGTCTCGTCGAAGAGCCCGACCGTGTACTGCGCGAACGGCCCGCCGTGGATCATGAGCAGCACGGGGTGCGGGCCGGATCCCTCCGCACGCCCGTCCGGCACCGCGACCCACCCGTGCACCGGCGTGCCGTCGGCGCTCGGGTGCTCCTCCTCGACGGGCACGACGACGCCGCTCGCCCGCGCCGCTCCGCCCAGGTCGGTCAAGGCTCGGGGCGCGCCGACAGGACGGTGGTCGTCGTCGAGGGCCACGGCCACCACGTCGCCCGCACTGGCGGGCGTGACGACCCCGACCGCGAGCGTCCCGCCGCCGACCGCCAGCCCCGTGGCCTCGAGGTCGCCGTCGAGCACGGTCGTGACCTCGCCGTCGGCATCGACGCGCAGGACCGGCCCCCGCCCGCGACTCCGGTCGACGACGAGCACGGCACCCGGAACGGCCACGAGGCCCGCGTCGGAGCCCGCGAGCGCAAGGTCGTGCTGGGCCGGGTCCGTCACGCGCCGCGGCTCTCCCCAGCCGTTCGGTCCGGGCTCGACGACGTAGGCCGCGGTGGTGCGTGCCACGAAGTCCCGGCCGCTCCCGCCCATCTCTGCGGAGGTGAACCAGACGAGCCCGTCGGGGCCGACCGTGACCGCCCCGACGTCGAGGTTCTCGTCGCCCGTCACGCGGACCGGCTCCCCGGCCGGCTCGTCGTCGGCGTCGCCCGCCGGTACCGGGAACGACCAGACGTCGGTGCGCAGGTCCGTGTCGCGCCCGTCGTGCAGCGCCGCGATCACGAGCAGCCGCTCGCCGTCGGCCGTGAAGACCGGGCTGCCGTGGTCGGTGTCGACGTGGGTCGCGCGGCGGGCCACGGGCACCGCGGACTCGCCGGCCGCGTCCTCGCCGCCCTCGGCCGGGACGTCCGGCGCCGGCTCGTACGACGGCTCCCCCGCGACGTCGGGCACGTCGACGACGAACACGTGGGACCGCTTGTCGATCGTGTAGCCCCGGCCGTTGCCCGAGTAGCGGACGGTCGTGATGCGCCGCGCCGGCTCGGCGTCCGGGCCGAGCCCGTCGACGGTGCCGTACCGGCCCGGCTCGGGGACGGCCGCGACGAACGCGATCCGGGCCGAGTCGGGCGACCAGGCGAGGTCGCTGACGCCGAGCGGCTGGTCCGTCACCGCGAGCGGCTCGCCGCCGCGCGCGTCGACGACGTGGACCTGCGGCTTGCCGCCGGGCACGGCCCGCAGGAAGGCCAGGAGGCGCCCGTCCGGCGAGAAGCGGGGGGCGAGGTCGCGGCGTCCGCGCGTGAGCCGGCGCGCCCCGCCCGGGCCCGCCTCGTCGCCCAGCGGCAGCTCCCAGAGCTGACCCACGGTCGCGTCGGCCGCGAGCGACGCGTACGACACGGCGACGACGGCGCGGCTCCCGTCCGGGTCCACGGTGAGCGCGCCCACCTGGGTGAAGGTCTCGATGTCGGTCGGCCTCACGCCGGCTCCTTCCTCGTTGCTTCCCACTCCTCACGCAGGACGCCGAGCACCACCGCGTCGTAGCGCGTCCCGTCGACGACGCGGGCACGGCGGAACCGGCCCTCCTCGACGAAGCCCAGGGCGCGCGCGACCGCGATCATGGCCGCGTTGCCCGACCAGGTCGCCAGGTCGAGGCGCACCCAGTCGGTCGCGCCGAACAGGTACGAGGTCCAGAGCGCGAGCGCCTCGCGCCCGAGACCCCGGCCGCGCTCGGCCGGGTCGAACACGGTGACGCCCATCCGGGCCCACTGGGTCTCCTCGGACTCCCAGTACCACGACACGGCACCGACGAGCCGGCCGTCGACGTCGATCACGAGACGGCCCGGCGGCAGCCCGGGGCCGGGACTGCGCCCGGCGCCCTCGGCGATGGCCGCGGCCTCGTCGTCGGACGGCACCGGGTAGTAGGGCCCATCCGACCGGTGCCACTCGTGCTCCGGCCGCAACCACTCACGCAGCACGGCGCGATCGGCAGCGGCCCAGCCGCGCAGGACGACGCGCGGCCCGCGGGCGAGGACCTCCGGAGGCACGCGGTCAGTCGTCCTGCGCGTCCGTCGGTGCTGCGGCGTCGAGTGCGTCCTCGGTGCTCCCGGCATCCTCGACCGCGACACCCTCGCCCTCGTCCAACCCCTCGTCGCCCCGGCCCTCGTGGACCTGGGCGAGGACGGCATCCTGGTCGGCGGCGTCGTGCGCCTCGTGCTCGTGCGGGTGGTCGTGGGCGTGCGCGGCGGCCGCCGCGATGGTCGCGAGCGTCGCCTTCACGGCGTCGCGCGACTCGGGCAGCACGGGCACGGCCGGGCCGCCGGCCGGGCCCGCGGGCGCCGCCTCGACGGACTTGCCCCGACGCCGGCGCGACCCGCGGCGCGAGTCGTCCGTGCCCGCGGTCTCGGCGCCGCCGTGCACGTGCGTCTCGCCCCCCTGGCCGTTCTGGCCCGACCGCTCGATCGGCTCGGAGTGGACGATGAAGCCGCGTCCGTGGCAGTGCTCGCACGTCTCCGAGAACGCCTCGACGAGGCCCTGGCCCACGCGCTTGCGCGTCATCTGGACGAGCCCGAGCGAGGTCACCTCGGCGACCTGGTGCTTGGTCCGGTCGCGGCCCAGGCACTCGACGAGCCGCCGCAGCACGAGGTCGCGGTTGGACTCCAGGACCATGTCGATGAAGTCGATGACGATGATCCCGCCGATGTCGCGCAGGCGGAGCTGCCGGACGATCTCCTCGGCGGCCTCGAGGTTGTTCCGGGTCACGGTCTCCTCGAGCGTGCCGCCCGAGCCCGTGAACTTCCCGGTGTTGACGTCGACGACCGTCATGGCCTCGGTGCGGTCGATGACGAGCGAGCCGCCCGACGGCAGCCAGACCTTGCGGTCCATGCCCTTGGCGAGCTGCTCGTCGATGCGGTGCACCGCAAAGACATCCGTGTTCTCCACCCACTTGGACGCGCGCTCGGCGAGGTCCGGGGCGAGCTCGCCCAGGTACGACGAGATCTCGCTCCACGGGCCCTCGCCCTCGACGACGAGCGAGCCGAAGTCGTCGTTGAAGATGTCGCGCACCACGCGGATCGCGAGGTCCGGCTCGCCCTGCAGGAGCGCGGGCGCGGACGACGACTTCGCGGACTTCTTCTCGATCGCCTCCCACTGTGCCTGCAGGCGGGCGACGTCGGCGCGCAGCTCCTCCTCGCTCGCCCCCTCGGCGGCGGTGCGCACGATGACGCCCGCGCCGTCGGGCACGACCTCGCGGAGGATCTTCTTGAGGCGGGCGCGCTCGGTGTCGGGGAGCTTGCGGCTGATGCCGGTCATGCCGCCGCCGGGGACGAGCACGAGGAACCGGCCGGCAAGCGTGACCTGCGACGTCAGCCGCGCGCCCTTGTGCCCGATCGGGTCCTTCGTGACCTGGACGAGCACCGAGTCGCCGGACTTGAGCGCCTCCTCGATGCGCCGCGGCTGGCCCTCGAGGCCCGCGGCATCCCAGTTGACCTCGCCGGCGTACAGCACGGCGTTGCGACCCTTGCCGATGTCGACGAACGCGGCCTCCATGCTGGGCAGCACGTTCTGGACCCTGCCGAGGTACACGTTGCCGACCATCGACGCCTGCGCCTGCTGGGACACGTAGTGCTCGACGAGCACCCCGTCCTCCAGCACCGCGATCTGCGTCCGCCCGTCACGCTCGCGCACGACCATCGAGCGCTGCACCGACTCGCGACGTGCGAGGAACTCGGCCTCGGTGATGATCTGGCGGCGCCGGCCGGCGTCGCGGCCCTCGCGGCGGCGCTGGCGCTTCGCCTCGAGGCGCGTCGAACCCTTGAGCGCGGTCACCTCGTCGCTCGCCCGGCCGGGCCGGGTGCCCTCGGCCGCGGCGCCGCGGCTGCGACGGCGCCGACGACGACGGCTCGTGCCCGCGTCGGCGTCCTCGCCCTCGGCGTCGGAGTCCGTGTCGGCAGGCTCGGCGGAAGCGGTCTCCGACTCGGTCTCGTCGCCGGACCGGTCGGACTCGTCCTCGTCCGAGTCGCCGTTCTCGCCGCCGCGGTTGCGGCGGCCCCGGCCGCCTCGGCGGCGGCGGCGACGCGGCGCGGCGTCGCGGTCCTCCGCCTCGTCGCCCGGCTCATCCTCGGCGGTGCCGGTGGCCTCCGCCGCGGCGTCCTCGTCCTCGTCCTCGTCCTCGACAACGAAGTCGAGGTCGCCGAACCCGACGAGCTCGGCCTCGAGGCCCTCGGCCACGAGCTCGGCCTCGATGATCTCGATCTCGTCGATCGCCTCGCGCTCCTCGCGAGAGAGCCGGTCCACCGAGAAGTCGGGGGCCTTCGCGGCCGTCGGCTGCTCGGCCGACGGCTGGGCCGTCGAGTCCTTGGCCAGGGACTCCTGGGCCGGGGACTCCTGAGCCGACGGCTCCTGGGTGGCGGCGGCGCGTGCGGCGGAGCGCCGCGACGTCGCACGCTCGCGCACGGGCCGCTCGGGCGCCTGCTCCGCGGCAACCTCGGCGACGGGGTGTGGCGGACCCGCGGGCGCCTGGGCGCGCCGGCTGCGCCGCGGCGCCGCCGTCGGGTCGGGGGCCTGGAAGAGGAGGGCGGTGGTGGCCAGGCGGGGCTGACCGCCGGGCGTGGTCGGGACGGTCGCGGGCGCGGCGGCGGTCGGCGACGCTGCGTCGTTCGCGGGCGCCACCGCCGCCGCGGGCGGTGCGTCGTCGACCGGCTCGGCAGCCGACTTGCGGGAGCGGCTGCTGCGCTTCTTGGGCGCGGCCGGCTCGGGCGCGGCCTCGTCGACCGGCTCGGCGGCAGCAGACCCGGCGGCAGCGGGCTCGACGGCCGAGGGCTCGAGCGCCTCCTGCTCGGCGGCGGGCTCGGCGGCGACCGGCTTGCGCGCGCGGCTGCGCCGGGCGGGGGCCTTCGGGGCCTCCGCAACGGCCTCGGGCTCGGCCGGGGCGACGGTCTCGGCCGGCTCGGCCTCCGGCGCGGCGGTGGGCCGCGTGGCCTTGCGCCGCGTGCGCGAGGGCCGCTCGGCGTCGGGCAGGGCGATGTCGGCGAGGCCGACGTCGGCGCGCGACTCCTCCTCCGCCGGGGCGGACGTGGCGCGACGGCGGCCACGCGGCGCGGCGGTGGGGCGGGAGACGCCCAGCTCGGCGAGGACGTCGAGCGCGGGGGCCGGCTCGCCGGCCGGCTCCTGACGTGCCTCCGCGACCGCGGCGGCGCGCTCGGCCGCGGGCTGCGGGAGCGTGATCTCGAGGGGACCGCCGTGGGCTCCCGAGCCCTCGGGGACCACGACGACGTCGGTGGGCGCACCGACGTTCCGGGTCGCGCGCCGGCGCGGCCGCTTGCGCGACGCCTCGGCGGACGTGGTGTCTTCGTGGGGTGCAGTGGTGTCGTCGCGAGTCACGCGTCGCTCCTACCCCGGAGGGCCGTGCCCGTAGCTGCTGGCCCTGCGGGCGGTCGGTCGTCGCTCGCCGGGGGTCACCCCCGAGGGGGTGGGCCTCCGACCGCGACGGAAGTCGTCGGTGGCGGTCCGTAGCCCCGCGGGCGACGGGGGGCGCCTGCCGTCACGCTGCGTCTGGTGCAGCGGCGGCGGCCGCTCCGCGAGCCGCGAGTCGCGGGGTGCTGCGGGCCGTGCGTCGGGGGCGTACGGGCACCCCCGAAGTCATGAGAAGTATCGCACACCAGGTCACGACTCGATCACGACGACGCGCCGCCGGTCGACCGCGGGCGCCACCCTCTCCCGACCGAAACGTTGCCCGACGCACACACAGTAGTGACCTACGCCGGTCGGCGCGTGGCATGTCTCACGACCTGCCCGGTTCGAGTGTCCGGCCCGGGCGTCCGGGCCTACCGTGCTGGTAACGCGTGCCTCCGGGGCCACGCGCCGACCGGCCAGGAGCCCGACACCATGCCCGACGTGCTCGATCTCGCGCGGTGGCAGTTCGCCATCACGACCGTGTACCACTTCGTCTTCGTCCCGCTGACGATCGGGCTCGGCCCGATCGTCGCGATCATGCAGACCGCCTGGGTCATCACCAAGAAGGACCGCTGGCTGAGGCTGACCAAGTTCTTCGGCAAGCTCTTCCTCATCAACTTCGCGATCGGCGTCGTGACGGGGATCGTGCAGGAGTTCCAGTTCGGGATGACCTGGAGCCAGTACTCCCGGTTCGTCGGCGACGTCTTCGGTGCCCCGCTCGCCATGGAGGCGCTCGCCGCGTTCTTCGTGGAGTCCACGTTCCTCGGCCTGTGGATCTTCGGCTGGGACAAGCTCAACAAGAAGCTGCACCTCGCGGTGATCTGGCTCGTGGCGATCTCGACGAACCTGTCCGCGTTCTTCATCCTGGCCGCGAACTCGTGGATGCAGCACCCGGTCGGCGTCAAGTACAACGCCGACACGGGCCGCGCGGAGATGACCAGCATCGGCGACGTGCTCGGCAACTCGACGCTGTGGGCCGCGTTCCCGCACACCGTGACCGCGGCCTTCCTCACCGCCGCGACGTTCGTGTGCGGGATCGCCGCGTGGTGGATGGTGCGGCTGGTCCGCCGCGGCGGGGAGGGCGACCTCGAGACCGCCCGGACCGTGTACCGGCCCGCCGTCCGGCTCGGCTGCCTCGTCATGGTCATCGCCGGCGTCGGTGTCTTCCTCACCGGGGACCAGCAGGGCAAGCTCATGTTCGAGCAGCAGCCCATGAAGATGGCGTCGGCCGAGGCCCTGTGCAACACCGAGAAGAGCGCCGACTTCTCGATCCTCACGATCGGCAACCTGCAGGGCAACTGCGAGGAGACCACCCGCGTCCTCTGGATCCCCGGGTTCACCTCCTTCCTCGCGACCGGGAGCTTCGACTCCACCGTCACGGGCATCAACCAGGTCCAGGAGGAGTACACCCAGCGCTACGGCGACACCGACGCGAACGGCGACCCGGTCGACTACCGCCCCAACCTCGCGCTCACGTACTGGAGCTTCCGGCTGATGATCGGGTGGGCGTTCTTCTCGATCGCGCTGTGCGCCGTCGCGTGGTGGCTCACCCGCAAGGGCCGGGTCAGCGACTCGCGCTGGCTCTCGCGCGTGTCGCTGTGGGCGCTGCCCGCGCCGTTCCTCGCGTGCTCGTTCGGCTGGATCTTCACGGAGACCGGCCGGCAGCCGTGGGTGGTCGCGCCCAACCCGAGCGGGCTCGACGACGTCCGCCTCCTCACGGAGCGCGGCGTGTCCACCAACGTGCCGGCGGGCATGGTGCTCACGTCGCTGATCGCGTTCACCGTCGTCTACGGGGTGCTGGCCGTCGTCTGGTACCGGCTCATGCACCGGTACACGATCGAGGGCGCCCCCGACGAGGTGCACGACGACTCCCCGGAGGCGCGCACCCCCGACGACGCCGACCGTCCCCTGTCCTTCGCGTACTGAGCACGAGAGGAGAGCCAGCCATGGAGCTCACCACGCTGTGGTTCATCATCATCGCGGTCCTGTGGACCGGGTACCTCGTGCTCGAGGGCTTCGACTTCGGGGTCGGGATGCTGCTGCCGATCATCGGCCGGGGCGCCGACGCCAGGGAGCGGGACCGCAACCGGCGTCTCGTCATCAACACCATCGGACCGGTGTGGGACGGGAACGAGGTGTGGCTCATCACGGCGGGCGGCGCCACGTTCGCGGCGTTCCCGGAGTGGTACGCGTCCCTGTTCTCGGGCTTCTACCTGCCGCTCCTGCTCATCCTGCTCGCCCTCATCGTCCGGGGCGTCGCCTTCGAGTACCGCGGCAAGGTCTCCGACCCCGGCTGGGCGCGCTGGTGGGACCGCGCGATCATCGTCGGGTCGTGGCTGCCGTCGATCCTGTGGGGCGTGGCCTTCGCCAACCTGGTGCGCGGCGTCGACCTCGACGCGCAGCACGACTACGTCGGCGGGTTCTGGGCGCTGCTCAACCCGTTCGCCCTGCTCGGCGGGCTCACGACGCTCACGCTGTTCCTCACCCACGGCGCGGTGTTCCTCGGGCTCAAGTCGACCGGCGACGTGCGCGAACGTGCGATGCGGCTCGCCAAGCCGTTCTCGGTCGGGGCGCTCGTGGTGGGCGGCGCCTGGGCCGTGTGGGCGCAGGTCGCGTACGGGACCGGGTGGACCTGGGCGGCCGTCGCCGTCGCGGCGCTGGCACTCCTCGGGGTCGTGGCCGCGGCGTGGCGGGTGCGCGAGGGCTGGGCGTTCGTGCTGTCGGCCGTCGCGATCGTGGCGGCCGTCGTCCTGATCTTCGGCTCGATGTACCCCGACGTCATGCCGGCCACCGACCCCGCCCACTCGCTCACCGTCACGAACGCGAGCTCGACCCACTACACGCTCGTCATCATGAGCTGGGTCGCGGTGGTCCTGACCCCGGTGGTCCTGCTCTACCAGGGCTGGACGTACTGGGTGTTCCGCAAGCGCCTCACGGCCGCGGCGATCCCCGACCCGATCGGACTCAGCCTGCGCCGGACGAAGGTGTGAGACCGCTCGACCCGCGGCTCCTGCGCCACGCCCGGTCGGCACGGGGCTACCTGGCGCTGACGACGGCGCTCGGCGTCGTCGCGGGCGCACTCGTCGTGGCGCAGGCCGTCCTGATCGGCGAGACGCTCGGCCGGGCCGTGCACGACGGCGCCCGCCTCGACGCGCTGGCCCCGCGGCTCGCGTGGCTCGTCGCGGTCGTGGCGGCCCGCGCGGCGGTGTCGTGGTGCCAGGAGCGCTTCGCGGTCCGCGCGGCGGCGAGCACGGTAGCGGAGCTGCGGGAGGCGCTCGTCGGGCACGCGACCGCGCTGGGCCCACGCTGGCGCGGCTCGGCCCGCGGCGTCCGGCTGACGACGCTCGCCACGACCGGCCTCGACGCGCTCGAGCCGTACTTCGTCCGCTACGTCCCGCAGCTGCTGCTGACGGCGGTCGTGACCCCGCTGCTCGTCGTCGTGGTGCTGGGCCTCGACTGGGTGTCGGGGCTGGTGGTGATCGTGACCCTGCCGCTCGTGCCCCTCTTCATGGTGCTCGTCGGGAGGCTCACGCAGGGCGTGTCGGAGCGGCGGCTCGCGTCGCTCCAGCGGCTCGGCGCGCAGCTGCTCGACCTCGTGGCCGGGCTGCCCACGCTGCGCGCGTTCGGTCGCGCCGAGGGCCCCCGCGAGCGGGTCCGCGCGCTCGGCGACGCCAACCGCCGCGCCACGACGGGCACGCTGCGGGTCGCGTTCCTGTCGGGCATGGTGCTCGAGCTGCTCACGACGCTGTCCGTCGCGATCGTCGCCGTCAGCATCGGGCTGCGCCTCGTCGACGGCCGCATGGACCTCGTGACCGGCCTCACCGTGCTCGTCCTCGCCCCCGAGGTGTACCTGCCGCTGCGGCAGGTCGGCGCGCAGTTCCACGCGTCCGCCGACGGGATCGCCGCGGCCGGCGCCGCGTTCGAGGTCCTCGAGGAGCCGCTCCCCGCCCGTGGCGCGGCCACGGTCGACCTCGCGCGCGACCGCCTCGTGCTCGACGAGGTCGGCGTCGAGGCGCCCGGCCGCGGCGTCCTCGCCCCCGCGGGCCTCTCGCTGTCCGTCGGGCCGGGCGAGGCGGTGGCGCTCGTCGGGGCGAACGGCGCGGGCAAGTCCACGGCGGTGCAGGTGCTGCTCGGCCTGGTGCCGCCCGCGCGCGGCCGCGCGGTCGTCGTCCGCGCCGGCTCCCCCGCGGAACCCCTCGACGTCTCGGCCCTGGATCCCGCGGCGTTCTGGGCGCAGGTCGCCTGGGTGCCGCAGCGCCCACGCCTCGCGCCCGGGTCGCTGCGCGACGCCGTGCTCGGCGCTGCATCCGGTCCCGCCGACGACGCTCGCCTGGCCCGGGCCGCGCGCCTCGCCGCGCTGGACGAGGTCCTGGCCGCGCTCCCCGCCGGCTGGGACACGAGCATCGGGCGCGACGGGCTGGGCCTGTCGGTCGGGCAGCGCCAGCGGGTCGCGCTCGCCGCCGCCCTGGTGTCCCGCCGGCCGCTCGTCGTGCTCGACGAGCCCACCGCCCATCTCGACGACGCGAGCGAGGCGGCGGTCGTCCGGACCGTGCGCGCGCTGCGGGACGAGGGCCGAGCGGTCCTCGTCGTGGCGCACCGGCCGGCGCTCGTGGAGGCGTGCGACCGCGCGGTCGAGGTCCGGTCGGCACCGGTCTCACGACGAGCGGACGCCGACGCGGGCGCAGGGGTGGCGGCATGACCGCCCGACGGCGCGAGGACCCGCTCCGCCGGGCGGTCCGGCTGCTCGACGTCCCCTGGCGTCGCGTCGCGGGCGCGGTCACGCTCGGGGCCCTTGCCCTCGGCTGCGCCGTGGGGCTGGCCGCGGTCGCCGCGTGGCTGATCGCGCGCGCCTCGCAGCAGCCCCCCGTGCTCGTGCTGTCCGTCGCGGCCGTGACGGTCCGGGCGTTCGGCGTCGGGCGCGGGACGCTCCGGTACGCCGAGCGGCTCGTCTCGCACGACGTCGCCCTCCGCGGCGTCGTCTCGCTGCGGACCACGCTCTACGCCCGGCTCGCGGCGGGGCGGTCCGAGGCCGTCGCGGCGCTGCGCGAGGGCGACCTGCTCGCCCGGACCGGCGCGGACGCGGACGCCGTCGGCGACGTCGTGGTGCGCGCGTTCGTGCCCGCGGGCGTCGCGGCGGCCGTCTCGCTGCTCGCCGTCGCGATCGTCGGCGTGCTCCTGCCCGAGGCCGGCGCGGCCCTGCTCGTCCTCCTGCTCGTCGTCGGGGTCGGCGCGCCGTGGCTCGCCGACCGCGCGGCCCGCGAGACCGAACGCCGCTCCGTGCGGGCGCGCGCCGACATGACGGCGGCCACGCTCGACGTCCTCGGCGACGCCGGCCCGCTCGCGGTCTCGGGCGCGCTCGACGCCCGCCTCGACGACCTGCGCCGCGCGGACCGCGAGCTGGTGGCGGCGACCGACGTCGGGGCGCGCACGTCGGCGACGTCGGAGGCGATCCAGACCGCGGCGACGGGCGTCGCGGTCGTCGCGGCGCTCCTGCTCGGCGTGCCCGCGGTCGCGTCGGGCCGGCTGTCGCCCGAGGACCTGGCCGTCGTCGTGCTGACGCCGCTCGCGGCCTTCGAGGGGGTCGGGGCGCTCCCCGCGGCCGCCGTGCAGCTGCGGCGCTCGCGCGCCGCCGCCGCGCGGATCATGGCGCTCCTCGACGACGCCGCGCCGGACCCCTCCGCGCCCGCGCCCGTCGCGGTCACCCCGTCCGACGACGGCACGGCCCTCGCGGCCCACGACCTGGCGTGCGGCTGGCCGTCGCGCCCCGCGCCGGCCGTCGCCGGGCTCGACGTCACGGTTCCCGCGGGCGGGTCCCTCGCCGTCGTCGGCCCGAGCGGCGCCGGCAAGACGACGCTCCTGCTGACGCTCGCGGGCCTGCTGGCCCCGGTGGGCGGCCGGCTCGAGCGCCACGCCGAGGCCTCGTGGACGGCGGAGGACGCGCACCTGTTCGACACGACCGTCCTGGAGAACCTCCGCGTGGCGCGGGGCGGCGTGACGGAGGACGAGGCGCGCGACGCCCTGGCCGCCGTCGGGCTCGGGCCGTGGGCGGCGTCGCTGCCGGACGGCCTCGACACGGTCGTGGGCCCGGGCGGCGATGCGGTGTCCGGGGGCGAGCGGCGCCGCCTCCTGGTGGCGCGCGCCCTGGTGTCCCGCGCCCCCGTCCTGGTCATCGACGAGCCCGCGGAGCACCTCGACCCCGAGGGGGCGGACGCCGTCGTCCGCATGGTGCTCGGGCTGACGGCCCACGGCCGGACCGTCGTCATGGCGACCCACCACCGCGGCGCGCTCGACGCCGCGGACGCGGTGCTGTCCCTCGACGACGCGCACGCACCGGCCGCGTAGACAGTTCCGTCGCGTGTCGCTTGACGAACCCGCCGAAACTGACAACGATGTCAGCGTTCGATCTTCACCCGCACGACGAAGGAGTCCACGCGATGAGACGCATCCCCCTGCCCGGCCGACGACGCGTGCCACGCGGCGCGCTCGCGGCGGGCACGCTCGCCCTCGCCGCCACGACGGCGGCCTCCCTCACGCTCGCGGTCCCGGCGCAGGCACACGGCGGCGACCCGTCGTTCGTCACCGACCCGGCGTCGACGGTGAGCACGCTCGCCGGCACGGGGACGGGCGGCGACACGGTCGGCTCGATCAACAACTTCCCCGGCCCGTCGGTCCCGTTCGGGATGGTCCAGTTCTCCCCCGACAACCCCGGCACCGGCCAGGGCTACTACTACGCCAACAGCACGCTGCGCGGGTTCGGCCTCGACCACGCCTCCCAGGGCTGCGGCGCGCTCGGCGACTTCCCGGTCCTGCCGACGACCACCAGCATGGCCGCGAGCGCCACGCCGTGGACCAAGACCGAGTCCTACACGCACGACGGCGAGGAGGGCTCGCCCGGCTACTACAAGCTGCTGTCGAAGGACGCCGCGGGCTCGAGCATCACGTCCGAGCTGACCGCGTCGACGCGGACCGGCGTCGCGACCTTCACCTTCCCGTCGGGCACGACGCCGTCGATCACGTTCCGCTCGGGCGTCTCCAACAGCTCGACGCGCGCCGGCTCCCTCAACGTCAACCCGAAGACCGGGATCATCACGGGCTGGACGAAGTCCGGGAACTTCTGCGGCAAGAACAACGGCTACACGGCGTTCTTCGCGGCGAAGGTCGACCAGGACTTCACGTCGTACGGCGCGTGGGACGAGTCGAAGGGCACCGTCACGGCCGGTGACGGCTCGCACGACGCCGAGGTCGCGAACACCAAGGCCGGCGGCTACGTCTCGTTCCCCGCGGGCACGACGACGGTCCGCCTGAAGATCGCGCTCTCGTACGTCAGCACCGACAACGCGATCCTCAACATGAACACCGAGGTCCCGACGCCCGGCGCCGCGGCCCCGGGCACCGACGCGTACGCGTCGTGGGGCGCCGCGTTCGACGGCGTCCGCAAGGCCGCGCACGACACCTGGAACGACGCGTTCGAGAAGGTCCAGGTGAGCGACACCGCCACCGCGGACGAGACCGGCACGTTCTACCACTCGGTGTACCGGTCGCTGCTGCACCCGAACACGTTCGACGACGTGAACGGCCAGTACATCGGGTTCGAGAAGAACCCCGTCGTCCACGACGTGTCCGAGAAGCCCGCGGCCGACGGCCGTCGGCGGCACCAGTACGCGTACTTCTCCGACTGGGACACGTACCGGACCCTGGCCCCGCTGCAGGCGATGCTGTTCCCCGACGAGGCGTCCGACATGGCGCAGTCGCTGGTGAACGACGCCGAGCAGAGCGGTTCGTACCCCCGCTGGGCGTTCGCGAACGCGGGCACCAACCAGATGAGCGGCGACAACCCGGCGGCCCTGATCGCGCAGACCTACGCGTTCGGCGCGCGGGACTTCGACGTACGCACGGCCCTCGACTACATGGTCAAGGGCGCCGTCGGGCCCGACGCCGGGAAGAACACGGGCGGGACGAACGACCAGTCGGTCGAGCGGTTCGGCGCCCAGGTCTACAACGAGCGGCACTACGCCCCGCAGACCAAGGAGTTCCAGACGGACCACGCGGTCACGGGCGGCTCGATCACCGAGGAGTACTCGATCGACGACTTCGCGATCGGGCAGCTCGCCGGCGCGCTCGGGCGCAGGGACGTCGCGACGACCTTCCAGGCACGCTCGAACTACTGGCAGAACCTGTTCAACCCGACGACGCGCTACGTCTCGCTGCGTGACGCCTCGGGCGCGTTCCCGACGGGCGACGGCCTCACCATCCCGTCGGACTTCGGGTACCGGGGCCACATCACCGGCTTCGGCTCGGTCGGGTACGACGAGGGCAACGCCGAGCAGTACGTGTGGCTCGTCCCGCAGAACGTGAACGGTCTCGTCACCGCCCTCGGCGGCAACCAGACGTTCGCCGACCGGCTGGACGCCTTCATGACCCACGGGATGAACGTCGGCGCCAACCAGCCGTACATGTGGGCGGGCAACGAGCCCGACTTCAACGTGCCGTGGTACTACAACTACGTCGGCCAGCCGTGGCGCACGTCGGAGGTCGTGGACGAGATCCGCACGACGCTCTTCGGCACCCAGCCCGACAAGGCCGAGCCCGGCAACGACGACCTCGGCGCCCAGTCGAGCTGGTACGTGTGGGCGGCCCTCGGCCTCTTCCCCGCGACGCCCGGCACCGACGTCCTCACGGTCAACGCCCCAGCGTTCGACGCCGCCCGCATCCACCTGGCGTCGGGCCGCACCATCGACGTCACCGCAGCCGGCGCGAACGAGGGCAAGCGGTACGTGTCCGGGCTCGCGGTGGACGGTCACAAGACCAGCGCCACCTGGACGGACCTCGCCTCGCTGACCCGGGGACGCGGCGCCTCGTCGGTGGGCTTCACGCTCTCGTCGAAGCCCAGCCGGACCTGGGGCACGAGCAGCAAGGACGCCCCGCCGTCGTACGGGAAGGGCTCCGCCGCTGTCGCGGTGCACGCGACGCCCGACAACCCGGCCGTGACGCCGGGCTCCTCGACGAGCCTCACGGTCGACGTGCAGCGGCTCGAGAAGACGTCGCCGCAGGTCCGACTGAGCGCCACGAGCACGACGCGGGGCGTCACGGTGACCTCGGGCGCCGCGCACCTCGACGCCACCGGCGCCGGGCGCGCGACGCTCACGCTCAAGGTCGCGTCAGGCGTCGCCGACGGGTACTACCCCGTGCGGCTCGCCGCGAAGGTCGGGTCCGACACGGTGCGGAGCGACCTCACGGTGCGCGTCGCGCGAGAGGGCGGGCTCCAGGCCGCCGCGAACGTCATCGGGACGTCGTCCGAGCACGCCGTCAACGGGGACATCGACGGGGGGCAGAACAGCTACTCGCGCGACTCCCTCGCCTCCGTCGGGCTGAAGCCCGGCTCGACGACGAAGCTCGCCAACGGGACGACGCTCACCCGGCCGTCGGCGCCGGAGGGCTTCGCCGACACGATCGCACCCGCGGGCCAGAAGATCACGCTCGCGCGCCCGGCCTCGTCGATCTCGTTCGTGGGGGCCGGCGTCAACGGCGGCGGCAAGGGCACGGCGACCGTCACCCTCAGTGACGGGACCACCGCCTCGGCCGACCTGTCCTTCGGGGACTGGGTGCTCCCGTCCAGCACGGGCGACAAGGCGACGGGCACGCTCGCGCCCGTCTACGGCAACACGGTCGTCGCCTGGACGCCGGTGCGGAACGCCGGCTCGTCCGACCCCGGCGCGTACGTGTTCGCGACGACGCCGTACACGGCGCCGTCGGGCACGAAGGTCGTCTCGGTGACTCTGCCGACGACCGGCAACGCCCGGGTGTTCTCGATCGCCCAGGGCTGAGCTCGGCGACACGCAGTTCCGACGAGAGAGTGCGGCCGGTTCCCCCACACGGGGAGCCGGCCGCCTTGCGTGTCGCCGGGCCGGCGCTCAGGCCCCGGTCGCGCCCAGCCGCGCGAGGAACAGCGCCTCGCCGACGGCGATCCGCTCGATCTCGCGGGGGTCCACGCTCTCGTTCGGCGCGTGGATGAGGCAGGCGGGCTCCTCGACGCCCAGCAGGACGATCTCCGCGTCGGGGTAGGCGTCCTGGAGGACGTTGCACAGCGGGATCGAGCCGCCCTGCCCGGCGGTCGTCGTCGCGTCGGCGTCGAACGCGTCCGCGAGCGCCCGGCTGAGGGTCTCGAACACGGTCCCGGTGGTGCTGGCCTGGAACGGCTGACCGGGGGTGTCGTGCTCGAGCGTCACGTGGACGCCCCACGGCGCGACGGCGCGCAGGTGGTCCTCGAGCGCGGCGACCGCGGCGGCCGTGTCGGTGCCCGGCGGGACGCGGAGGTTGAGGCGCGCCGCGGCGCGCGGCTGGATCGCGGCCGACGACCCGACGACCTTGGGCGCGTCGATCCCGAGGATCGTCACGGCCGGCCGAGCCCAGAGCTGGTCGGCGACGCTCCCGCTGCCGAGCAGCCCCACGCCGTCGAGCACGCCTGCGTCGCGGCGGAACGCGTCCGGCTGGTACTGCACGCCGTCCCAGGTCCGCGTGGCGTCGAGCCCGCGGATCGTCGTGTTCCCCTCCGCGTCGCGCAGCGTCGCGAGCATCGCGACCAGGGCCGCCAGGGCGTCCGGCGCCGCACCGCCGAACATGCCCGAGTGGACCTCGCTCGCCATCGACTCGACCGTCACGACGACGTTCGACGCGCCGCGCAGCGCGACCGTGAGCGTCGGGACGCCGAGCGCGGCGTTGCCCGTGTCGCCGATGAGGATCGCGTCCGCCGCCAGCTCGCCCGGGTGCTCGCGGACCCAGTCGTCGAGGCCGCCGGTCCCCTGCTCCTCCGAGCCCTCGACGACGATCCGCACGCCGACCGGGAACGACCCGCCGCCGAGGGAGCGCAGCGCACGCAGCGCCGTCAGGTGGGCCACGATGTTGCCCTTGCAGTCCGCGGCACCGCGGCCGTAGAGGCGACCGTCGCGCTCCGTGAGCTCGAACGGCGGGCTGGTCCAGGCGTCGTCGTCGAGCGGGGGCTGCACGTCGTAGTGCGCGTAGAGCAGGACGGTGGGCGCGGCCCGGCCGTCCACGACCGGCGCGGGCACGTGGCCGACCACGACGTCGGACCCGTCGGGCGTGCGCTCGAGCCGCGCGTCCTCGACGCCCTCGGCCCGGAACGCGTCCGCGACCCACTGCGCGGCCCGCACGCACTCGCTGCGCGGCTGGACGCGCTCGTCGGCGACGGACGGGATCGCCACGAGCGCCGCGAGGTCGTCGAGCGCGCGCGGCATGAGGCCGGAGACGGCCTCGCGGAGGGCGCCGAGCGCGGGGGCGGGAACGGGGGCGGGCATGGTCGATCACTCCTGGTCGGTGGTGGTGGTCGTGGAGTCGCCGAGGTTGAGCGAGCCGACGTAGTCGTCGAAGCTGTCCAGCTCGTCGGGACAGTACACCTGGACGACCAGGCGTTCCGCGTCGACGAGCCGCTCCACCACGGGGCCGGGGCGCAGGCCCGGGCCGGCGGCGCCGCTCACCCCGTTGAGGTCCCGCAGCGACTGCAGGTGACCGCCGGGGTCGGCGCACACCGCGCCGCCGTCGGAGCCGAGCACCTGCTCGATCGTGTGCTGCTCGGGCACGATCATCCCCGCGTTCCTGAGCTCGGTCTGCAGCGTCTGGGCGAGCTGGTCCGCCTGGCGCGCGTCCTGGTTGTCGCGGTGGTTGTCGAAGACCACGAGCATGACGAGCAGCACGCCCGCGAGCAGCAGGCCGACGGTCGTGTAGAACACCCAGCCGCGGCGGGGCTCGACCGGCTCGTGCGCGGGCCCGGGCTCGTGGTGCGCGCTCATGACTCCGCCCCCGCGTCGGCGAGGGTGTCGTCGGGCGCCTCCGGCGCGTCGGGGCGGCGCCACGAGGGCTTGCGCAGCGTGTAGAACAGCCACGGCACGACCAGCCCGACGATCACGAGCCCCCCGCCCACGATCAGGACGTACAGCCAGACGCTGCCGGACGAGAACTGGGCCGGGGGGACGAACCCGATGAACAGCGCGGCGACCGACGCCACGAACCCGACCCCGCACAGGAGCGTGAGCCACGGCGCCCGGAAGCCCCGCGGATGGTCGGGCTTGATCCGTCTCAGCCGGACGGCGGCGACGAACAGCAGGAGGTACATGATCAGGTACACCTGCGTCGTGATCACCGACAGGATCCAGTAGGCGCTGGACACGTCGGGGATGAACGCGTAGAGCAGCGCGATGAGCGTGGTGAACACGCCCTGTGAGACGAGGATGTTCTGCTGCACCCCGTGCTTGTTGAGCCGCTGCAGGTAGGGCGGCAGGTAGCCCTGCTCGCGCCCCACCTCGAGCAGGCCCTTGGACGGTCCGGCCAGCCACGTGAGCATGCCGCCGATCGACGCCGCGATGAGCATCAGCCCGATGACGGGGGTCAGCCAGCTGACGTGGAAGTTCGCGAAGAACGCGTCGAACGCCTGCATCACGCCGGCGGTCAGGCTGAGCTGGTCCGCGGGGATCACCCACGAGATCGCGAGCGCCGGCAGGATGAAGATCAGCAGCACGAGGCCGATCGCGAGGAACATCGCGCGCGGGAACTCGCGCCCCGGCCTCCGCAGGCTCGTGACGTGCACGGCGTTCATCTCCATGCCGGCGTACGACAGGAAGTTGTTGACGATGAGCACGAGCGACGCGATGCCGGTCCACTGCGGGAGCAGGTGGCTCGCGTTCATGGGCGCCGCGGACGTGTGCCCCTGCCCCAGGAACACGATGCCGAGGACGACGAGGATCGCCGCCGGGACGAGGGTCCCGATGATCAGCCCGAAGCTCGACAGGCCGGCGACCGTCTTGGTGCCCTGCGACGAGATGTAGACGCCCGCCCAGTAGACGACGATGATCACGATCGCGACGTACAGGCCGTTGTTCGCGAGCTCGGGGTTGATCACGTAGGCGAACGTGCTCGCGACGTACCCGAGCAGGCTCGGGTAGTAGAAGATCGTCATCGCGAACTGGCACCACACGGCGAGGAACCCGAGCGGCTTCGTCAGCCCCTCGGCCACCCACCGGTAGACGCCCCCGGACCACCCGGACGCGAGCTCGGCCGAGACGAGCGACGTCGGCAGCAGGAAGAGGATCGCCGGAACGACGTACAGGAACACCGCGGCGAGCCCGTAGACAGCCATCGTCGGCGCGGCCCGCAGGCTCGCGACCGACGACGTGATCATGAACGCGAGCGTGACCCACGTGATGTAGGTGCGGGCCGAGCGCGGCACGACCGCGGCCCGGCCTCTCGCGGCGGGAGCGGCGGCGGGCTCCGTTCCCCCGGCGACGGCGTCGGACATCAGAACCTCCTGCGAGAGCCCCCGGTTCCGGACCGGCGCCGCGCGCCCGTCCCAGCCCGACGCTAGCGCCGTCGTCGCAGGTCGGCGCGCCGAGCCGGCACCCGGCTAGGGTCGGACGGGTGAAGATCCTCGTGCCCGACACCATCCCCCTCGACCTCCGCACGACCGCCGACGACGTCGTCGTGCCGTACGCCGTGCGCGCCGCCTTCCCGGCCGGATCCGAGGACGCGGACGTGCTCGTGGCGTGGGGCAACGGGCGCCGCAACCTCGCGGATGCGGCGTCGCGCCTCACCCGCCTTCGGCTGGTGCAAGGCCTCATGGCGGGCCCGGACACGCTCGTCGCGACGGGCTTCCGGCCGGAGGTGGCGCTCGCCTCGGGCCGCGGGCTCCACGACGGACCCGTCACCGAGCACACGCTCGCCCTCGTCCTCGCGGCGGCACGCCGCCTCGACCTGGCCCGCGACGCCCAGCGCGCGCACCGCTGGGCCGACGAGCTGGGCGGCGTCCAGTCGGACCGGACCGACACGGTGTTCCGGTCCCTCGACGGCGCCCACGTGGTGATCTGGGGCTTCGGCTCCATCGCGCAGCGCCTCGCGCCGCTGCTCTCGGCGCTCGGGGCGCGCGTGACGGGCGTCGCGTCGTCGGCGGGCGAGCGGGCGGGCTTCCCCGTCGTGACCGACGCCGAGCTCCCGGACCTGCTCCCGACGGCGGACGTCCTCGTCTCGCTGCTTCCGTCGCTCCCGACGACGCAGGGCGCGCTCGGCGCCGACCTGCTGCGCGGGCTGCCCGCGCACGCGTGGTTCGTGAACGTCGGGCGCGGCGCGACCGTCGACGAGCCGGCGCTGCAGGCCGCGCTGCGCGAGGGGACCATCGCCGGCGCGGCGCTCGACGTGGTCGTGACCGAGCCGCTGCCCGAGGACTCGCCGTGGTGGGGCGTGCCGAACCTGATCCTCACGCCGCACGCCGCGGGCGGCCGGCCGCAGCACGCCGAGGAGCTGATCGAGGCGAACCTCGAGGCGCTCCGCACGGGAACGCCCCTGCGCAACCTCGTGGCGCGCTGAGGGGGCGCGGGCGATGTCGGTCGGGTCGCCGCGTGGCGCGCTGTGCGGGGCCGCCCTCGTGCTGGCCTGGGGCGAGGTCGCAGCGTGGCGCGCCTCGCGCTCCGACCTGCCCGTGGCGCCGCGCGACGCGCCCGTGCCGGGCCGGACGCAGGCGGTCGTCGTGCTGGGCTTCCCGGGCCGACGCGACGGCCGGCCGGGCCTCGTCCAGCACTACCGGGTCCGCGTCGCCGTCCGCTCGCGCGAGCCCGAGGCCGGCCGCAGCGTCCTCGTCCTCACCGGCCGCAGCCCGCACCGGCCGGCCGACGAGCCCTCCGAGGCCGCGGTGATGGCGGAGCTCGCCGTCGAGCGGTTCGGCGTGTCGCGCTCGGACGTCGTGCTCGAGGAGGAGGCGCGCACGACGTGGGAGAACGTGGCGCGCACGCTGCCGCTGGTCCGGGGGTTCGACGAGGTCGTGATCGCCTCCGACACCTTCCACGCCCGCAAGGCGCGCCGCTACCTGCGACGCCAGGACCCCGCGACGTGGGCGCGGCTGCGTCGCGCGGGCGACTACCGCTTCGGCGAGCTCGTCCTGATCAAGCCGCTGCTGGCGCTGCTCCGGCTGTGAGCCGGACGCTCACCACCGACCGTTGCGGGGGCGAGGCTGGCAGCGCGGGCACGTGAACGACGAGCGGTTCATGAACGCGTCCCGGCGGATCGCCGTCCCGCAGCGCGGGCACGGCCGCCCCTCCTGCCCGTAGACGGCGAGCGACCGCGAGAAGTAGCCGGACGCGCCGTTCACGTTGACGTACAGCGCGTCGAAGCTCGTGCCGCCCTGCGTGAGCGCCTCGCGCATGACCTCCTCGGCGGCCTCGAGGAGCCGCGCGGCCTCAGCGCGGCGGAGGGTGTCCGTGGGCCGGGCGTAGTGCAGCCGCGCGCGCCACAGCGCCTCGTCGGCGTAGATGTTCCCCACCCCCGAGACGAGCGTCTGGTCGAGCAGGGCGCGCTTCACGCCCGTCCGACGACGCCGCAGCGCGTCGACCAGCGCGGTCTCGTCGAGCGCGGGGTCGAGGAGGTCGCGCGCGATGTGCGCGGCCGGCTCGGGGACGAGCGCCCGGTCGGTGCCGAGACCACCGGGAGCGCCGTCCGGCGTCGGGACCAGCGGGGCGACGACGAGGTGCCCGAAGGTCCGCATGTCCACGAAGTCGAGAGCCGCCTCCGAGCCGTCGGGCTGCTCGAGCGCCAGACGGACGCGCAGGTGACGGTGTTCCTCCCAGCCCGCGGCGCCGTCGTCGGAACCGCCGGTGCCCGACTTCCCTGCGCGGACCAGCAGCTGGCCGCTCATCCCGAGGTGGGCGACGAGCGCCCGGGCGGGGGCGGCGTCGCCGTCACCGTCGCCGGAGAGCTCGAGCCAGAGGAACTTGCCGCGGCGCGCCGCCGCCTCGAGCCGTGCACCCGTGAGCGCGGCGACGAACGCCGGCGCGCCACCGTCCTGGTGGCGCACCGAGTAGTCGCGGAGCACCTCGACCGAGGCGACGCGCGCGCCCAGCACGTGCCGTGCGAGGCCGTCCCGGACGGTCTCGACCTCGGGCAGCTCGGGCAACGGTCAGCCGCGTCCGCCGGCGGACGCGTCCGAGGCCCGCGCGGCGTCGTCGGCGCGGGTGCGCAGCGCGGCGTACGCGTGCTCCGCCGCCTCCTGCTCCGCGTGCTTCTTCGCGGACCCGGTGCCGGTGCCCAGCACCTCGCCGTCGAGCGCCACGTGGGACGTGAAGACGCGCGCGTGCGCGGGCCCCTCCGCCTCCCAGCGGTACTCGGGCGCGCCCAGGCCGAGCTCGCCTGCGAGCTCCTGGAGGGACGTCTTCCAGTCGAGGCCGGCGCCCAGGTCGGCGGCGACCTCGAGGGTCGCGTCGACAAGCCGGTGAACGAACGTGCGGGCCGCGTCGATCCCGCCGCTGAGGAAGACCGCACCGATGATCGCCTCGACGGTGTCCGAGAGGATCGAGTCCTTGTCGTACCCGCGGGTGCCCAGCTCGCCCTTGCCGAGCAGGATGAACCGGCCCAGGTCGAGCTCGCGGGCGATCGCGGCGAGCGAGCGCTGCGACACGGTGGCCGCGCGCATCTTGGCGAGCTCGCCCTCCGGGAGGTCGGCGTGGTCGCGGTACAGGGCGTCCGTGACGACGAAGCCGAGCACCGAGTCGCCGAGGAACTCGAGGCGCTCGTTGGTGGGGATGCCACCGGCCTCGTGCGCGAACGAGCGGTGCGTCAGCGCCAGCACGAGAAGCTCGGGGTCCACACGGACCCCGAGCTTCTCGAGAAGTACATCGGCTCCGCCGGCGCCGGCCTGCGTGTCAGGACGCTCGCGCTGAGCGGGCACGGGTCGCTCAGGCGTGCTCGGTGCGCAGCGCCGCCGTGTACTGGCGACCCTTGTACGTACCGCACGTCGGGCAGGCCGTGTGCGACAGCTTCTGGCCCTTGCACTGCGGGCACGTCGTGAGGTTCGCGGCGGTCGTCTTCCACTGCGAACGGCGCGCACGGGTGTTGCTGCGCGACATCTTGCGCTTCGGAACAGCCACGGCTAGCTCTCTTTCGTCTCGTCCGGCACGGGCGTGCCGAGCATGCTCTTCAGTGCCGACCACCGGGGGTCGACCACGTCATGGTGGTGGCCAGGGTCGTCCGCCAGGTGCGCCCCGCACTCGGAGCACAGACCCGGGCAGTCCGGCTGGCACAACGGTTGGAATGGTAGTGCAGTGACCACCGCATCCCGAAGCGCGGGCTCGATGTCGATGAGGTCGCCCTCGAGCTCGCGCACGTCCTCCTCGTCGTCCCCGGACTCCTCCGCGGCACGGGCGCGCTCCGAGTAGACGTAGAGCTCCTGGAACGTGGCGTCGACGTCGTCGACGGTCTCGTCCAGGCAGCGCACGCACTCCCCGACCGCCCGGCCACGGATCTCCGCGGTGACCAGGACCCCCTCCATGACGGCCTCGAGACGCGCGTGCAGCTCGATGTCGTCGCCGGCGGGGATGCCGGTCACGACGGTGCCGAGACCCTCCGGTGCGGCTACGGTGCGGTCGATCTCACGCTGGGACCCGGGACGTCGGCTGAGCTCGTGGGTGTCGAGCACGAACGGCGATCGCGGGTCGAGGGTGATGTGACGCTCCATGGCTTCTCTCCGGGTCCTTGCGCGTGAGGAGGACGGGCGGGCCCTGACGGACCCGCGCGGCACCCACGGCGAGGAGGTGATCTCGGTCCGCGGAGACCCCCGACGACCGGGGATCACATGACCAGCAGGACCAACCGTCAACTGTACGGCATCGGTCCGGGCCTGCCCAAACGCGCGGCCCTCAGTCCGCGCGTTCCGCCGACCGTTCGAGCGCGCGCTCGACGAGGCGCTCGCGGCCCGCCCGCACCTGCGCGCCGGCCTGCTCCAGCACGTCCTCGAGCATCGAGAGCCTGCGGTCGCAGTAGTCGTCGGCGTCCTGACGGATCCGGACCGCGTCCGCCTCGGCGGCCGCGACGACCTGCGCGGCGCGTGCCTGCGCCTGGGCGACGACCTGCTCGCGCTGGACGAGCTCGATCGCGCGGGCGCGGGCGGTCGACAGGACGTCCTCGGCCTGGGCCTGCGCCTCGCCGAGCACCCGGTCCGCGTCCTCGAGGACGCGGTCGGCCTCGTCGAGCTGGTGCGGCACCGCCTCCCGCAGCTCGTCGACGAGCGCCACGAGCTGGTCCCGCGGCACCTTGAGCGTGCCGCCCCCCAAGGGGCCGGTGCGGGCCCCCGCCACCAGCTCGGAGAGGTCCGCGACGATCGCCGTCAGGGTCGCGACCGGGTCGGCCCCCTGCGCAGGCGGTGCCACGGCGCCCCCGTCACGCTGGTCGCGCACGTCTCCTCCGTGCCCTCCGCTGCTGCTCACGGCTCCTCCTCCTTGCTGGGCAATGCTGACCTCAGGCCGTCCGCGCCAGCGCGGCGCGCACGACGTCGCCGACGCCCGGCGGCACCAGGTCGTCGACGTCGCCCCCGTGCCGCGCCACGTCCTTCACGAGGGAGGACGCCACGTGCGCGAGGGCCGGGTCACCGATCACGAACACCGTCTCGACGCCCGCGAGGTGCCGGTTCATCAGGGCCATGGGGACCTCGGCGTCGAAGTCGGCGCCGCCCCGCAGCCCCTTGACGACGGCGCGCGCCCCGATCTCGCGGCAGAACTCCACCACGAGTCCGGGGACACGCGCGACGCCGACGCCGTCGAGCCCCGCGTGCTCGACCGCGGCGCGGGCCACCTGGAGCCGCTCGTCCACGGTCAGGAGGGCCGACTTGCCGGCGTTCCGCGCCACTCCGACCACGACCTCGTCGAACATCGAGCGCGCACGGCGCACGACGTCCAGGTGCCCGAGCGTCATCGGGTCGAACGAGCCGGGGCAGACGGCGATGGTCACGGCGTCACGTTAGTCCACCGGACACCGCCCGCGGCGGTGCCACTCCGCGGACGGCCGGACCGGACGGACCGCCCGACCGGCCCGCGGGAACCCGTCACCGTAGGGTCGAACCATGACCGCCCCCCGCCGGCTCACCACCAGGGCCGAGGTGCTCGCGCTGCACCGTGACGTCCTCGCGCCGTCGTTCCCGCCCGCCGAGCTCGTCGACGCGGAGGAGCTCTGGCGCGACGTCGAGCTCGGGTCGCTCGAGGCGCTCGGGACGCTCGAGGAGTCGGGCGGCGAGCCGCGGCTGGTCTCGGGCGTCGTCGGTGCGTGGTTCCCCGACGAGCGCGTCCTCCTGGTGCTGTACCTCGCGATCGCGCCCGGGCACCGGGGCGGCGGAGTCGGCGGTGCGCTGCTCTCCGCGGCGCTCGACACGTGGTCCGCCTCGCACGACCCGCTCGCGGTCGTCGCGGAGGTCGAGCACCCGGACCACCACGCGGCGAGCGAGGCCCACGGCGACCCGACCGCCCGCGTCCGGTTCTACGCCAGGCACGGCGGCAAGGCGCTCGCGCTGCCCTACTTCCAGCCCGGGGTCGGGCCCGGGGCGCCGCGCGTGCCGGCGCTCATGCTCGTCGTGCTCCGCGCCGACGACCGCAGCGCCCTGCCGGCCGCACCGCTGCGCGCCTTCCTCAAGGACTGGCTCGTCGCGTGCGAGGGCGCCCTCGCCGACGACGCCGCCACGCGCCGCCTGCTCGACGCCGCGTCCGGGGCCGAGGTCGCGCTCGTCGGGCTCGACGCGGTCGATCAGCTCCCGGTGGGCACGCTCCCCGCCGCGGAGGCGTCCGCGCCCGGGACCCCGTCGTCGCCCTCGTCCGCGCCCGCGAACGGCTCGAGGTAGTACACCGCCGTCTCCCCGTAGTCCTTGCGCGCGACGAGCCCGAGACCGCCGGGCCAGGACGGCTCCGCGTCCCGTGCGCGCCGCTCCACGACGACCACCGCCTCGGGCGCGAGCGCCCCGGGTTGGGCGAGATGCCCGAGCACCTGGACGAGCTCGGACGCCGCGACGTCGTACGGCGGGTCGAGGAACACGAGGTCCCACGGGCGGCTGGGCACCTCCCGCACGAACCGCTCGGCGGGCTGCTGCGCGACGCGCACGCGCGTCAGGCCGAGCGCGCGCACGTTGCGACGGCAGACCTCGACGGCGGCGCGCGCCGCGTCGACGAGCGTCGCGTCGTCCGCGCCCCGGCTCATCGCCTCGAGCGCGAGCGCGCCGGAGCCGGCGTAGAGGTCGAGCACATGGGCGCCGTCGACCGACCCCTGGTGCTCGAGCCGCGAGAACACGGCCTCCCGGACCCGGTCGCTCGTCGGCCGGGTGCCGCGCACCGGCACCTCGAGCACGCGTCCCCCTGCAGTCCCGGCCACGATCCTCGTCACGCCCCGAGCCTATCCAGCGCCCGCCCGCTCATGCCCGCTCGAGGAATTCCTCGCGCTCCGGGTCGAGCCGGTCGGCGATCGCCGCGGCGAGCGACGGGTGCTCGGCCAGGTCCGGGTCCTGCTCGACGACGGCCGTCGCCTCGGTGCGCGCGTCGGCGATGAGACCGGCGTCGGTCAGGACCCGCAGGAGGCGCAGCGACGACGCCCGCCCCGACTGGGCCGCGCCGAGCACGTCGCCCTCGCGGCGGAGCTCGAGGTCGCGGCGCGCGAGCTCGAACCCGTCCGACGTCGAGGCGAGCGCGTCGAGCCGCTCGTGCGCCGGGGTGCCCGGCTCGGCGTCCGAGACCAGGAGGCAGAGGCCGGGTGCGGTCCCACGCCCGACGCGGCCGCGCAGCTGGTGGAGCTGGGAGATCCCGAACCTGTCGGCGTCGAGCACGACCATCACGGTCGCCTCGGCGACATCGACGCCCACCTCGACGACCGTCGTGGACACGAGCACGGGAGTGCGCCCGGACGCGAAGTCCGCCATCGCGCGGTCCTTCTCGGCCGGCGGCAGCTGCCCGTGCAGCACGCCGACGTCGACACCCGCGAGCGCCGGGGTGCGCCCCAGCTCCTCGACGACCTCGAGGACGGCGCGCAGCGGCGCCCGCTCGACCCCGTCGCCGGCCTCGTCGAGAAACTCGAGCACGTCGTCGGTCTCCGCGACGCCGCCCGCCTGCCGGCCCTCGGGGTCCGGATGGATCCGGGGCGCCACGACGTACGCGCGGTGGCCGGCGTCGACCTCCTCGCGCACCCGCTGCCAGGTCCGCGCGACCCACGCCGGCTTCGACGCCGGCACGACGTGCGTCACGATGCCCGGACGGCCCGCCGGTACCTCGGTGAGCATCGCGGTCTCCAGGTCGCCGAAGACCGTCATGGCGACCGTGCGCGGGATCGGCGTCGCCGTCATGACGAGGACGTGCGCCTGCCGGTCTCCCTTCGCGCGCAGGGCGTCGCGCTGCTCGACGCCGAACCGGTGCTGCTCGTCGACGACCACGAGCCCGAGGTCGGCGAACTGCACCTGCTCGCCGAGCAGCGCGTGCGTCCCGACGACGATCCCGGCCGCCCCGCTCGCGGCGTCGAGCAGCGCCTGCTTGCGCGCGGCAGCCCCGAGCGAGCCGGTGAGCAGGGCCACCCGCGTGCCGTGGTCCGCCCCACCGAGGAGCCCGCCCTCCGCCAGCGGGCCGAGGAGTGCACGCAGCGACCGGGCGTGCTGGGCCGCGAGGACCTCGGTGGGCGCGAGCAGCGCGGCCTGCCCGCCGGCGTCGACGACCTGCAGCATCGCGCGCAGCGCGACGACGGTCTTGCCCGAGCCGACCTCGCCCTGCAGCAGCCGCTGCATGGGTCGGTCGGCGGCGAGGTCACGCGCGAGCTGCTCGCCGACGTCGCGCTGGCCGCCCGTGAGCTCGAACGGGAGCGCGGCGTCGAAGTCCGCGAGCAGGCTCGGCGATCCCGGCGGCGGCAGGGGGCGGGCGGTCGCGGGCTCGCGCGCCACCGCGGCGCGCCGCTGCGCGAGCGCCGCCTGCAGGACGAAGGCCTCCTCGAACCGGAGCCGCTCACGGCCGCGGCGCCAGTCGGCGTCGACCGCCGGGACGTGGACGTCCCGCAGCGCCTCGAGCCGGGTCCGGAGCCCGCGGCGCGCGCACAGCTCCTCGGGCAACGGGTCCGGCACGTCGGCCTCGCGCAGCGGCTCGAGGACCGTGCGGACGGCCTTGTGGATCTGCCACGACGCGATCGACGCCCCGGCGGGATAGATCGGGATCGGCTTGCTGGCGTCCTCGAGCGCGGCCTCCGCCTCGTCGACGCCGGTTCCCGCCCCGAAGACCTGGTACTGGGGGTGGGTGAGCTGGCGGCGTCCGCGGTAGACGCCGACCGTCCCGGTGAACAGGCCCGTGCGTCCGGCGGCGAGCTGGTGCTCGTGGTGCCGCAGGCCCCCCTTGCCCTTGGCGAAGAAGGTGAGGTCGAGCTGCCCGGCGCCGTCGGTGACCACGGCGTTCAGCATCGCGCCGTGGCGTGACCGCATGGTGGTGACCGTGGCCGAGTCCACGCGCGCGAGCACCGTCACGTGCTCCCCGACCTGCAGCGAGCGCAGGTCCGTGAGCCTGCCGGGCTGGTCGTAGCGGCGGGGCACGTGGTCGACCAGGTCGCCGACCGTCTCGAGCCCGAGCTTGGCGAGCGCGTTCGCCGATCGCGGGCCGAGCGCCTTCGTCAGCGCCCGCGCGAGGGCCTCGGTGCCCACGCCCGCGGCGGGGGCCGTCACGCCGCGCCCTCGCGGGCCGCGCCGCCCGAGGAGCCCGCGAGGCCCGGCCCGGGCGGCGCCGGGGGCTCGACCCCCACGTGCACGACGGCGTCGTCCCGGCCCGACGGCAGCACCAGCACCTCGGCGTGCGGGTCCCGTGCCGACACGTGCTCGGCTACCCGGGCGAGGAGCTCGTCGTCGGCGCGCACGCCGTGGACGAGCACGACGACCCCCGTCGCGGCCTTCCCGGCGCTCCCCGCAGGCGACGCGGCCGCCACGAGGGCCTCCACGACGCCGACCGCGCTCCCCCACTCCGTCGGCAGGACGGCGCCGCGCACGCCGGCCACGGTCTCGCGCGTGCGCGACGCCGCCGCCCGGAGCGCCGCGACGTCCGGATCCGGCGCGTGCGGGAGGGTCGCCAGCGCCGCCAGCGCGGACACCGTGTGCGCGTCGGTCGGCGTCTCGACCCGCACCACGACGGGCCCGAGCGCCCCCGAGACGGCCTCCTCGTCGTCGGGCACCGGCGTGCCGGGCGGCGCGACGAGCAGGACCACGCGGGCCCGGGTCTCCTCGAGCGCCCGCCGCAGGGCGGCCGGGCTGGGGGGCGTGCGCCGCCGCCCGTGGGCGAGCACGACCGCGCCGGCCCGCGCGAGCTCGACGACCAGGCCCGGTGCGGACGTCACCGCCACGACGCCGAGCCCGCCGGGGCGGGGCCGCCCGAGGTCCTGGACCTGGACGTCGCGCAGCCTCCCGCCCGCGTCCTTCGCGACCTGGACCGCTGCGTCGAGCGCCATGCCGGGCTCGGCGGTGTGGACGTGCCCCCGCCAGGTCCCGTCCCCGCCGACCACGGCGACCGACGTCCCGGCGGCGGCGAGCGCGGCGCGCATCGCGTCCGCGACGTCGCCGCGGTCCTCGCCGGCCGGCTCCTCGGGTTCCTGGGCCTCCGGCACGTCGAGCGTGAACATGACCTCGAGCTCGTCGTCACCCTCAGCAGCCGGCACGTCCGGGACCTCCTCCACGGCTTCGACGGCGCCGGTGCGCCGCTCGAGACCCAGCGTGCCGCCGGCCACCGACACGCCCGGGGCGTCCGCCGGCACGACCCGCAGAAGCTCGGGGTCGGCCGCTCCGCAGGCGGCCGCCAGAGCGCCGAGCACGAGCCGCAGGCCCTGCGCGCCGGCGTCGAGCCGACCGCGGCCGCGCGAACCGAGCTCGCTCGGGCTGCGGAGGACGGCCGCCCGGGCCCCGTCGCAGGCCGCCACGAGGACGGCGACCGGCGCGTCCGTGGCGGCCGCCCCGGCGGCCCGCGCGGCCTCGTCGGCGACGGTCAGCGCCGTGCCGTCCACGGGGTCGGCGACCGCAGTGCGAGCAGCCGCCGCCGCTGCTGCGAGGGCACGCGCCGGGCCGGTGGGCCACCCCTCGACGAGCGCGCGCACCCACGCGGAGACGATCACGCCGGAGTTCCCCCGCGCGCCGAGCACGCAGCCGCGCGCGAACCTCGCCGCGAGGTCCGCGCCCGGCTCGGCCCGCGCCACCGCGGCGGCACCCTCGCGCAGGGTGAGCAGGAGGTTGGTGCCGGTGTCGGCGTCGGGCACGGGGAACACGTTGGCACGGTCGAGGGGGTCGACGGCGGCCTCGGCGGCGCCGACGGCGAGCCGCGCCCACGCGCGCACGGGCAGCGCGCCGGTACCGTCGGTCACAGGGCGGGGCCTCCTCAGCTCGGACGGCGACGCACCACCGTTTGGGGCGGACGCCGTTCGTCGGCTACCATATCGAGGTTGCCTGGTGACGCCGGGCAAGCATCGGCATCGGCCGCACGCGTGGACGCCCCTTCGGGCCCAGTCCAGCGCGGGTGCGGACCGTGACCACTCAGATGACCACTCATCGCCTGGCCGTGGCTCGGGCGTGCACGACGATCAGGAGCAAACCGTGGCTGCCAACTGCGACGTCTGCGGCAAGGGCCCGGGCTTCGGGCACAGCATCTCGCACTCGCACGTGCGTACCAAGCGCCGCTGGAACCCGAACATCCAGCGCGTCCGCGCCATCGTGGGGGGCACCCCCAAGCGCGTGAACGTGTGCACCTCGTGCCTCAAGGCCGGCAAGGTCACCCGCCCGGCCTGAGCCGGGGTGGCTCGAGCCCAGCCCTACGACGCCCGTCGGTCCTCGGACCGGCGGGCGTCGTCGCGTCTCGGGGTCTTTTCCGGGTGGACCCGGGGTCGACCTGCACCGGCCCGGGTGGCACCCTGGAAGCAGCCACGACGACGCGACACACGAGGGGGCCTTTCGTGGACCTGGGTGCCATGGAACCTGACACCGTTACCATCCGACGCGCGACGGCGGACGACGCCGACGCGATCGCGACCGTCCACGTCGCCTCCTGGCGCGGCGCCTACGCGGGCATCGTGCCCGACGCCTACCTCGCCTCGCTCGACATCGCGGCCCGTGCCGAGGCGTGGCGCAGGTCCTTGACCGAGGCCGAGGTGCAGACCTGGATCGCCGCGTCGCAGGGGCGCACGCTCGGCTTCGCGACGCTCGGCCCGGCACGGGACGAGGACGCCGAGCACGGCGACCTCGAGCTCTACGCCATCTACCTGGACCCGGAGGCCTGGGGGCGCGGCGTCGCGCGCGACCTCATGCGCACGCTCCTGGCCGAGGTGACGCCCGGCGTCCCGGTGTCCTTGTGGGTGCTCGCGGACAACCCCCGCGCCCACCACTTCTACCGGCGGCACGGCTTCCAGCCGGACGGCGTCGAGCGCCGGGAGGACATCGGCGGGGCTGACCTCACCGAGGTGCGGTTCCGCCGCGGCTGACGCGGTTCACACCTCGCGCGAGAAGTGGTCCCAGCCGGCGGGGACGTCGGGCTCCGCGCCCGCCACCAGGACGCCGGGGACCACGGGGCCGCCGGACGCTCGCACGGTCCCGACGCGACGGAACCCCGGCGGCAGCACCGCGGCCGCCGGGAAGGTCGCGAGCAGGCCGTGGTCCTCTCCCCCGCCCAGCACCCACGCGCGGACCAGGGCGGACCCGTCGCCCTCGTGCGCGACGAGCGAGGCAGCCTCGGCGAGCGCGCCGTCGCCGGCCAGGGCAGCCGGGTCCAGGTCGACGACGACGCCGCTCGCGCGAGCGAGGCGCCCGGCGTCGCGGAGCAGACCGTCCGACACGTCGAGCATGGCCGTCGCGCCCGCGAGCGCGGCGGCGGGCCCGGCTTCGAGCGGGGGCTCCGGCGCGCGGTAGCCGTCCACGAGCGCGGCGAGCGGGCCGGACGCCGCGTCGTGCCCCGCCGCCAGCAGCGCCAGCCCCGCGGCCGACCGCCCGAGCACCCCCGCGTGCGCGACGACGTTGCCCGGGCGGGCGCCCGAGCGCAGCACGGGCGCCCGGCCGTCGAGGTCACCGTGGACGGTCACGGCGACGACGACCGCGTCGCCGCCCGAGAGGTCTCCGCCCACGACAGCCGCGCCCACCGGCGCGCACGCGTCGGCCAACCCCTGCGCCAGGCCCGTCACCCAGGCGACCGGGAGGTCACCGGGGACGACGAGCGACACGACGAGCGACGTGGGACGCGCGCCCATCCCTGCGACGTCGGCAAGGTTCTGGGCGGCGGCCCGGCGCCCGACGTCGTGGCCGGTCGACCAGGCCCGCCGGAAGTGGCGGTCCTCGACGAGGACGTCCGTGGACACGACGAACCGGCCGTCGGGGGCCGCGACGACCGCGCCGTCGTCGCCGGGACCGACGAGCGTCGCGCTGCCCGCGGGCAGCAGAGGGAAGATCGCCGCGAGAAGCTCGTCCTCGGACACGTCCCGCACGAGGGGGCCGTCGCCGGCGGGCGGAGGGGTTGCGGGCACGGAGGTCTCAGGCACGGGGGCAACCCTAGACGGACCCGACGTTCTCAGGTCGGCTCGCTACCGTGGCACCGTGCCCCGCTCGTCCCGGCCCCGTTCCTCGGCGCCCCGCCGTCGTCGCGCCGTCCTCACGCTCTCGGTCCTCGCGGCCGGCGTCGTCGGGGCCGCCGTCTCCGCGTGCTCGCCCGTCATCTCCGTCCCCGCCGCGGCGAACGCGACCGACCCCGCGTGCGCGGACGTCGTCCTCGACCTCCCCGACCAGGTCGCGGGGCAGGACCAGCGGACCACCTCGAGCCAGGCGACGTCCGCCTGGGGCGGCGCGGGCAGCGCGATCACGCTGCGCTGCGGCGTCGAGCAGCCGGGCCCGTCGGACCAGTGCCAGTCCATCGAGAACCCCGACGGCAGCAGCGTGGACTGGGTCGCGACCGAGTCCTCGAGCGGCTGGACGTTCGTGACCTATGGACGGGACCCGGCGATCGAGGTGCAGGTGCCGCAGTCGCTCGGCGAGGGCCAGCCGACCGTCGCGCTGGTCGACGTCGCGCCCGCGGTCCTCGACGTCAGGGCCACGAAGCGCTGCACCAGCTGACGCCGGCGCGTCAGCGCAGGCCGGTAGGGCGCTCGAGCGCGAGCTGGACGAGCTCGTCGACGAGCTCCGGGTAGTCCACGCCCGAGGCGGCCCACATGCGCGGGTACATCGACAGGGGCGTGAAGCCCGGCATCGTGTTGATCTCGTTGACGACGACGCCGCCGTCGGACGTGACGAACACGTCGACGCGCGAGAGACCCTCGGCCCCGATCGCCTCGAACGTGCGCACCGCGAGGTCGCGCACGCGCTCGACGACGTCGTCCGGCAGGTCGGCGGGGCAGGTCAGCGCGACGTGGGCCTCGTCGAGGTACTTGGCCTCGAAGTCGTAGAACGTGTGGGCGTCGCCCGTCACAGCGATCTCTCCGGGCAGCGAGGCGCGCGGGCGCTCCCCGACGCGGCCACCGAGCACCGCGCACTCGATCTCGCGCCCGTCGACGCCGGACTCCACCAGCACCTTCGGGTCGTGCCGCCCCGCCTCGGCGAGGGCCGCGGCGAGGTCGTCGAGGTCGTCGACGCGCGAGATCCCGAGGCTCGACCCGGCCCGTGCAGGCTTGACGAACAGGGGCAGCCCCAGCGGCTCGACGCGGGCGCGCACGCCCTCGGGATCGCGCTCCCACTCCCCCGGCCGGACCACCGTGTACGGCGCGACAGGGATCCCCTGCCCGGCCAGCACGAGCTTCATGTAGTGCTTGTCCATGCCCACGGCCGACGCCAGGACGCCCGCGCCCACGTAGTGCAGGTCGGCGAGCTCGAACAGGCCCTGAAGGGTGCCGTCCTCGCCGAACGGTCCGTGCAGCAGCGGGAAGACGACGTCCACCTCGCCCAGCTCGCGCGGCGGCTCGAGCGCGTCGAGCACGCGCAGGCGCCGGTCCCCCACGGACAGCGGCACGAGGACCTCGCCGTCGCTCGCGACGACCTCGGGCAGCCGCCCGGCCGTGATCTCCCAGCGCTCGGGCTCGTCGGCCGCGACCACCCACCGGCCCTCACGCGTGATCCCCACGGGGACGACGTCGTACCGGTCGCGGTCGATCGCGCGCAGCACGCCGGCCGCCGTCGCGCAGGAGATGGCGTGCTCGCCGGAACGGCCCCCGAAGAGGACCATGACCCGGGGCTTGCGCGTGGTCGCAGCGGCGGCGGGCTGCGTGGGGAGGGTAGACATCGCGGTCGAGACTACCCGAGCGGGAGGGCGGCCTAGGTGTTGTGGTTCATGACGTTGGTGACACGGGGCCGGGCGTGAGGAAGGGGTAGGTCCTGGCGGCAGGATGGAAGTGCG
>NZ_JBNCMC010000013.1:0-74062 GCF_049844995.1 Luteimicrobium sp. DT211 | reverse complement strand
ATACCGCCGCCGGTGACAAACCCCCAGCCTCACGACTGCGCCGCCACGTCACCAACGTCATGAACCAGAACACCTAGCGGCAGATCGTCGGGGACTCACGCGTCGAGGGAGTCCCCCGCCTCGAGGACGAGCATCGGCGTGCGGGTGGGCCCGTTCTCCCCGAGGAACGTCGGGAGCGCGCCGCGGCCGATCTCGCTCAGCATGACGTCGTGGATGGCGACCGTTCGGCGCGGCCGCACCGCGAGGACGTGGTCGATCGCCCGCCCGATCGCGACCCACGGACCGCTGACGGGGACGAGGAGCGTGTCGACGGGCACGGGCGGCACCAGGTGCGAGTCGCCCGGGTGGAACACGCTGCCCTCGACGACGTAGCCCAGGGTGGGCGGGACCGGGATCTGCGGGTGGACGGGGGCGTGCTCACCGGCGACGACCCGCACGTCGAAGCCGGCGAGCGTGAGCTGCTCGCCCCCCGTGAGGGTCCGGACCCTGCCCTCGCGGTGGGCCCGCGTGCCCGCGAGGAGCGCCGCGACTCCGGCCGGGCCGTACAGCACGAGGTCGTCGCGGCCGTCGAGCGCCTCGCGGACGGCGTCGGCGTCGAGGTGGTCGACGTGCTCGTGGGTCACGAGCACCGCCGACGCGCGGGCGAGGAGCGCGGCGGCGTCGGGCGTGAAGGCGCCGGGGTCGACGAGGAGGGCCCGGTCGCCCTCCTCGAAGGTGATGCAGGCGTGCGCGTGCTTGACGAGGCGCATGGGCTTCTTCCGTTCGCGAGGGGGCCAGGAGCCGCTACTGTACAACTATGTTGTACAACTCGGAGACGATCGACGCGGACCCCGACGACCTCGCCGAGCGCCTGCGGTCCGCGGTCGGCCGGTTCGTGCGGGCGGCCCGGTCGCGGGCCGACACGGTGCCCGCGTCGCAGGGCGAGACGCTGCGTCGCCTCGACCGCGAGGGTCCCCAGACCATCGCCGACCTCGCCCGGTTCCGCGGCGTCTCGCACCAGGCCGTGAGCAGAGCGGTCGCCGAGCTCGAGCGGGCGGGGCTCGTCGCGCGCGCCGTCAACCCGCACGACGCGCGGGGCTACGTCCTCGCGCTCGCGGACGCCGGACGGGCCGCGGTCGAGACCGACCGGCTCGCGCGCGGCGCGGTGATCGCCGACGCGATCGGATCCGTTCTCTCGCCCCGCGAGCGCGAGCTGCTCGGCGCGGTGCCCGCGCTCCTCGACGCCCTGAGCGCCGAGCTCACCCGAGCTCCGTAGCGTTTCGTGGCCGGCGGGCGTCGGGTCGCGACCACACGCCAGCCCGGTCCGGTGAACCGACGAGCGCCGCGCCTCGTCTTCCCGGTAGGACCGCACGACGCGTCGCCCCTCCCGGGTGGACGCCGGGCGGCGGCCCGGCCGGAGGGCGAGATGGGACTGCGGACGACACAGGTGGGGCGGCAGCGGCCGCACGGGCAGACGCACGCGACGCGCCGTGGAGCGGTGCGAGCGGGCGCGGTGGGCGTGGCGCTCGCGGGTGCGCTCACGCTCGCCGCGTGCGGAGGCGGCGGCGGATCGGGCGGCAGCACGACCGGCGGCCCCGCGCCCGTGACGAGCGGGGGAGGGATGGCGTCCGGTCGCGGTGCGAGCGAGGTCGAGGTGCATCAGGGCTCCCTCGGAAGCTACCTGACGGACAGCCAGGGGAACACGCTCTACCTGTTCGCCAAGGACCCGACCGGGAAGTCCAGCTGCTCCGGGTCGTGCGCTGCGGCGTGGCCCCCGTTCACGGCGCAGGGCAAGGCCGAGGCCGGGAGCGGCATCGACGGCGCGAAGCTCACGACGATCACGCGCGACGACGGCAGCAAGCAGGTCGCGTACGACGGTCACGCGCTCTACTACTTCGTGAAGGACGCGAAGGCGGGCGACACGACGGGCCAGGGCGTCGACGGGTTCGGTGCGCTGTGGTGGGTCGTGGCGCCGTCGGGCTCCGCGATCACGAGCATGGCGTCGGGCGGCTCGTCGCCGTCACCGAGCGACGACTCGGGCTACACCTACTGACGCCGGCGAGGGGTCAGGCTTCGGCGTCGCGCGGGCCGAACGCGGCGAGGAACGTGTCGACGCCCTCGACGACGGCCCGGTCGACCACGTCCGGGTCGACCGGCTGGGCGCCGAAGCCGCTGTTGACGAGGGGCTCGTCGCTCACGAGGGCCATGAGCTGGCGCGCTGCGCGGCCGGGGTCGCGGACGCTCAGGTGCCCGGTCGCGGAGAGCTGCGCGAGCTTGCCGGCGAGCAGGTCGAGCGTGCGGTCCCGGTTGCCGTCGCGGACGCGCGAGATGAGCTCGGGGAAGCGCGCCCCCTCGACGAGCTGGAGCCGCATGGTCGCCGAGCCGGCGCCGCCCTGGAGGCAGCCGACGAGGCTGCGGGCGAGCGTCTCGAGCTCGGACCGGAGATCGTCGGGACTGGTCGAGGTCGCCGCGATGACGTTCGCGACCTTGGTGTTCGCGTCCTGGGACGACGTCTCGACGACGGCGGCGAAGAGGCCGGCCTTGTCGCCGAAGTGGTTGTAGATGGTCGGCTTGGCGACGCCCGCGAGCTCGGCGACCTCGTCGAGGCTCGTGTCGGCGTAGCCGCGCCGGGCGAACACGTCGAGCGCGGCGTCGAGGATCGCGCGGTGCTTGTCGACGCGACGCGGCGCCCCTGTCGAGGTGCGAGCGGGGGTGCGAGCGGTGGCGGGTCCGGCAGCGGCCATGGACCCATCGTATCCCGGGTGTATCGAGGGGTTGCGTGGACTGTACTCATGCGTTCAAACTGAACGCATGAGTACAACGGAACGTTCTCCACGGTATCCGGCGGTCGGCACGGCGCACGGCGAGCCTCGCCTCGGCCCGCTCCTCGCCCTCCTCGTCGCGGGCGGTCTCCTCGCCCTGCTCAACACGACGGTCACGGGCGTCGCGATCCCCGACGTCGCCGCCGACCTCGACGCGCCGCTCGGCACCGTCCAGTGGGTCGGCACGGCGTACGTCCTCGCGGTCGCCGTCGCGATCCCCGTGAGCGGTTGGGCCTCCATCCGCTTCGGCATGCGTGCGCCGTGGCTCGTGGCGCTCGCGCTCTTCGCGGTCGGGGCCGCGGCGTCGGCCGCAGCCTGGTCGCTGCCGGCGCTCGTCGTCGCCCGGGCCGTGCAGGGGCTGGGCGGCGGGATGCTCGAGCCCCTCATGCTCACCGCCGTCGCGACGCTCGCCGGCCCGGCCCGGATGGGCCGGCTCATGGGGCTCGTCGCGGGCGCGATCGGCATCGGGCCGCTGCTCGGCCCGCTCCTGGGCGGCGTGGCCATCGACGCCGTCGGGTGGCGCGGCCTGTTCGTCGGGTTCGTGGTGGCGGCGCTGATCGTGCTCGCCGTGTCCTGGCGCGCGCTCCCGCGGGGCGTGGCGCTCGACCCGACCCAGCGGCTCGACCGCGTCGGCCTCGGCCTGCTCTCGGCGGGCTCCGTCGCGATCCTCGTCGGGCTCGCCGAGACCTCCGAGGGCGGCGGGACGCTCGCCGTGGCCGGGCCGATCGTGCTCGGGCTCGTCGTGCTCGCCGCCTTCGCCCGGCACGCCGCCCGGCTGCGCGGGGCCGCCGTCGTCGACGTGACCGTCCTGCGCCACCCGACCGTGCGGTCCGCGACGCTCGTCATGCTCACGCTGGGCCTCGCCATCTACCCGCTGTTCTACGGCCTGCCGCAGTTCTTCCAGGGCGTGCGCGGCTACGGCGTGCTCGCGTCCGGGCTCCTGCTCGCGCCGCAGGGCGCCGGGTCGCTGGTCGGGATGGTGGTGGGCGGGCGGCTCAGCGACCGCGTCAGCGCCCGGGTGCTCGTCCCGTCCGGCGCGGCGGCCGTGGTCGCCGGGATGGCCGTCTACCTCCTCGTCGGCCCGACGGCGCCGATCACGGTCCTGATCGCGGCGTCGGTGGTCGCGGGGCTCGGGGTCGGGTTCGTGGGCGGACCGACGACGTCGTCGCTGTACCGGGTGCTCACGCCGCGCGAGATCCCCAACGCGACGACCACGCTGTTCGTGGCGAACCAGCTCGGCGGCGCCGTCGGGATCGCGGTGCTGACCGGCATCGTCACGGCCACCGGCGGCGCCGACGCTGCGGGCTGGACCGCGGCGTCGGGCGGGACGCCGTTCTGGCTGCCCGTCCTCGCCGGCGTGGCGGTCGCGGTCGGCGGGTCGCGGCTCCCACGGACCGGGGCCGCGCCGTCGTCGGGTGTCGCTCCGCAGGCTCAGTAGACGTCGCGAACGTACCGCTTCTCCTTGGCCATCGTCCGCAGGTAGGCGGACGCGGCGTCGTCGGACAACGCACCCCAGGTCCGGGCCACGTCGCGCAGCGCGGCGTCGACGTCCTTCGCCATGCGGCTCGCGTCCCCGCACACGTACACGTGTGCGCCGTCCTCGAGCCACGACCACACCTGCGAGCCGTGCTCCCGGATCCGGTCCTGCACGTAGACCTTCTGACGCTGGTCCCGGGAGAACGCGACCGACAGCTGCGTCAGGTGCCTGTCGTCGCGCATGCCCTCGAGCTCGTCGCGGTAGTAGAAGTCGGTCGAGGAGTGCCGCTCCCCGAAGAACAGCCAGTTGCGCCCGCGGTGCCCGAGCGCGCGGCGCTCCTGGAGGAACCCGCGGAACGGAGCGACGCCGGTGCCCGGGCCGATCATGATCATCGGCGCGTCCGCCGACTTCGGGGGCCGGAAATGGCGCGTGGGCTGCACGAACACCGGCACGTCGGCGTCAGCGCTGTGGTCCGCGAGGAACGTCGAGCAGACCCCGTGCCGCGACCGCCCCCGGTACTCGTACCGGACCGCCGAGACCGTGAGGTGCACCTCGGACGGCTCCGCGAGCGGGCTCGACGAGATCGAGTACAGCCGCGGCTGCAGGCGCTTGAGGACGCCCAGCCAGGCGGCGGTGTCCGCCCGGACGGGGTAGGTCGCCAGGACGTCGACGGCGTGCTTGCCCCACAGCCACCGCTCCAGGCTGAGCCGGTTGTCGCGCCGCAGGAGGGTCGCGAGCTCCCGGTCGCCCGCCCGCTCCTGGACGAACCGGAGCAGGTCCGGGGTCACGTTGACGATCTCGAGGTGGGTGGTGCACGCGTCGCGCAGCGTCAGCGGCCCGACGCCCTCCAGCTCGACCACCGTCCCGCCGTCGAGCCCCGTCGCGGCGAGCCACGCGTCGACCGCCGCGGCGCTGTTGCGCGGCCGGACGCTCAGCGCGTCCCCGGCCCGGTAGTCCAGGCCCTCGGCGGCGAGGCCGAACTGGCGCACGTCCTTGGTCGAGCCCGGGGTGCCGAGGCGGACGTTGCGGGTCACGCGCGTGGTGAGCGGCGCGTCGCGGTGAGAGCGCGGCGCTGGTTCCGCGGCGGCGGCCGGGCCGCGTTCCCGCACGACGACGGCGCTCGCCCCGGGTGCACCGACCGTCGCACGCGGGGCTGCTCCGGGTCCGGTGGCCGGCCCCTCGAGAGCCGACACCACGGCCGCCAGCCACGCGTCGGCCGGTGCGTCGTCGCCGGGCTCGCAGCACGCGACGTCGGCGAGCCGGGCGGCCCCCAGCGCGGCCAGGCGCGCGTCGAGGCAGCGCCCGAACCCGCAGAACTCGCTGTAGCTCGGGTCGCCGAACGCGAGCACCGCGAACCGGGTCCCGTCGAGGCGCGGCGCGTCGTCGGCCGCCAGCGCCGCCCAGAACGCCTCGCCGTTGTCGGGCGCCTCGCCGTCGCCGAACGTGCTCGTCACGAACAGGACCACGTCGTCGCCGGGCAGCGATGCGGCGTCGTGCTCGTCCATGGCGACGAGCCGGACCGCGTGGCCGGATGCCCGCAGACGGTCCGCGACGGTCGCCGCCTGGTCCTCGGCATTTCCCGTCTGCGACGCCCACAGCACGAGTACGCCGGGGCTGGCCGCGCTGGTGTCGGGGGCGGGCGCGGTCGCGAGACGGTCCGCGGGCCCGGTCGCGCCGTCGTCGAACAGGCCCGCGAGGAGCCCGTCCAGCCACGCGCGCGTCGGGGCGTCGAACGGCGCCGACGCCGGCAGCACCGGGGCGCCCGAGCCCGGCCGCTGCTGCCGGGCCCACAGCAGCCCCTGGACGTAGAGGCCCTGCTCGGTCGTGAGCCGGGGGACCCGGGCCGGGACGATCCCGAGCCCGGTCAGCAGCGCGTCGTCGGCGGCGCTCGGCCGCGCCGCGGCGGGGGAGGCGAGGTCCGCGACGGGCGCCGGTTCGGCGTCCGCCGGGGCGGCGACCCTCGTCAACGACACCGCGGTGACCTTGAGCTCGGGCTGGAACGACAGCGGGTCGACGGCGTCGTTGGTGACGGCGTTGACCGCGAGGTCCTCACCGAACGCGTCGTTCCAGTGGAACGGGGCGAACAGGTTGCCGGGCTGGACGCGATCGCTGACCCTGACCGGCAGCACCGCCCGGCCGCGGCGCGACGCGATCTCCGCACGGTCGCCGTCGGACAGGCCGAGCCGCGTGGCGTCCTCGGGGTGGACCTCGACGAACGGGCCGGGCGCGAGCTTGTTGAGCTTCGCGACCTTGCCGGTCTTGGTCATCGTGTGCCACTGGTGCTGCACCCGGCCGGTGTTGAGGACGAACGGGCGGTCGTCGTCGGGCAGCTCGGCCGGGTCCAGGTGGGGGCGCGCGAAGAAGCGGGCGCGGCCGCTCGGGGTCGCGAAGGCGAGGCGCGGGCGCGACCCGTCCTCGCGCTCGACGACGCGCTGGCTCACGCCGTCGTTGAGATAGCGGATCGGGTGGCGGCCGTCGTCCCCGGCGCTCGCGGGCGTCCCGGCGTCCTCCGGCGGGCTGGGCCACTGGACCGGTCCCCGGGCGAGGCGGTCGTAGCCGACGCCGCGCAGGTCCCAGCCGGTGCGGGGGTTCCAGAACCGCTTGAGCTCGGTGAAGACCTCCTCCGACGACGCGTACGTGAACGCGTCCGCGTAGCCGAGCGCGCACGCGACGTCGGCGAGGATCCGCCAGTCCGGGGCGGCGTCGCCGACGGGGTCCGCGGCCTGCTGCAGGAGGGTCAGCGTGCGGTCGGAGCTCACGGTCACGTAGGTCGACTCGGCCCAGAGGGTCCCGGGCAGCAGCACGTCCGCGTACGCCGTGGTCTCGGTGTCGGCGAACACGTCCTGGGCGATCACCAGCTCGGCGCGCTCCAGCGCGCGGACCACCGTGGCCCGGTTGCCGACCGAAGCCACCGGGTTGGTGCCGATGATCCAGACCGCCTTGACCTCGCCGTCGGCCATGCGCTCGAAGAGGTCGACGGTGCCGGCGCTCACCCGCGTGCCCAGGGTGCCGCGGGGCAGGCCCCAGGCGTCCTCGGTGAAGGCGCGGTCGTCGTCGTCGACCACGCTGCGCTGGCCCGGCAGGCCCGGGCCCATGTAGCCCATCTCGCGGCCGCCCATCGCGTTGGGCTGGCCCGTGAGCGAGAACGGGCCGCTGCCCGGCTCGCAGATCGCGCCGGTCGCGAGGTGGAGGTTGACCAGGGCGTTCGTGCTCCACGTGCCGTGCGTGGACTGGTTGAGGCCCATCGTCCAGCACGACATCCAGCGCTCGGCGGTGCCGATCCACTCCGCGGCCGTGCGCAGGTCGTCCTCGCTGATCCCCGTGACGCGGGCGACGACGTCGGGCGGGTAGTCCGCGAGGAAGCCCGGCATCTGCTCCCAGCCCTCGGTGAACTCGTCGACGAAGCTGTGGTCCACGCGGTCGTCCGCCACGAGGAGGTGCAGGAGCCCGTTGAGCAGCGCCAGGTCGGTGCCCGGGCGGACCTGGAGGAAGAGGTCGGCCTTGTCGGCGGTCGCCGTGCGGCGGGGGTCGACGACGATCAGCCGCGCGCCCGCCTTGACGCGGTCCATCATCCGCAGGAAGAGGATCGGGTGGCAGTCGGCCATGTTGGCGCCGATCACGAAGAACACGTCGGCGTGGTCGAGGTCCTCGTACGAGCCGGGCGGCCCGTCCGCGCCCAGCGAGAGCTTGTAGCCGGTGCCCGCGCTCGCCATGCACAGCCGCGAGTTCGACTCGATCCGGTGGGTGCCGAGGAAGCCCTTCGCGAGCTTGTTCGCCAGGTATTGGGCCTCGAGCGACATCTGCCCCGACACGTACAGCGCGACCGCGTCCGGGCCGTGCTCGTCGACGATCGCGCGCAGCCGTCGCGCCGTCTCGGCGACCGCCTCGGGCATCGGGACCTCGACGCGCGCGTGGTCCCGACCCGCCCGGACCTGCGCCCGCTCGAGCCGCCCCGGCGCCGCGAGCATCTCCGCGCTCGTCGCGCCCTTGGTGCACAGGCGCCCCCGGTTGGTGGGGTGGTCCTTGTCGCCCGACGCCTTCGCGACCCTGCGGCGGCCGGTGGCCGGGTCCGTCTCGATCTGCAGCACCATGCCGCACCCGACGCCGCAGTACGAGCACGACGAACGTACCGTCGTCGGGGCGGGGGAGACCGGCTGCACCCCAGCATCGTCCGTGGCGCGCGTTGCGAGGACCGGCGCGGGGGCGTGACGGGGGTGTCAACTCCTCCTCACGCACAGGGGCCTGGACGTGTGAGGCGGCGCGCCGGCTGCGAGCCCGGCGCCGAGCCGGCGCCAGGGGCTAGACAGATATGACATCGCTGTCTAGCGTCCTGTTCGACGGAGTGAGCAACGGTGCGCGCCCGTCGGCCCTCAAGGAGGACTGGTGACTCCCACCCGCGGCTTCCGAGCCCTTGTTGCGTCCACGCTGGCGTTGGTCCTCGCGATCACGGTCGGCCCGGCCGCGCTCGGCGCGTCCACCGCACCCGGACAGCCGACGTCGTCGTCGTCGGACTGGAAGCTCTCGACCTCCACGTACGCGCCGTCGGGCGAGGACGGCTACGTCCCGACCTACGTGGGCAACGGCTACTTCGCGGCGCGCATCCCAGCCGAGGGGACGGGCTTCTCCACGACGCCGGTCACGACCGAGTCGCAGCTCGCCGGGTTCTACGGCCAGGGCCCGGGGACCACGATCCAGCGGGCGAGCCTCCCCGCCTGGTCGACCCTCGGGTTCTCGGACGGCAGCGGCACCTACGGCACCAGCGAGGAGCAGGCGTGCAGCGTGGGCGTGGTCTGCGAGGCCGAGGACGGCGTCCTGTCGGGCACGGCCCGGCTCGCCACCGACCACCCCGGGTACACGGGCCGCGGGTTCGTCGCGGGGTTCGCGGCGTCGGGCAACGTGCCCCAGCGCGGGAGCACGACGTCCGTCCTGGTCACGTCCCCGCACGCCGGGGACACGACGCTGACGGTCCGGTACGCCGCCGGCGCCAACACCTCCACCCAGACGCTGACCGCGACTGTCGACGGCGGGGCCGCGGCGACGGTGCGGATGCCCGCGACGAAGGACTGGAACACCTGGTCGACCGTCACGCTGCCGATCACGGTCGGCGCCGGCGACACCACGATCGCCCTGAGCTGCGGCGCGTCCGACACCTGCGTCGCCAACGTCGACTCGATCACCCTTGGGGACAGCGGCTGCGCGTTCGGGCAGTACTGCGAGGCGGAGGCCGGCACGCTGGCCGGCTCCGCGAAGATCGCGGCGGACCACAACGGCTTCACGGGGACGGGCTTCGTCGCGGGCTTTGCGTCCGGCGGCGTGCCGAAGCGCGGCTCGGGCACCACCGTCCGCTTCGCCGACGCGCCCGCGGGCGACGCGCTCGTCACCGTTCGCTACGCGGCGGCCACGGACGCGTCGGCCCAGACGCTCACCGCCAGCCTTGACGGCGGGACGGGCACGAGCTTTACGATGCCCGCGACCGCGAGCTGGGACACGTGGGAGACCATGACGGTGCCCGTCTCGCTCACCGCGGGCGACCACGCGGTCACGATCTCGTGCGGGACGAGCGACACGTGCCTGGTCAACGTCGACTCGGTGGGGCTGTCCGCGGGGCCGATCGGCGGCTCGGAGCCGCCCATGAACGTGAGCGACTACGAGCAGACCCTCGACCTGCACACCGGGATCCTCACCACCCGGCTGACCTGGACGTCGCCCGCGGGCCACCGGACCCGGCTGACGTACGAGGTGTTCGTGAGCCGGGCCGCGACACACGTGGCGGCCGTCCGCGTCACGGCGCAGCCGCTCGGCTGGAGCGGGCGCGCCACGTTCGTCGACCTCCTCGACGGGCGTGCCACCACGCTGCCCGTCAGCCACCGCACGCCGGCTCCGGTCGACCTCACGACCGTCTCCGGGCAGCAGCTCGACGGCTCCCGCCACCTGATCAGCGAGAAGGCGTCGACCGTGGGCCTCGGCATGACCGCGGGGCTCGCCTCCACGCTCGTCGTGGGCGGCGCCGACGCCGCGACCACCGCCGTCGACCGGGTGCCGGCGAAGTCGGTCGCGCAGCAGGGCGCGGTCGACCTGGTCGACGGCCACAGCTCCACGGTCACCAAGTACGTGGGGGTCGCGAGCGGCACGGACACGGCCGACGGCTCGGCCCCGCTGGTGACCGCCGCGGCCGACCCGGTCGTCGCCGCGGTCGCCGCGTCGTCGTCGGCGGCCGCCACCGGCTGGGACCGGCTGCTGACCGCGCACCGGGCCGCATGGGCCCAGCTCTGGAAGGCCGACATCACGGTCCCCGGGGACTCGGCCCTGACGCTCCAGGCGCGGGCGGCGCAGTTCTACATGCTGGAGAGCGTGCGCGACGGGGTCGACTGGAGCATGAGCCCGGGTGGCCTGTCGTCGGCCGAGTACAACGGGCACGTGTTCTGGGACGCCGAGACGTGGATGTACCCCGCCCTGCTCGCCGCTCACCCGGACCTCGCCTCGGGGATGAACGAGTACCGGCGCACGCTCCTCGGGGCCGCGACGACGACCGCCGCGGCGAACAAGCTCCAGGGCGCCCAGTTCCCGTGGGAGAGCGCGCAGACGGGCAGCGACGTCGGGATCCATCCGCGCGAGATCCACATCACCGGCGACGTCGCGCTGGCGCAGTGGGACTACTACCAGGCCACCGGCGACCTCGGCTGGCTCCGCGACAAGGGCTGGCCCGTCCTCGAGGGCGCGGCGGAGTACTACGCGTCGCGCGCCGTCACGGACGGTGACGGACGCTACGAGCTCAAGGGCGTCGAGGGCCCCGACGAGAACCACGACAACGTGAACAACAGTGCGTACGTCAACGTCTCGGCGATCACGACGCTCCAGATCGCGGAGAAGGCGGCGGGCCTGCTCGGGCTCGAGGCCGACCCGGGCTGGGGCGCGGTCGCGACCGGACTGGCGCAGTCGATCCCGTTCGACCCCGCGACCAACACGCACCTCGAGTACGACGGCTACAACGGCGCGACCGTCAACCAGGCCGACGTCGTCATGCTGCAGTACCCGTGGAGCTACCCGATGTCGAAGGACGTGGCCCAGGCCGACCTCGACTACTACACGCCGCGGACGGCGGCGAGCGGCCCGGCCATGACCGACGCCATCAACATGATCGACACGGCGGCCCTCTCGACGCCCGGCTGCTCCGCGTACACGTACTTCCGGCGCAGTCTCGACCCGTACGCCGTCGGGCCGTTCGACCAGTACTCCGAGCACCTCAAGGCCACCGGCGTCATCGACTTCACGACCGGGCTCGGCGGGTTCCTCCAGGAGCTCTACTACGGCTTCACCGGGCTGCGCTGGGACACGGACGCCGTCGTGCTCGACCCGATGCTGCCGCCCCAGCTGCCCGGTCTGGACCTGCGGGGCCTGAGCTGGCACGGGCGGACCTTCGACGTCGCCGTCGGGCCGGACCGGACGACGGTGACGCTGACGTCCGGGGCGGCGATGCCCGTGACCGCGGACGGCCGGACGCAGACCGTCCGGCGCGGCTCGGCCCTCACCCTGCCGACCCGCCGGCCGGACACGACCCCCACCACGGACCTCGCGCGGTGCGGCGAGGTGTCGGCGACGTCGGCCGACCCGAGCTACCCGGCCGCGGCCGCCCTCGACGGCTCGGCGGCGACGCAGTGGAAGGCGACCTCCGCGGGCGCGGCCCTCACGGTCGACCTCGGCAGGGTCCAGCCGGTCCGCCGGGTCACGGTCGTCGCGGGCGGCTCGTCGACGACCCCGTACACGGTGCGGGTCTCCCCGGACGGGAAGGCGTGGACGACGCTCGGCTCCGTCGCGGCGTCGTCGAGTCCCCAGAGCTCGGTCCCGGGGTCCGTGAACGCCCGCTACGTGCAGTACCAGGCGGCCGCGGGCGTGACACCGTCCGTGCAGCGCCTCTCCGCGACGACCGGCCTGCCCGGCACGCCGACCGGGGCGCGGGCGAGCGCCGTCGAGCGAGGACGCACGACCGTCTCGTGGACCGCGCCCGGCGACGCCGGCGACACCCCGATCACCGGGTACGTGGTGACGGCCTTCGTGTACGGGCACCGCGAGCGGACCGTGACCGTGCCGTCGTCGGCCACCACGGCCGAGCTCGCCGGTCTCCTGCCGTTCGTCCCGTACACCTTCACGGTCCGCGCGACCAACGCGACCGGCACCGGCCCGTCGTCGGACCCGTCCGCCCCGGTGTGGTGGACGCTGGGGCTCGGCTCGCTGCTCGGGATCCTCGGGTCGTCTCCCGGCAGGTGAGCCCGCGCCCCTCCGGGCCCGCGCCCTCGCGGCCCGGGCCCGGGCGCGGCACGCTGGACTCGTCCGGTCCCCCAGCACACCGAGGTGCGTCATGGCCAAGATCCTCATCCTCACCGGCGACGCGGCGGAGACGCTCGAAGTCTTCTACCCGTACCAGCGCCTCCAGGAGGCGGGGTACGAGGTCGAGATCGCCGCCCCCGAGAAGAAGAAGCTGCAGTTCGTCGTCCACGACTTCACCGACACGTTCGACACCTACACCGAGAAGCTCGGGCACACGTGGGACGCGGACGTCGCGTTCCGGGACGTGAACCCGGACGACTACGTGGCGGTCGTCGTGCCGGGCGGTCGCGCGCCGGAGTACATCCGCAACGACGCCGACGCGAAGCGCATCGTCAAGGCGTTCTTCGACCGCGACGCCCCCGTCGCCGCGCTGTGCCACGGGCCGCTGCTGCTGGCCGCTGCTGGCGTGCTCGAGGGGCGGACGACGTCCGCGTACCCGCAGCTCGCGGTCGACGTCGAGACCGCGGGCGGGACGTTCCGGGACGGGGGCGACGTCGTCGACGGGAACCTGGTCTCCGGGCGGGCCTGGCCCGACAACGGGCCGTGGATGAAGGCGTTCCTGGAGGTGCTGGAGAAGGCAGGGCTCTGATCCAGGGCCTCTCCGGCGAGACCTCCTGCGGGCGCGCGCACGTCAGAGCGAACCGTGCGCGCGCCTCCGCGCAGGTGGTCAGACCGTGCCACGAACGGCGGCCCGGATCCGCTCGATCGCTACCTTCGGCTCGCGGTCGGCGGTGAGCAGGCCGTTCGTCTCCTGCATCGTGTCGGTGAGCTGGGTGTAGCAGGAACCGGCGAGGAAGGAGCTCGCCCGGACTGCGTCGTAGAGTCCCGTGACCCGGGCGATCCAGTCGTCCCCGTCGGCAGCTGAGGTGTACCCCCAGGCGTCGTCGCGGGAGGCGCCGGGCTGGTAGTTCACGCCGCCGAACTCGGTGAGCATGACGGGCTGCCCCGCGTCCGAGGCCCCGCCCACGAACTGGGGATGATGCGAGGGCGCGATCCCGGTGACGACGCGCTCGCGCGCCGCTGCGTCCGCGTAGGTCCGCGCGAGGACGGCTCCGTCGCCCTCGTAGTCGTGCACGCTGATGATGTCGGTGTTCTGCTGCTCCCAGCCGTCGTTGCACACCACCGGGCGCGTGGGGTCGAGCGCCCGGGTGAGGTCGGTGAGCGCCCGGGCGTAGGCCTGCTGCGCCGGGTCGTCGACGACGTGCTGGATGCCCCAGGACTCGTTGAACGGGACCCAGGTGACGATCGACGGGTGGGAGAGGTCCCGGTCGACGGCCTCCAGCCACTCGCGGGTGAGCCGCTCGACGGCGAGGGTCGAGAACTCGTAGGCGCCCGGCGTCTCGCCCCAGACGAGGAGGCCCAGCTTGTCGGCCCAGTAGAGGAACCGCGGGTCCTCGATCTTCTGGTGGATGCGGCACGCGTTGAAGCCGAGCTCCTTGATGAGCTCGACCTCGCGGCGCAGGGCTGCGGGGGAGGGGGCCGCGAGGTGGCTCTCGGGCCAGTAGCCCTGGTTGAGCACGGAACGCACGTCGTAGGGGCGGCCGTGCAGCAGGAACGCGCCGCCGCCGACGCCCACGGTGCGGAGGCCCAGGTAGGAGCTGACGGCGTCGACCGGATCGCCATGGGCGTCCAGCAGCGTCACGGTCGCGTCGACCAGCCGTGGCCGCTCCGGCGACCACGTGAGCTCGTCCTCGGCCTGCCCGTTGCGCTGCCGGGCGACCGGCACCGTGATGTGCACGACGCGCGCGGGTCCCACCAGGCCGACCTCGACGGTGCCGAGGAGCTCGTCGCGCTCGTCGAACCGGAGGGAAACCCGCAGGCTCCCGCCGGTGGGGACGTGGCCGCGCAGGCGGACCGAGAGCTCGACGGTCGACGGCGACGCGGGCAGCCAGTGCAGCGCCTCGATGCTGCTGGCGGGCACGGCCTCGAGCCACACGGTCTGCCAGATGCCGGTGGTCCGGCGGTACCAGATGGCGTGCGCGTCCTCGTGCCAGTCCTGCTTGCCGCGCGGCTGCGTCAGGTCGTGCGGGTCGTCCTCGGCACGGACGACGAGCCGGTGCGTGTCGTCGTCGCCGACGAGGCCGGTGACGTCGAACGCGAAGGGCGTGTGGCCGCCCTCGTGCGAGCCGACGAAGACCCCGTCGATCCAGACCGAGGCCCGGTAGTCGACCGCGCCGAAGTGGAGCAGCACGCGAGGTGCGGCGCCGGAGCGCCCCGCCGACGCGAGCTCGTCGGGGCCGATGGTGCGGGCGTACCAGACCACCGGATGGAAGCCGGCCTCGGCGACCTGGGAGGCCGGCGACTCCGGCGGGAACGGCACCATGATCGCGCGGCTCTCGGGCGCGTCGGCGCTCCAGCCTGCAGCCCAACCCGCGTCGAGGCCGACGTCCGCGTCGTCGTGGCGGAACGACCAGATCCCGTCGAGGTCCGCCCACGTGGTGCGCATCATCTGAGGACGCGGGTACGTGCCGTCCTGACGTGTGGCGAGCGGGAGCTGTTCGAGCGCCGGGCGTGTCTCGGCCGGCAGTTCTGCGGTCGTCATTCCCGAGAGTTTACAGCGCTGGAAATTCGTGTCAACGCTGCTCCTGGCACCGGGCGCGCGGCGCCACCGCATAGGGTGGCGGCGTGGACAGGGTGACGCTGCGGGACGTCGCGGAGCGCGCCGGCGTCTCGATGAAGACCGTCTCGAACGTCGTCCGCGACTACGAGCACGTCAGCCCACGGATGCGACAGCGCGTCCAGGCGGCGATCGACGAGCTCGGGTACCGCCCGAACCTCCGGGGCCGCAGCCTGGCGACCGGCAGGTCCCGGATGCTCTCCCTCGCGTTCCCCGACCTTCGCTGGCCGTACTTCGCCGAGCTCGCGCACGTCTTCGCCTCGGTGTGCAGCGAACGCGGGTACCGGCTGCTGATCGAAGAGACCGGTGCCACGGCCGACGGCGAGCTCGCCGTGCTGCGTGACCGGGAGCTCGGGATCGTGGACGGCGTCATCCTCCACCCCCAGTGCTTGACCGCCGCCGAGCTCGAGGAGCACCGGCGCGGGACCCCGCTCGTGTTCCTCGGCGAGGACCCGCAGCCCGCCGGGTCCGACCAGGTCGCCATCGACAACGTCGCGGCGGCCGGCGACGCTGTCGACCATCTGCTACGCCTCGGTCGTCGGCGCATCGTCTTCCTCGGACAGGAGAGGGACGCGATGTCGCGTACGTCCGAGCTGCGCATCGAGGGGTACCGGATCGCGCTCGAGCGCGCGGGGCTCCCGTTCGACGAGGGCCTCCTCGTCGAACGGGGTGAGGGCGATGCGCTCGGGTCCGAGGCCGCGATGGGCGCTGCGCTCGACGCCGGACTGCGGCTCGACGGACTCCTGTGCCGCGACGACGCCGCAGCGATCGGCGCGCTCCGGGCGCTGAAGGCGCGCGGGCTGGAGGTGCCCGGGGACGTGGCCGTCGTGGGTTGGGACGCCACCATCCTGACCGCGAGCACCATCCCCGCGATCACCAGCGTCGCCCCGGACACGCGCGCGATCGCCGACGGCGCCCTCGACCTGCTGCTCGAGCGGATCGAGGGGGCCGACGTCCCGGGAAGGCACGTCACCGTCGGCTATCGCATCCTGGTGCGGGAGTCCGCACCGGACCCCGCCCGGGTGGCGGCGACGCCCCCCGGCTGAGGACGCCCCCCGGCTGAGCGTGCCCGGCCGGGCCTGGCTCAGCCCGCCACGGCGTCGTCGCCGGGCTCGTCGACCACCGCCGACAGGAGCTCGACGACCTCGGAGCGAACCTCCTCGGGGAGGTCGAGCGTGGCGAGCTCGGCGACCTGCTCGACTGCGCTGCGCCCGCTCTGCACCGCCTCCCAGGCCTCGAGCTTCGCCGGGTTGCTCGCCTGCGCGCGCTCGAGCGCCTCCAGGACGGCGTCGCGCCGGTCGGGGCCTACCCGCAACGGCGCGCCGGCCACGCGGACGACGATCTCCCGGTCGGACGAGGAGGACACGGTGATGCTCCACCGGCCGTCCTGGCCCGACACCGCGACGGGTGCACCGTCGACGGTCACCTCGCCCTCGGGAAGCCGGGCCAGGAACGTGACCGTCCACGTGCGGTGGGCGGGCACGACTCCCGGCCGCCCCTCGACGGCGCCGATGCGGAGCTCGTTGCGCTCCCGCTCCCAGGTCAACGGCGTGACCGCGGCGGGGCCTGTGCCGTCGTCCGCGGCGTCGTCCTCAGGGTCCTCGGCGAGCCTGAACGAGCCGGAGGACGACGGGGCGACGATGAGCTCGAGGGCGCGAGGGTTCCTCGTGGCGTCGAGCTCGTCCTCGGCGGCCAGGGGAAGGATCCCCCCGGAGCGCAGCAGGACCGGGATGCCGGCGATCGTCCGGTGCAGGTCGACGTGGCGGTCGCCCCGGTAGACGGTCCCGGTGAAGACGTCCGTCCAGAGCCCGGCGGGCAGCCACGCCCTGGCACGGCCCGCCAAGGAGGAGGCGCTCCGCGGCTCGACGATCGGCGCCACGAGAAGCTCCGTGCCGAAGGCGTACTGGTTCGGGACGGTGAACGCCTCGGACCGGCGGGGCGCGAGGTGGTACATGGGGCGGACGAGCGGCGTCCCGGTCGCCGCGAGGTGGTTCATGGTGTGCAGGTACGGCACCATCCGGTGCCGGAAGCGCAGCGCGTCGCCCATGGCGGCCCGGTGCTCGGCCGGGAACGTCCAGGGCTCCTTGCGGATGAACGGGTTGTTGGCCGAGTGCAGGCGCGTGATCGGCGAGAACACCCCGAACTGGAGCCATCGGGTCGCGAGCTCGTCGTCGCGCACGCCCCGGGTGTGGCCGCCGATGTCGTGGCTCCACCAGCAGTAGCCGATGTTCGCCGCCGCCGCCGTGAACTCCGGCTGGAACGCGAGCGAGGCCCACGAGATGACGGCGTCGCCGGAGAACCCGACGGCGTAGCGGTGGCTGCCGGGCCCCGCGTACCGCGAGAAGGTCATGCCCGGCCGTCCGTCGCGCGCGGCGTCGAGGTGGTGGAAGTGGTTGAGGAGCCACAGCGGGTCGACTCCCGGGCGGTTCGAGATCCGCCCCTGCTGCCAGTCGATCCACCAGAAGTCGACGCCCTGCTCCTCGAGGGGATGGTGCAGCACCTCGAAGTACGCGCGCAGGAAGTGGGGATCCGTGAGGTCGAACGGCACGGGGGCCTGCGACGACGGGTCGATTCCCATCGCGGCCGCCATCGCGGGGTACGCGTCCTCGAAGGCACGGACCCCGTCCGCCGGGTGCAGGTTGAGCGTGGTCCGCATCCCTCGCCCGTGCAGCGCGCGGAGGAAGGCCTCGGGGTCCGGGAACAACGTCCGGTCCCAGCTGTAGCCCGTCCAACCCGTCCCGTGCTCCGGCGGCACGGTGTCCACCAGGTGCCAGTCCATGTCGATCACGGCGACGGAGAACGGCAGTCGCTCGGCGTCGAACCGGTCCATCAGCTCGAGGTACGAGTCGGCCGAGTACCGGTGGTACCGGCTCCACCAGTTGCCGAGCGCCCACCTGGGCAGTCGCATGGGCGCGCCGGACACCCCGTACAGGTCGCGGACGGCACCGGCGAAGTCCCTGCCGTGAGCGAAGAGGTAGAGGTCACGGCGCCCGGGCGCTCGGGTGCCGATCGACCCGTCGTCCTCGAAGAGGAACGAGGCGGAGTCGTCGATCATCGCGATCCCGGCGGGAGAGACGATCCCCGGCTCGAGCTCGGTCCGGCCGTCGACGTCGTCGAGCGTCCGGGAGGTGCCGCCGAGGTCGTGGGTCGGCTCGCCGTAGCGCCACCGTCCGGCGTCGGGACCGACCAGCTCGACGAGCAGGCCGTGCGCGGACGGCTCGCCGCCGTCGTAGCGCAGCCGCGCCCGCGGCGTCGTGATCTCCACCCCGCGGTCGAGCCGCCGGGCGGAGAACTCGACGGGCCCCAGTTCCCGCCGCACGGCGAAGGTCGACATCCGGTCCTCGGCGACGTCGCCGTCGGGGGCCCACTCGACCCGGAACAGGCGCTCCGTGAGGACCGTGACACGCCAGCCGTCGCCGACGACCTGCTGGTCCTTCGACGCTCGCGGGCGGGCCGAGTCGAGCGGACGCACCACCGGCTTCGTCAGGCGGGTCTGGTCGGTCGTGCTGGTCAACGGGTCTCCTTGGGTCGGGTGGGGCAGGACGGTGCTCGAGGGCTCAGCTCTTGACCGCCCCCTGGGTGATGCCGCTGATGACCCATCGTTGCGCGATCAGGTACACGACGATCGTGGGCGCCATCGCCATCAGGTACGAGGCGAACGCGACGTTGTAGTTGGTGCCGAACTGGCTCTGGAAGATGTTCTGCACCACGGGGAGGGTCTGCAGCGACGGGTTGGCGGTGATGAGCGACGGGACCATGAAGTCGTTCCACGACGCGAGGAACGCGAAGATGCCGACCGTCGCGTTCATCGGGCTCAGGAGCGGCAGGATGATCCGGCGGAAGATCTGCGTCGTCGACGCTCCGTCGATCCGCGCGCTCTCCTCGAGCTCGATGGGGATGGAGCGCAGGTAGGCCGAGTAGAGCAGCACGCTGAACGACAGCTGGAACATCGCGTGCAGGATGCCGACACCGACGGGGTTGTCGAGACCTGTCAGGGCGGTGAGCTTGATCTGCGTCAGGGCGACGACCGGGAACGGGAGGAACATCGCGCCGAGCAGGTAGAAGAAGGACCAGCGGAAGAACCGGTGCGACCAGTGACGCACGATCGCGTAGGACGCGAGCGAGCTGAGGAGCAGCGTCAGCGTGACCGTGATCGCGGCCACGGCGACCGAGAGGCCGAACGAGACCGGGAAGCGGGTGAGCTTCCAGGCGTCCGCGAAGCTCTGGAAGTTGATGGGCGACGGGAGCGAGAAGGCGTTGCCGTCGACGGACTGCGCGCTCGTCTTGAAGGCCATCGACACCGTGACGTACAGCGGGGCCAGCACGGTGAGGGACGCCAGAGCCAGCGCGACGGTGAGGGGCCAGTTGGTCCGCTCGCGCGTGCGGCGTCCGCGGCGGCCGCCGCGGGTCTCGACGCTCGTCGGCTCCTGCGGCCGGACCGGGGCTTGGAGGGTGGTCACAGGCGGATGCTCCTTCCACGGGTGGCAGCGAGCTGCACGACCGAGATCAGCACGGTGATGACGAAGAACACGGTGGCGTTGGCCATCTGGTAGGCGTAGTCGCCGCTGGTGAAGCCGCCGAAGATCGTCATGGCGACGCTGCTGGTCGAGGTCCCCGGGCCGCCGCCCGTCAGGCCCACGATGACGTCGTAGACGCCGAGGTAGCCCTTGACGCCGAGGATGGTGTTGATCACGACGAAGCCGGCGATGAGAGGCAGCGTGATCGACCGGAACTGCCGCCATCGGCTCGCACCGTCGAGGGCGCTCGCCTCGTAGAGCTCGGTGGGGATGGCGGTGAGGCCCGCCGTGTACACGAGCAGCGCGCCGGGGATGGTCTGCCAGGCGGACACGATCACGATCGACACCCAGGCGAGGTGCGGGTTGCCCAGGATGCTGTCCTCGAGGGGATGGAAGCCGATCGACGTCGCGAACGCCGGGAGGCTGTTCGAGAACAGGTAGTTGAAGACGTAGGCGACCACGATCCCGGAGATCACCATCGGGATCACGAAGATCGTGCGCAGCGACGTCGCGAGCCGGATGCGGCGCGAGAGCCCGACGGCGAGGGTGAGCGCGATCACCTGGGCCAGGATGACCGTGACGACAGCGAAGCCGATCGTGAACCCGTACGCCTGGCGGATCGTGGGGTCGGTGAACAGTGCCGCGTAGTTCCGCAGCCCCAGGAACGACCACGACCCGAAGCCGACGTAGTCGGTGAAGCTGTAGAAGATTCCCAGCCCGGCGGGCACGACGACGACGGCCGTGAAGATCACCAGGGACGGGACGAGGAACAGGTAGGCGGCGAGACCGGGCCTGCCGCGGGCGCCGCGACGCGACCGCGGGGTCGCCGTCGCCTGGCTCGGGGCGGCGATGTCGGCCACCTGCGTCGGGACGGTCACGATCGGTCCTCTCCGTGTGGACGGGATCCGGTGCGGTTCATCGCGTCGCCTCCCTCGTCGCGAGCCGGCGCCAGTCGGAGTCGAGCTGGACGAGCATCGAGTCGAAGTCGCCTGTCCGGATGGCGGTCTGCAGGTAGTTCCCGAGCGGGATCGACGTCGGGATGAAGGTCCCCGCTCCCTGGTAGAACGCCGCGCCGTCGACGAACTGCTGGAGTCCGGCGATGCGGGGGTCCTTGAGCGCCGGCGCGTTCTTGCGGGTCGAGTAGGCGAGGTTCTCGCGGTTGTACGCGTCGATGACCTGCGGCTGCATGAGGAACTCGACGAGCTTCTCCGCCTCGGCCCGGTGCTTCGTCGCCACCGGGATGTAGAGGCCGAGGTCGATGTTGACCCGGACCTGGCGGTCGCCGGCGGAGTCGCTGACCGGGAGCGGGAACGTGTCCAGCTCGAGGTCCTTGTCGACCAGCGCGATCTGGCTCAGGGCCCAGGGCCCCTGCAGGTACATGGCGGCCTTGCCCTTGCCGAAGGCCAGGTTGCCGTCGGCGTACCCGCGCACGGCGTGGTCCGGGTTGAAGAACGTCGAGATCTTCTTGGCCCGCTCCATCGGGACGGCGAGCGTCTTCTGGAACGAGACCTCCGAGTCGGGGCCGACGTCGGTCCCGATCTCGTTCATCTTCTTGAAGAAGGCGCCGGTGTCGACGAGGCTGCCGACGGAGTAGTCGAAGAGCCCCTGCCACAGCGTCCAGACGTCGCGGTCGGTGGCGTAGATCGGTGTCACCCCGGCCTTCTTCAGCTCGGTGCACAGGTCGACGAACTCCGTCCACGTCGTCGGGACGTCGAGGTGGTGGTCGGCGAAGATCTTCTTGTTGTAGATGACGCCTGCCGCCGCGAGCGAGTACGGCAGGACGCTCGTGCGCCCCGGGTACGTGGCGTACTGGTCGGTGAGCGTGCTGATGTCGGGTCGGATCGTGGCGGTCGACGGCAGGGTCGACAGGTCCCCGAGCTGGCCGCGCGAGATGTACCTCGCGAGCTCGAGGTTGTCGTTGAAGCAGCCGACGTCCGCGGGCTCGCCCCGGACGAACTGCGGCGCGATGACGCCCGTCGAGTCGTGGGTGACCGAGATCCCGGGGTTCTCACGCTCGAACTGGCGAAGGAGCTTGTCGAAGTAGGCGATGACCTCCTGCTTCTGCTCGTAGAACTTGAGCCTGGTCACGCCCGATCCGGCCCCCGGCGCGGCGCAGCCCGCGAGCGCGAGCGCCCCCAGGGCGACGGCCGACATGGAGCCGGCGAGGAACGAGCGGCGGCTCACCGTCCCTGTGTCTTGGTCTTTCGTCTGGCCCACGTGACGTCTCCTTCGACCATCAAACTGTGCGATGGCGCGAACTTACAGCGCTGTAAAGTGCAGAGTCAACCGAGCGTCACCTGCCGCTCGGCGCGCTCCACGGGCACGTCGGCGGCGTCGACGACCGTGCGGAACGCGCTCAGCACGGCGTCGTCGTCGGGCAGCTCGTCGAGCCGTGACCACAGCGCCCGGCCGGCACGACCGCCCGTCCCTCGGCGCGCGCCAGCACGTGGTCCAGCAGTCCCACGCGGCGTCGCGGGTACGAGGTGGACGTCGCCGTACACCGACATGCTCGGGCACACGTGGAGGCCGACGTGGACAACGCGGGCGGGCCGTGGATGAAGGCGGTTCCTCGAGGTGCTCGACGAGGCGGGCGGTCCTCGGCGCCGGTCAGGCCGTCGTGCGCCGTGTGTGCACCATCCGCCAGTTCACCGGCGCCCAGGACCGCCCGTCGTCGAACGAGAAGTCCTGCGCCCAGACGGGGTGCTCGGTGTCGGTGTCGGTCCATCGGAACCGGGCAAGGTAGCGGGTGCCGTCGTGCTCGGCGTCGCCGACGAACGTGCCCACCCCGTCCTCGAAGCGGCCCCGCACCGGGTCGTCCAGGACACCGGGGTTCCCGGTCGACGCCCACCAGATCCCCCAGTCGTCCGTCCCGGGGGCGTAGAGCCGCAGGGAGTAGCCGGTGAACCGGGTGCCGTCCGGCAGTGGGCCGCTCGTCTGGTCGGCGTTGCCGAGGCCGTCGAGGATGTGATGGACGTCCGCAGCGGTCTCGAACCGTGACCAGGTGCTGCAGGTGGGGTCGAACGGGTCGGTCAGGCGCTCGTGCTCGACGCGCCAGCTCCCGACGAGGAAGTCGAAGTCAGCTCTGCTCATCGCCGCACCGTACGACCGGGCACCGACCGTCAGGGACAGAAGACGTCCAGCAGCCGCCGGCAGCGCGGCGGGTCGATCGTGAGCCCGCGCTCCAAGCCCCAGAGCAGGTACGACATCGACCGCAGCACGACCCAGCTCTCGGCGCGCTCCACCGGCACGTCGGCGGCATCGACGACCGTCCGGAACGCGCGTCGCACGGCTGCGGCGTCGGGCAGCTCGTCGAGCCGCGACCACAGCACCCGCCCGAGGTCGTGCTCGCGGTCGCCGCGCAGGAGCACGGGGTCGACGACGAGCCACGGCGTCCGGTCCGCCGCGAGCACCTGACCGAAGTGCAGGTCGCCGTTCACCGCCCGGCTCCCGGTCGGGGCGGCCGCCCGTTCCTCGGCGCACGCCAGCGCGTGATCGAGCTGCCGTCGCGGTGTCGGCTGCCCGACGGCGCGCCACCCCTCCTCGAGCGAGTCGCGCAGGCCGGCGGCGACGTCCGCGGTGGAGGTGACGTCGTCGGGCACGGGAACCGAGAGCGTGCGCATGAGCCCGCCGAGCACGGGGAGCGCGACGGCGAGCGGCTCGTCCGCGAGGGTGCGGCTCCCGTCGAGGCGTTCGAGGAGCGTGGCCCGGGCCGGGATGTCCGCGTCGACGAGCCGGACGGTGCCGCGGCCGTCCCAGAGGTGGAGCGCGCGGACCTCGTCGGCGACGTCGTCGCCAGGCGGCGCGAGGCGCAGCGCGAGCCGTTCGTCGCCCCGGCGCACGGGGACGACCAGCGCGTTCGAGCCGTGCCACGGCTCCCCGTCGACGGCGAGCCCCCACGTCTCGCACTGCGCGTCCACGAGCGCGGGGAGCCCGTCGAGCCAGTCGCGGCCGTCGTCGTCGCGCCACCAGCGCGGCATCGCCCGGAACGACGCGGGGACGATCAGCGCGCTCATCGGGCTCCGGCGCCGAAGCGGGCCGGGTCCAGGGCCGCGAGGCCCGCGGCGTCGTCGGCCGACGGGAGCCCCAGGACGTCGTCGGCGACGCGCTCCCCGAGGTACGGGCCGAGCGTCAGCCCGGACGCGCCGTACCCGGTGACGACGCGCGAGTCGTCGAACGCCAGCAGGTAGTGCGAGGAGCCGATCGCCGTCGCCACGGCCCAGTGCGACGTGTCCGTGCCCGGCAGCCCGAGGTGGCTGATCTGCCCGCGCTGCGGGGTGATCGGCACGCCGAGGCCGCGGGGCGCGAGCACCGCGGGCGTCCACGTCCCGGCCGCGACGACGACGTGGTCCGCCTCGAGCCGGTCGCCCGACGCCAGCTCCGCGGCGGTGCGGTCGGGGGAGAGGCGGGCGTCGTCGTCGTGCACGGTGGCTCCGTGCGCGCGGGCCGCGGCGAGGAGGGCGAGCCGCAGCCGGCGCCCGTCGACGCGGGCCGCCCGGGTCACATGGACGGCGGCCAGGTCGGGCGCGGCGGCCGGGAACGCCTCGCGCGCCTGCGCGGGGTCGAGGCGGGAGACCGTCCCGACCTGCTCCGGCCCGAACGCGCGCAGCCGGGCCTCGACGCCGGCGAGGGCGGCGTCGTCCCGCGACAGCCACAGGCCGCCGACGACGCGGTACCCGACCTCGTCGGCGGCGTCGCGACCCAGGTCCGCGGCGAGGTCCCGCATCGCACGCGGGTAGTGCCGGACGGCCGCCGCGTACGCCTCGACGAAGCCCGGCTCGGTGATCCCGAGCGACGCCCGGACGATGCCGGCGCCGGCGAGCGTCGCGGCGCCGTCGTGCAGCCGGTCGACGACGACCACCTCCGCTCCGCGACGGGCGAGGGACCAGGCCACGGACGCGCCGGCGACGCCGGCGCCCAGGACGAGCACGCGCATGCGCTCGACGGTAACGGGGTTCCCGTCGTGAGAAGGTCGCTCCATGACGTGGACCGGCGCCGCCGACGCACAACGGTACGGATCGACGCTGCTCGAGGGGGAGCGGGTCCGGTTCCGTGCGCTCGAGGACGCTGACCTCCCCGACCTGGTCCGGTGGTGGCGCGCCCCGGAGTGGGCGGTGCTGCAGCAGATCCTCGTGCGGCCGAGGCCGGAAGAGCCCGTCGTTGAGACGTTCCGGAACTGGAGCAAGAGCGAACGCAGCGGCGAGGTCGGTTTCAGCGTCGTCGACCGCGCCTCGGGCGGCCTCGTCGGGCACGTGACGCTCTTCGGCGCCAAGCTTCCCGTCCGGGCTGCGACGCTCGCGGTGATGATCGGCAGCGAGCACGTCGGCCGCGGCTACGGCACCGACGCCGTCCGGCTCCTCACCGCCTACGGCTTTCGTGAGATGGGGCTGAACCGCATCGAGATCCAGGTGCACGCGTTCAACGACCGAGCACGAGCGGTCTACCGCAAGGTCGGCTACCAGGAAGAGGGCGTGCGCCGCGACGCCACCTTCCACGACGGCCGCTTTCACGACGAGGTCATCATGTCCGCGCTCGCCCGCGATTGGCCGCCGACGTCGTCGGGCGAGGTGCCCTCATAGCGAGCGGCTCCGCGCGTGGCCCGTGACCGCGAGAATGGAGGGCGTGACTCTCCCGTTCGACCGTGGCTCCGCGCCCGCCCCGCTCCCCGACGTCTCGTTCGCGTCCGACAACTACGCCGGCGCCCACCCCGAGGTCCTCGAGGCGATGGTCGCGGCGAACCGCGGCCACGCGGTGTCCTATGGCGCGGACCCGTGGACGGCGCAGCTGCAGGACGTCGTGCGCGGCCACTTCGGCGAGCAGTCGGTCGCGTACCCCGTGTTCAACGGCACGGGGGCGAACGTCGTGTCGCTCGCGTCGATGCTGCCGCGGTGGGGCGCGGTCGTGACGCCCTCGACGGCGCACATCGTGACCGACGAGAACGCGGCGCCCGAGCGGGTGGCCGGCATCAAGCTCCTTACGGTCCCGACGCCGGACGGACGCCTCACCCCGGAGCTCCTCGACCGCGAGGCGTGGGGCTGGGGTGACCCGCACCGGGCGCAGCCGCTGGTCGTGTCGGTCTCGCAGGCGACCGAGCTCGGGACGGTCTACGGGGTCGAGGAGCTGCGGGCGCTCGCCGACCACGCGCACGGACTGGGGATGCGCGTCCACCTCGACGGCGCCCGCCTGGCCAACGCGGCCGCGCACCTGGGCGTGGGGCTGGGCGAGCTGACGACCGCCGTCGGCGTGGACGTCGTGTCGCTCGGCGGGACGAAGAACGGGATCGTGCTCGGCGAGGCCGTGGTGGTGCTGGACCCGTCGGCCGTGGACGGCATCGAGTACGTCCGCAAGCTGACGATGCAGCTCGGGTCGAAGCTGCGGTTCGTGTCCGCGCAGCTCGTCGCGCTGTACGGCTCAGAGCTGTGGCTGCGGTCCGCCGAGCACGCCAACGCGATGGCCGCGCGTCTGCGGTCGGCGCTCGCCGCCGGCCTCGCGGAGGCAGCGGACGAGGGCCGCCTCGTCCTCACCCGGCCCACCGACTCCAACGCCGTCTTCGCGGCGCTCCCGCGCGACGCCGCCGAGCGACTGCGCGAGCGCTGGCGGTTCTACGACTGGGACGACCGCCGCGACGACGGCCTCGTCGAGGTCCGGTGGATGTGCGCCTGGGACACGACGCCCGAGGCTGTGGACACGTTCGCGGCGGAGGTGCTGGCCGCCGTCGGCGAGTGATGCGCTGATCGGCCCGACCCCGGCGTGCCGGGTGGTGACTCGGACGGCGCGGGGGTAGGCCTGAGGGGACGACGCTGTTCCGACGGAGGGATGACGATGCCCAGCGACAGCCCAGTGCCCAGCGTGAGCAGGTCGGCCCCCGGCGTGCGGAGCATCTGGCGGCGCAAGCCGATCGAGACCGACGAGGACGAGTCGTCGGGGCTCAAGCGGACCCTCGGCCTCTGGCAGCTCACCGCGATCGGGCTCGGGGCCATCATCGGCGCCGGGATCTTCACGCTCGCGGGCGCCGTCGCGCACACGGACGCCGGACCGGGCGTGACGATCTCGTTCCTCGTCGCCGGGATCGCCAGCGCGTGCGCTGCCCTGAGCTACGCCGAGTTCGGGGGGATGATCCCCAAGGCCGGCTCCGCCTACACGTACGGCTACGCGGTGCTGGGCGAGGCCGTCGGCTGGTTCATCGGCTGGGACCTGCTGCTCGAGTACACCGCCATCGTCGCGGTGGTCGCGATCTCGGTGTCCGGGTACCTGTCGTTCCTGCTCGAGTCGGTGGGGGTGCACCTGCCCGCGTGGATGCTCGGCGCGCCCGGCACCGGCTCGGGCCACAAGGTGGATCTCTTCGCGATGGCGCTGTGCCTGCTGGTCGCGTTCCTGCTGACGAAGGGCATCAGCTCGTCGGCGCGCATCGAGACGGTCCTCGTGTTCATCAAGGTCGCGATCGTGGTCGCCGTGATCGTCGTGGGCGCGTTCTACGTCAAGAGCTCGAACTTCTCGCCGTACCTGCCGTTCGGCTTCGGCGGGACCATCACCGGCGCGGCGACGGTGTTCTTCGCCGTCTTCGGGTACGACGCGATGAGTACCGCCGCGGAGGAGTCCAAGCAGGCGCAGCGCAACCTGCCCAAGGCCATCATCCTGTCGCTCTCGATCGCGATGGTGCTCTACCTGCTCGCCGCCACCGTGCTGACGGGGATGCAGAGCTACAAGGACCTCGACCCGACGCGCGCGTTCGCGGTCGCCTTCGACTACGTCGGGCTGCCGGGATTCGCGAAGGTCGTGGCGGTGGGCGCGATCGTCGGGATCTTCACCGTGCTGTTCGCGTTCACGCTGGGCGCCTCCCGCGTCTGGTTCTCGATGAGCCGGGACGGGCTCCTGCCCGGCTGGTTCGCGAAGACCAACCGCAACGCCGTGCCCCACCGGCCGACCTGGATCATCGGCGTCGTCGCGGCCCTGATCGCCGGGTTCACGCCGATCCTCGACGCCGCCGAGCTGACGAACATCGGTATCCTCCTGGCGTTCATCGTCGTCTCGGGTGCCGTGATCGTGCTCCGGTACCGCTCGCCCGAGACGCCGCGGACCTTCCGTCTCCCGTGGATGCCGGTCGTGCCGATCATCGGGATCGGGTTCTCGATCTACCTCATCACCAAGCTGCAGCCGGTGACGTGGCTGCGCTTCGTCGTCTGGTTCGCGATCGGCGTCGTCGTGTACGCGTTCTACGGCTACCGGCACAGCCGGATGTCCCCCGACGACGCCGAGGCGGCGCCCGCGGACCGGTCGCCCGGCGCCTGAGGACCCCGCCCGGACGCGGAGCCGTCAGGCGAGCGCGTCCCGGCGGCCCTCGAGGAACCGCCGTTCTACCGCGTTCTGCGTGAGCCGCGCGGCGGTGTCGTAGGCGGTGCTCGCCTCGTCGGTCCGCCCGAGCCGACGCAGCAGGGCGGCGCGCGTGACGTGCCACGGCGCGTACGCGTCGAGCCGCAGGCCGTCGACGACGTCGAGCGCGGGCCCCGGTCCGGTCACCTCCGCGAGCGCCACCGCGCGGTTGAGCGCGACGACGGGCGAGGACGCGACCGCGAGGAGCTGGTCGTAGAGCGCGACGACCTGCCGCCAGTCGGTGGCGTCGGCGGTGGGGGCGTCGTCGTGCACGGCGGCGATCGCGGCCTGGACCTGGTACGGCCCGGGCGCTCGTCCGGTGAGGCGGGCCCTCCGGAGCAGCGTCCGCACGACCGACTGACCCTCGGCGATCAGCCCGGCGTCCCAGCGGGACCGGTCCTGGTCGGCGAGCAGCACGAGCTCCCCGGCGGCGTCGGTTCGGGCCGGGCGCCGAGCGTCCGTGAGCAGCAGCAGCGCGAGCAGGCCGGCGGCCTCGGGCTCGTCGGGCATGAGGGCGACGAGGAGCCGCGCGAGCCGGATCGCCTCCGCGCAGAGGTCGTCCCGGACGAGCGCGTCGCCCGCCGACCCCCGGTACCCCTCGTTGAAGACCAGGTAGAGGACGTCGAGCACGGACCGCAGCCGGTCGGGCAGGTCCGCGTCCGACGGCACGCGGTACGGGATGCCGGCGTCCTTGATCTTGCGCTTCGCGCGGACGAGCCGCTGCGCCATCGTGGCCTCGGGGACGAGGAACGCCCGCGCGATCTCGGTGGTCTCGAGCCCCCCGAGGAGGCGCAGCGTGAGGGCGACCTGCGCCGCCCGGTTCAGGGCGGGGTGGCAGCAGGTGAAGATCAGCCGCAGCCGGTCGTCGCGCACCGGACCCTCCTCCTCGGCGGCGTCGGCCGGGCCGAGCGCGCCGGCGTCATCCCGCACCCCCGACGCCCTTCCGTGCACGAGCGCCGCCTGCGCGTACCGGGCGGGCCGCGTGGACTCGCGCCGGACGACGTCGAGCGCCTTGCGCCGGGCGGTCGTGGTGATCCAGGCGCCCGGGTTGGGCGGGACGCCGTCGGCCGGCCACCGGGCGACCGCGACCGCGAACGCCTCCTGCACCGCCTCCTCGGCGAGCGAGATGTCGTGGAACGTCCGGACGAGTGTCGCCACGCACGCCCCGTACTCGGCCCGGAAGACGTCTGCGACGGCGGACGCCCCCGGGCCGGGCCCCGTGGACGTCACGCCTCGGGCTCCTCCTGGAACGGGCGCACCTCGACGGCGCCCTGGCAGGCGACGGCGCCCTTCTTCGCCCAGGCGAGCGCCGCGTCGAGGTCCTCGGCCTTGATGACCCAGAACCCGCCCAGGTACTCCTTCGTCTCCGCGAACGGCCCGTCGGTGACGAGCACGTCGTCGCCCTGCGGGCGCACCGTCGTCGCGACGTCCGGCGGGAACAGCCCGCCCGCGAACACCCACGCACCCGCGTCCTGGAGCTCGGTGTTGAAGGCGGCGACCGCCGCGTACATGCCCTGGATCTCGTCGTCGGACGGTGTCGCGTCGCCCTCGGTGCCGTTGACGGCGAGGAAGTACTGCTTCATGGCTGTCTCCTTGGGTCCGGAGCCGGTAGGTCCGGCTCTCACCGACACTACGAACGGGAACGCCGCGGATCGACACCTACGCTGAGCTCATGTCTCGTGTCGTGGTCGCCGGCGGCTCCGGCGCCCTCGGCCGGGCGCTCGTCGCGGACCTCGCCGGGCGAGGGGCGGACGTCGTCGTGCTCACCCGCCGGCCCGACTCCGGGTGGGCGGTGCGGCAGGAGCAGTGGGACGGCCGGACGGTCGGCGCCTGGGCTTCCGTGCTCGACGACGACGGCGCGCCCCCGGTCTCGGTCGTGAACCTCGCCGGTCGCCTGGTGGACGTCCGCCCGACGGCCGCGAACGTCGCGAGCCTGAGGTCGTCGCGCGTCGACGCGACCCGGGCGCTGGTGGAGGCGAGCCGTGCGTCGCGCCGCCCGGTGGCGCGCTGGGTCCAGATGTCGACGACGGCGATCTGGTCCGACGGCGGCGACCGGCGGATCACCGAGGCCACGCCCCTGCCCGACCCCGGCCTGCCGCAGATGACGGGCGTCGCGCTGCCGTGGGAGCGCGCCGCCGCGGGCGCCCACGCCGAGCGCGTCACCACGCTCCGCACCTCCCTCGTGCTCCAGCCCGGCTCGCCCGTGGTCGCGCGGCTCGAGCTGCTCACCCGCCTGGGGCTCGGCGGGAAGGTGGGCTCGGGGCGCCAGTGGATCAGCTGGATCCACGTCGACGACTGGCTCGCGATCGTCCGGGCCGCGCTCGGCCTCGGCGGACCTGGCGAGCCCGCGCTGCCCGGCGGGGTGGTCGTCGCCTCGGCCCCGACCCCCGTCAGCAACGCCGAGCTCATGGCGACGCTCCGCCGGATGACCGGCCGGCGGCTGGGCCTCCCGACGCCCGCACCCGTCGCCCGGCTCGGCTCCTGGCTCCTGCGCAGCGACCCCGCGCTCGGGCTGACCGGGCGGCACTGCACCTCCGAGGTGCTGGCCGGGCTCGGCTGGCGCTTTCGCGAACCGGCGCTCGAGCCGGCACTGCGCGACGTCGTCGGGCGCGGGCCGCGCGGCTAGCCTGGCAGCATGACGCGCGTCGTGGTGACAGGAAGCAGCGGCAAGCTCGGGCAGGCGGTCGTGGTGGATCTCGCCGAGCACGGGTACGACGTCGTGACCGTCGACCAGGTGCCGCCCCCGCCCGGGCAGCCGGGGCAGTTCACGCGCGCCGACCTCACGGACCTCGGCCAGGTCGTCGAGCTGCTCACCGGCGTCGACGACCGGTACTCCGGTGTGGACGCCGTCGTGCACCTCGCGGCGATCCCCGCGCCCGGCCTGCGCACGAGCGGCGCGACGTTCCACAACAACGTGCCGTCCACGTTCGACGTCTTCCAGGCCGCGAAGATCGCCGGGGTCAAGAAGGTCGTCTGGGCGTCGAGCGAGACCGTCCTCGGCCTGCCGTTCGACGTGCCGCCGCCGTACGTGCCGGTCGACGAGGAGTACGCCGTCCTGCCGAACTCGACGTACTCGCTCGGCAAGGCCGTCGAGGAGGAGATGGCCCGGCACTTCGCGCGCTGGGACCCGGAGCTGTCGATCCTCGGGCTCCGGTTCTCCAACGTGATGGCGCTCGCGGACTACGCGGAGTTCCCGTCGTGGCAGGGCGACGCCGCCCGCCGCCGCTGGAACCTGTGGGGCTACATCGACGCGCGCGACGGCGCCCAGGCCGTGCGGCTCGCCGTCGAGACCGAGCTGAAGGGTTTCGAGGCCTTCGTCGTCGCGAACGCGGACACCGTCATGGAGCGGCCGTCCGCCGACCTCGTGGCCGAGCAGTTCCCGGGCGTCGAGGTACGGCGCCCGCTCGAGGGCACCGAGACGCTGCTCTCGATCGACAAGGCGCGCCGGCTGCTCGGCTTCCAGCCGCAGCACTCATGGCGCGACGTCGTCGGGCACGTGTCCTCGGTCTGAGCGCCCGACGGCGGCGCTCCCGTGGGGCGCCCCGGTCGCGGGCCGTCAGCCGAGGCCCAGCTCCGCCGCGAGCCGCCCGAAGCCGTCCTCGACCGGCTCGCCCGGCTCCCCGGCGACGAGCTGCACGGCCACCTGGTCGGCGCCCGCGTCGAGGTGCTCGGCCAGCCGAGCTGCCACCTGTGCGGGCGTCCCGTGGGCGACGACGGCGTCGATGAACCCGTCGCTGCCGCCGGCAGCGAGGTCGTCCTCGGTGAACCCGAGCCGCAGCCACGCGTTCCGGTAGTTGGCCATGCCCAGGTAGACGGTCAGCGCCGTGCGCGCGGCCTCCCGGGCGCGGGCGGCGTCGGCGTCGAGCACGACGTGCTGCTCGGGGACGAGCAGGGGCTCCGTGCCGAGAGTGTCGCGGGCCTCCCGCGTGTGCTTGGGGGTCACCAGGTACGGGTGGGCGCCGGCGGTGCGGTCGCGCGCGAGCCCGAGGACGCGCGGCCCGAGCGCCGCGAGGAGGACGTGGTCGCGGGGGACGTCGTCGGCCGCGAGGGCGTCGAGGTACTCGACGAGCGCGGCGTACGGCGTCGCGGCCTTCGCGCCCGACGCCTCGCGGTGGCCCGTGCCGACCCCGAGCAGGAACCGGCCGGGGTAGGCGGCCAGCACGCGGCGCGTGGAGGCGGCGGCCTCGTCGGCCGGCGACGCCCAGATGTTGACGATCCCCGTCCCGACGACGAGCGTCGACGTGGCCCCGAGCAGCTCCTCCGGCTTCGCGAGCGTGCCGTCGGGGGAGCCGCCGACCCACAGAGCGCCGTAGCCCAGCCGCTCGACCTGGGCGGCGAACGCCCCGTCGAGGTCGAGCCCGCTGCGCCACACGCCGTACCGCCCGCCGAGCCGTGCCGTCCTGCTGTCGTCCGTCGTCGTCGTCATACCGGCGGCAACCCGGCTCGCCCGGCCTCGATTCCCGGCCGCCGGCCACGCTGCCACGACGCCGCTCAGCCCGCTCCGATGATGTCGTCCAGCTCCCGCTCGAGGAGGAGCGCGGGGTCGAACCCCATCGTCGCGAACTGCCCGTTGACCTCGAGGCCGATCAGGCCGTGCAGGCGCGTCCAGCTGAGGATCACACCGGCGAGGACGTCGCCCGGGATGGTGCCGCGCAGCTCGTCGGGGATCCAGGGGGCGCGCTCGAGCTGCTGCTCCAGGAGGGTCGGCGGGGTCGGGGTCGTCCCGGGCGGGGACGGCGGCGCCTGGAGGTCGACCGACGCGGCCATGACGGAGCCGAGGGTCCTCTGTGCCGCCTCGATCACCGCGTCCGGCGGCTGGTACCCGGAGTAGGGCGTGCCGAACAGCAGGAGGTAGCGGTGCGGCTGCGCGAGCGCCCAGGAGCGCATGGTGCGGCCGAGCGCGCGGAGCTGCTCGTCGGCGCCCTCGGGCGCGGCGCCGACGACCGCCCGGGTGAGGGCGGCGCCGAGGTCGTCGTAGGCGTCGATGATCAGCGCGGTGAGGAGCGCGTCGCGGTTCGCGAAGTACCGGTAGAGGGCCGGACCGGTCATCCCGAGCTCGCGGGCGATCGCGTTGAGCGACAGCGCCGCCTGCCCGCCGGTCGCGAGCTGCTCGAGCGCGATGCGCTTCGCCTCGTCGCGCGTCTGCGCGCGGTAGCGCTCGCGCCGGCTCGGGGGTGCGTCGTCCACGGGTCTCCTTCGGGCTGGGCGTCGCGAGGGGTTGACAGGCCCAGGCTAGAGGCACACGCTGAAGTGACAGGCTCTAACGGACGCGAGGGGGAGTTACATCATGGCGACTTCGACGGCGGAGGCGGTGCTCGCCACCCGAGCGGCGCCCCACGTTCCGCGCGGCCTCGCCGCCGGCACCCTCGTCGCGACGGCGCTCGTCTGGGGGCCCTACGCGCTCTGGCCGGGCGCGCTGTGGCAGCCGCTCGCGCAGACCGGCGCCTACGTGGCGCTGTTCACGCTGACCGCGACCAACCCGCGGCTCAAGGTCCTGCTCGTCCGGGCCCTGCAGCGCTGGGTCATCAACCCGGTGGTGCGGGCCGGGTTCGTCGTCGGGATCAACCCGTTCGGCGTCGCGCTCCTCGAGACCCGCGGGCGCGTCAGCGGGCAGCCCCGACGCACGCCGGTCGGCAACGGCCGGCGTGGCACCGAGCTGTGGATCATCGCCGAGCACGGCGAGGCCGCCGGGTACGTGCGCAACCTCCGCCAGGACCCGCACGTGCGCATCCGGCTCCGGCTGGGCCTGCGGCACCGCTGGGTCGACGGGATCGCGACCGTCCGCCCCGACGACGACGCCCTCGCCCGTCAGCGCAGCATCATCGCCTGGCACCCGCTGCGGGCGCTCAACGCGGTGAACGTGCGGGTGCTCGGCGCGGACCTCCTGAGCGTCCACGTCCGGCTCGACCTCGACGGTGCGACCGCGCGGGGCGGCCGCGCCGGAGGGTGACGGGGCGCGGGAACGGGCGAGCCGCCGTCGTCGAGCGGGTCAGTCCGCGTCCGACGACGGCGCGAACGCTGCCCGCGCGACGCCGACCGCCGCCATGGCCCGCGGCCAGCCGGTGTAGAACGCGAGGTGCGTGATGGCCTCGACGAGCTCCTCCTCGGTCACGCCGTTGTCCCGGGCGAACCGGAGATGGAACTCGAGCTGGTCGAGGTTGCCGAGCGTCACGAGCGCGGCGACCGTGACGAGCGAGCGGTCGCGCTTGGCGAGCTCGGTCCGCTCCCAGACCTCGTCGAACAGCACCTGGTCGGTGTAGTGCGCGAGCGCGGGCGCGATGTCCCCGACGGACCGCTGTCCGCCCGTCCACCCGGTCACCGGTCCGCCTCCCCGGACGCGCCCCCGGCGAGCTCCGCGTCGGTGACGTGCTCCTTCCACACGGTGGTGGCGGCCGGGTCGTCGCCGCTCTCGAGCATCGCGAGGTGCTCCATGAACCCGTCCGACGTCGCCGCGTGCCAGTGGTCCTGGCCGGGCGGGGTGTAGAGGGTCTGGCCGGGGCGGACCTCGACGACCTGCCCGTCGCGGGTGCCGAAGCGGGCCACGCCCTGCGTGACGCGCAGGTACTGGCCGCGGGCGTGCGAGTGCCACGCGGTCCGCGCGCCCGGCGCGAACCGGACGAGCGCGACGGTCATGCGCTGGTCGGCCTCGTGCGGCGCGGCGATCGTGTCCACCCACACGTCGCCCGCGAACTGCTCGGGCGGGTTCTTGACGGTGGGTCGGGTGGGTTCGACGTTCATGCGATCCTCTCCTCGGTCGACTGTTCTGGAGGCTCGGGCTCAGACGGTCAGCAGGACCTTGGTGGCCCGACGCTCGTCCATGGCGCGGTACCCCTCGGCGGCGTCCTCGAGGGGGAGGGTCAGGTCGAAGACGGCGCCCGGGTCGATCGTGCGGTCCCAGATCAGCTGGACGAGCTCGGGCAGGAACCGGCGCACGGGCGCCGGCCCGCCGAGCAGGTGGACCTCGGCGAAGAACAGCTCCTCGCCGGGCAGGGTGACGCCGTGCGCGACGCCGACGTAGCCGATGTGCCCGCCGGGGCGGGCCGACCGGATCGCCTGCATCATCGACTCCTGGGTGCCGACGGCCTCGATCACGGAGTGCGCGCCCAGGCCGCCCGTGAGCTCCTTGACCTTCGCGACGCCGTCGTCCCCGCGCTCGGTGACGATGTCGGTGGCGCCGAACCGCCGGGCGAGAGCCTGCCGGTCGGCGTGCCGGGACATCGCGATGATGCGCTCGGCGCCGAGCTGCTTGGCGGCCAGAACCCCGAGGAGCCCGACGGCGCCGTCCCCGACGACCGCGACGGTCTTGCCGGGCCCGACCTCCGCGGCGACGGCCGCGAACCAGCCGGTCCCGAGCACGTCGGAGGCGGCGAGCAGGGAGGGGACGAGGTCGGCGTCGGGCACGCCGGGCATCGTCACGAGCGTCCCGTCGGCGAACGGGATCCGCGCGTACTCGGCCTGCGTGCCGATGGTGCCGTGGACGAACTGCGCGTGCACGCACTTCGACTGGAACCCGGCCCGGCAGATCTCGCACGTGTTGTCGGAGATCACGAACGACCCGACGACGTGGTCGCCCACGGTGAGCGTCGTGACCGCGTCGCCGACCTGCTCGACGACGCCGATGTACTCGTGCCCCATGGGCAGGTGGTCGGCCGCCTCGATGCCGCGGTAGGGCCACAGGTCCGACCCGCAGATGCAGGTCGCGGTGATCCTGATGACGGCGTCGGTCGGCTCCTCGATCCGGGGGTCCGGACGGTCCTCGACGCGGACGACGCCGGGTGCTTCCAGGATGACTCCACGCATGGTGTGCTCCGTTCCTTGGTTTCAGTGTGAGGTGACGCCGACGACGACGCAGCGGTCGTCGTCGGCGGACGTGGGGGAGGGCGTCCGCGGGCGGAGGGCGAGGCGGCCGAGCACGAGCGCGGCGAGGGCGACGGACACGACGGTGACCAGTCCGAGCGGCAGCACCGACGTCGCGCCGGCCAGCCCGACGAGCGGGGCCGCGACACCGCCGAACCCGAAGCGGACCGCCCCCAGCAGCGACGACGCCGTCCCGGCGAGGTGCGGGTACTCGACCAGCGCGAGCGTCGTCGCGGGCGGGGAGGTGATGGCGACGCCGCTGGCGAGCGCGAGCAGCGACCCGACCACGACCCACAGCGGCACCGCGACGAGGCCCGCGAGCAGCAGCCCCAGCGCGCCGGCGCCCGCCACGGCGACGCCGACGGCGAGCGTCCCACCGACGCTGCGCCGCTCGGCGGTCCTGCCGGCGACGTACCCGCACGCCATGAACCCCGCGGAGTTCAGCCCGAACGCGAGCGCGTAGCCCTGCGGCGACAGCCCGTAGACGCCCTGCAGCACGAACGTCGCGCCCGACACGTACGCGAACAGCGCCGCGTACATGAAGCCCTGGTTGAGCACCGCCCCGACGAACACCCGGTCGGACGCCAGCGCGCGCAGGTCGCGCAGGGTGTGCGCGAGGCCGCCGCTCGTCCGCCCCGCCGGGGGCAGCGTCTCGGGGAACGCGACGAGGGTGACGAGGAGGAGCGCGACCCCGACCGTGGCGAGGAGGACGAACAGGCCCCGCCAGTCCGTGACGGCCGTGAGCTGACCGCCGAGGACCGGCCCGACGACCGCGGCGAGCCCGCCGACCACCGTCAGGCGCCCGTAGAACCGGACGAGGCGCCCACCCGTGTAGACGTCGCGGCCGGCGGCCTGGGCGATGACGATCCCGACGCCGCCCGCGAGCCCCTGCACGAGGCGGGCCGCGATCAGCAGCTCGATCGTCGGGCTCAGCGCGCACAGCGCGGACGTCACCGCGTACGCGACGACGCCCACCAGGAGGACGGGACGGCGGCCGTACCGGTCGGAGACCGGCCCGGCGACGAGCTGACCGGCCGCGAGACCCACCAGGCACGCCGTCACGGTGAGCTGGGCGACCGACGTCGCCGCCCCCAGCTCCGCGGTCAGCGCCGGCAGCGCGGGGAGGTAGAGGTCCATCGAGATCGGGCCGAAGACCGTGAGCAGCAGCAGGAGCGCCGGCAGGAAGCGGGCGTACCGGTGCCGCGGCGCGGCGAGGGAGGTGGGGCTGTCGATCACGTCCACCACCCTCCGCGGTTCGTCCGCGCGGGGGGAGTCCCTGTCGAGAGGTGTACCGACAGGGCACCCCTCGCCGCCCGCGCACCCGGGTGGGCGCCGTCGTCCGCGCCTAGCCTGGAGGGATGGACAACCGAGCCGAGGTGCGCGAGTTCCTCGTGTCGCGCCGGGCGAAGGTCACGCCCGACGCCGCAGGCGTGCCCGCCGGATCAGGCCGCCGCGTGCCGGGGCTGCGTCGCAGCGAGGTGGCGATGCTCGCGGGCGTGAGCGTCGAGTACTACGCGAAGCTGGAGCGTGGCGCGATCGCGGGGGCGTCGTCGTCGGTGCTGGAGTCGGTCGCGCGGGCGCTGCAGCTCGACGAAGCGGAGCGCGCGCACCTGCTCGACCTAGCGCGCGCCGCCGACGGCATCCCGACCTCCGGGCGCCCCCGTGGTCGGTCGGCCCGGCCCGCCGCCCCGAGCCCCAGCCTCCAGTGGGCGCTCGACGCGATCACCGACGCGGTGGCGTTCGTCCGGGATCCCCTGCAGAACGTCCTGGCGACCAACCCGCTCGGGCGGGCGTTCTACGCGCCCGTGATCGGCGACGGCGGCCGCACGCCCAACCTGGCCCGGTTCCAGTTCCTCGACCCGGCCGCCCACGAGTTCTACCCGGACTGGGACCTGTTCGCCCGCATGTGCGTGTCCGTGATGCGCGCCGAGGCCGGCCGCAACCCGCACGACGCCGCCATGCAGGACCTCGTCGGCGAGCTCTCGACCCGGAGCGACACGTTCCGCACCCTGTGGGCAGCGCACGACGTCCGGATCCACGGCGCCGGCACCAAGCGGTTCCAGCACCCGGTGGTCGGCGAGCTGGTGCTCGCGTACGACGAGCTCGCGCTCACCGCCGAGCCCGGCCAGGTGGTGCTCGTCTACACCGCGGAGCCCGGCTCGCCGTCGGCCGAACGCCTGCGGTTGCTGGCGTCGTGGGCCGCGGAGTCCGCGAACGCGGGGCAGCGGGCGTAGCGGCGCCGACGCCTCGCCGACCCACCGCCGAGATCGAGGGTGTCCCGCCGAGATCGAGCCCTGCACCCTCGACCTCGACGCGGAACCCTCGACCTCGGCGATCACAGGTGCTCACCGTCCGGCGAGGCCGTGATCCTGGAGGTAGGTGTCGACGATCTTCGCGACGCCGGTCATGCCGGCGAGGTTCGGGTGGTACGACGCCGACGTCGCGGTGCCGTCCTTCCCGGTGATCCACGCCGCGGCCCCGGCGCAGGCGTCGTGGCCGGCCGACCCGTCGTACGTGTCGACGTACGCCGTTCCCGTCCCGGCCGCCGCCGACGCGAGTGCCGCGTTCAGCCCGTGCTCCCACCGGTCGACGTACGCGTAGTCGCCGGCGGCGAACGGCAGGGCCTCGCACGTGCCCTGCGCAGGAACGATCCGCGGGTAGCCGACGAGGACGACGGCGGCGTCCGGGGCCTTCGCCTGCACGGCCTGGACCGCGGACACGACCTGGGCGCGCGTCTGCCGGAGCTTGTCGGCGACCGTGTCGTCGCCGCCTGAGACGAAGTGGTCCCGGCACGGCGAGCCCTGCGGGTCGGTCGCCGCGACCGATGCGCAGCCCTCGATGAGGCCCGTGAACACGTGCTGGTCGTTGGCGCCGAGCGAGATCGTGACGAGCCGGGTGGACGGGTGGACGGAATCCACCTGGGGAGCGTGCGTCTCGGCTCCGAGCACCTGAGCTCCCGTGACGTTGGCGGGGGAGGCGCCCGGGCAGCTCGCGTTCGTGAACGACGACGCGTCGATCGCGCGCGCGACCTGCTCCGCCCAGCCCTGCGTCGAGCGCTCGCACAGGCCGGAGGACGCCACCTGCCGGGGGATGAGCGGCCCGGCGGTGTACGAGTCGCCGAGCGCGACGTACGACGGTCCGGAACCGCCCCGTCCGTTCAAGGCCACAGCGACGACGGCGGCGCCCACCACCGCCAGCCCGGCGAGCGCCAGGGCAAGGGTCCGCACGCGGCGGCGGTCAGGTCGGGTCATGGCGACTCCGTCGTGCTCGGTCGGGTCGGAGACGACGTCGTCGGTTCGACGCTACCCGCCGCCGCCCCTCGCGGCCCCTCTTCGAGGTCGAGGGTTTCCCGCCGAGACCGAGCCCCGCACCCTCGAACTCGACGCACAACCCTCGTACTCGGCGATCAGGGCGCGGCGTACGACCTGACCGTGTCGATCGTGTCCGCCTCGGCGGCGGTCTTGTCGTCCCGGTACCGGACCACCCGCGCGAACCGCAGCGCCACGCCGCCGGGGTAGCGCGTGGACCGCTGGACGCCGTCGAACGCGATCTCCACGACCTGCTCGGGTCGCACCTTGACGACGTACCCGTCCGTCGGGCCGTCGGCGAGCTCCGTGAAGCGCTCGGTCTGCCAGGCGAGCGTCGCGTCCGTCATCCCCTTGAACGTCTTGCCGAGCATCACGAACCCGCCGTCGGGGTCGCGCGCGCCCAGGTGGATGTTCGACAGGTACCCCTGCCGCCGCCCCGACCCGCGCTCGACGGCGAGCACCACCAGGTCGAGCGTGTGCCGCGGCTTCACCTTGACCCACCCGGCGCCGCGGCGCCCGGCCGCGTAGGGCGCGTCGAGCGACTTCACGACGACGCCCTCCTGCCCGCGCGCGACCGCGTCGGTGAAGTAGGCCGTCGCCTCGTCCGGGTCGGCGGTGACCGCCCGGCGCACCGCATACGACCCGGCGATCCCGTCGAGCACCTCCAGCCGGTCGCGGAGCGGCTCGTCGAGCAGGTCGCGCCCGTCGACGTGCAGCACGTCGAAGAAGAACGGCGTGAGCTCGACGACCGCCAACGGGTCGCCACCCTCACGAGTGGCCGAGCGTGACGCCGTCTCCTGGAACGGGCGCGGCGTGCCGGTCGCGTCCACGGCCAAGGCTTCGCCGTCGAGCACGAACGCCCGGGCGTCGAGCGCCAGCGCGGCGGCCACGATCTCGGGGACGCGGGGCGTGATGTCGTCGAGGCTGCGCGTGAAGACGCGGACGCCGTCGCCGGAGCGGTGCACCTGGATGCGGATGCCGTCCAGCTTGGTGTCCACCGACACCTCGGCTCCGGCCGGCCCGAGCTTCTCGAGCGCGGCGGCGACGTCGGGCGCCGACTGCGCGAGCATCGGCCGCACCGGGCGCCCGACCTCGAGCCCGAACCCCGCGAGGGTCGCCGCGGCGGCATCCGGGTCGGGCGCGCGCAGCGCGGCCACTGCCACCGGTCCCGTCGCGCCGGCGAGCATCACCGCCCGCCGCACGGCGTCAGCGGGTGCACCCGCTGCCTCCGCGACGGCATCGACGACGACGGCGTCCAGCGCGCCCTGCCGCAGCTCACCAGCGACGAGCCCGCGCAGGAACCGCTGCTCGCGCTCGGTCGCCGCGCCGAACAGCGCCGACGCCGCCGCGGCGCGGGACGTGTCGGAACCGGGACCCGACAGCCCGGCCATGCGCTCGAACGCGGCGTCGACCCCCGCGACGGTGAGGGTCGGCGACCCGGCGGGAGCGGGGAGGGACCGCATTGACGCCCAGCCGAGCCCGGTCCGGCGCTGCCGCAGCTCCCCGGCGAGGTACGAGGCGACGACGGCGAGCTCGTCCTGCCCGGAGCCGTCACCGACCGCTTCGCTCTCCTCGGCAGCGCGGCGCAGCAGCGCGGCGATGGAGGCCCGTTTCGCGAGCCGCGACCGTGTGGCCGCGACCGCCTCGGACGTGGCGGCGACGTCGTCGAGCAGCATGTCTCATGCTCTCGCCGGTCGCCCACGTTCTCTCGGTGACGGCGCCCCGAAAGATTCACCTGCCCGCCGCGTGCTGTTCGCCCGAAAGGCCGATAGCGGTGTCGTTCCAGTCCAGTACGATTCGGGGGCCCGACGCGCGGTCCACCGGGGACCCCGGCGTCAGAATCGAGAACTCGCATGATCCGCAGGTCCCTCGCCGCCGGTCTCGTCGCCGGTGCGCTCCTCGTCGGCGGGGCCGCTGCCCCGGCGATCGCCGCCACCTCGACCGCCACGCCGGTCGCGCTGAAGGCGACCACGGTCTCCGTCCCCACGTCGCTCGTGCTGCACTCGGCCACGAACGGGAAGCTCCCCGTGACGGTCACCTTCAACCGGGCCCTCGACGCCAAGGCCGAGATCGCCCTGGAGATCGACGAGCTCAGCGCCGCCGGCGGCGCGGAGCTGACCCGAACGTCTTCGACCTCCAGGACGTACAAGGCGACGCTGACGGTCCCGAAGACGACGAAGCCGGGCAAGTACCACGTCGAGATCCTCGCGGGTGGGCTGGACGACGAGGACCCGACGATCGACGTCACGAAGATCGTCACCGTCAAGCGCGCCACGGGCCTGTCGCTCAAGGCGTCGAAGACGACCATCGCGAAGGGCTCGACCGTCTCGCTGAGCGGCACGCTGACGCGGGTCGTGGCGAGCGGCTCGACCACGAAGGCCGCGGCGTTCGCGGGCCAGACCGTGAAGATCTACGCCGACCCGGCCGGGTCTGCGCCCAAGAAGCTCCTCACGACCCTCAAGACGTCGTCGAAGGGCACGTACTCCAAGACGTTCAAGCCGGGCCACAGCGCGACCTACACGGTCGTCTACGCGGGCAGCGCCTCGTACGCCTCGAAGACGAGCACGGCGGTCGTCGTCCACCTCAAGTGACGTCGGTCCGGCACGAGGCCGGACCAGCACCGAAGGGCCCGCCGGGAATCCCGGCGGGCCCTTCCGCGCTCCCGAACCGGGCAGGTCAGCGCGCGGCGCCGACGAGCGCGAGCAGGCGCGGGAGCCGCGCGGCGCGCTGGCCGGGCCGGAGTCGCCCCCCGCGCTCCAGCACGACGAGCCCGTGCAGCGCGCTCCACACCACCTCGGTGAGGACGTCGGCGCCGGGCTGCGGCTCGTCGGGGGCGAACGCGTCCCGCAGCTCGCCGAAGGCGTCGAGCAGCGCAGGCGGCGCGTCGGCCGTTCCGAACGGCAGGTCGGACGCGAGCACGAACATCGCGTCGTAGAGCGCGGGGTGCTGCTCCGCGAAGTCGAGGTAGGCCTGCGCGACGGCGGCAGCGCGGGAAGCCCGGTCCACGGCGCTCGCGCCCGCCGACCGCAGGACGTCGGCGAGCTCCCCGCAGCCCTCGACGGCCACCGCGTCGACGATCGCCGTCCGGTTGGCGAAGTGGCTGTAGAGCACGGGCTGGGAGTACTCGATCGTGTCGGCGAGCCGCCGCGTGGTCACGGCGTCCCAGCCCTCGGCCTCGGCGAGCTCGCGCGCCGAGTCGACGATCAGCTGCCGCCGCTCGGTCCGCTCCCGCTCGCGGCGGCGCTGGGTCGGATTCTCGCTCATGGGTCGAGCCTAGCAGTGCTAGACAACCGAGTGGCGGCAATGTAGCGTCGCTCTCGTACCTAGCACTGATAGATTCGATCGACAGGGAGCACGACCATGGAACTCGCCAGCTACCTCATCGCCGTCGTCGCCGTCCTGTGCGCGGGCATGATCTACGGCACCGACGCCAGCGGCGCGCTCGTCCTGCGCCCCACGTACGCGCGCGTCGACGACCGCACCCTCGTCACGGTCACCGGCTTCGGCCACTACTACGGCGACCGCCGCTTCCCGATCCCCGGCGCCCTCAGCGTCGTCGCGACCGTGCTCGCCGGCGTGGCCGCCGCCGTCGCGGGCCGAGGCTGGGCCACGGCGGCGGCGGCCGTCGCCACCGTCGCCCTCGTCGTCTGGCTCGTGATCTACAAGGTCGTCGCCGCGCCGATCAACAAGCGCCTCACGGCGGCGGCGTTCGCCGGCGAGGTGCCGGCCGATGCCCGGGCGCTCCAGGACAGGTGGGAGAGCGTCGTCACGCTCCGCTTCGTGCTCCAGGGCGTGGCCGTGGCCGCGCTCTGCGGGGTCCTCGCCCTCCCGTGAAGCGTCGACGGCGTCGTGGCAGGGAGCGCTGGCTAGGCTCGGACCGTGTCCGCACCGACCTTGCCCCGCGTCTCGCTGCCCGATGGCGTCGTCCTCCGCCTGCTCGCCTCCGACGACGCCCCTGCCCTCGCCGAGGCGTACGCGCGGAACGCGGAGCACCTCGCTCCGTGGGAGCCGGCCCGGTCCGACGACTTCGCGACCGAGCGGACCCAGGCGATACGGGTGGAGGGACTGCTGCACGGACTCAAGACCGGCGCGGCGCTGCCGCTGGTCCTCGCGCGGCCCGCGCCCACGGGGGCGGCGCGCGGCATCGAGGTCGTCGGCACGCTGACGCTGTCGGGCATCACCCGGGGCGCGTTCGAGTCCGCGGACCTCGGGTACTGGACGGACCGTGCGCTGCAGGGACGCGGGCTCATGTCGGCGGCCGTGAGCGCCGTCGTCGGGATCGCCCGGGACGACCTCGGCCTGCACCGGCTGCAGGCGGGGACGCTGCCGGAGAACGAGCGCTCGCAGCGGGTGCTGACCCGCGCGGGCTTCGAGCGGTTCGGGCTGGCTCGCGACTACCTCCGCATCGCCGGCCGCTGGCGCGACCACGTCCTGTTCCAGCGCATCCTGCGCGACTGACCCGCGGCTACCGGCTCGACGACGACGGCGCGTCGGCCGTCGCAGCGCGGCCCGCCTCCAACCGCGCCACGGGCACGCGGAAGGGGGAGCACGACACGTAGTCGAGTCCCGCGTCGTGGAAGAACCGGATCGACTCGGGGTCGCCGCCGTGCTCGCCGCACACGCCGAGCTCGAGCCCGGGCTTCGTGGCCCGCGCCTCCTCGACCGCGATCCGCACCAGCCGCCCGACGCCGTCCGCGTCGATGGTCTCGAACGGCGAGATGGTCAGCACCCCGTTGTCGAGGTAGGTGGTGAACAGCGTCCGTTCGACGTCGTCGCGCGAGAACCCCCACGTGGTCTGCGTGAGGTCGTTGGTGCCGAACGAGAAGAAGTCGGCCTCGGTCGCGATGCGGTGGGCGGTGAGCGCGGCGCGGGGCAGCTCGATCATCGTGCCCACGGGCACCCGGAGGTCCACCCCGGCCAGCGCGGTGACGCCCCGGACGACGGACTCGACCTCGTCGCGCACGATCTGCAGCTCCCGCACCGACCCGACGAGCGGCACCATGACCTCCGGTCGGGGGTGCTTGCCCTCGCGCACCAGCCCCACCGCGGCCTCGACGATCGCCCGCACCTGCATCGCGAACAGCCCGGGCACGAGCAGCCCGAGCCGCACGCCCCGCACACCGAGCATGGGGTTGGCCTCCTGGAGCCGATCGAGCGCGGCCAGCTTCTTCTCGTCAGCCGCGATCTCCTCGTCGGCTACGCCCACCTGGACGCCGTGGTTCCGGCGGTCGTGCGCGACCGCGACCTTGACCGCGAGCGCCGTGCGGTCGGGCAGGAACTCGTGGAGCGGCGGGTCGAGCAGCCGGATCGTCACCGGCAGCCCGTCCATCGCCTCGAGGATCCCGCGGAAGTCGTCGCGCTGGAGCGGGAGGAGCTGGTCGAGCGCGATGTCGCGCTCGGCGACGTCGTCGGCGAGGACGATCTGCTCGACGAGCGCGCGCCGCTCCCCGAGGAACATGTGCTCGGTCCTCGCCAGCCCGATGCCCTCCGCGCCGAGCCGCCGCGCCCGAGCCGCGTCGTCGGGGACGTCGGCGTTGGCCTCGACGCGCAGGCGCCGCCGCGCGTCGGCGTGCCGCAGCAGCCGGTCGACCGCGTGCAGGAGGTTCACGGTCTGCTCGTCCAGCCCCCGGCCGGACCCGTCGACCCCGACGACGGCGTCGAGGCCCTGCTCGAGGTAGCGCTCCACGGGCGAGGGCACGACGGGCACGGACCCGACGAACACCTCGCCCGTCGAGCCGTCGATGCTGATCTCGTCGCCGCGCTGCAGCACGGTCGGCTCGCCGCCGCCTGCGGACCGGACGGTCACCGTCCCGGCGTCCTCGTCGACGTCGAGGTCCTCCGCACCGACGATGCACGTGCGACCCATGCCGCGTGCGACGACGGCCGCGTGCGACGTCTTGCCGCCGCGCGACGTGAGGATGCCCTGCGCGGCGATCATGCCGCCGAGGTCGTCGGGGTTGGTCTCGCGCCGGACGAGGATGACGTGCTCACCGCGCTCGGCTGCAGCGACGGCGTCGGCGGACCGCAGCACGATCCTCCCCACCGCCGCCCCGGGGGACGCGGCCATGCCGGCCGTGAGCGCGCGGGGGGCCGCGCCGTCGTCGGCGGACCGGGCGAACTGCGGGAACAGGAGCGACGCGAGCTGCTCGCCCGTGACCCGCTGGAGCGCCTCGTCCTCGGTGATGAGCTGCTCGTCGACGAGCGCGGTCGCGATCCGGAACGCCGCGGCGGGTGTGCGCTTGCCGACGCGCGTCTGGAGCATCCACAGGTGGCCGCGCTCGATCGTGAACTCGACGTCGCACAGGTCGCGGTAGTGCGTCTCGAGCCGGCGCATGGCCAGCAGGAGCTGGTGGTGGGACAGCGGGTCGACGCGGTGCAGGTCGTCGAGGGACAGGGTGTTCCGGATGCCGGCGACGACGTCCTCGCCCTGCGCGTTCTGCAGGTAGTCCCCGTACGCACCGGGGGCGCCGGTCGCGGGGTCGCGCGTGAAGGCGACGCCGGTGCCGCTCGTGTCGCCGAGGTTCCCGAACACCATGGTCACGACGTTGACGGCCGTCCCGAGGTCCTGGGGGATGCGCTCGCGACGCCGGTACAGGCGGGCGCGGTCGGTGTTCCACGAGTCGAAGACGGCGCGGATCGCGAGGTCGAGCTGCTCGCGCGGGTCCTGGGGGAAGTCGCGTCCCGTGCGCTCCCGGACGATGCCGCGGTACGTGGCGACGAGCGCGCGCAGGTCGTCGGCGGTGAGGTCCACGTCGGCGACCGGGCCGCCACCGGTGGCCCGGCCGCGGGCCGCCTTCGCGTCGTCGAGCGCCGCCGCGAACACCTCGGCGGGGATCTCGAGGACGGTCGCGCCGAACATCTGGACGAGCCGCCGGTAGGAGTCCCAGGCGAAGCGCTCGTCGGTCGACTCCTCCGCGAGGCCCTGCACGGACTCGTCGTTGAGCCCCACGTTGAGGACCGTGTCCATCATCCCCGGCATCGAGAACCGGGCCCCCGACCGCACCGACACGAGCAGCGGGTCGCGCCGCGTCCCGAGCTGCCGGCCGACCTTGTCCTCCAGGTGGCGCAGCGCCGTCGTGACCTGGACGCGCAGCTCGCCGGGCTCCGTACCGCGGGCCAGGTACTCGCGGCACGCCTCGGTCGTGATGGTGAAGCCGGGGGGCACCGGGAGGCCCAGGCGCGTCATCTCGGCGAGGTTCGCGCCCTTGCCCCCGAGCAGGTCGGCCCGGTCCTTGTCGCCCTGCGTGAAGTCGTACACGTACGTCGTCGTCATGCGAACCTCCGGCCTCGACACCTGGGCTTCTCCAGGCTGGGCTCCCACCACCGTCAGCGCAAACGCGGGAGAATGCGGACCATGCCTCCCACGCCGCCTGCCGCCCCGACGTCGGGCACCGTGCTCGCCGTCTGCCGCGTCCACGCCCTCCTGCCCGACGACGGCGCCGTGGGTGTGACGGCGATCGACAAGCGTCCGGTCGACGGCCCGGTGCACGTGCGGCGGCTCGGGCTGTTCGCCGACGTCCAGGCCGACCGCGCGCACCACGGCGGCGAGGACCAGGCCGTCTACGCGTACTCCCAGGAGGACGCGGACTGGTGGGCCGCCGAGCTCGGCCACACCATCACGCCGGGGCTGTTCGGTGAGAACCTGCGCACGCGGGGGATCGAGGCGAGCCGCGCCGTCGTCGGCGAACGGTGGCGGGTGGGGACGGCGCTGCTCGAGGTGACGCACGAGCGGTCGCCGTGCGCGACGTTCGCGCGCCGCATGGGCCTGCCCCGGTGGGTCAAGCGGTTCACCGAGGCGAACCGGGTGGGCTGCTACCTGCGCGTCCTCGAGACGGGGGACCTGCGGGCCGGCGACGAGGTCGTCGTCGAGCACCGGCCCGACCACGGCGTGACCGTCGCCGACTGGTTCGCGTCACGCACCACCGCGCACGAGACGCGCGGCGACGTGTCGCGGCGGCTGCTCGACGCCGAGGCCGCCGGGGACGTCCGGCTGTCGGACGAGGTGCGCGAGCGCGCGACGGTGGCGGTCGCTCAGTCGGCCTGAGCCGCCGCCGGCGCCCGGTCCGACAGCGCCCAGGCCGCGCCCGCCGCGACGCCCGCGACGGTGAGCACGGCCGGCCACGCGCCGATCCGCTTCGCGAGCGGGTGCGACAGCCCGAACGCCCCGACGTACGTGGCGGCGAGCGCCGCCGTCGTGCCGGGGCCGGACTTCGCGAGCCACTGCCGGCCGGCGAGCACGCCGCCCGCCGCGAGGACGACGCCCGCGAGCGCCCGGACCTTCGTCGCGCGCCCGACGGCGTAGCCCCCGACGAGGGAGCCGGCGACGAGCGGGGCGGTGGGGAAGGAGGAAGCCATGGTTCGACGCTAGCCCCGCTCGATGAGAAATCCCGGCGGGGAGGGTCTGTCCTGGTGTGAGGGTGGGCACACGGCCCGCCCCGGAGCGAAGGAGCCGGTCATGGGCAGCACCTACTTGGGCCTCTGGTACGAGTCGAAGGCGGAGGAGGCCGCCGAGCTGTACGTGTCGATCTTCCCGAACTCGCGGATCATCCAGGTCGTGCGTCACGACGAGGCGACGCCCGAGCAGGGCCCGGGGGTCAAGGCGGTGCCGGGTTCGGTGTTCCTCGTCGACTTCGAGATCGACGGCCTGCACGTCCAGGCCCTCAACGGCGGCCCCATGTTCCCGCACACGGAGGCCGCGTCGATCGTCGTCGACTGCGACGACCAGGCGCAGGTCGACGAGTACTGGGAGAGGCTGACCGCCGACGGCGGGGAGCCCGGCCCGTGCGGCTGGCTCAAGGACAAGTTCGGGCTGAGCTGGCAGATCGTGCCCAAGCGCATGGGCGAGATCCTGGCCGACCCCGACCGTGTCGCCGCCGGTCGCGCGTTCGACGCGATGATGAAGATGGGCAAGCTCGACGTCGCGGCGCTCGAGGCCGCGTTCCGCGGCGAGCAGGGGTAGCGCGTCCGGCGACGACGTCAGAACGAGACGACTGTCGCCCCCTCGAGCGTGAAGCGCAGGAACGCGTCGCGCGCGACCTGCAGGTCGAAGCCCCGAGCGGTCAGGTCGTCCAGGGCGCCGTCGGCCCGCGCGGAGTTGACGCAGGCACCTACGACGACGCCTGCGGCGACCAGCTCGTCGAGCTGCCGGTTGAAGTTGGCGTCCGCCTCGCCGTCCTGACGGCCGAGGCGGCGTTGTGCCGGCCCGAAGCAGAAGACCTCGACCTCCACACCCCGCTCCCCGGCGACCTCGAGCATGCGCTGCGCGACGCGGGTGCCCGTCACGACCGCATCGTCGTCGTCATGGAACACGTGGACCACCGTCTTGGGCATCACGCCACCTCACTTCCGTCCCGAGCGTCCAGGAGACGGTCGCATACGGCCCCGCCGTGCCGAGCGGCGTTCCGGCCCGTGAACGCGCGGGCTCAGCCGTCGGCGGGCGTGGGCGCGACGCCGAGCTGCCCGAGCAGCCCGGTGACATCCATGAGGATGCGGCTCTCGACGAGCCGGCCGTCCCGGTACCGGTCGATCGTCCACGCCTCGACGCTCACGGTGCGGCCGGTGGGCGGGATGCCCATGAACTCGCCGTCGTGCGTGCCGGTCCAGGTCGAGAGGCTCATGATCCGGTCCCCCTCGACGAGGGTGTCGAGCACGTCCCAGTGCATGTCCGGGAACCCGGCGACCATCCCCGCGAGCACGTCGGCCAACCCCGCCCGCCCCGGCCCCTGGCCGGGCAGCGGGTTCTGCTCGACGAAGTCCTCGGCGACGAGGTCGTCGAGCGCGGCACCCAGGTCGTGCCCGTTGAGCACCTCGTCGGTGAAGCGTGCCGCGAGTGCCCGGAGCTCGTCCGGCGTGACGTCGCTGTCCATCGCTGCCTCCCTCGGCGGTCTCGGCGGCTCGCCCGTCCGGCGACCACCGCACCCGAACCACGCTAACGACGCGCGCCCAATGTCGCAGGAGCACGGCCGGAGCCCGAGCAGAAGGTCTCGACGACCGGGCCGTGGTCGCGTCTCGCACCGCCGTCGGGTTCGCGGACGGACGGTCAGCGGAGCCGGATCAGTCCGGCGTCCGTCGGGGTGAAACCGCAGGCGTCGTAGTAGAAGGACCGCAGGTGCGGGTCGAAGTCCACGTGCAGCCACTCGCAGCCTGCGGCCGCGGCCTGCTCACGTGCGACCTCGATCAGCCGGACGCCGATGCCCTCCCGGCGGCGTCGTGAGGCGACCGCGGTGTCCTCGACGAAGGCGTGGACCGAGCCGTCCCCCACGACGTTGACGAAGCCGACGAGGCCCCGCGCGTCGCGTGCGACCACCCAGCCGAGGCTGTGACGCTCCAGCTGGTCGTGCCAGGCGTCGTCGAGGACGTCGTGCTCGAAGGCCTCGGCGTGGAGTGCGTTGACCTCCTCGTCCTCGAAGTGCCCCCGCCAGGTGTACTGCACCGCGCCGCGGCGCTCACTGGAGGGTGCCTCGTCGACGGCGGCAGCGGCGGGTGACGTCACGTCGGCCACCGGCCCGGTCGCCTCGCGCACGCGGCCGAGCCACTCCGCGACGGCCGCGCCCGCCTGCTCGGGCTGCTCGAGTAGCACGTTGTGGCCGGCCCGGTCGAGCACGACGAGGCTCGCGTGCGGGTAGTGCTCGAGCCGGTCCCACGCGTCCGCGTACCCGACGACGTCGTCCTGCCGCCCGCACAGGAACAGCGCGGGCCCGGCGAACGGGGGTGCGGTGTCCTCCGGCTCGGCGGCGAACGCGTAGCGCTCGCCCAGCCGCGCGAGGCCCGCCGTGTCGACGGTGAGGACGCCGGGGTGCACGTAGCGCTCGTAGGACGCCAGCCCCTCGCGCGTCTGGACGACGGCGATCTCGGTGTAGCCCTCGGCGACGGCCGGGTCGACACCGTCGAGCAGCCCCGGTTCGACGTGGAGCACGGTGCGCGGCGGCGCGGTCCGCTCGGCGTGCGTCGCGACGAAGACCCCCGCGATCGCCGCGAGCCCGAGCACCTGGCCGGGCAGCTCGGCGACCAGCCGGCGCGCGATCATCGCGCCGTACGAGTTGCCGACGACGGCGAACGGCTCGTCCCCGAGGCGCTCGCGGACCTCGCGGAGCATGGCGTCGGCCATGTCGTCGCTCGACGCGACGTCCCCGACAGGGGACCGGCCCATGCCCGGCAGGTCGACGTAGAGCCGGCGCCAGCCGCCCGACTCCTCGAAGACGGGCTCGAGCGGCAGCAGGATGCGGTGGTCCACCCCCGCCCCGTGGATCAGTACGACCGGTGTACCGGTCCCTCGCTCCTCGACGTGCATGCGACGACCGTAGTCCGGCTCCCGCGAGGGGCGCCGCGCTAGCGCGCGAGCACCGCGCGTCGGGTAAGAGCTGGCCCGCTGACTGGCGTCTGGCGATGATCTACCGATGACCGCACGCCTGCACGACGACGAGGTGGACGTCACCGACGACGTCGTCCGCGCGCTCGTCGACGACCACGACCCCGCCTGGCGCGACCTGCCTCTCCGCCGGGTCCGCAGCGACGGCACCGACAACGTGGTGTACCGGCTCGGCGACGAGCTGGGCGTCCGGCTCCCACGGATCCACTGGGCGACCGGCCAGGTGGCCAAGGAGGCGCGCTGGCTCCCGGCCCTCGCCCCGCACCTGCGCTGCGCCGTGCCGGAGCCCGTGGCCGTCGGGGCGCCGGGTCACGGCTACCCGCACCGGTGGCTCACGTTCCGGTGGCTCGGGGGGACCGACCTCGGGCACGCCGCCCCCGTCGCGGACGCCTGGCCCGCGCGCCGGTGGGAGAGCGTCGCCGGGCGACTGGGCGACGTCGTCCGCGGGCTCCATGCGGTCCGGCTCCCGGACTCGCCCGCCGCGGGTTCCCGCGGTGGTCCCCTCGCCCCGCACGACGACGGCGTCCGCCGGTTGATCCGCGACGTCGCCTCGCTCGCGGGTCGCGACCGGTTCGACCCGGGGCGTGCGGTGGGGGTCTGGGAGGAGGCGCTCGCCGCGCCGGGCTGGGGGCGCGAACCCGTCTGGGTCCACGGCGACCTGCTGCCGGGGAACGTGCTGGTGGGCGGCGTCGACGAGGTGAGCGACGTCGTCGGGCTGATCGACTGGGTGGCCGCGGGCCTCGGCGACCCGGCCTGCGACGCGATGGTCGCGTGGGCGCTGCCGCCCGCGGCACGGCAGGTGTTCCGCGAGCGAGCAGGGATCGACGACGCGACGTGGGCGCGGTCGCGCGGCTGGGCGGTCGAGCAGGCCGTGGCGTTCATCCCGTACTACCGGACCACCCTGCCGCGCGCCGTCGAGGCGGCCTGGCAGCGCCTCGACGCCGTCCTCGCGGAGGACGTCTGAGGCCGCCGTGCCTCAGCGGCTCGTCGACCGGCGGTACTGGAGGTTCGCGAGGGGCACGAAGATCAGCAGGATCACCACGGTCCAGATCAGCGTGTACAAGGCCGCGTGCTGCAGCGGCCACGCGCTCGGCTCGGGCGTTCCCGCGGGGATGTTGCCGAACAGCTCGCGGGACGCCTGCGTGACCGCCGACACCGGGTTCCACTCGGCGATGGACTGCAGCGGCCCGGGCAGGGTGTCGAGCGGCACGAACGTCACGGCGATGAACGTGAGCGGGAAGATCACGATGAACGACGCGTTGTTCACGACCTCCGGGCTCGGCACCAGCATGCCGATCCACGCCATGATCCACGACACCGCGTACGCGAACACGATGAGCAGCAGGTAGCCGGCGGCCGCGTTCCAGAAGCCGTCCCGGATGCGCCAGCCCACGAGCAGCCCCGTCAGCGACATGACGACGAGCACGATGACGTTGTTGACGACGTCCGACAGCGTGCGGCCCGTGAGTACCGCGGACGGCGCCATGGGTAGCGACCGGAACCGGTCGATGACGCCCTTCTTGACGTCCTCCGCGAGCCCGGCGCCGGTGATCGTGGCCCCGAAGATGACCGTCTGCGCGAAGATCCCGGCCATGAGGAACTCGCGGTACTCCTGCGCGTTCCCGTTCTGCCCGATCGCCCCGCCGAACACGTAGGCGAACAGCAGCACGAACATGATCGGGGACAGCGTCGTGAAGACCAGGAGGTCGGGGACGCGCTTGATCTTGACGATGTTGCGCCACGCGACGACGTACGCGTCGGACAGCACGTACGGGACCTTCATCGGACCGTCTCCTTCGCGTTCGCGCCGGCGTCCTCGGGGGCATCGGGCCCGGCCTCGTCCTCCGCGGCGTGCCCGGTCAGGGTGAGGAAGACGTCGTCGAGCGTGGGACGCCTCAGCCCGACGTCGTCGAGCGCGATCCCCGCGCCCTCCAGCTCCCGCAGAGCCGCGGTGAGGGCCTGCACGCCGGTCCCGACGCTGATCGAGAACGTGCGGCGTTCGCGGTCGACGTAGGGTCGGCCGGACCCGAGCGGGGTGAGGAGGCGCTCGGCGTCGTCGAGCCTGGCGGCCTCGCGCACCGTCACCTCGAGCTGCTCGCCGCCGACCTGGCGCTTGAGCTCGTCGGCGGTACCGCGCGCGATGATGCGGCCACGGTCGATGACGACGATGTCGTCCGCGAGCATGTCGGCCTCCTCGAGGTACTGGGTCGTCAGGAGGAGGGTCGTGCCGCCCGAGACGAGCGACCGGATGACCTCCCACATGTCGGTGCGGCCGCGCGGGTCGAGACCGGTGGTGGGCTCGTCGAGGAACAGGACGGGCGGGTCGGCGACGAGCGCGCCCGCGAGGTCGAGCCGGCGCCGCATGCCGCCCGAGTAGGTGCGCGTGGGCCGGTCGCCCGCCTCGTCGAGGCGGAAGTCGGCCAGCAGCTTCCGCGCCCGTCGCTCGCTCCGGCGCTTGCCCAGGTGGTACAGGCGGCCGATCATCACGAGGTTCTCGAAGCCGGTCAGGTACTCGTCGACCGCCGCGTACTGCCCGGACAGCCCGATCTGACGCCGGACGCCGGCCGGGTCGCGCAGCACGTCGACGCCCGCCACCTCCGCCGTGCCCTCGTCGGCGGGCAGGAGGGTGGACAGGATGCGGACGATCGTCGTCTTGCCGGCGCCGTTGGGGCCGAGCAGGCCGAGGACCGAGCCGCGAGGGACGTCGAGGTCGACGCCGTCGAGGGCGGTGACCTCCTTGTAGCGCTTCACGAGTCCGCGGGCGCGGACGGCGAGGTCGGGGTCCGTGGGGTCCATCGGAGTTTCCTTCTGACGGTTGCGGCGGGCACATAGATGTGATTTGGGTCACATCTACGGTAGAAGGAGACTCCGACACCCGGCCGGACTCATCGCCCCCCGCCGTCGTCAGGTCCGGGCAGCCAGCTCCCGGAGCTCCGCGGTCGCCGCCGCGAGCCGCTCCTCGAACCGGCCGCGCTGGTCCGCGAACGCGGGCACCGTGGCGCTGAGCGTCCGGTCGACGGCGACGACGTGTACGTCCATCCCGAGCGCGTCGCCCAGGATCAGGCGCAGCACGGGGAGCGCGTGGTCGCGACCGTCGGCCTCGGAGTCGTCGTCGTGGGCGGTGCCGCGCGTGGCGACGACGACCGCCCGGCGCCCCCGCAGCGGCCGCGGCTCGTCACCGCCGAACGGTGCCGTGACACCCGGGACGTGCACGTGGTCGAGCCACGCCTTGAGCGTCGCGGAGAGCCCGTAGTTGTACAGCGGCGCGCCGATCACGACGGCGTCGGCCGCGAGGAGCTCGTCGAGCACGCGGGCGTGCGCGGCCTCGGCGCCGGCCGGCACGACGGCGTCCGGCGCGCGGAGGCCCGGCGCCCAGTGGAGCGCGCCGCGGCCGGGTGGGGCGACCGGGTCGGTGCGGAGGTCGTGCTCGACGACGGCGCGGTCCGGGCCGCCCGCGAGCCAGGCCGTCGCGAAAGTCGCGGTGAGGGCGCGGGAGACGGAGGCGGCGTCGTCGTAGGAGGAGTCCAGGCGGAGGAGCGTCGGCACGCGCGTCACGCTAGCCGGATCCGGGAGTGCCCGCTGCGGGTCGGGTCAGGCGCGGTGGCGGCCTGTCCGGTGCCGTCCGCGTGCTCCGCTGCTCGCGGGGCGTCGGTGCGCACGCGGTCCGTCGCGGAGCTCGACCACGACGAGCACGGCCCCACCCGCCGCCAGCGCGCTCATGAACCAGGCGTCGCCCGTCATGCGGTGGCCGTCCTGCTCGTTCGTGTCCGGGTCGCCAGGGAGGTAGCGGAGCGTCACGACGTCGCCGACGGACGGCTCCCCGTCGTAGTCGGAGACCTCGTGCGCGCCCGGGAGGCCGGGGATGGCGACGTCGAGGTAGCGAGTGCTCGATCGTCCGGAGTGCTCGACGTGCACCCGGACCACGCGGGCCGGCGCGACGATGCCCCGCCGGTCGAGCTCGCGCTGGTCGTGGACGGTCGTGACGGTCATCACGGCGCACAGCACGACGACGAGGGCGAGGGTGACGAGGCGGGCGCGGTGTGCCCAGGTCGACCGCCCTGTCGACCGCCCGGCCGACCGCCTGAATCGCGTCACGGCGGCACCGTATGCGCGGACGCGCGACTTGACGATATGGAAAGTCGCGAGCATGCTTTCCAACATGGAAAACGCCTCGCCCGGCGCCACGCCGTCCGCCTCAAGCTCAGGCTCCGACGCCCACTCCGACGTCGCCCACTCCGATGTCGCCGGCGACGCTCGCGCCGCCCTCGACGCTCGCGCGGCCCTCGACGCTCGCGCGGCCCTCGACGCTCGCGCGGCCCTCGATGCGGTCGCCGAGTCGAAGGCGCTCGTGGCCGCGCAGATGCGGCGCGGACCCCGCTGGTACAACCCGGTGTACGGGGTCCTGTGCGGGTTGCTCGTCCTGTCGATCGGGCTGCCGCGCCCCTGGTTCATCGTGGGGGTGCTGGTCTCGGCGATCGGCCTCGGCCTGCTGGCGGGCACCTACCGTCGGCGGACCGGGATCGTCCTCGGCACCGGCAACCCCCGGCCGCGGGGCATCTACCCGTGGCTCATCGTCGTGCTCGGCGTGAGCGCCGGGGCGTCGTACCTCGACGGGCACCACGGCTTCCCGCTCGGCGTGCCGATCGTCGCCGTCGTCGCCGGCGTCGCGTGCTGGGTCCTCAGTCGCCGGTACGACGCCGCCCTGTTCGCCCTCCTGGAGGAGTCGGACGACGACGGGACTCGCGCATGACCGCCGCGCCCCGGTTCGACGAGGTCATCCACGCGCCCCAGCGCCTACGGATCGTCGCGATGCTCGCGTCTGTCGCGGGCCTCGACTTCGGGACCGTCCGCGACGCGCTCGACGTCTCCGACTCCGTCCTCTCCAAGCATCTCAAGGTCCTCGAGGACGCCGGCTACGTGAAGGTACAGAAGACCAAGCGGTCCGGCCGCACCTGGACCTCGGCGTCGCTGACCCGTGCCGGCAGGTCGGCGTACGAGGGTCATGTCGCGGCGCTCCGGGCGATCGTCGAGGTGCCCGCCGAGGTGACGAGCCAGCCTGTCGAGCCGTGACGCCCGGGACTGCGCCCGTGCGCTGATCTCCGACCGCACGTTGTCGCGCGCGCTCCGCGTCGGCTCCTGTGGCGTCCGGTCAGAACGGGGGGTCGTCGGCCGCGTCCGGCGGCGGGCTTGTCGGTCCGTCGCCCGCGTGCCCGGCCGGTGTTGGCCTGGCTGTCCCCTGCCCGGGCGGTGGTGTCCGCGTGCTCACGGCGCCGGGCGGGCGGCTCGGGTCGGTCGGGGTGGGCGGGACGTCGTAGGTGCGCCCGGTCGGGGAGGTCCAGGTGATCGTCCCGTCGCCGCGGGCGCGGGTCGACCACCCGCCGTGGGTCTTGGCGTTGTGGTGTGCCCGGCATACCGGGTGCAGGTTCGACGCACGGGTCTGCCCTCTCGTGTCTCGTGCCGGGTCGAACGGGTCGACGTGGTCCAAGTCGCACCGGGCCGCGGGCACGTGGCAGCCCGGGAACGTGCACACCGGGTCCCTGGTCCGCACCAGGTCTCCGAGCACCACGCCCGGGCGGTAGCCGGTGCGTGACACGTCGGTCGCGGCCCCGGTGACCGGGTCGGTCAGGATCCGGCGCCACGTCGCGTCACCACCCGCCGCGAGCACCCGGGCGATCGCCGCCGGGACCGGGCCGTACCCACCCAGTAGCGCCGGCGCGTCGTCCAGGCCCAGGAGCGTGGTGGCCGACACCGTCACGTTCACCACCGCACCCACCACACTGACCGGAGATCCGGCCGTCGCCGCAGGGCCGGTCGTCGCGGGGCCGGTCGTCGCAGGGCCGGTCGTCGCAGGGCCGGTCGTCGCAGGGCCGGTCGTCGCAGGGCCGGTCGTCGTCGAGGCCTCTCGGGTGGTCACGAGGTCGGTCAACGCGTCCGCGCGCAGCTGACCCACCGTGCGGGTCTCACCCGGCATGCGCACACCACGCCAGGCCGAGTCGTCCAGCCGGGCCCATACCCGGGCGGCGTCCGCAGCGGGCAGGAGCGCGGTCAACCAGGCCATCTGGTCCGGCGCGGGATCGAGCCACACCCCACGCTCCGCGGCCGCCTTCTCGGCCCTGCGCGCGGCACCACCCGGGTCCGCCTCGATCGCGGCCCGCCGCAACCGGTCCCGCAGCTGGCGGGGCGTGAGCCCCGACGCGGGTCCCGGGTCTTCCCGGGTGCCGACGAGCTCGGTCGCGACCCGGTCCCGCACCCCCACCGGGACGGTGCCACCCGTAAGGAGCGCGTCTGCGCGCGGGACGTCGATCCGGCCGTCGGCGAGCGCGTCAGCGACCGCGGGCACCTCCCCCAGACCCACCGCGCGCCCGACCAGGACCCCCGCCGTGTGCCGCGAGGACACCAACGCCGCCGTCAGCTCGTGCGTCACGCCCTCGACCGCGCGCGAGGAACCACCCGACCGCGCGACCAGCTCGTCCACGACCCGGGCCTGCGCCGCCACCGCCCACGACACCACGTGCTGCCAGGCGACCACCGCGTCGACCAGGACGTCATCGCTCGCCCCCGACAGGTCAGCACCCACCAAGCCGGCAGCCTTCGCGAGAACCGCCGCATCAAGCCCGCCCAAGCCCGCACCACCCAGGCTCACGACGGGACCAGCGTCGCCCCCAGCGTCGTCGCCCGGACGAGCAGCATCGTCTTCGTCACCGCCACCGTCCCCCGGGCGAGACCCGTGCAGGCCCCAGTCCACCCGACCGGCGTCGAGCACCCCCGCCACCAGACTCGCGAACCCGACCTCCAGCAGCGACACACCGCCCCGCACCTCATCGCCCACCAGGGCGCGCCCACGAGCCGCAGCGGCGCCGTCGTCGGCCACCCCGCCACCCTCGAACACATCCCCGGACTCGAACATGTGTTCGATTCTACCGGTTCGGCTCGTGCCCGCGCCACCCCTCAACCCGGCCTGTGGACCGCGAATTTTCCGCGCCCGCATCCGCCCCTCGGCCGCACGAGCGACGCAGTCCGCACGCCGTTCGACGAGCCCCCGACGAGCCGACCGGCACCATCGACGCGCCCAGCGGCACCATCGACGAACCCGAGGTCACCGTCGACGAACCCCGACCTCACCGCGGCGCCGACCCCGGCGCCGTCAGACCCCCAGCACGCGCTGAAGGGCCCCGTTCCGGAGCACGCCGTCGGGGTCGCGGCGCGCGACCAGCTCCCGCGCGTCGTCGAACCGGGGGTACCGCTCGGCCAGGGCGGCGGCGTCGAGCAGGTGGACCTTGCCCCAGTGCGGGCGCGCGCCGAACGGCGCGAGCGCCGCCTCGATCGCGGGGAGCGCCGCGAGGACGCGCGCCTGGTCGTTGCGCCACGTGAAGTGGATCGCGAGCGAGTCGCGCCCGTACGCCGGGCTCAGCCAGAGACGGTCGGCCGCGACGGTCCTCAGCTCGGTGATGACGAGCGCGTCCATGAACTCCGGAGCGACGGCCCGCACGGCGCGCAGCGCGTCCACGGCGTCCGCGCGGTCGACGAAGTACTCGGTCTGGATCTCGTCGCCCACGCTGGGTGTCGCGTCGAAGCGGAAGTGCGGGAGCCGCTCGTTCCACGCGCCCGGCGTCAGGTGGAGCGTCGTGTTGACCTCGTCGGTGGGGACGATGAGCGGCTGCGCGAGGCCGGAGGCGGGTACACCCAGGAGGTCGGGGACGTCGTCGTCCTCGAGGCCCTCGACGCCCGTGCGGCGCTTGACCCACACCTGCTCGACGGCGTCGTCCACCCAGTTCGTGAACCCGCTCACGCTGTAGCCGGCGCCGGTCACGGCGGGAAGGTCGGCCAGCAGCGCGTCCCACGGGAGGCCTCGGTAGGAGTCCTGGCGCACCAGGTACGTGGGCTCCACGGCGAGGGTCACCCGCACGACGACGCCCAGCGCGCCCAGGGCCACGACGCTCCCCTCCAGCTCGGGGTCGCCCGCGCGGAGGGTGCGCATCGCCCCGTCGGCACCCACGAGCTCGAGGCCCCGCACCGCCGTCGACAGCGAGCCGTTCGCGTCGCCCGACCCGTGGGTGCCCGTCGCGACCGCGCCGCCGACCGAGATGTGCGGGAGCGAGCCGAGGTTGTGCAGCGCCCAGCCGCGGCCCCCGAGCCAGCCTGCGAGCTCCCCGTACCGGGTCCCCGCGCCGACGGTCACCGTGCGGGCGGCCTCGTCGAGCACGGGCTCGGCGGGGATCGCCGTGACGGTCACGAGGGTCCCGTCGGTGTCGGGGAGGTCGTTGAACGAGTGTCGGGTGCCGAGCGGGCGGACGTGCTCGGCGTCCGCGACCGCACGCCGGACGTCCTCGATCGTGCGCGCCTCGACCAGCGTGGCCCCGGCGATGTCATGGTTGCCGGCCCAGTTCGCGATCTGCATGCCCCCATCCCACCACCCCTCTCGCCGACCACGGGCTCCGCGCCCGTCCGTCGGGACGGACGGACCCACAGCCCGTGGCCGCGGGGCGGTGGTCCCGTGGTCGGCAGAGCGCGGTCTGGTGGCGGCGGCTCAGCGCACGAGCTCGCCGCCCGCGAAGAACGCCGTGCGTTCCTCGTCTCCGAGGGCCGCTTCGACGCGCACCCGCATGTCGTCCGCCAGCGGAGGCAGCCGCGAGACGGCGCACCACCTCGCCTCGGTGTTCTCGCCGTCGGCGGGGTGGGGCTCGCCCGCGCGCCACTCGAGCCGGAACGCGAGGTCGACGAACTGGACCCGGTCGCCGTTGGGGTAGGCGGCCGGCTCGGTGACGTCGACGAGGGCGAGGCGCACCGGTGCTGCCTCGACGCCCGCCTCCTCCGCGACCTCCCGGACGGCCGCGTCGGCGGGGTGCTCGCCCGGGTCGACGATGCCCGTGACGGGCGTCCACGCGCCGTTGTCCGCGCGCCGCACCAGGAGCACCTCGGGGTCCGCCGCGGCGGCGTCCCGCATGACGACGGCCGTCACGCCCGTCAGCCACAGAGGGTCGTGCCCGATCTTCTCCCGCAGGGCCAGGACGAACTCCGGTGTCGACATCCCGCCAGCGTAGGAGGGGTACGGTCAGGCTGCGGCCCGCCCGGCGGTCGCGGCGGCGACCTCCTCCTCGATGAGCGCATGGTTGACCCCGGCACCGGCCATGGTGCCGGCCGCGATCGCGACGGGCACGTTCGCGTAAGCAGCCACGACGTTCCCGGCCGCCCACACGCGCGGCACGGTCGTGCGGCCGAGCATGTCGACGGGCACGGCGCCGGGGAGCGCGCCGCCGGGACCGGCGGCCCCGTCGGACCGCTCCGCACCCAGCCGCAGGAGCAGGTCGTCGCCCGACCGGGGCTCCGGGGCGGTGAAGACGGCGTCGGCGTCGACCGTGCGGCCGTCGTCGAGCACGAGTGCGGCGAGGTGCTCGCCGTCCGGCCCGGGCGCGCCCGTCGCGCGGACTGCCCGGTGCTGCTCGACGACGATCCCACGCGCCTCGAGCGCCGCCCGCTCCGCGCTGGTGGGCTCGGGCGCCTCGTGCACGACGTAGGTGAGGTGCTCCGACCACTGCCGGATCAGCTGCGCCTGCCCGACGCTCGCCGGCCCCGTCCCGAGGACGACGAGCCTCTGGTCGCGCACCTCGTACCCGTCGCAGTAGGGGCAGTGCGCGACGCCGCGCCCCCACCATTCGGCGAGCCCGTCGACGTCGGGCAGCACGTCCCGCAGGCCCGTCGCGACGACGAGGTGCCGGGCGCGGTGGCTCGCGCCGTCGGCCGCGGTCACGGTGACGGCGTCCTCGTCGGCGCGGGCGTCGACCACCTCCGCGGACCGGACGACGCCGCCGTAGGACGCGACCTCGTCCCGCCCGTCGGCGAGCAGCCGGGCGGGGGAGGTGCCGTCACGCCCGAGGACGCCGTGCATGTGCGCGGTGAACCGGTTGCGGGGCGCGCCGGCATCGAGGACGAGCACGCGGCGCCGCGCCCGCCCGAGCATGAGGGCGGCCGCGAGGCCTGCGACACCGCCGCCCACGACGACGGCGTCCCAGGTCTCGTGGTCGGCGGCCTGGTTCGGGGGAGCGGGGGTGGTGGTCATGGCTCCACGGTCGCCGCGGCCACGCTGATATGGCAAGGTGGCTTGCGATATCGGCAACAACGAGGGACGGCATGGCGACGGACGCATCGCACCGGCACGAGACCGAGGCCGAGGACGACGGCGAGCTGCGCGAGCTGCTCGACGGCGTCGGGCCGCGGTTGCGCGACCTGCGCCGTCGGCGGGGGATGACGTTGGCCCAGGTCGCTGAGGCGACCGGCGTCGGCGTGAGCACGTTGTCGCGGCTCGAGTCGGGCGGGCGGCGCCCGACCCTCGAGCTGCTCGTCCCGCTCGCACGCACCTACCGCGTCGCGCTCGACGACCTCGTCGGCGCGCCCCCGACCGGCGACCCTCGCGTGCGCCCCCGGCCCGTGCGCCGGCACGGCAGCATCTACCTGCCGCTGACCCCGCACGCCCAGGGCGTCCAGGCGTTCAAGTCGATCATCCCGGGTCGCGACCCCGACGCCCCCGTGAAGCTGGGCCGGCACGAGGGCTACGAGTGGTTCTACGTCCTGAGCGGGCGGGTCCGCCTCGACCTCGCCGACCGGAGCACCGTCCTCGAGCCCGGCGAGGCCGCCGAGTTCGACACGCGCACACCGCATGCCATCGTCAACGCCGGACGCGAGGTCGCGGAGGTGCTGCACCTCTTCGGCCCCCAGGGCGAGCAGGTGCACGTCCGAGAGGGTTGACGGCGTTCAAGACCACGCGAGCCCCGGGCCCCGCCGTCCGGCAGCCTCTCCCGAGGCTCACTTCCACGACCACCGCGATGGCGTGGCTCGTTCCGACGATAGACGCCGTAAGCGCGTTCGCGAGTCAGACGCCCGGCTCGCCCAGGTACGCGGCGACGGTCCGCGCGGCGGCGGCGAGCGCGGCGTCCTCGTCGACGCCGGACGCGGCGTGCGCGTGCCCCCACTCGCGCCCGGAGTGCCGGACGAACGCGACGCCGTCGGGCGACGCGAGCCAGGCGGTCGAGTCCTGCGCGGTCCCGGCGGACCGGGTCGCGAGGTAGCGCACGAGCCCGACGAGCGCGAGGTCCCATCCGATCCCGACGGCGCCGGGGCCGTAGGCGTCCCACTGCGGCGCGCGGGGGAGGAGGTGGGAGAGCGCGAGGCGGGTGTGGTCGTCGTCGCCGGACGGGGACTTCTCGCGTTCGAGCCCCACGGTCACCCAGGACGTCTCGTCGCCGAACTCCCACGTGATGCGGAACAGGTGCGGCGGCCGGCAGTCGAGGACGGTCCCGCTGGCGTTGCCTTCGAGCTGGTAGCGGCCGTCGTCGGCGAGGTCGCCGCTGACGGGGACGAACCACGAGCTGATCCGGTCGGCCTGCGTGACAGCGGGCCAGACGGCGTCGATGTCGTGGGGCAGCGTGATCGCGAGCACCACCTCGTCCCGGAGCGCGCCGTTCTCCTCGCGGACGTCCACGGTGCGGGCGACGGTGCCGAGCGGCCCGTCCGACGACGCAGGCTGCTCGGGTGCGGGGGCGTCGCTCATCGGGTCCTCCGGTGGTGCGCGGCGGGCGGGTCGTGACGGGCGGAACCCGTCACGCCCACCGTAGCGCCGGAGGCTCGGGGCCCGCGCTGGATCGGGGTGCGAAGCGGCCGGTCAGCGCCGACGCGCGGGTGCGCCGCCGAGCCGTTCGAGCCCTTCCCGCTCGACCCGCCGACGCCGCAGCACGCGGCGCAGCTCGAGCCCGCCCACGAGGACGACGGTCACCCCGACGACCGCGGCGGCCAGCACGGCTCCGTGGTCGCCGACGAAGTCCTTGCTCGCCTCCATCGGCCAGATCGCGACTGCCGCGACGGCGGCGAGCACGAGCCCGACGACGACCGTCCGGCCCACGACGCGCGGCCAGGCGGACGGTGCGGGCGCGAGGGCGTGCTGGACGGTGCGGACGTCGTCGGCGGTGCGGGTCTCCTCGGTCACGGGGTCCTCGAACGTGTACCGCGGCGCGTCGTCGGCGAGCGTCACGTCGACGTCGCAGCGCAGCCGCGACCCGGGGAGCGTGACCTTCGCGGTGCCGCGGTCGGGCGTGAGGCGACCGACCGCGGCCTTGGCGTCGTAGGCGCGCAGGTGCGCGACGAGGTCGACGGTGGCGTTCTTGAGCGTCGCCCTGCGGGCGGTCTGCTCGGGGCTGTACGTCGCGGTGCGGGTGCGGGACATCTCACTCCCTCGTGCGGGGTCCGGTGGTGGTCCGGGCCGGCGGGCCCGTCGCCGGCGACGGTGCCCGCCGGCGGCGGCGCCGTCACGCTAGGAAGGGAAGGTGCAGGTTCGCCGGGACGAACCTTGGTGCGCGCTGTCAGTGCAGGTCATGATGGGTGCGTGCCCGATCGTCGGGCGGCCGGAGGGGGAGCGATGCGGGTCTGGTTGGCGTCCTGGCGGGGGTGGCCGGCGGCGGTCCTCGTGCTCGCCGTGGGCTGCCTGGTGGCGGCGGGCAACTGGTGGACCATCTGGCGCGCGTACGACGACGCCGCCGGCACCGCGGCCGCGGCGGACCACGCCGGCCACCGGAGCCTCGTGTACGTGACGTGGGCGGTCGCCGCGGTCGTGGTCGCGGTCGTGCTGCGGCGCGCCCGACCCTTCCCCGCCCGGCTCGACCCGCCCCCGCCCGCGGGCGCACGATGAGCCCAGCGCACCGCTGACCGTCCCACCGCTGAGGAGCACCCTGACGATGACGTCCGTTCCCGCCCAGCCCACTACCCCGCGCCCGGCGCTCGCCCACCCTGACGTGATCGGGCGGCTCACGCTCGAGCAGAAGGCGTCGCTCGTGTCGGGCGCGGACTTCTGGCACACGCAAGGCGTGCCCGACGCCGGGATCCCGTCCGTCATGGTGACCGACGGCCCGCACGGGCTGCGCAAGGCCGGCGGTGAGGACGCGATCGGGATCGGCAGCTCGAACCCCGCAACCTGCTTCCCGCCCGCGGTGGCGCTCGCGTCGTCGTGGGACCCCGACGCCGTCCGCCGCGTGGGCGCCGCGATCGCCGACGAGGCGCGCGCCGAGCAGGTGGCGGTCGTCCTCGGTCCGGGCATCAACATCAAGCGCAGCCCGCTGTGCGGGCGCAACTTCGAGTACGCGTCGGAGGACCCGTTCGTCGCGGGCGCGTTCGGCGCGGCGATGGTCGAGGGGATCCAGTCGCGCGGCGTCGGGAGCTCGCTCAAGCATTTCGCGGCCAACAACCAGGAGACGGACCGCCTGCGCGTGAGCGCCGACGTCGACGAGCGCACCCTCCGCGAGATCTACCTGCCTGCCTTCGAGCACGTGGTCACCACGCAGCAGCCGACCACCGTCATGTGCTCGTACAACAAGATCAACGGCACCTACTCGAGCCAGAACCCGTGGCTCCTCACCGACCTCCTGCGCGGCGAGTGGGGCTTCGAGGGGCTCGTCGTCTCCGACTGGGGCGCGGTGTCCGACCCCGTCGCCGCGGTGGCCGCGGGGCTGGACCTGGAGATGCCGCCCTCGGGCGGGGAGCCCGTGATCGTCGCGGCCGTGCGCGAGGGGCGCCTCGACGAGGCCGTCCTCGACGTCGCGGTCGACCGGCTGCTGACGCTGCTGGACAGGACCGGCCCCGCCCTGGCAGCCCAGGACCCCGCGCTCGACGACGCCGCCTACGCCGCCCACCACGCCCTCGCCCGGGAGGTCGCGGCGTCGTGCGCGGTGCTCCTCGAGAACGACGGCACGCTCCCGCTCGACCCGTCGGGGACCGAGCGGATCGGCGTCGTCGGCGCGTTCGCGAGCGAGCCGCGCTACCAGGGCGCGGGCTCCTCGCAGGTCGTCCCCACGCGCCTCGACGACGCGCTGACCGCGATCCGCGCCACGGCCGGCGAGGCTCGCGTCGACCACGCGCCCGGCTTCCGGCTCGACGGCACGCCCGACCCGGCGCTCGCGGACGAGGCCGTCGCGGTCGCCCGGGACGCGGACGTCGTCCTCGCGTTCCTCGGCCTGCCGGGCGCGGCGGAGTCCGAGGGCTACGACCGCACCACGATGAGCCTCCCGGACGACCAGCTCGCGCTCCTCGAGCAGCTCGTCGGCGTGAACGACAAGGTCGTGGTGGTCCTGTCGAACGGCTCGGCCGTCACCGTGACCGAGTGGCGCGACGGCACGGCCGCGATCCTCGAGGGCTGGCTCCTCGGCCAGGCGGGCGGCTCCGCGACCGCGGACCTCCTGTTCGGCCTCGCCTCGCCCGGCGGGCGCCTCACCGAGGCGATCCCGCACCACCTCGAGGACACGCCGTCGTACCTGAACTTCCCCGGCGGCGACGGCCACGTCCTCTACGGCGAGGGCGTGCACGTGGGCTACCGCTACTACGACACCCTCCACGTCCCCGTGGCCTACCCGTTCGGCCACGGCCTCACGTACACGACGTTCGCGTACGGCGAGCCGACCGCCGTCCCCGCCCCGGACCGCGGCCCGAACTCCTGGGACGTCCACGTCACGGTCACCAACACCGGTGAGCGCGCCGGTTCCGAGGTGGTCCAGGTGTACGTGCACGACGCCGCAGCCCGGGTCCCGCGTCCGGCCCACGAGCTGCGGGGGTTCCGCAAGGTGTCGTTGGAACCCGGTGCCTCGGACGACGCCGTGATCCCCCTCGACGCCCGCGCGTTCGCCTTCTGGTCCGTCCGCGACCACCGCTGGGAGGTCGAGGCGGGGGAGTTCGTCATCGAGGTGGGCGCGTCGTCCCGCGACGTCCGCGGCCGCGTGACCGTCACGTCCGAGGGCGACGGCGCGCCGCACCACCTCGACGCGACCTCGACGATCGGCGAGTGGCTCACCGACCCCGTCGGCGCGCAGGTGCTGGGTGCGGCGCTCGCGGCGGCCGGCGAGGCCGCGGGCCCGCTCGCCGCTGCCTCCGACCCCGGCGCCGACGCCGGCTGGGCGGAGATGGTCCGCCAGATGCCCATCGGCAAGGTCGTGAGCTTCACCGACGCGGTGACCCGCGACCAGGTCGAGCAGCTCGTCGCGGCCTACGAGGCGGCGTCGGCGGGTCGCTGACGACCTCCCTTCGCTCGCTGCCGCCCGGGAGTCAGGCCGCCGCGGCTGCGCGCAGGACCTGGTCGCCGCGGTCGTCGGCGAGGGCGGCCAACGGTGTGTCGCCGTCGAGCTCGTCGAGCGGGGCGCGGAACCACGCGCGGGCGGCCTCTTCGTCGCGCGTGGCCGAGAGCTCCTTCCACGTCGAGTACGCGATGCGCAGCCGCATCTCGCTCTCGTGGGCGGGGCGGGGGCCCGAGTCGGCGGCCCACTCGACCGCCTCGCCGGTCCGGGTCGACCCGGCGAGCATCGCGACGGCGGCGGGGCCGAGGACGGTGTCGAGGGCGGCGGTGAGGTCGTGGATGTCCATCGGGCCAGTGTGCCGCCTCCCCGCCCGGGCGGGGAGGCGGCACGCACCCCCGGATGGAGGGCTCGTGCGACGTGGGACCGCCTCGAGTCAGGCGGTGGCCGCCGCCGCCTCCGCGCCGCGCACGCCCGCGGGCTGCCACACCCGCAGCCCGAGGCCCACGACGACGGCCGCCACGAGGACGATCGCCGCGTCGAGCGCGAGCACGAGGTGGACGCCGCGCTCCAGGCTCGGGGCGGTGGTGGCGAGGACCCCGAGGAGCGGGATGCCGACGGTGATCCCGACCTGCTGCGTGGTGGTGACGAGGCCTGTGACGAGGCCCTGCTGGTGGTCGGCCACACCCGAGGTAGCGGTCACGCCGTAGGAGATGATCGCGCCGAGGTGGCAGGCGGACGCGACCGAGACGCCGGCGACGGCCAGCCAGACGGACCCGCTACCGGTGCCGAGCGTGAGCAGACCCGCCACGAACAGCCCCTGCCCGACCAGCGCGCCGACGAGCGTGCGTGGTGCGCCGAACCGTCCGACGAAGCGCGGCGCGACGACGCCCGCAGCCACGGACAGCACGCCCTGCACGCCGAACACGAGGCCCGTCCGGAACGCGTCGAGCCCGAGCACGTCCTGCAGGTACAGGGTCAGGACGAACACGACCGTGCTCATCATGGAGAACGTCACGAGCCCTCCGAGGTTCCCCCAGGCGACGGTGCGCCGCCGCAGCAGCGGCAGCGACACGAGCGGCTGGCGGGTGCGCGACTCGACGACGACGAACGCGACGAGCAGCGCGGCGCCCACCCCGAGCGCGACGAGCACGTCGGGGTGGCCGAAGCCGTGCGCCGCCGCCGTCGACAGCGCGTAGATGACGGCGAGCAGGCCGCCGGTCACCGTGACGGCGCCGGGGACGTCGAGGCGCGGACGGTTCGGGCCCTCGTGCCGGGACTCGTGCAGGAACAGCCGTGCGAGCGGCAGGACGACCACCGTGGCGACGGCGAGGATCGCCATCGTCGAGCGCCACCCGAGGGTGTCGGTGAGGACGCCGCCCAGGACCATGCCGACGGTGAAGCCGAGGGAGAGCAGCGTGCCGGCGACGCCCAGCGCACGTGCCCGGCGGGGGCCCTCCTCGAAGGTCGTGGTGAGCAGCGCCATCGCGGTGGGGACGATCGCGGCGGCGCCGACGCCCTGCAGCGCCCGTCCGACGAGGAACACGGTGGGCGTCGGGGCGAGGGTCGCGACGAGCGACGCGGCGCCGAAGAGGGCGAGCCCGCCGAGGAAGAGCCGCCGGCGGCCGAACAGGTCGCCGGTCCGGCCGAGGAGCAGGAGGAAGCCGCCGGAGGGGAGAGCGAACGCGGTGATCGCCCACTGGAGGGTGGACGGCGACATCGCCAGGTCGGTGCCGATGGTCGGCAGCGCGACGTTGAGGATCGAGAAGTCGAGGGCGACCATGAACTGCGCCGCGCACAGGACGACGAGGACGAGGAGCTCGCGCCGGGCGAAGCGGGTCGGGTCGGGCCGCGTCGGGTCCGGGCGGGGCGACGGGCCGGCCGTGCGGGCCTCGTCGGTGGTGAGGGTCTCGGTTGCCATGCTCCGAGCCTCGGGCTCCGCCGACATCCGTGGGGAGCCTCCGCTTATGCTGGTGGCCGCACCACCAGGCAGTCGCACCACGAGGGGGAGCAGGCATGGCCGAGCTGGTCGAGGTACGTCCCGTACCGAGCGCGTCGGGGCCCGGGGCCCCTGCGGCGCGGCGCGCCGAGCTGCGGGACTTCCTGCGCACGCGTCGTGCCCGTGTGAGCCCTGCCGACGTCGGGCTGCCCGACGCCGGGCGCCGACGCACCCCCGGTCTGCGGCGCGAGGAGGTCGCGGTGCTCGCGGGCGTCGGGGCGTCCTGGTACCAGTGGCTCGAGCAGGGCCGGGACATCCAGGTCTCGCCGCAGGTGCTCGACGCGGTGGCGCGCGTCCTGTTGCTCTCGAGTGCGGAGCGCCGGCACCTGTACGCGCTCGCGGGACTGAACCCGCCGGCGGCGGAGGTCGACGGCGACGCCCGCGGCGTCGGCGAGGGGCTCATGCGGCTGCTCGACTCGTGGCTTCCGTACCCCGCGCACGTCATGGACCGGTACTGGAACTGCGTGATGTACAACGAGGCGTCGGCCGTGGTGCTCGGCATGCGCCCGGACACGCCCCAGAACTGCCTCGTCACGTTCTTCACGGACGACCTGTACCGCGGGCGGGCGCGGAACTGGGAGGTGAACGCGGACGCCGTCGTCGCGCAGTTCCGGGCGGCGTGCACGGCGAACCCCGGGGACGACGGCTTCGCCGCGGTCGTGGAGCAGCTGAGCGCGGTCAGCCCGGAGTTCGTCGAGCGCTGGGGCCGGCACGACGTCGCCTCGCCGGGCTTCCTCGCGAAGGAGCTCGAGCACCCGGTGCTCGGCACCCTCTACATCGAGGCGACGCAGCTCCAGGTTCCGGCGCGGCCGGACCTGTCGCTCGTGCTCCACAACCCGGTGCCCGGCACGGGCACGCAGGAGAAGCTCGAGCGGCTCCTGTCGCCCGACGCGCGGCGCGAGGCCCTCGCCGCCTGTCTCTGACGGCGGCGCTCAGGCGCGCCGCAGCCGCGTGTCGAGCAGGAAGCCCCGCTTGCCCCCGACCGACACGTCGCGCGAGTGCTTGATGTGCGCGTACACAACCGTGATCCGGGTGCCCTTCCTGACGGCCTTCACGTGCTTGTAGCCCGTCGACGGGCCGGTGCGCATCCACGTGTCGTGGGTGACCACGTACGTGACCTTGGTGGTGCCGGACGACCCGACCTTCGTGGGCGAGACGTACGCGGCGCTGGCCCAGCCCTTCGTCGACCCGACGGTGACGGGCACGAAGTTGTTCGTCTTCTTGCCCGGCTTGGAGATCATCTTTGTGTTGCGCGAGACGGTCTTGAGGACGCGGTACCCGGTGGACGGGCCCGAGCGGATGTTGAGCCGGCTGGCCGTCACGTAGTAGGTGCAGCTCGTCGGCGTCCTCACGCCCTGGTCGAAGATCCGGGCCCGCGCGATGCTCACCCCGTGCGCCCCCAGCCAGGTGCTCGGGTTGATGTGGGTCTTGCCGTACCCGCCCTTCCAGACCTCGAGGTGCAGGTTGGGGCTCGTGGCCGGGCCGGACGAGCCGACGAGCGCGATCCTCTGCCCGGCCTTGACCTTCTTCCCCGCGCGCACGTACTGCGTCGCCTTGGCCATGTGCACGTAGACGACGTCGTACCGGACGCCGCCCACCGAGCTCTTGACCATGACGTAGCCCGCGTTGCCGTTCTTCGGGTTGACGGCGTGGGTGACCGTCCCGCCCACGACGGCGTAGATGGGGGCCTTGTTCTGCGCCTCCAGGTCGATCGCGGGGTGCCACGCGCTCGCGTTCGCGACGGGCAGGCACCGGGGTCCGTACATCGACGACGTGTAGAACGTCTCGGCCTTGAGCGGGGACCGGAACGTCGTGGCGGCCTGCGCCGCACCGCCCGGGCCGAGGAGCGCGGGCCCGACGAGCACGGGGGCCGCAGCGGCCAGCGCGACCACGAGGAGGGCGGCAAGGAGGGTGGTCGCCCTGCGGACCGGGCGTCGTCGTCGGTCGGTCATGGCGTCCACGGTGCGCCCGACGCGCGGGCCCCGCATCTCCACCGGGCGGCCCGCCCCCGAGCGGGCCACCGAATCTCGGGGGGTGATCCAGGTGCTCCCGGGCTTCACACGGGCACAGCGACGTCACAGACTGGTCGGGTGCCCCGGATCTCCTCGTGGATCACCCACCGCTGGACGGCATGGGCCGTGATCGGCTTCTGGATCGTCGTCCTCGCGGCGCTCGGCCCGCTCGCCGGCAAGCTGTCCGACGTCCAGTCGAACGACGCCAAGACCTGGTTGCCGTCCGCGGCCGAGTCGACGCAGGTCCTCGACGTCACCGCCCGGTTCACCGACCCGAACACCCTCCCGGCGGTCATCGTCTACGTGCGCGCCGACGGCGGCGCGCTCGCGCCGACGGACCTCGCCGCCGTGGCCAGGGACGCGCAGACGTTCGAGCAGCGCGACGACCTCGGCGGCGAGGTCGTGGGCCCGATCCCGTCGAAGGACCGTGAGGCCGCGCAGGTCGTCGTCCCGCTGGACCTCGGCCCGGACGGCTGGAACAAGGCGCCCGACGCCGTGGCGGAGCTGCGTCAGGTCGCCGACGACGGCCCGCCGGGACTGACGGCCTACGTCGCCGGCCCGGCCGGTCAGGCGGCGGACTCCGCGAAGGCGTTCGAGGGGATCGAGTCGACGCTGCTCTTCGCGGCGGCGGGCGTGGTGATCGTGATCCTGCTCCTCACGTACCGCAGCCCCATCCTGTGGCTGCTCCCCGTGCTGTCGGCGGGGGTCGCGCTCACGGTCTCGCAGGCGGTGATCTACCTGCTCGCGGACAACGCGGGACTCACGGTCAACGCGCAGTCCGCCGGCATCCTCACGGTCCTGGTCTTCGGGGCGGGGACGGACTACGCCCTCCTCCTGGTCGCGCGCTACCGGGAGGAGCTCCGCCGTCACAGCGACCGTCGCGACGCCATGGGCCGCGCCCTGCACCGCGCGTCGCCGGCGATCGTGGCCTCGGGTGCGACCGTGGCGCTCGGGATGCTGTGCCTCCTGGTCGCGCAGATGAGCTCGACGAGCGGGCTGGGGCCGGTCGCGGCGATCGGCATCGTCGTCGCGCTGCTCGTCATGCTCACGCTGCTCCCGGCGATCCTCGTCGTGTGCGGGCGGTGGGTGTTCTGGCCGCGCGTCCCGCACGAGGGCCAGGCGGAACCGACCGAGACGGGCGTCTGGGCGCACGTCGGACGGCGCATCGCGCGTGGCCCTCGCCGCACCTGGGCGGTGACGTCGGCGCTGCTCGCCGTCGCCTGCCTCGGGGTGACCCAGCTCGACGCGACCGGGCTGTCGACCGCGGAGTCGTTCCGCGGCACGCAGGCGTCGGTCGAGGGCCAGGAGGTGCTGCAGCAGCACTTCCCGGGGGGCTCGGGCCAGCCCGTCGTGGTGATCGCGGACGCGACCGGCGCGGACGCCGACGCCACGGTGGCGGCCGTCCGCACCGCGTTCGCGGGCACCGACGGCATCGACGCGTCGAGCGTGACGAGACCCGTGGTCAAGGGCGGCGTGGCGTACCTGGAGGGCACGCTCACCTCGGCCCCCGACTCCCAGGCTGCGTACGACACGATCGACCGGGTGCGCGACGCCGTGCACGCGGTGCCGGACGCCGACGCGAAGGTCGGCGGGACGACGGCGGTGAACGTGGACGTGCTGCACGCGTCCTGGCAGGACACCCAGCGGATCATCCCGCTGATCCTGCTCGTCGTCTTCGTGATCCTCGGGCTGCTGCTGCGGGCGATCACGGCGCCGATCATCCTCATCGGCACGGTCGTGCTCTCGTTCGGGGCCGCGCTGGGCATCAGCGCCCTGTTCTTCAAGCACGTCTTCGGGTATGCGGGCGCGGACCCGTCGCTCCCGCTGTTCGTGTTCGTCTTCCTCGTCGCGCTCGGGATCGACTACAACATCTTCCTCATGACGCGCGTGCGCGAGGAGGCCGCGCGGCTCGGCACCCGGCGCGGCGCGCTCGTCGGGCTCGCAGCCACCGGGGGCGTGATCACGTCCGCGGGGCTGGTCCTCGCGGGAACCTTCGCGACCCTCGGCACGCTCCCGCTCGTGGCGTTCGCGGAGATCGGCTTCGCGGTCGCGTTCGGCGTCCTGCTCGACACGCTGATCGTCCGGTCGGTGCTGGTCACGGCCCTGAACCTCGACGTCGGGCGGGCCATGTGGTGGCCCAGCCGGCTGTCTCGCGAGGAGCGCAGATCGGGGGCCCCTGAGTCTGTCGTGTGAAGTTACCGGGTGGTACGTTCGCGAAGGTCCGCATCGCCGCGAGCCGAGGGAGACCCCCGTGAGCAGTACGCGCAGGATCGTCAGCACGTTCGTCGCCGGGGCCGTCGGTCTCGGTCTCACCGTCAGCGCCGGCGTCCTGCCGGCCGCCGCGCACGGCGGCGGCGGGCACCCGGGTGGGGGGCCGTCGTCGGGCAGCACGCAGCAGCTCGCGCCGCGAACTCACTTCACCATGGCGCCCGACGGGTCGAGCGGCCTCACCCAGGGCGGCGAGGGCATCCCCAACATCGACTCGGTGAAGAAGACGATCGCCGCCTACTACGGCGACCCGGGCACGGGCATCGCCGACAAGGCGACGTCGCCGTACATCGGCGAGATGGACGCGATCGTCGCGAAGGAGCTGCGGCAGCTGCCGAAGATCCTGGCCGACGCGCGCCGCCACCACGAGAAGCCCGCGATCGTCCTCGACGCCGACGACACGACCCTGTGGACGTACGACATGGAGGTCGGGGACATGAAGTTCGTCTTCACCCCGGCCGAGCAGGACGTGTGGGTCCAGGGCCAGAAGTTCCCGGCGACGCCGTCGATGGTGCGGTTCGTCAACACGGCGCAGGCGATGGGCTTCACGATCTTCGGGCTGACGGGCCGCAACGACGACCAGAAGGCCGCGACCGTCGCGAACCTGCAGAAGGTGGGCTACCGGGGCTTCACACCCGCGAACTTCTACACCAAGTGGACCGGGAAGGGCGCCTCGCAGCAGCCGTCGTACATCACGTGCCGGGCGGCGTCGTGCACGACGGTCGAGTACAAGGCCCTCACGCGCAAGCACATCGAGGACCTCGGGTACACGATCACGCTCAACGTGGGCGACCAGTGGTCCGACCTGCAGGGCGGCTACGCCGACCGCACCCTCAAGCTGCCGAACCCGACCTACTACCTGCCGTCCGCGGACCTGCCGGGCAGGCACGAGCCGCGGCTCGCGCCGCGCACGCGCTTCACGATGAAGCCGGACGGGTCGAGCGGGCTCACCCAGGGCGGCGAGGGCATCCCCAACATCGACGCCGTGAAGAAGACGATCGCCACGTACTACGGCGACCCGGGCACGGGCCTCGCCAGCACGACGTCGTCCCCGTACCTCACGGAGATGAAGCGCCTGACGCAGCGGCTCGCCCCGCAGGTCGCCGCACAGTGCGCCGTCGGCAGGCTGCTGCACCGGAACCCGGCGATCGTGCTCGACGCGGACGACACGACGCTGTGGACGTACGACATGGAGGTCGGGGACATGAAGTTCGTCTTCGACCCGGCCGAGCAGGACGTGTGGGTCCAGGCCGAGAAGTTCGCCGCGACGCCCGGCATGGTCTCGCTCGTCGCGACGGCGCAGCGGGCGGGCTGCACGATCGTCGGGCTCACAGGCCGCAACGACGACCAGAAGGCCGCCACCCTCGGCAACCTGCAGGCCGTCGGCTACCAGGGCTTCACAGCAGCGAACTACTACACCAAGTGGACCGGGGTCGGGGCGTCGCAGCAGCCGTCGTACGTGACGTGCGCGGCGGCCAGGTGCACGACGATCGAGTACAAGTCGCAGACCCGTGCCCACGTGGAGTCCGCGGCGGGCGGCGGCTACGACGTCGTGGCCAACTTCGGGGACCAGTACTCCGACCTGATCGGCGGCCACGCCGACCGCGCGATCAAGCTGCCCAACCCGACGTACTACCTGCCCTGAGGGTGGGCGCCGTCGCGGGGCCGCGGGCCGAGCGCCCGGGCCTCGCGACGGCCCGCACGACGGCGTCATCCGGCGGCCGCGAGACGCTCGCCCCGTCTGGACTCCCGGTGTGGTCGAGCCGGCCCCGGGAGGGTGCTACGCTAGTCATCCCCCCGGAAGAGAGGGACGGACGAGCCGGCTCGGAAGAGCGGCGAGGCTGTCCACCACGGGAGGGCAACCCTTCACCAAGAGTTCCAGGGCATTTTGCGTGCCTCGGTGCTACGTGGAGGACGGATCTTCTTCGGATCCCGCCCAGCAGATCGAAATCCAGCGGATTTGATCGCGACGGCGAGATGCGCATAAGATTCAGGAGTCGCCACGGAGAAGGTCGAAAGGCCGGAACGGGGTGAGCGTCCGTTTCTTGAGAACTCAACAGTGTGCTTGATAGTCAATGCCAATTTTTAACCCTCGATGGGTTGCT
>NZ_JBNCMC010000012.1:0-78104 GCF_049844995.1 Luteimicrobium sp. DT211 | reverse complement strand
ACTCCAGCACGTCGGCCTTGAACGAGTCGTCGGTGACGGGGGCGGTGAAGTCACCCATGGGAACCTCCGGTGAGAGAACAGGCCGGCACGGGGTCGGCGTCGGACGGTGGGGGCGTGAGCGAGGCCGCTCAGGCGATGACGGCCGCCACGGCCTGCTCGGGCAGCGACGCGGTGCCCGTGACCTCGTCGAGGTAGGCCTGCGCATCGAGGGCGGCCGAGCACCCCGACCCGGCGGCCGTGATGGCCTGACGGTAGGTGTGGTCCACGGCGTCGCCGCACGCGAAGACCCCGGGCAGGTTGGTGCGGGTCGTGCGGCCCTGGACCAGGATGTACCCGTTCTCGTCCAGGTCGACCTGACCCTTGACGAGGTCGGTCCGCGGCTCGTGCCCGATCGCCACGAACAGGCCGGTCACGTCGAGCTCGCGCTCGTCCCCGGTGACGGTGTCGCGCAGGGTCAGACGCTCGACCTTCGCGTCGCCGTGCACGCCCACCACCTCGCTGTTCCAGGCGAACTCGAGCTTGGGGTCCGCGGCGGCGCGGTCGGCCATGATCTTGGACGCGCGGAGCTGGTCGCGGCGGTGGATCATGACGACCTTCGACGCGAACCGCGTGAGGAACGTCGCCTCCTCGACCGCGGAGTCGCCGCCGCCGACGACGGCGATCACCTGGTCGCGGAAGAAGAACCCGTCGCACGTCGCGCACCACGACACGCCGCGGCCCGACAGCCGCTTCTCGCCCTCCAGACCCAGCTCGCGGTAGGCCGAGCCGGTCGCGAGGATCACGGCCTTCGCCGTGTACGTCTCGCCGTTGGCGGTACGGATGACCTTGACGTCGCCGTCGAGCTCGACCTCGGTCGCGTCGTCCCACTCGATCTGGGCACCGAACCGCTCGGCCTGCTTCTGCATCGACTCCATGAGCTCGGGCCCGAGGACGCCGTCGGGGAAGCCGGGGAAGTTCTCCACGTCGGTCGTGTTCATCAGGGCGCCGCCCGCGGTCACCGAGCCCGCCAGGACCAGCGGGTTGAAACCCGCGCGCGCCGCGTACACCGCGGCTGTGTAGCCGGCCGGCCCGGAGCCGATGATGACGATCTCGTGCAACCCTGAGGCCTGCGACATAGACATGCCTCTATATTGACACATGGCTATACCGTTTGCGAACGGTTGCTGACTGGCTCGACTCCGTGGTCGAGGTGCTGTCCGCCGCAGCGATCGCGAACGAGCCGCGACACGAATCGTGGCCCGCGGCCTCGGCGACCCCCGGGGCTCGACGACGTTGAAGGTGATGGTGGCGGTGACAATCCACCGCCCGGCGGTGGAGGAGCCGCTTGCGGGCCTCGTCGGGCTGTCGGCCGGTGTCATGAGCAGCCGCATCCGTCGGGTCAGCAGCACGTCGGGTCGACCTGCGCGACGAGCCGCATGAGGTCATCCATCGCGTCCGCGAGGTCTGAGGGGTAGGCGGGCGCCTCGCGTGGGTGCAGCAGACCGTTTTCGGGTCGAGTCAGAACGTAGTTCTGCGAGCCTCGAAGCTCGCGATCGGGCACGGGGGGTCGCTGTGGTCGCGACGGACGCCCGCCGACCTCGGGCGGCCCAGGTTCTTGACACGTCGGTGTCTAGGAGGAGGAGCGTGGCCCGTACATGATGAGGGCGACGCCGGCGAGGCAGATCAGGGCTCCGGTGACGTCCCAGCGGTCAGGCTTGAAGCCGTCGACGAGCATCCCCCAGGCGAGGGACCCGGCGACGAACACACCACCATAGGCCGCGAGGATCCGCCCGAAATTCGCGTCGGGCTGCAGCGTTGCGACGAATCCGTACACACCGAGCGCGATGATGCCGGCCCCGATCCAGGCCCAGCCCTTGTGCTCGCGGATGCCCTGCCACACGAGCCAGGCGCCGCCGATCTCGAAGACGGCGGCGCCGACGAACAGGGCGATGGAGCGGGCGATCGTCATCGGGTTCCTTCCTGGTCGACCTCGTGGGGCAGGAGGCCGTCGAGCATGGGCCGGCCCTCGGGTGGAGCGGTGATCGTGAGGTCGAAGGTCGCACCGTGCAGGTCGATCCGGAAGTCGTAGAACCCGCAGCACTCCTTTTCCGCGGTGGCGAGGGCCGCGGTGCGGTCGAGCACGGCGGTCGCGAGCGTGATCCGCACACCGTCCGCCAGCTCGACGCGGGGTGCGCCTGCGAGCAGCTCGTGCCAGTCCGCGAGCCGTGCGTGGTAGCCGGCGCCGCCGAGGGTGCACGCGATGGGCGCGGACGACGCGCTCACGAGGGGCAGGGTTGTCGCCCGGGGGCGGTCGAGGAACGCGCACTCGGGGTCGCATGGATCAGCCCGGTCGGGCAGTGCGTCCAGTCGCTCGAGCGCGGTCGCCAGCGTCGACTGCAGGGTTTGGAGCGCGACGATGCGCTCGTTGAGCTGCTCGGCGCGTTCTTGGAGCATGGGACGGTACCGCGCGCGGACGTCGTGGCAGGGCTGCGACCCCCACGCCGTGACGAGCTCGCGAATCGCCGGGAGCGGGAGGTCGAGGTGCTTGGCCTGGGCGATGAACGCGAGCCTGTCGACCGCGGACTCTCCGTACATGCGGTAGCCGTTCTCGGCACGGTCTGCCGGCAACAGGCCCTCGGCCTCGTAGAAGCGCAGCGTCGAGGCGGGCACCCCGCTACGGTCTGCCAGCTCGGAGATCCTCATGCAAGGACGGTAGACCTTGAACCCGGCTCGAGGGTCAAGCGCCTGAGTCGGGGTTCCGACGCCCTCGTGTACGCGCCTTGGCGGCGCATGATCGCTGCGTGCGTATCGTTTGGATGAGCCACCAGCGTGGTCAAGTGGCACAGATCGCTAGCGACTCGCCCGAGTCCGGAGTCATCGACAGGAGCAGGATGCGAATCACGGTGCTGGCGGTTCCGAAGTGCCCCAACGCCCCCTTGGCGCTCGACCGGGTGGCCACCGCGCTGGCCGGTCGGGTGGCTGACGTCGAACTGCTGGAAGTCTCTGATCAGGCGCAGGCCATCGAGCGGGGGATGACGGGCTCCCCGACGATCCTGTTCGACGGCGTCGACCCGTTCGCGGACGACGGGGCCGTGCCGAGCATCTCGTGCCGCCTCTATCGCGGCCCGGACGGCGTGGCTGGCGGGGCCCCGACCGTGGCGGCGCTTGGTGCGGCCCTCGACGATGCCTTCGGACGTCCCAAGTGAGCAGTCAGCAGCCCGGGCCGAGAGGAAGCGGGAGGCTGACCGCGCCGCTCGGCGGGTGAGGGCTGGGCGTGCGGGGCTCACGAACCCCCGCTGCACCAGGACCCGGTCGACCACCCGGGCGGGGACATGCCGGGTCGAGCCGAAGAAGGTGTAGCGCCGACGCTGCCCAGCCCAGCGCGATGGCTCCCGCGAGCAGCCCCATCGGCAGCCAGCGACCCGAGAGGATGCCGGCCACCATCAGCCCGGCGAACGCTGCCGCGGACGACGCTGTGGGCCAGGCCGACCACCGGTAGGTGACGACGCTCGCGCCGAGCCGGGCGACGGGCCGCGGCGCCAGCCACGCCCTGGTCGCTCGTCTTCCCACCGTTGAACATGATCTTCCCGGCACGGCCGCCTCCCGGACTCTGGCACTCAGACATCAGGGTGGACCGCTGGACACGGCCTCGGCAAGCCCCGGCGCCGGAACTGCGCGCGCCACAAATCCTCCCGCGAACAGACCAAGGTCGAGGGCCAGCGTCGGGCGAGGGTCGTCCTGAGCGCCGGTGACTTACCGACTGCCGGCAAGACCGCGATGCGTCAGAACCGACCGTTTCTGACTCCGGTCAGAAGGCGGTTTTGCGAGTTTCGAAACCCGCCGTGCTGGGGCGTCGCGCACCGCGGACGGGTCCGTCCACCCACGACAGCAGGAACGGTCGGCACACCAGGACGACGGCCAACCCGAGCGACGCCGCGGCGACGACGTCGCTGAGCCAGTGCAGCCCGAGGTAGGTGCGGCTGAAGGCCATCAGCACGGGCCAGATCACCGCGATCGCCCTGGTCACCGGCCCGCGCAGCAGGATGGCGAGCAGCAGCGTCATGGCCGCCGCGTTCGTGACATGGCCGGACGGGAACGAGTCGGTCGCGCCCGGCATCATCGCCGACGGCGGCCTCGGCCGTGCGGCGACGTGCTTGACCAGCTCCACCGCCACCACCGAGGCGACCTCGACCGCCATGAACGCCAGCGCGGCACGCGCGGACCGCAGCCGCCACACCAGTAACGCGATGGCCCCGGGCAGGACGACCCCGCCGACGAAACCGCCGCCGAGATCCGAGATCAGGCGCTCGACCGTCGCGAGCCACGGCGTCTGCCAGCCGTCGACCGCGTCGGCCCACCAACGGTCCATGGCCAGTGGCGCGCCGTCCGGCGGGACGGCCACGAGCAGGGCGACGAACGGGACGAGGACGAGCAGCGCGAGCACGACGGACAGCAGGGGTCTGGAACGCATCGGATGACGGTAGGACGCGGTACCTGCCGTCCACCTGATCCGTCTGGGCTCGAGGGGTCGGCTCCTCGACGGTGGCCCTACGATGCGACGGTGGCAACGGTCGGCAACGGTCGGTGGGTGCGAGTGACGGGACCTACCGCCCTCGAGCGACGGCTTCGCCGGGTGGTCGTGGTCGTCGCGGCGTTGAACTTCGGGTACTTCTTCGTGGAGTTCTTCGTCGCCCTTGCGGCGGGATCGGTCGCCCTGCTCGCGGACAGCGTCGACTTCCTCGAGGACACCGCGGTGAACCTCCTCATCTTCGTCGCGCTGGGGTGGCCCCTGGCGCGGCGCGCGGTGATGGGGAAGGTGATGGCGCTGATCATCCTCGTCCCCGCCGCGTTCGCGGGTTGGGAGGCCGTGCAGCACTTCGCTACACCCCGTGCCCCTGAGGTCGTGCCGCTGGTCGTGGCGTCTCTCGGCGCGATCGTCGTCAACGGCACGGCGGCGCTGCTGCTGGCCGGCGTACGGCATCACGGTGGCTCTCTCAGCCGCGCGGCGTTCCTGTCCGCGCGCAACGACGTGCTGGTCAACGTCGCCGTGATCGCGATGGGCGTGGTCACGGCCTGGACCGGGTCGGCCTGGCCGGACCTCGTCGTGGGCTGCGCCATCATCCTGCTCGCGTTCCGTGCCGCGTGGGAGGTGTGGGAGATCAGCGAGGACGAGCGCCTCGCGGCCAAGGCGCTGGCCGGTGAACCGATCGACTAGGTCGGCGGCTTCCACCGATCGGCCGCGGCCCGACCGCCCAACCCGGCTGGCCGGACGATGCGGCTGTCCGCTCTACCCGGTCCGCGTCGCGGACCTGAACTCCTTGTCGTACAAGTCGCGGGCGAAGCTCGTGGGTAGGGGGTCGCCGCGTTCGAGCCGGTAGGACCTGCTGCCGTCCTCGCGCCGGGGTGCGCGCAGGTAGACGGCGCGCGGGTCCTCGGAGGTGCGGAGCTCGTGGGCCAGGTCGTACAGGTGCGTGACGGCCACGACGCGGATCCCTGCCCGGGTCAGTGCCCGCAGGACCTGCAGGCCGATCTCGGAGCCTTCGGCCTCGTTGGTCGAGGAGAACGACTCGTTGGACAGCAGCAGGTCGCCGGGCTCGATCCGATCGGCGATGCCGCTCATGCGGGCGAGCTCCTCGTCGAGCTTGCCGTGCTCGAGCGTGGTGTCCTCCTCGCGGGCCCAGTGCGTGAAGACCTGGCCGGCGAGGGAGATGTGGAGCTCGCGCGCCGGAACGTGGGCGCCGGCGGACGCGAGGAGCTGGGCGACGCCGACGGACCGCAGGAACGTGGACTTTCCGCCGTGGTTGGCGCCGGTCACGACGACGAGACGCACGCCCTGGGCGTGCACGTCGCTGGGGACCGCGGGCTCGCCGGTGCGCAGGACGAGGCACGGGTCGTAGAGCCCGTCCGCGTCGAGGGTGTCGGTCCAGGGCTCGAGGGTCTCGGGGAGGCACACGGGCATGCCGATCTCCTCGAGCCGTCCGGCCAGCGCGAGGCAGCCGAGGTAGAACGCGACTTCGTCGCGCAGCGTGACGAAGAAGGACAGCACGTGGTCCACCGCCGCGGCGGCGGCCGACGCGACGCCGACGAGGGCGCGGTCGCGCAGCGCGCCGAGCGCCTCGAAGCCGGCCTCGTCGCGGTCCGGGATCGTGAAGGAGTAGGTGGGCTTGCGCAGCGCGATGTGGCTGAACAGGGACCGGCCGGCGACGCGCGGCAGCCTGGGCACCTGCTCGGTCGTGCTGCCGCCGGTCGCGAGCCGGGCGGACATGACGAGGCCGTCCTTGCGGGCCAGGTGGTCGAGGGTCTCGCGCAGCTCGGCCAGGTAGGCGTCGTCGAGGTCGCGGCGCACGGTCGCGACGAAGCCGCGCAGGCCACGTGAGCCGAACGCGTCGCCGTGCTCCGCGACCAGGGCGCGGAGCTCCTCGACGACGCCCACAAGGAGCGCGAGGACGCGGAGCGACCGGTCGAGGACGAGCTCGGGGCGGCGGCTGAAGACGGACGAGAAGATGCTCTTGTCGGCGTCGATCGCCCGCCCGGCGACGTCGTAGAGGGCGCGCACCACGTCGGGGTGGGCGCGGGCGTCCTCGAGGACCTCGTGGCGGTAACGGACCGCGGCGCGCGACGTCAACGGCGTGAGCAGCGCGGTGCGCACGGCCGACCAGACGAGCGGGTCGCCGGCGGCCGCGGTCTCGAGCAGGAGCCCGAGCTCGAGGTCCTGCTCGGCGTCGGACGCCCAGGCGGGTGGGTGGCGGTCGCCGGTCGACGGGACGAAGTCGGCGTCGGCGTGCATCAGGTGGACCTTCACGACTCGGCCTCCGTCTCGTGGGCGGTGCTGTCCTGCGCCGCGAGACGCCCGCGCAGGTGCTCGTCGGTCAGCCCGTACTTCGCGGCGAGCGCGAGTGCGTAGGCGCGCCCGTCGGCCTCGCGTCGCTCGACCTTGAGGGTGCGGTTCGTCGGGTCGTCCGGGTCGACCTGGGCGACCATCGAGACGGTCTGTGGTGCCAGCCGCGACATGTCGTCGATGAACGTCACGCAGACGGCGAGCACGTCGAGACCGACGAGGCGTTCGAGGACGGTCCGGGTGAGGAACCGGGCATCGTCGAGCGTCGTGGATGAGAAGACCTCGTTGAGCACGACGACGCTGCGCACCGTGGTGGCGTCGAGGAGACGGTGCATCCGTGCGAGGTCGGTCCCGAGCCGGCCCTCGAGGCTGTCGAGGGACTCCTCGCGCTCGAACTGGGTCAGGACCTGGTCGGCCAGGAACACGTGGGCGTCCTTGCCGGGGACGGGGCAGCCGAGGGAGGCGAGGTGGTGGAGCTGGCCGAAGATCCGTGCCGTGGTGGTCTTTCCGCCTTGGTTGGGGCCCGAGACGACGAGGATCCGCTCGACGTCGGCGAGCTCGAGGTCGTTGGTGACGACGGGCTTGTGCTCGGAGACGCGGACCCGGGCGAGGGCCAGGTCGTAGGTGTCGCGCACGTGGAGGGTCTTGGCCGTGGTGACCTCCGGCAGGCAGGTGGCGAGCCCGGCCTGTTCCAGGGGCCGGAGCAGGTCGAGGTAGGTCGTGTAGAAGAGCAGCTCGCCGGCCGCGCGCCGTAGCACGGGTTCGACGACGTCGGGCACCTCGCGCGCGAAGCCCGCGAGGTCGTCGAACAGCTCGGGGTACAGGCGCGCGACCTCGCCGAGGATCGCGGCCTGGACATGGTCGAGCCCGGGATCGGTGCCGACGGGCCGAGGATGGTTCCCGGTGGCGCCCTGGCGGAAGCGCGCGAACGTCTCCAGGACCTCCTGCTCGAGGTCGGTCTCGCCGTCGTAGCGGGCGACGGTGACCTTGGCGCCGCGCACGAGGATGTCGACGCGCACGTCCGCGACTCCGCCGATGAGCCGGGCCACGCGGTCGCGCATCTGCTCCAAGGCGGGGGACGCGACGTGTCCCTGGACGTGCCGGGCGAGCCCGGCGAGCGCGTCGGACGTGGCGCCGGCCTCCTCGAGCGCCGCGGGGAGCGTGGTGGCGAGGGCGGTGACGGCCTGCACGTAGGCGTCGGCGGCGTGCAGGTGCCACAGCTCGCGCTCCTGCGCGTAGTGGGCCTGGGCGGCCGCGGTCTCGTGCATCAGGACCGTGCGGACCAGGTCCTCGAACCCGTCGACTGCACGCGCGACGGGCTCGAGGCGCAGGTCCGCGAACACGGCCTGACGGTAGCGGACGTCGTCGGGGTCGTCGAGGGGGGAGGCGAAGAGCGCCGCGAGGTCGACGGTGCGGGTCGCGGCCGCCAGCCGGTCGGAGACCTGGTCGAGGGCGAGGTCGTGGAGGGTGTCGTCGGACGCGCGGCGCGGTGGTCCGACGGCGGCCTCGGGACGGCCGGGATGGAGCACGCTCGCGAAGGTCTCGGACGCGCGTGTGGCGACAGAGCTCACCTGCAACTCCTTTCGTTGCAGGTGCCATCAGCCGGTAACCGGCGGTTCGGACGTCGTCCGGAGAGCTCCGGCCGGCGTCCTGGCGGACTCCATCACCGTTGTCACCGTCTCACGTCGCCATGGTCGTCACAAGTGCTCGACCGGAGTCGATGCCGGCGCCGGCCGGCGGTGGCCGCCGAGGGCGCCCGCCGCCGCGACGAGCATCCACGCGGCGAGGTAGCAGAACGCGACCTGCGGGGAGACTGCGGACCACAGGAGCCCCGCGACGAGGGTCGAACCGAGGTCCCCGAAGGACTGGACGAGGCCGAGCAGGCCGAACGCTTGCGCGCGCAGCGCGGGTGGTGCCTCGGTCGCGACGAGCGTCGACTGCGCCGTCTCGGCGAGCCCGATCCCCGCGCCGGCGACGACGAACGCGGCCCCGAGCGTGACCCAGCTCTCCGGCCCGCCTGCGAGGGTGAGATAGGCGAGGACGTACGCACTGGCGGCTGCCGCGAGAACGGGTCTTCCGCCCGTGCGGTCGACGACGCGGCCGCCGACGAGGGCCGCCGCCGAGGCAGCGGCGTTGTGCGCGGCGTACAGGAGGATCGCGACGCTCGCGGCTCGCGTCGTCGACGCGCCGCCGTCGTGAAGCAGCCCGGTCGCTCGCAGGATCAGCAGGGTCGTGGCGACGTTCCCGAGCTCGAACGCCGCCACCGGCGCGAGGGCCCGCGCCATGCCGGCACCTCGAAGTTCGCGCAGGTGCAGGGCGAACGTGCGCCGGGCGGCCGGCGCCGTGAGGGTGCGCCGCGCCTCGCGGGCCGCAACGGTGATCGCGACCGCGGCGAGCATCCCCGGGACCACGGAGAACCAGATGGCGTGCCGCACCCCGACGACGCCGACGAGCGCGGCGCCGAGCAGTGGCCCGACGATCGCCCCGAGGTTGTCGCCGGCGCGCTCGACGCCGAACGCCCGCCCGTAAGCGCGCTGCGGTGCCAGGTCTGTGAGGAGGGCGTCGCGCGCTGGTGAGCGGATGCCTCGGGAGGTCCACGCGACCGCACGCAGGATCGCCACCTGCCAGACCGCTGTGGCGAAACCGATGGCCGCGGTTGCGAGCGCGGTCAGGACGTAGCCGCCCGAAGCGAGCCGGCCGCGCCGGGCAGGGTCGGCCGCGAGCGGCCCACCCGCGAGCTTGCTGAGCCCGGTCAGCGCGTCGGCGACGCCGTCGATCGCGGCGAGCGCGCCAGGGCCCGCATGGAGCGTCGAGGTGACGAAGGTCGGCAGCAGTCCGGTGGCGAGCTCGTGGCCGGAGTCGCTGAAGAACGATGCCGCGCCCACGGAGAGCACGCCGGGGGTCGCCCAGCGCTGTTCGCCGGGACCGTCCGGAGACGGGCGCGGCACATCGGGGGCAGCATCACCCTGAGCGTTGTCCGACCGGTCCTCCACGGCCCGAGTGTGCGACCGCCACGCACCGAGGGCGCGCCGAGTTCCTGAATCGGAGTGTGACGAGCGTCACACACTGCCCGCGGCGCATGCTCTGCGGTCGGGCCCTAGGGTGGCGGTGGCGATGGATCCCGCCGAGACCCGACGACAGCCAGTCGGGGTCTGAACCGCCAGGGTTTCCCTGACTGATGGCTTCCTGTCCGAAGACACCACTCGGATAGGAGAGCTGTGCCCATCGCCCTTCAGATCGCCCGCGTCGACGCGCTGCAGATCCTCGACTCCCGTGGTCGCCCCACGCTCCAGGTCGCTCTCACCCTCGACGACGGCTTCGTCGCCGCCGCGGCAGCGCCGTCGGGCGCCTCCACCGGCGAGAACGAGGCGGTCGAGGTCCGCGATGGCGGCCCGGCCTTCGGTGGCGCCGGCGTGGCCGGAGTGGTGCGGACCGTCGCGGGCCGCATCGGCCCGGCGCTCACGGGCCGGACGTGGGGCACGATCGGCGACGTGGACGACCTCCTGCGCGAGCTCGACGGCACCGAGAACTTCTCGGGGATCGGGTCGAACGCCTCGGTCGCGGTGTCGATCGCGGCGGCCCGCGCGTTCGCCCATGCCGCCGGCGCGGAGGTCTGGCGTTGGGTCGCCGAAGCCCTCGGAACGACGCCCAGGCTCCCGGTTCCGAACTTCAACGTCCTCAATGGCGGGGCCCATGCGCCGAACCGGCTCGCGTTCCAGGAGTTCATGGTCGCGCCGATCGGGGCGCGGACCTTCGCCGACGCCGTCCGCGCCGGAGCTGAGGTCTACGCGGCGCTGCGAGGCCGGCTGCGCGCGCAGGGCAAGCTCGCCGGGGTGGGCGACGAAGGCGGTTTCGCCCCGGACATCGAGGCCCCCCAGGAAGCGCTCGACCTGCTTGTCGGCGCGATCGAGGACGCCGGGTACACGCCGTCGCGCACGGGCGTCGCGATCGCGATGGACCCCGCAGCGAACGGGTTCGGCACCCGGACCGGTACCTACGTCTTCTCCGGCTGCGAGCACGACCGGGACGAGATGCTCGACCTGTACGCGGAGCTGGTCCGCGACTACCCGGTGTGGAGCCTGGAAGACCCGTTCCACGAGGGCGACCACGACTCGTGGCGAGCCATCACGGCGCACCTCGGCGACGGCGTGCAGATCGTCGGCGACGACCTCTACGTGACATCCGCCGAGCGGATCGACCGCGGCGCCGCTCAGCGCGAGACCAACGCCGTCCTGATCAAGCCGAACCAGACCGGCACGGTCTCCGGGACGTTCGACGCCCTGCGGGCCGCCGGCCGGCACGCGATGGGTGCGATGGTCTCCCACCGGTCCGGAGAAACCCTCGACACGTTCATCGCCGACCTCGTCGTCGGCGCAGGCACCGGGCAGATCAAGTCCGGCGCGCCCTCACGCGGCGAGCGCGTCGCCAAGTACAACCGGCTCCTCGAGATCGAGGCAGCCGAACCCGCCCTTCCCTACGGACTCACGCCGCGTGCGTGATCCCGACCATTCCCTGGAGGTAGGCATGAACTGCTTCGACTGCGTGACCAGCTCGGCGAGTACCGCCGCCGTCGCCGTCTGCTCCACGTGCGGCGTCGGGGTCTGCGAACAGCACGCCCGCATCGGGAGCCGGCACGTCGAGACCCACTCGATGGGCAACCCGTCCTCGGCCGTGCTCCCGGGGCGGCGGATCTTCTGCAGCGTGTGCGCCCCGGCCGGTGCCACCGCTGCTGCGGCGGCCCCACCAGCCGAGAGCGTCGTCAGCGCGACCATCTGACGCCCCCACGTACGGTCCTGGCTGACCATCGCCGGGGCCGTCGGAGACGGGCACGGTCAGCGTCGGCCGTGCGCGAACCGTCTCGACCCGGCGAGCGAGTAGCGCGCCGGCGGGTGGTGCACGAGAGCTGTTCTCTCCGTTTCGGCTCCGTGCACCACCCGGCTCTTTCCTGGTGACCCCGCACAGAGAGCCACGGCGGCGGCTGCGTGTCAGCTGGTCATCGCAACACCCAACGCCGCGGCACCGAGCGAGACGAGGAGCATCCCGCCCGCATGGCCCGCGGCACTGAGCGGACGGCGCGCGAGAAGGAGCCGGGCACCTTCCACGCTCGCGGTCGAGAACGTCGAGTAGCCGCCGAGCAAGCCGGCTCCGGCGACCGCGATGACGCTGCCGTGCCCGGGATGGGCCAGGCCCCAGCCCGTGAGCAGACCGAGAAGGAAGCAGGCGGTGACGTTCACCACGACGGTGCCGATCGGCGTCGAGAGCCGGTTGTGTCGTGCGATGACGGTGTCGGCAAGGAACCGGGCCGCGGACCCGACACCGCCGAACACCGCGACGAGGACCCACGTCATGCGTCCGACCTCCCGCCGGCATGGCGGCGCAGGCGGTCGGCGGTGACGATGCCGAGGCCGGCCATGAAAAGCCCCGCGATCACGCTGACCAGCAGGTAGGTGAGCGCAAGAGGCACGACCCCCGACGCCAGCCTGCGCTCCACCTCGACGACGAAGGTGCTGTACGTCGTGAAACCGCCGAGAGCGCCCGTGCCGAGCAACAGCCTGACCCCTCGCTGTCGTCGTTCGCTCGCTCCGGAGCGGACCAGCGTCTCGAGCAGAAGCCCGAGCGCGAAGGATCCGACGAGGTTGATCGCGAACGTGGTCCACGGCCAGCCATTCGAGGTCGCGGGCCACCAGGTCTCCAACAGGGCTCGTGTCGTCGCACCGGCAGCACCCCCGACAGCCACGAAGACGGCAAGCTTGAGCACGGACTGGTGAGCGGGAGACGTCCTCAGTGCTCCCACGGTGCCCGGATTTCCTTCCAGTCGACCACGGCGAGCGGCACCGTGAGCACGGGGCGATGTTGATGGTGACTGAGATGAGCTGCCACCGACCCCTCGAGAAGCTCACGCATATGGTGGCCCGTGCCCGAGGCGCGCGTCCCGACCACGATCAAGCTGGCGTCCACCGCCCGCGCAAGATGCGTGAGCGCACGATCGGGTCTGCCCGCCAGGTACCGGAAGTCCCATTCCACCCCCTCGCCGCGCACCAGGGTGGACAGTGCGACGCGGAGGCTCGCATCCGTCTGCTCCCACGAGTCGTCGACGGAGTCCGGGTCGATCGCGGCATGGTGGACGGTGCCATCGGGACGCTCGTCCACGATGAACCGTGACGTGTCAGCGAAGGCGAAGTACACGCCGACGCCGAGCGGGCCGGCGAGGGCAAGGGCCGTTCGCACGACCAACGGGTCCTGGTCCGGTACGACGCCCACGACCAGGGGGTGTCCCGAGAACGGAACCATCCTCTCGACAGCCGGTTGGGGAACGGTTGCACCGCTCACGAACACTCCTTCCGCGGGCAGCGTCCTGCCCGTCGACAACTCAACGGGTCAGGAACCATCAGCCACGCAGGCGGTTCGGGCCGCAGCCCTGGCGGGATCCATCGCCAGGACACCAGCCTAGCGAACCGGGGAACGTCGGCCCTGCCGCCTCGGCCGCCGCGGTCGTCGGCGACATCGATACTTCGGTAGCGGCAGGAGCCGGGGCGGTCGGAGTTGATCGCCCCAGAATCGTCGGCTCGACGGGGTGCACGGTCGTGCCATGGATCGCGGCGCGGCCCAAGGGTTCGCTGCGCCTCACGAATGTGACTGGACCAACGGGCGAACGGGGCTGCGCGTGAGGCGTTGAAAGAGAAGGGCGGTGGGGACGCGCAGCGCGAAGATGACGATGAGCCCGATAGCGGCGCCCACCAGGAGTCCGACTGCGGCGTCACTGGGGTAGTGGACCCCGACGTAGACGCGGCCGAAGGCCAGCAGCAGGGCCAGGATGGTGGCGATCACGCCGAGTCTGCGGTCGAGGAGCCACAGGCCGGCGGTGATCGCTCCCGCGATGATGCAGTGGTCGCTGGGCATCGAGTAGTCGGCGTTGCAGGACAGGAGGACTTCGACGCCGTCGAGGACCGCACACGGACGGGGTCGTGCGATCGCCGGGGAGATGAGCTGCTGATTGACCAGGAGCGCCACGAGCGCTGCGACGCCGGTCAGGACGCTGATACCGACGGCTCGAGGTGCGTCGGCGCGTGCTCGAGCGTGCCACCACCCGGCTATCACGAGGAGCACGAGCGCGACAAGCCCCGCCCACAAGGCATAGGCGGCGAGCACGCCGTGCAGCCAAGGGGTGTTCCGAGCGAAGTCGTTGATGTCGCGGTAGAGGGTCTCGTCAAGGTTCAAGGGCTCTCCTCGTGTGGACCGGCGGTGTGCCGGATTGGGGGTGGCTGCCGGGTGTATCCGACGAAAGATGGGCGTCCCGCACCGGCGCCCGCCCACGCGCAGCGAGGTGCTTGTGCCGCGCACGTCAGGTTCCTCCCTCGCGCGCGATGAGCTCGGCTGCGGCGAGCGCGGCGGCCGGGTCGAGGTACGACCCGGCGCGCACCAACGGGCGGTGGTCATCGTCGAGCCGGTACACCAGGGGGTGCCCGGTCGGGATGTTCAGGTCTCGAACTTCCTGCTGATCGAGGTGGTCAAGGACCGTGCACAGGGCGCGCAGGGAGTTCCCGTGCGCCACCACGAGCACGCTCCCGCTCTGCCGAACAGCAGGTCGGATCCGCTCACGCCACACCTCATCGACGCGCGAGATCACATCGCTCAGCGACTCGGTGTACCCCAGCGAGTCCGGGGCGGGGGCAAGCGCAGCACGCTGGGCTGGCGTCATCGGTGGCGGGGCGATGTCGACGGAGCGCCGCCACTCGCGGAAACGCGCTTCGCCGTGCTCCTCGAGGACGGCAGCCTTCGTCTGGCCGGTGAGGGCGCCGTAGTTGCGCTCGGCAAGGCGCCAGTCGTACACGACCCGTGCGAGGGGATTGCGCACCGTCGTCCCCAAGACCTGGACGGTCTGCCGCGCCCTGAGAAGCGGCGAGCTGAACCAGGCCTCCGGAAGGAGCTGGGCCGCGCTCAGCAGGTGAGCTGCGCGCGCGGCCTCCCTGCGGCCGGCCTCGGTGAGTGGCACGTCGAGCAGGCCAGTGAACAGTCCGTCGGCGTTGGCTTGGCTCTGCCCGTGGCGGAGGAGGACGAGAAGTGCCGTCACGCGGGCAGTGCCGTCCGGTCAGTCGGCACCCGTGCTCGGCGGTAGGTTGCCACCTCGAGCGAGGTCGCCCCGAGGTGGCCGCTGCACACGCCAGCCGAGATCCAGGGTGCGAGAGCGTGCGGCGGGGCACCCATGACGACCTACCTCCTGCGGGCAGCGTCCTGCCCGCCGATACACGGCGCGACAGGAACCATCAGCCAACTGGCGGTTCGGGCACCTACGCCCCGGCGGGATCCATCACCACGACGGAGCATATCTGACCGGAGCGCAGGGCCCGTGGACCCTGGGGCGGAGATCGACCCAGCAGTAATCACCAAGGTCCTGTGCGGGTGACTTCGGCGCAGCACGGGCGGCTGTCACATCAGGGCTGTCGGATCCGCCCGACGCCGGCGCCCCCAGGGGTGAGGTGCGCCAAGGTGATGCTTTCCGGCTCCCTCCAAAGCTGCCGTCAGAATCGGCCGGTTCTGATCGTCAGTGTCCGCCGCCGAGGTTGCCGGCGAGTCGGTCGAGTCGCTGGATGCTGTCGGGGTTGAGTCCGCGGAACTCGACAGTCTTGCCGTGCTGGGCGTACTTGTGCTGGACGGCGTCCAGAGCGGCGACCGTGGACGCGTCCCAGACGTGCGCGTTCGTCATGTCGATGACGACGCGGTGGGGGTCGGCGGTGTAGTCGAACTGGTAGACGAGGTCGTTGGACGAGGCGAAGAAGAGCTCGCCGTCGACGGCGTACACCCGCTCGTCGTCGGCGTCGTCCGCGTCCAGGCGGGTGACGGTCGTCAGGTGGGAAACCCGCTGGAGGAACAGGATCGCTGCGACCACGACACCGACGAGGACGCCGTAGGCGAGGTTGTGGGTGGCGACGGTGACGATGACGGTGGCGAGCATGACCGCGGTCTCGGACTTTGGCATGCGCTTGAGGGTGGCGGGCTTGATGGAGTGCCAGTCGAACGTGCCGACGGCGACCATGATCATGACCGCGACGAGGGCGGCCATCGGGATGGTCGCGACGACGTCGCCGAACCCGACCACCAGGGCCAGCAGGCAGACGCCGGCAAGAAACGTCGACAGGCGCGTGCGGGCAGCGGAGGCCTTCACGTTGATCATCGTCTGGCCGATCATGGCGCAACCGCCCATGCCGCCGAAGAAGCCGGTGACGACGTTCGCGACGCCCTGGCCCCAGGTCTCGCGGGTCTTGTTCGAGTGGGTGTCGGTGATGTCGTCGACGAGCTTGGCCGTCAGTAGCGACTCGATGATCCCGACCAGGGCCATCGCGAGGGCGAACGGCGCGATGATCTGCAGCGTCTCGAGGTTCAGTGGCACGTCGGGGAAGAACAGCGAGGGCAGCGAGTCGGGCAGCGCTCCTTCGTCGCCGACGGTCGGGACGTTGATCGCCGCGGCGACGGTGGCGGCGGTGAGTAGCACGATCGCGACCAGCGGGGCGGGGATGACCTTGGTCCAGCGCGGCAGGAGCACCATGACGACCAGGCCGACCACGACCAGGCCGTAGATCAGCCACCGGTTGTCGCCGGTGACCTTGTCGCCGAACAGGTGCGGCAGCTGGGAGGTGAAGATGAGGATGGCCAGGGCGTTGACGAAGCCGACCATCACGGAGCGCGGGATGAACCGCATGAGCTTGGCCATGCCAACCAGGCCGAGGGCGACCTGGAAGATGCCGGCCAGGATCACGGTGGCGATGAAGTAGTCGATCCCGTAGTCGCGGGCGACCGGCGCGATGACGAGCGCGACCGCGCCCGTGGCGGCGGAGATCATCGCGGGGCGGCCGCCGACGAACGAGATCGTCACGGCCATCGTGAACGCCGCGAACAGGCCGATGCGGGGGTCGACGCCCGCGATGATGGAGAACGCGATGGCCTCGGGGATCAGGGCGAGCGCGACGACGAGGCCCGCCAGGACCTCGGTGCGCAAGGTCTTGACCGAGCTGAACGCGGCCCGGAACGACCCCGAGGCGGTGGCCTCGGGAGCACCCGTGACGGGAACGGGCTGCGGGGCGGGGTCGGGCAGGGAGGCGCGGGTTTCTTCTGACACGCAGCATTCCTTCACAGGAGCGGGGGCGCGAACGCCCCGAGACCCGGTCGCGAGACAAGGTCCGGATGGACAGGACTGAGCACGCGACGCTGCGCACGGAAGCTTGTGGGTGGCTCCGGCCCTCCGCATCAGGCGGGAGGCGAAGGACCGAGCCAGCGGCGACTCTACCTTAACGTGAGGGTAGAGTTACACCTCGGTCCAGTCGAGGAGAATCGGTTCATGAGCGAGCGCAGCACGGCCACCACCGCGGAAGCCACTATGCACATCGGCGCGGTGGCCGACCGCACCGGCCTGTCCCTGCGCACCCTGCGCCACTATGACGACGTCGGCCTCCTGCGACCCTCCGGCCGCTCCGACGGCGGCTTCCGCCTCTACACCGAGCAGGACGTCGACCGCCTCCTGGTCATCCGCCGGATGAAGCCCCTCGGCTTCACACTGGAAGAGATGAGCGATCTGCTCGACCTCGTCGACCGGCTCGATGCCCCTGACGCCGTCGGACGTGACGACGCCCGCGCCCGCCTCGCCGGCTACGTCGCCCGAGCCGAAGAGCGCCGCGCCGAACTGGCGCGCAAGCTCGACATGGCTGACGAGTTCATCGAGCTGCTCCACGGTCGCGCCCGCTGACGCGCGCACAAAACGCCCGATTATGAACCGTCCAAAAATCGGCCCGTAATGGCCTCAGAATCGGTCGGTTCTGACAGGGCACGCGAGCTCGCGCATCCTGCTTGACGACATCACGGGTGCCCGGGCGCCTCGTGGGCCGCGTGGGTCGCGGGCTCGAGCTGGAACGTCGAGTGCTCGACGGGTACGTCGAACCGCGTCGCGACGCAGTCCTGGAGCGCGTCGAGGATCTGCGGCGCGTGCCCGTCCCGGAAGCACCCGGTGTCCACGACGACGTGCGCGCTCAGCGTCGGGAGCCCGGTGGCGATGAGCGAGGCGTGCAGGTCGTGGACGTCGAGGACGTGCTCGACGGTGAGCAGCCGCGCACGGACCTCGTCGAGGTCGAGCCCGGCCGGCGTGGTCTCGAGCAGCACGGACGCCGTCTCCCGCAGGAGCACGAACGCCCGCGGCAGGATGAGCGCGCCGATCACGAGCCCAGCGACGGCGTCCGCGCGGTACCAGCCGGTCGTCGCGATCACGACCGCCGCGACGATCACGCCCACCGACCCGAGCGCGTCGTTCAGCACCTCGAGGAACGCGGCCCGCAGGTTGAAGCTCGAGGACCGCCCGCCGCTCAGCACCGCGAGCGACGCGAGGTTCCCGACCAGCCCGATCACGCCGAAGACGACGAGCGCGGTCGACGGCACCTCGGGCGGGTGGAGCAGGCGCGCGACGCCCTCGACGAGCACGTAGACCCCGACCGCGAGCAGCACCGCCGACTGCGCGAGCGCCGCGAGGACCTCCAGGCGGCGCAGACCCCAGGTGCGCCGCGCCGTCGGCGGCCGGAGCACGAGCCGGGACGCGACGAGCGCCACGAGCAGCCCGCCCGCGTCGGTGAGCATGTGCGCGGTGTCGACCAGCAGCGCGAGGCTCCCCGTGACCAGGGCGCCCACGGCCTCGGCCACGAGGATCGCGGTCGTGATGCCGAACGCGACGGCCAGACGGCGCCACTGGCCGTCCCCGGCGTCGGCGCAGTGGGCGTGGTCGTGCGTGTGGGTCACCCGCCTGTCACCCCCTCGCACTCCGCGCTCCGCGACGACGCGCGCCTAGTCATCCTCGACCAGATCCTCGAGGACCTCGAACGGGGACTCGACGTCGCCACGCCACGCTTCGACGCCCTCACGGACCGCGAGGACGGCCACGACCAGGGCAGCGACCGAGTCGGCCCACATCCATCCGAACAGCGAGTTCGCGAGGAGGCCGAGCAGCACCGTGCCCGAGAGGTAGGTACACAGCACGAGCTGCTTCGCGTCGGCCTGGACGCTGCGCGATCCGAGCTCGCGGCCGGTGCGGACCTCGAACCACGCGAGGGCCGGCATGACGACCAGGCTCGCGACGGCGATGCCGATCCCGAGCGGACTGTGGTCGACGTCGGCCTGTCCGGTCAGGCTCAGCAGGGCGTCGACGGTGACGTAGGCGGCGAGGGCGAAGAACGCGATCGCGATGGCCCGGACGGTGGCCTTCTCCCAGCGTTCGGGGTCCTTCCGGCTGAACTGCCACGCGACCGCGGCCGCGGACGCGACCTCGATGACCGAGTCCAGGCCGAACCCGATCAGGGCCGCGGACGACGCCTGCGTCCCGGCGGTGATCGCGACGACGGCCTCGATCACGTTGTACGTGATGGTGAAGCCCACGATGAACCGCACCCGCCGGTGCAGCCGCGTCCTACGTGCTGCGGTACGAGTCGTGTTCATCGCACGCACGCTCCCCTGCACCCGGGCGTCGGGCAGGCACCGTCGATGCACGGCGCGTCCTCGTCCACCGCCAGCGTCACATCGACCAGCATCACCAGAGCCCGGGCCAGGCGTGGCTCGGCGATCTCGTACCGCGTCTGGCGCCCCTCGGGCTCGGCCACCACGATCCCGCAGTCACGCAGGCAGGCCAGATGGTTCGACACGTTCGACCGCGTGAGCCCCAGCTCGCGAGCCAGCACCGCCGGGTACCCGGGCGCATGAAGCAGCGACATCAGGATCCTCGAGCGCGTCGGATCGGCCATGGCACGCCCCAGCCGGTTCATCACGTCGAGCCGCGAAGCAATGGTCAGCATGCGATGACCATACAGCAGCGGCTGACTGCCCGTTTTCGAGTCTCGAGCAACCGCACTCCGCCCCAGCAGGGCCGCAGACGGGTTCCTCTCCAGGGGACGAGGAGACCGTCCGTGTCAGAGCCGAAGTAGAGCAGGCGTGGCGACGACGGCGACGATGACCAGCGTGCCGAGTGCCACCGCAGTCGCTGCCTGCATCTGAACGGCGGCGGTACGCAACCGCGGCGTCTCCGCCGGTTGGAAGGCCATCGAGAGCCAGCGGAGCGCGTAGAACAGCGACGTAGCCGAGACGGCGGCGGCGATGACCACCAGCCACGGCATCCCGCCTTGCCAGGTGGTCGTGAACACCGCGAGCTTGCCCACGAAGACCGCAGTCGGCGGTGTCCCCACGAGACTCAACAGGCCGACCAGCATGACGCCGGTGATGGCCGGGTGCTCTTTCGCCGCACCGCGCCAGGCGGGGATCGTCGTACGGTTCGGGAGCGCGGCGATCGCAGCGAACAGGGCCAGGTTCGTAACCGCGTAGAACACCAGGTACATCAGTAGGGCGGGGCGCGCGGACGGCTCGACGCCGATCACGGCGACGGGCATCAGCAGGAACCCGACTTGCCCGACCGTGGACCAGCCGAGCAGCCGCGGCGCACTGCGTTGCCAGAAGGCCGCGAGGGTGCCAAGCGTCATGCTGGCGGCGGCGAGCAGGCCGACCAGCAGAGGCGCATCCACGGTTTTCGGCATCACGTCAACCAGGCGCGCCAGTGCGACCAGGGCGCCAAGCTTCGGCACGGTGGTGATGAACGCGGCGACGCCCAGGCCGGCACCTTCCGCTGCGTCCGGGACCCAGAAGTGTCCTGGGACTGCCCCGGCCTTGAACAGCAGCCCCGCGAGGACCCCGACGAATCCGAGCGCGACCGCCGCCGCCGGCACGTGCGGCAGTTCCCGTTGCAGCTCTGGGTAGGTGCTACCACCGGCGACACCGACGAGGACTGCGATGCCGAAGAGCATCACGACTCCGAATGCCGCACCCAGCAGGTATGTCTTCATCGTCGCCTCCGCCGCGGCCGCGGAGCGGGACAGCCCGATCAGCGCGTACAACGGCACGGTCGCCAGGAGGAACCCGGTCGCCACGATGAGGAGGTCGTTCGCGCCCGCGAGGACGATCGTGCCGAGTGCGGCAAGGAGCAGCAGTGACGCGGTTTCACTCTCTCGAGCGGAGCCATGGGACTCTTGGCGTCCGATGAGCATCACGACCGCCGTCGCGAACGGTACGAGGATCCTGATCGTCGCCGTCGCGTCATCGAGGGCATAGCTGTCACTGAAGACGGTCGGTGGCCCGGTGCCCAGGGCGGCCGTGACAGCGCTGAGGCACGCCACGACGATCGCGAACCAGGTCACGAGCACCTGCCGGGGCCGGGGAAGGAAGCTACCGCCCAGGAGTGCGACGATCGCACCGCCTAGCAGGACGATCTCCGGCAGGAGGGCGCCGTAGTCCATGTTCACGCGGGACCTCCGACCAGCGCGGCCAGCTGCCGGGCGGCCGGGGCAATGAGCTCGAGCAGCGGCCCAGGCACCACACCGATCGCGAGGGAGAGCAGCAGAAGCGTCCCGACTGTCGCTGTCTCCCGAGCGGTGACATCAGGGAACCCTTCGGCGAGGCGTTCCGTTGGCCCGCTGAGCATCCTCTGCACGGTGCGGAGGAACAGGGCCGCGGTGATCAGGATCCCGGGCAGCGCGATCGCAGCGACGGCGGTCGCGCCGATGCTGCCGGCGAAGATCTGGAACTCAGCGATGAACCCGCTGAACCCGGGGATCCCGAGCGCCGCGAACGCAGCGACGGCGAAGAGTCCGGAGAACCGTGGTGCGGGTTTCGCGAGGCCGCTGTAGTCGCTGATCTCGTAGCTGCCCCGGCGGTCGTGGAGGACGCCTGCGAGGAGGAACAGCGCCCCGGTGATCAGCCCGTGCGACACCATCTGCACGGTCGCGCCGGTGATCGCCAGCTGCTGTGCCTGCGCGGAGGAAGACCCGGCCAGACCTGCGGCACCGACGGCGAGCACGACGTAGCCCATGTGGTTGACCGAGGTGAACGCGATCAACCGCTTCACGTTCGTTTGCGCCAGCGCCACGAGCGCCCCGTACAGCACCGACACGATGCCGACGATGAGGATCACCCATGCGAAGGACCGCCAGGCGTCCGGCAGCATCGGCATCGCGATGCGGAGGAACCCGTAGGTTCCCATCTTCAGCAGCACGCTCGCGAGGACAACGGAGCCAATGGACGGCGCGTCGGTGTGGGCCGGCGGTAGCCATGAGTGGAACGGCACCGTGGGGGTCTTGACGGCGAAGCCGACCACGAGCGCTGCGAGGACGGCACCGGCCGCCAGCGGTGTGCCGGTGAACCCGTGCCGGGTGAGCTCGACCATGTCGAACGTGTGCGGCGTCGAACCGAGGTACAGGCCGATGAAGCCGAGCAGCAGTGCCAGCGACCCGAGGAACGTGTAGAGAAAGAACCGCAGCGCGGACCGCTGACGGTCGCCGTGCCCCCAGCCTGCGATGACGAAGTACATGCCGACGATCGACAGGTCGAAGAACACGAAGAACACCAGCAAGTCCTGGGCGGCGAACACCCCGAGGCAGGCGGTCTGCAGGAACAGGAACAGTGCAGCTCGGGGGCGGGGCCGATCCCTGTCCCGTATCGCCCAGACCGCGCAGGCGAGGAACACGACGTCGGTCAGGAGCAGCAACGGGGCCGAGAAGCCGTCGACGCCGAGGTGGTAGCTGGTGCCGACGGTCGGCATCCACTCCACCCGCTCCTCCCATCGCAGCGCGGGCGCGTCGGCGCTGGAGACGGCCACGAGGATCCCGAGGGCAAGCTCCACGGCGCTCGTCGTCAGCCACACCCAGGCGGCTGCCCGTCCGGACATCGATCGTGTCAGGGCGAGGACCGCCGCGACGGCGACGGGCAGGAACACGATCAGACTGAGCACGATCACCTCACGACCAGGAGCAGGACGGCTGCGGCGGCGACGGTCACGCTCGCGCCGATGTAGTACTGGTGGAGCTGGCCGGTCTGCGGCCGACGCGCCAGCCGACCGAGTGCTGCCACGGTGGAACCGACCCACTCCGTCGCGGCGTCGGGTCCGCGCTCGTCGAGCGCGCGCGCGGCGCGAGCGGTCTGCTCGAGCGCACGCCCCGATCGGTCGACGGTCGCGCCGAGGCGGTCATCCAGACGTGCGAGGACGGTGGCGAATCGCAGCGTCGGCCTGGCGACGACTGCGACGGCTGTCCGCTCCAGTCCGAACCAGTGCAGCCCCACTCGGATCGCTGGCACGCGCCATAGGGTCAGCAGGACCACGATCACGGCGATCACGGCCGAGGCGGCGAGCTCCGGCCACGACACCGCCGGCCCGGGGAGCGGAGCGAGCAGCGGACGGAGCAGCGGCGTGCCGAGCAGGGCGAGCCCCGCGGCGGCGACGGCAAGGACGACCATGGGCACGACCGCGAGGCGCGGCACCTCTCGAGTGCCGTGTTCTTCGCTGTCCCAGGACGCTTCCGGGTTTCCGGCGCGACGCCACAGCAGCGCGATGATCCGGGCGGAGTAGGCCGCTGCGAGCGCCGCTCCCGCGAGACCCGCCACATACAGCCACGGCTGTACCTCCAGGGCACCGGCGAGGACGACGTCCTTTGCGTACCACAGTGACAGTGGCGGCAAGCCCGCCAGCGAGAGCGCACCGACGGTGGCGAGGACACCGACCGCCGGCCACCGGACGGCGACGCCGCGAAGACCGGTGAGCTGTTTCGTCCCGGTGGCCGAGAGCCACGCTCCCGCGGCGAGGAACAGCAGCGCCTTCGTGGCGGCGTGAGCGATGAGCTGCGCTGCGCCCCCCTTGACCGAGCCCACGCCGGCGGCGAGGACGACGTAGCCGAGCTGGGACGCCGTCGACGCGGCGAGCACCTGCTTCAGGTCCCGCTGGGCCAGCGCAACGACGCCGAGCACGATCGCGGTTGCCGTACCGATCCACGCCGCCGTCGGCCCGGCCCAGCCGGTTTCGCTCAGGAGCGGCTCGACGCGCAGGAGCAGGTAGCCGCCCATGGCCACCATCGCCGCGGAGTGCAGCAGCGCACTGACCGCGCTCGGCCCCTCCATGGCACGGGAGATCCAGAACGAGAACGGCAGCTGTGCTGCCTTCCCGAGTCCAGCAGCGAGGAGCCCGGCGGCGGCGACGTGCACCCACGGCCCCGGCAGCGACTGCAGTGCCGTGAGCGACCAGGTGCCGCCGCCGGCAACGATCGCACCCGCGGCGAGGTAGATGCCGAGGTCGCCGGCGCGCGTGACGGTGAACGCCGTGAATCCGCCGGCGACGTGGGCCCGGTCCTGCCACCGGAAGCCGATGAGGGCGTAGGACGTGGCGCCCATCACCTCCCACGCTGCGAGCAGCAACGGGAGGCCGGTCGCCGTGACGGTGACGACGACGGCGGCGAGGAAGATCAGCATCAGGCCGTGGAACCGCGCCGCGGGGCGGGTCCGGTCTGCCGTCGCGAATACGAGCACGAGGAACCCGATCCACGCCACGGTCGGCAGCACGACCGCGGCCAGCGCGTCTACGCGGAGGTCCGGGCCGGAGACTGCGAGCGGCGCCGGTACCCCACCGGTCACCTCCGCACGGGTGACGGCCGCAACGGTCGCGGCGACCGCCATGACGGCTGCCGTGGCGAGGCTGACGGGGACGGCGATCCGTTCGGCGAAGCGTCCGGCGATTGCCAGTCCTGCACCGATGAGCGCGGGCAGGACGATCGCGGTGACCAGCACGGCGGTCACCGACGGAGGCCCGTTGCCGAGTCGGTCATGTCGGCGTTCCGGGAGCGGTGCAGGATCGTGGCGACCGCGAAGCCCATCGCCATCTCGATCGTCATCACGGCGATGATGACCAACAGGAGCACCTGCCCGTCGACAGCCGGCGAGAGGTACCACCAGAACGCGGCGGCGGCGAGGATGACGGCGTTGATCATGACCTCGATGCCCATCATCACCATCACCACCACCTGCTGCGAGATCGCGCCGTACAGTCCGATGGCGAACAGCGCGGCAACGACGAGCAGGACGAGTTGCAGGGTCATCGTCCGATCCCCCCCGGTTCCGGGTCCGCAGGGTCGCCCTGGAGGTCGTCCCCGAAGCGGTCGTACCGGCCCCGGGGATTCGCGAGCACGAGAGCGGCGACGATCGTGGCGAACAAGACCGGGCTGATCGTCAGCATCACGAGCATCTTCGAGCCCATGATCGCCTCTCCGAGCGCACGGGTGGTGTCCGCCGCTGCGGTTCCGGCGCGGGCTGGCCACGGGATGAAGAGCGCGGCCGCGGCGAGGCCGACGAACACCGCGCAAGCGATCACCGCCGCGGAGCGCTTGCTGTGGGTCATGTCCATCGGCATCAGCGCCGGATTCATGCCCATGTAAGACACCATGAATACCGCCATCACGGCCATCTCCATGACCATCATCAGGATGGTGACGACGCCGATAAAATCCAGATGCAGGACCAGCACGGCCACGCCCACAGCAACGAACGACACCGCCAGCGCGTATGTCGCGCGTGCCATCGAATCGACCCGGAACACCGCGGCGGCGGAGAGCACCGCGACCACCGCCGCGACCCAGAACACGATCGTCGCCATCACGGTCACCCCTTTCCCGTCACGGCCAGCACCGACGTGACCAGCAGCTGCAGCAGCACCAGCGGCAGCACGACGACCCAGCCGAGCTCCGCGAGCCGCTGCGGCCAGACCGCGGGCATCGCGCGACCGAGCAGCAGGAACACCACCAGGAGCGCACACGTCTTGACCAGCACCCACAACGCCGACGGGAGGAGCGGACCAGCACCACCGCCGAGGAACATCGGCACGGCGAAGGCGGCACCCGCGACGAGGAGGCACCACCTGCCGGCGAGGACGAGCAGACGATCGACTCCGGAGAGCTCCCCGAGGACACCGCCTGCGATGTCCGCGCCGGCAGGAACGGAGAACGGACCCCACGCGGAGAACGCCGTGACGGAGGCGCAGTAGACGACGAACGCGACTGGCATCGTCAGGGCGAACCACACCGGTTGCTGCGCCGTGACCACGTCGGTCAACCGGAGGCTCTCCGCACCGATCGCGGGGGCGGTCAGGGCGAACATCAGCGGGATCTCGTACGCCAGGGCCTGCGCCAGGAACCGGTAGCCGCCGATCAGCGGGTACACGCTGTTGCTGCCCCAGCCGAGGAGCCACCACAAGGCCCAGAGAGAGACGTCGACGGCGTTGAACCACACCACGCCGACCGGGATGTCCAGCGGCGCCAGGTTCCCGACGGGGACGGCGAGGGCGGCGATGAACGCGGCTGCGACGAGCCCGGACCCGCCGATCCGCCACAGCAGGGGATCGGCACCGAGGACGGAACGACGCTGCTGGCGAAGGAGCCGGCCCGTCTCCCGGATCGGTGAGAGAGCTGCAGCGCGCACCGGTGTCCCGCGGTCCCGTGCCACCAGGGCGGCGTTGCCGCTGGCGGCCGCCATCGCGAGGACGACGACGACGCCAGGCAGGACGACGGCCCACAGGGCGCCTCCGACATCAAGCATGGTGGTGTCGTCTCGTCGTGATGCCCTGGTCGGTGGTGTCCGTCCAACTGCCGGTGTGCACGGTGAGTGCCGCGACGACGAGGCGGGCGCTGCCGATGTCGCGTCCCTCGACGAGCGCCGGAATATCGTCCACGGTCGTCGTCGGTTCCGGCTCGGACCGGCGTCCACTGAGGCTCGCTTCTGCGCGCTCGAGGCGAGCGAGTAGAACGGTGCGGACCTCGACGGCGGGCCGGACCTGGAGGCCGCGCAGCGACCAGCGGAGCGCGACGGATCGCTCGATTCGGCGGCGCAGCGGCCGGATGAGCTTTCGCGCCCGGTCGCGGTGCCCCGCCACGGCGAGGTCCCGCACGCGGAGCGTCCGTGCCGCCGCAGCGGCCCATCCGGCAACCGTCAGCACCTGGGCGGCCTGGTCGAGTGCGACGGCCGCCACGCCCTGCGGATCCGCACGCCCGTGATCAGTGATGTCGATCATCGAGGCCGAGGCGTGGGTGATGGTGTCTCCGGCGAGCGTCACGTCCAGGACGACGCCGGGGGGCCAGGACGGCAGGATCGGGCCGAGCCGCCGATGCAGCACATCCATCTCCAGGCCGTCCCGGTCGGCAGCGCCGTCGGCCAGCGGATAGCCCCCCGGCCCGCTCATCGACATGTGATCCATCGACATCTGGTCGTGACCGCCCATTGTCATGTCGTGGTCGTGCATCGATTCGTCAGCGTGGTCCGGGTGCTCGTGGTTCGGCTCCTCGTCGTCGGGCCGGTGATCGTCGAGGTCTTGACCACCGGTGTGGTCGGCCGCGTCCTCGAGGGCGGCAGACCGCTGTGCACGTCGGTCCGCGAGTGCGTCCTGGGCGGTCGTGAGGACGGCGCCGATCTCGTCGAGACCGGCGAGCGTGGCCCGGTGCTTGGGGTAAGGCATCTGATCCCAGACGCGGTCGATGACGGTACGCATCTCTGGTCCTGGTGTTCCGCACACGAACAGCACGTCGCTCTCCGCCGGGTGGACCGCGAAAACGTGACCGCCGGCCGCGGCCGCGGCTTCGAGCCCCATCCGAAACGCACCGTTGCCGGGCACCTCGACGAGGAGCACATGCATCGGGCGACGGCGTCGATCCGTGTTCACACCCATCGGAACGCACCCTCGCGCCAGGCCCAGACCACACCCGCCACGAGGACCCCGAGGAAGACGAACATCTCGATGACCGCCTCCGCGCCCATCTGCGCAACCACGACGGCCCACGGGTACATGAACAGCATCTCCACGTCGAACGCGAGGAACACCAGCGTCATCGGGTACCAGCGGGTGTGGAAGCGCGAGAGTGCGTGCTCCTGGAGATCCCACCCAGATCCGAACGGCAGCACCTCCTTGCGAACCGGGGCGACCGTCATCGCTCGCGACACCAGCACCAGGGCGGCGATGCCGAGCAGCGCGACGCCGAGCACGATCCCGATGGTGATGTACGCGGACACCCGATTCGATCTCCTTCGCAATCTCGAATACCCCAGAGGGGTACTATCGGCGAGTATAGGTTGAAGGCGATTCGGTGCCTTTTGGTGCGCCGGATCAGAACGTTCGGAGCCGGTGGCCATGACCGACGACGAACGCCGAGAACGGGGCTAGAACGGCGCCCCCCTGATCGTCATCAGGTCGACCACCGCAGGTGGGATCGCGACAAAGTTGACGGGCGGGCACAGAGCGGGTTGCTGTTGATCGCACGCTCAGGATGCCGCCAGCGAGTACCCAGCCTCTGTCACAGCCGCTTCAACGGCGCCATGGTCGAGGGGCCGCGCGCTCGTCACGGTTGCCGTGGACCGGCCGCCGGCGACGAGCTCGACGGACACCCCAGTCACCCCCGGAAGTTCGGTGAGCGCCTCATCGACGCTCATCACACAGTGACCGCAGGTCATGCCATCGATGCCGTAGCTGGTCGTCGTCAACTGCTCGCTCATCACGTCGTCCTTTCGTCGGGCAGGCCCACTTGATACCTTAGGGGGGTACCGTTACAACGTCACCCGCAGGCTGGCGGATGCTGTTCTCGGACCCGGGCTTGCGAGAGTCAGGACACGATGAAAGCCAAGACCGACCACCACGACACTGCCCGCGTGAACACGGCCGCAGGCGCTGCCGTTGAGCAGCGACGCCGGGTCCAGCGGCTGTGGCTCGTCGTCGGGAGCGGCATCCTCGGCCTCGCGATCGTGACCGCTGTCACCGCCGTCGCTGTGACCAACCCCGGGGGGAAGCCTGCGCCGAAGGGCGCCACGAGCGCGCCGCCCTGGCCGGCACCGACCGACCCGGCCGCACGGGCGAAAGCATCCGGCCTCCGGGTCGCGCCGATGGAGGGCGCTGCGTTGCACATCCACCAGCACCTCACCGTGAGCGTCGATGGGAGCTCGGTGGAGGTGCCGGCCAACCTCGGTGTCGACCCGGCTGCAGGCGGCATGTCACCGCTGCACACCCACGACACCTCCGGCATCGTGCACGTCGAGTCACCGAAGGTGGCGACGTTCACGCTCGGGCAGGTGTTCGCCGAGTGGGGCGTCGCGCTCGGTACGGATCGAGTTGGCGGCTACGTCGACGGGCGGAACGGCCGCCACGTGGCCGTGTTCGTCGACGGCAAGCTGGTCACGACCGCGTTCCCGAACGTGCGCCTGCAGGACCACCAAGACATCGCCGTGGTCATCACTCGCGGCAGCACCCAGCCGGCGGCGCCGGCGACGTCCACCTGGGCGAACGCCGAATGAACGCCGCGACCGTCGTCCGCGTACCGAGGAGAGACCGATGATCAGTGCCACGGCCCCCACGACCGGCCCGGATGACGCCGGCGCTGATGAAGCCGAAACGGCCCCGCACCACCATGGCTACATCAGCGCGAGGGACGACTACCTCAAGCGCCTGAAGCGCATCGAGGGTCAGGCGCGAGGCCTCCAGCGGATGGTCGATGACGAGCAGTACTGCATCGACATCCTCACCCAGGTGTCCGCGATGACGAAGGCCCTGCAGTCCGTCGCACTTGGGCTCCTCAACGACCACCTCACGCACTGCGTCGTCGAGGCCGTCGCGGAAGGCGGTACCGCCGCTGAGGAGAAGATCCGAGAAGCCTCCGACGCGATCGCACGCCTGGTTCGCTCCTGAGCGCCGTTGCCTCGCCGACGCGCGCTACCCCACCGCGGGACGCCGCCTCGGTCCGTTCGCACCATCGACCTGATTGCATCGAAACCGTCATGACCACCACCACAACCGGCTGCCGCCGGCTGCTCACCTCGGGCACCACGGTCCTAGCGTTGCTGCTGCTCATCCTCGGAACCGTGCTGATGCACAGCGTCATCGGCGCAGATGAGCACGCTGCGCACACCGGCACGGCCATCGGCGTATCGAATGGCGGCCACACCACCGACGAGCACGCGGCACTCGGGAGCTTTGCAGGCAACGCTGCAGCGCCGACGCGCGCCACCGTGCCCGTACTCACCGCGATGGGGGTCGGCAGCGCCGGGCCCCGCGAGCTGATGTGCGCCGGGATGGGAATGGCGTGCGTGATCGTCATCGCCCTGTTCGCGTGGGCGCTCCACCCTGTACGCGCCGGAGGTCTGCTGCATCTCCTCGCCCGCCTGATCGCCCTCGCCGCCCAGGTTCCCCGCCGTGTCGCGGTGCCGCGACCGCCGTCGCTCACTGCGCTGCAGATCCTTCGGACGTAAGCCGATTCCTCGGGGCCTGTTCGACGCGCCCCACACCCGGAAACCGGGCGGGCTTCTGCCCGCCTGCCGTCATCGACCCAAGGAATCGTTCTGATGAACCGCAGCAAGATCACTCTCGCGACCACCGCCGCCGCGCTCACCATCGGCCTCGCTGGCTGCTCCACCGGCTCAACCTCTGCCGACGACTTGCCTTCATCCGCATCCGCGTCGTCGTCCGCGTCCGCGCACAACGACCAGGACGTGATGTTCGCGCAGGGAATGTTGCCGCACCACGAGCAGGCCATCGAAATGAGCGACATGCTCCTGAAGAAGGGCGACGGCGTGGACCCCGACGTCGTCACCCTTGCCAAGCAGATCAAGACGGAGCAGCAGCCCGAGATCACCAAGCTCACCGGTTGGCTGAAGGACTGGGACGCGGCGAACAGCATGTCTGGCATGGATCATTCCATGTCAGGCATGATGTCCGACTCCGACATGACCGCCCTCGACACCGCCTCCGCGACCGATGCCGGGCAGCTGTTCCTGCAGCAGATGGTCGAGCACCACACCAGCGCCGTCGACATGGCCAAGGCCGAAGTCGACAAGGGCAAGAACACCGACGCCGTCGCGATGGCGAAGTCGATCGTGTCGAGCCAGACCGAGCAGATCACCCAGATGCAGGACATGCTTTCGTCCATGTGACCAGGTCGCGGGCGGCGGTGGGCGTCTCTCTCCACCGCCGCCCGCGATGCGGTGCGCTCTCGCGGCCGCTTTCGAAGCTCGCAGGACCTCCTTCCGACCGGAGTGAGAAACGACCGTTTCTGGCGGTCTCGTCGCCGCCAGCGACACTGTGGAGTTGATCGCTCGGTGGCGGGGTCCTGTGCTCGCTACATGGCGGTCCGGTCAGATTGACGAATCCCGCCTAACGCTCGTCCCGTTCGAGCCCGCCCGGCCAACCGCGCGGTAAACGGTGGCGCGGGAGACGCCGAAGAGTTCAGCGATCTCTGCAGAGGTGTGCTCGCCGGCCACGTGGAGCCCGACCAGGTGCTTCTCCTGTGTCGGGGTGAGCTTGGGCTTGCGGCCCTTGAGCTTGCCCTTGGCCTTCGCGATCGCCATGCCCTCGCGAGTGCGGGCGCGGATCAGGTCGGCTTCGAACTCGGCGACCATCGCAAGCACGTTCAGCAGCAGCCGGCCGACGGGATCGTTCGGATCGTGGACCGTGCCGCCGATCTGCAGCCGGACGCCGTGGGTGGTGAGTTCGTCGACGATGTCGCGCGCATCGCGGATCGAGCGGGCGAGCCGGTCGAGCTTCGTCACCGCCAGTGTGTCTCCGGCCCTGGTTGCTGCCAGTGCCTCGCGCAGGCCAGGCCGGTCACGGTTCGTGCCCGTCATGCCCTGGTCGACGTAGACGCGTCGCGGGGCGACGCCCATCGCCTCCAAGGCCTGGCGTTGGGCGGTGAGGTCTTGGTCGGCGGTCGAGCAGCGTGCGTACCCGATGAGCGTCGCAGTCATGACGGAAGTGTCACAGATAGCCGGCCTTCACCGGGCACATTTGCGGGCGGGTCTAGCGAGACACGTTGAGGCCAGCCGCCGCCTGGCCGCCGAAGTCGCCGCAGGGTGTCTCGGTAGGGGATCGCCTTATGCGACAGTGCCGGCTGACAGCTCCTGCTGGTCTGCGATCACAAGAAGCCGCCACCGAGCGATCAACTCCACAGCGACACGCCGAACGGCGCGCCGGTCAAAAACCCCTCTCAAAACGTCCCGCCGGTCACAAGGCCGGCGGGACGTTTTCGCTACCGTCGGGCCGCATGGGACCTCTTCGGGTACACGCGAGTCTCCACTGCGGCGCAGAGCCTCGACGGCCAGATCGATGCGCTCGTGGGCGCCGGCGCCGACGAGCGCTGGATCGTCCGCGAGACCGGGTCCGGGAGACGAGACGACCGCCCCGAGCTCACGGCGCTCCTCGAGCAGCTGCGCGGCGGCGACACGCTCGTCGTCGTCCGCCTCGATCGCCTCGGGCGCTCCGCGGCACACCTCGCCGGCCTGGTCCGCGACCTCGACGAGCGCGGCGTCACGCTCCGCTCGCTCACCGAGGCACTGGACACCGCGACGCCGGCCGGCCGGTTCGTCGTCCACGTCCTCGCCGCGATGGCCCAGATGGAGGCCGACCTCATCCGCGAACGCACCCTCGACGGCCTCGCCGCCGCTCGCGCCCGCGGCCGCGTCGGCGGCCGGCCCCGCGTCATGACCCAGGAGAAGATCGCCGCGGCGCGCTCCGCGCTCGACGACGGCCAACCGCTCGCGTCCGTCGCCCGCGTGCTCGGCGTCTCCGAGTCGAGCATCCGCCGACACGTCCCCCGGACCACCGATGTCAGTGCCGCCGTCTAGCATCAGGTCCCAGGCCCCGCTCGTGACGTGACCCCCCTGCACACCACGACCGGGGCCTGCGCGCGCCCTGCCCTGTTGCCGCGAGATCACCCGGTGGGTCCGCCCCGACGACGTAGCCGGTGTCGATATGATCGGAACGTGAACGCCGCCCGGGTCCGGGCTTGCGCCGTTCTAGTTGGGTGCGCCCTCGCGCTGCTCACGGGCTGCACAACCGCGACCACGAGGCCTCAGCCCGTGACGACTTCTGCCACGCAGGCCATGACTTCCACGCCAACGCCCATGCCCTCGCTCCCGCCCGTGCCGCTGAAGAGTGAGACCGAGACCGTCGAGCCTCAGGACTTTGCGGTCGACCTGAAGCATGCGCTCAAGCAGCAAGCCCGTGCCAAGGCCCAGCGTGCTGCCTGCCTCAAGTCCAAGAAGACGTGCCCCCCGCTCTGGGCGTACGTCATCAAGCAGTTCGATCCCGCGGACCCCAGTGACCTCCCGACCTTGCCCAGCGCCACGCACGGATACCCCGTCGAATGCGTCGACGGATGGATCTCCTACTCCGGCGGGAAACAGGGTGCTTGCTCTCACCACGGAGGCGAACGGTAGCGGAGTTCGATCACCTGTTCGGTGCTGGACTGTGGAACCCTTGTTCACCGTGTGGACCTCACGACAACTCGCGGACGAGCTCGGAGCCGACCAGGGCCGCATCACGAAGATCGCCAGGCGGCGCCGGTGGCGTCGCTGGGAGGGTGAGTGGTTGTTCACGGACGAGCAGGCCGACGAGATCCGACGGACCATCCGAGCCTGGGACGAACCCCGCCCGGCCGTGGCTACGCCGTGCAGCGTCGACGGGTGCGACGCGGACGCGACGAGGCAGGGCATGTGCAACGCGCACTACCAGCGACACCTGCGCCACGGCTCGGCCGAGAACCTCGCCGGCGCCCACCAGCGCGCCAAGACCCGCTGCCCGCGCGGGCACCCGTACGACGACGAAAACACGCTCGTGTACCCGTCGGACGGCAGGCGGCGCTGCCGCACCTGCCGGGACGCCGGCCTCGCTGCCCGCCGAGCCGGCCAAGCCGCACGGTCGGCCGACCAGTAGGTACCGGCGGGCGGTCGACGTGGAATCGACAGGCTAGCGCCTGATCGAACATGTGTACGAAGATGGGTTGATGCAGCCCCTCGACCCGTACCACCCCACGATCGCTGAGCACGTCCCCGATCACGATCGAGCGCGCATCATTCGCCAGGGGCTGATCGGTGCGTGGCAGCGCAAGTACGACGCAGAGCCCCGCTATCGCTACGCCATCGACTACCTCAGCGAGCTCACGATGCGGCTCGCCGACGAGCTCGCCCACCAGACCGTCGCCGACATCGCCGGCGCGGTCGACGTCGTCGTCGACGCCAAGACCGAGCCCCGCGTGCGGGCGTGGATCAACCGCCTCGACGCCGGCCGTCGCGTGCCGCCGGCAAGCGAGATCTTCCAAAGGGCCCAGCGATGATCGTGCAAGCCAGGGTCGGACCGGGTCCTACTGAGGGGCAGCAGGTGCCGCGCGACGTCGTCGTCGACGCAGCAAGCTACGAGGACGCGGTCGCGCAGATCGACGCCCAGCTCGGCACGAGGGACCGGGTCATGTACTACCGGGCCGACGACGCCGAGAGCCGGTGGCAGCCGCACCGGTGACCCGCCTGCACCTGCCCTGCAGAGGGTCAGGTCGCGTGGCACCGTGAGGGCATGGCCCTGACTCGTCGCACGCCCCGGCTGGGTGAGCTCGCGGCCGCGGTGGAGGCCGAGCTCGTGCGCCGCGGCGTCGACGTCGACGCCGCGGCCGTCGACAGGGCACTCAACGCGCGGGTCGAGCGGTCCGCCGGCCTGCTCGGGGTCTCACCGCGCGCAGCGCTGCGGTACGCGCCGGACGAGCTCCCCGCCTGGGTCGCCGACGAGCTCGAGGAAGGGGAGGCGACGATGCGCCGACGGCGACGGTGATCGACCTTCCAAGCCGGTCAAAGCGGGCATAGCGTGTCATAACCCCGCTTATCGGATCAGTGTTGCTGCTGGTGGGGGCCGTTCGTAGCTTTAGGCTCGCTGGTCAAGCTCGTCTCCGTGACGGCCTTGAACTCGGCGGCGCTGCGCGGGACGCCGCGGGCGTCCTCGGCAGCCCCTGGTAGTCCGCGACCTCTACAGGAGCGCGCGTGCTCTGGCGAGTGAATCGCCCCGGGTTCGGTGGAGGCTCTCAAGCCAGGAAGGGTGAGGGTGGAGCGGCTGATGCGGGGGCAGGGTCTGCGCGGGAGGGACCACGCGCACGACGGTGAGTCAGGGTGAGAGACGGCCCGGCCGGCGGACCTGGTCGAACGCGACTTCGCCGCTGATGCACCGAACCGGCTCTGGGTCGCGGACATCACCTACATCCGCACCCACGCCGGCTGGGTCTACGCCGCATTCGTCCTGGACGTGTTCTCCCGCTACGTCGTGGGCTGGCAGGTGAGCACGACCATGCACACCGAGCTCGCCCTCGACGCCCTGGACATGGGGCTGTGGGACGACGACTACTCGCCCGAGTACCAGGCCGCCATGGGCAAGAAGCTCGCCGAAGGACAGACGTCCTAGCCGTCGCCGTACTCCAGTTCTGGCTGAAACTCGAGCCATCTATTCCGTGGTGTCGGTGGTCTTCGCCATACTCTCAGCAGGTGCACTCGCTGGTCGCGTGCGCTTCGACTGTCCGGGAGTGATCGGAGCGAGTTGACCGACGAGGATGCCGCGGCCGCCGGCCGCGACCGGTACCTGCTCGCCCAGGTACGCGAGGCCTTCGGGCGTGTGGCGTACAGCCACAAGACGCACGAGAAGCAGGCGGACATCTGCTTCCGCAAGCACCGCTGGCAGCAGGGAATGCTCGTCGGGCTGACCGCGATCAGCTCGGGCACGTTCCTGGTCGCGGTGGTGAGTAACTTCGCCGACACGACGGTGACCGGCCTGGTGACGTCTTCCGTCGCCGTCCTGGTCACGTGGGTGACGCTTGGGGCGAAGACGTTCCGGTTCCACGAGGAGGCCGAAGCGCACCGCGACACCGCGTCTCGACTGTGGGACGTGCGCGAGTCGTACATCTCGCTGATTACCGACCTGATGGCCGGGACGGTCTCGGACGCGGACGCACGGACTCGCCGCGACGAGCTGCAGGACACCTGCCGCGAGATCTACGCCGGTGCACCGCGCACCAGCAGCAAGGCCTACGGCCGCGCGCAGGACGGCCTGAAGAACAACGAAGAGCTCACCTTCTCCTCCCGCGAGCTCGACCTTCTGCTCCCCGAGGCGCTGCGGCTCAATGAAGGCGAGGCCTGACCATGGAGACCTACGAGATCTTCGACGGCCTGCTGGCGAACCTCAAGGTAGGGGAGAAGGTCGCGACCGTCCGGGCCCGGCGGGACGAGATCACCAAGGCCCTGAACAAGAACTTCCGGGCGAAGGACGGCTGCACCGACTACCGGATGATGATCGGCTCGTTCGGACGGCACACGGCGATCAAGTCCATCTCCGACCTCGACATGATCTTCATCCTGCCGCCGGGACTGCGCGACGACTACAGCGACGCCAACGGGCCACGCCGGATGCTCGAGCGTGTGCGCGACGTGCTCAAGGCGCGGTACCCCAACACTGAGGTCCGAGTCGACCAGTGCGTCGTGCGGGTGCAGTTCACGTCCAACAGGTTCAAGTTCGAGGTCCAGCCGGCGTTCGACAACACCGACGGCAGCTTCAGCTACCCGGACACCAAGGCTGAGAAGTGGAAGATCACCAAGCCCCGTGAGGAGATCGCCGCGACGAAGGCGTGCAACGACGTCACCTCGACGAACATGCGCCACCTCGCCCGGATGACACGGGCCTGGAAGAACGCGAACGGCGTGAACATCGGCGGCCTGGTCATCGACACGCTGGTCTACAACTTCTTCGCCCAGACCGACGAGTACGACGCGGCCGGCACCGACTCGTTCGACCTGATGTCACGGGACTTCTTCGAGTTCCTCAAGGACGAGCCGGAAAAGGACTACTACCTGGCGCTCGGCAGCCACCAGCGCGTCCACGTCAAGGCCAAGTTCCAGGCCAAGGCGAAGAAGGCCTACAACCGCTGCGTGAACGCGATCGAGAACGAGGGCAAGACCGCGGCGGTCAAGAAGTGGCGAGAGGTCTTCGGCACCAGCGTGCCGCTCACGGTCACCGAGGCCGCGCTCAGGGCCTCGGCCTTCGCCGGACGCCACGACCACGTCGCCGAGGAGTTCATCGAGGACCAGTACCTGGTCGACATCTCCGAGACCGTCTCGATCGACTGCGAGGTCACCCAGGACGGTTGGCGACCGCTGTGGCTGCGCGTGATGGGCCGTGCCGGCGTTCCGCTCATGGCCGGCAAGCGGCTGAAGTTCCAGATCACCAGCTGCTCGGTCCCCGAGCCGTACGCGGTGAAGTGGAAGGTGCTCAACCAGGGCCCGGCGGCAGAGCGTCGGCGGATGATCCGTGGCGAGATCATCGACTCGACTGCCCCCGGCATCCGCCAGGAACACTCGGACTTTCGCGGCGAGCACATCGTGGAGTGCTACATCATCAAGGACGGGATCGTGGTCGCCCGAGACCGTATCGACGTGCCGATCGCGACCACCGTGGACGCCTGAGCGAGGCTGGACGCCAGGACCCCCGTCTCCTCCCAGCCCGGACTCTGACGCTCGCTCGGCTGCCACCGAGATCCGCAGGATTCCGCGGATTCCACCATGTCTCTGTTTAAGGACATGTTCCCCCGGGGGCCGGGAAGACCATGCTTGGCGTCGCGTCTGCCCACCGACCCCACTCAGGCCATCGGCAAGGTCGCGCCCATCACGAGATTGACCAACCTGCCTGGGCAGCACACCTAGCCCGACGGGCCCCTCGCCCGTCGGGCCCGGTTCGGCGCGTGCAACATTGAAGAGACATAACAGGCATAATGTGACATACGGTCGCTTATCGGCGCACAGCAAAGGGGCCCGAACCTAAGGTTCGGGCCCCTTTGTGGATCCTGTGTTCGCGAGTGGAGGCCGAAGCCCACGTAGCTCACGACTCGTACCACCAGTGTAGTACGTTCGCGGCGTGCTCCCCACAACCGCCGCCGAACTAGCTCCGATCGAGGACGTGTTGTCGGTGCCGCGAGTGTCGACATATCGGGTTGCTGTCGGGGGCGACCTTAGGGCCGCACTGGAGCTGTATGGGTGGAACGCGGAGATCTCGGCGGCGCTCATGCTCCCTGCACACTTCGCGGAAGTCGCCACGCGCAACGCCGCCTGCGATGCGCTGAGCGCCGTATACGGGCCGCGGTGGCCGTGGAACCAGTCGTTCGAGCTCAGCCTGACCAACTCGGGTACCTACAACCCGCGGCGAGATCTGATCGAAACCCGGAAACGCCAGAGCACCCCCGGCAAGGTGGTGGCTGAGCTGAAGTTCGTGTTCTGGCAGCGGCTGTTCACGTCCAGGTTCGACACCCGATTGTGGGACGGGCGCATCCTCACCGTCTTTCCTCACGCGCCTGCCGGGACCGCCGAGGCTTCGCTGCGTGCCCGCATCTACGCCGACCTCGACGCGATCCGCAAGCTGCGCAACCGGCTGGCTCACCACGAGCCGATCTTCACGCGTAACCTCGGCGACGACCTCGCCCGGATGCTCGAGCTGATCGAGATCCGCTCGCGTGAGACCGGGACCTGGGTTCGTGGCCTCGAGACCGCGTCATCGCTGGTCACCGTACGTCCGTCGCCATAGCGAGCGAGCTACTAGGTCCCGTCCGACCCTGCTACGGGGCGAGGGTAAGGGTATGGGTGGTGTAGTCGGTCCCCACAGCGAGACCGCCGCCGAGATCCTTCGGTGGAGGGGTCCGCGTGCCGTGGTAGCGGCCTGCACAAGAGCAAACGCAGTCCCAGACGGTGTGCGGTGACGCGTTCCAGCATGCCCCGACGCACTTCGTCTGCGACGCTCCGTGGAGCGTCACCTGGACCGATTGCCCGAGTGCGTTCGGCAGCTGATCCATCAGCTCAGCCAGGTGCGTCCGTGCCACTTCGAAGCACTTGAGGTCCCGGTTGTACTCCGGTCGGGTCAGGCCACCGCAGATCTCCTTGAGCAGGTCGTAGTTTCCGGATCCCTTGCGGAAAGGGAGCCAAATCCGGACCCGGCCCTCGACTGGCCGCACAATCCTCGCCATTCCGAGAACCTAGCGCGTTGTGGCCGTGTCGGGGGGCGGTGGTGCAATGCCCACATGAGCGGTCACACGCACGTGCCGGGGCTCCCGCCAAGCGTCCTCGAGACGCCGGTGTGCCCGGTCGACGTCGCGCTCCTGGGCTCTCTCGTCGGCGCGACGGTGGACCGGTGCTACCCGTGCCAGACGGTCTTCATGGGCGACCTACTGGCCGACTCCGCCTTCACGGCCCGGTTGGTCGAGCTCGCGTGCATCGCGATCGACCGGGTCTTCGGCGGTCTCCCAGCGAGCGCGCTGTACGACGCCGAACCGGGTCCCGCGAGCCTGGAGTTCCGTCGTCTGGCCCGTGCGGGCCTGTACGACGGCGCCGCGGTGTACCGCGAGTGCGCTCTGATGACACGGACCGAGCGGCGCGCGGCCGCGTACACGGCCCTGGACTCTCTCGTGAGCACCATCAACATGGTCTGACGCACGCCACCGTGCTGAGGTCTAGATCTGCGGCCCCTGCGGTCCGGGGCCGGTTGGCGTCGGAGGGTCGTCGGGCGTCGCCAGTCTCTGTCGCGAGTCGCGCTTTCTGGTCCGCGCTGACAGCAGACGCTTCTCCCGGACGAGTTCGTCGAGCTGGGCGCTGATCGGCCCCGCGTCCCTCTTGGCCGGACGGTCCTGCCTATCCCACCCTGGCAGCCGTACCGCGATGTCCGCTGCGAACTCCTCGCGTGCTGCCGCGCCGGCTGCGTGGATGGACGCGCCGTCGTCGGTCGCCGGGCGTGGCAGGGTCGCGAGGGCTTCGTACAGCTCGGGCATGCGTAGCTGGTCGACTGTCGTGTAGACCTCGGTCGCCTGACGAACGCCCCCAGGGCTCGCCGCCGCGAGCTGCTTGGTCCCTGTGGGTCGGAGGTAGTGGCCAGCGCGGATGCCGCGGCGCAGAGCGCCTTCGAACTTGCCGTCGAACGTGCGCCCGGCGGCGGTGAGTTCGGCAAGCTCGCGGGGATCGGCAGTGGGTGTTGTCGAGATGATCTGCAGTGACTCGGCGACGTCTGGAAGGGCGGGGCTGCCCTCGCCGGCAGTGCCTGCGATGTTTCGGACGACGCGGTCGAGTGCCTCGTACCCCGCGGCGCGCTGCGTGAGCTCGGGCAGGTGGGAGCCACTGCCGGCGCCCGCGAGGCGCACGGCGTGCGCGGCGATGTAGCGCTGGGCGTGGACCATCGAACGCAGGGCCCGTGCATGGAGCGGCTCGTCGAGGCGAGCTGCTGCGTTGTGCAGGGCAGCGGCAGCGCCGGTCGCGCCGGGCAGGTACTGCTCGGCCGTCGCGCGCGGAGGCGGGGTGTATCCGCTCTGATCGACGCGGAAGTCGGGTCGAGTCGCTACCGTCCTGGCCCACGATGCGCAGGCGTCGGCCGCGTGGTTGAGCGTGACGTCGTTGGGCAGCCGAACCCAGCCGGGCGTCGAGTAGGTGGTGTCTCCGATTGTGCTACGAGAGGCGTACCTGCGGTCGAGGATAATCAACGCCCGGGCCGTCTGGGCGGCGTCACCGATTGCCGCCACCCGCTCGCCGATCGACCAGCTCCCGGCGCCCGGGAGGTCCCGCTCTCGTCCTCGCATGGCGGCCACAGCGGCCTGACGCCACGCCTCGGGTAAGACTTCCGACTGTGGGGTGGCCATCTCCTCCGCGGTGGGCAGCGCGCCGTCGGGTCTGTCGGCCATGTACCGGAAGGTGCGCTCGTAGGCGCCCTGCAGCTGCGTAACCGGTCGCCACGCGCGGACCCGCTCCACGGCGACCTCCTTGCCTCTGCTGTGCCTCAGCGAGTCGATGCCGGTTGCAAGGTCGAGGACGTCGGAGCCGTATCGCAGAACGACGGCGCGGTACCGCATCATCTGCTCGCTGATCGCTGTCCGCTCATCGACGGACAGGACGCCGCCGGGGCGATATCTGTCCGGGCCCCCCATGTAGTTCTGGTGCCGGGTGCGGCGCAGGAGCCAACCGAGGGCGTCGTGAAGTTCGCGGGTGACCTCCCCGTAGGTCATGCGATCTCGGCCCGTCCGCGGCCGCCGGTTGCCTTGTCGGTCTCCCAAGCGGACTCGAGGGCCGCGATGCAGAGCTCGAGGCCGAGCAGATCCACGCCGTAGTCGCCGAGCTGATCCATCGCGTCCCGGGCGGTGGTGAACATGCTCTCGCGGTCGACGACCTCCACGGGGACCGTTGCGGGGAAGCGCTGGTCGCCGTGGAGGTCGTCGAGCTCGAGGAGCACGCTGCTGTAGTCGACGAGGCTGGCTGCTGGGAGCGTGTCGTCGAGGGCAGCGAGGTTCGACCTCGCGGTGCGGTACAGGTCCAGGTGCTGTTCGTCCACGGTCTTCCTCCTGCGTGTGATGGTCCTGGTCGTCGTGGGTGGCGACCTGGCCACAGTCCAGCACGGTAGGCGAGCGGCTCGCCGTCCCCGAGCATGCGGGTGTGGACAAGCGCGCGGGCCATGCCTACGGGGCTGTCCCCCGCTAGATCTGCGGTCCCCCGGCGGTGGGCCCGCCGGGCAGAGGCTCACCGTCCGTTCCTGGCTGGCTGCGCCCGCGGATCTCGGCGAGCATCCGATCGACGTGGCGGCCGGCCCGGCGGCGCTGGTGGTCGCGTTCGCTGGCGCGCATGAGGTCGTCGACCCCCGTGGGTTCCGACGGTGCAGGGTCGGCGTCGTCCTGCGGGGCGCCGGTTGGGGCTGCGGGTTCGGCCACGTTGTTGTCCTGCGGCGCGACGGCCTGCATCTGCGTCTCGATGTCGGTGAGCCGGCCGCGTGCGTCGACGAGCGCGTCCGCGTGCTTGAACGGCTCATCGAGACCCGCCCTGGCCGCGTCCAGCGAGTGAGCTGCGCGCTCGCGTTCGTCGCGCCGGCCGGCAAGGTCCGCCGGCATCTTCTGCAGGCGGTTCTCGATCTGTCGAACGATCCCTACCCCGCTGGGGTCGAGGTCGTCGACGGGGATGGCCCAGGTCGTGCCGGGGGCGTCCTTGATGGAGAGCATGAGGGCGGCGGGCCGGCCGAGGCTCGCGCCACGGGCGGCCGCGGTGATCGTGTGGCCGCCGATGCTCGCGAGGTCGCCCATCGGGACGTCGGCGTCGCGCCGGGCGCTCAGCAGCGTGTGGGCACGCGAGCGGACCCAGGTGCTGATCTGGGTGCCGGCGTCCGAGCGGGCCTGGACCGCGGGGGCTCCGGCAACGCTCATCGTGAACGCGTCGCCGGCGGTGTCATGGGTGGCGGCGACGGCGCGCTCGAGCAGCGGGATGTCCCGGTCGGCGGTGGCGACGGTCGCCTGGCTGCCGAGGATCGTCCGGTTCAGGCCGGCTCGCTGTTGGTGCCAGGCCCGCTCGAGGCGCTCCAGGCGCAGGACGTCGGCCGCGGCCTGCTCGCGTTCCATGACGAGCGGGTCCCCGGACGACAGGGCCTTGACCTCCCCGAACGACAGCGCGGTCTCGCCGATGTCCTCGATCTCGCGCACGTCGAGGCGCCCGCGCATGATCTGCGCGATGAACTTCGCCTTCCGCTCCACAGTCTGCCAGGAGTACGCATCAAACGAGCGCTCGACGACCCACCGGTAGATCTGCACCTCGGGGTTCTGGTTGCCCTGGCGCAGGATGCGCCCGTCGCGTTGTTGGAGGTCGGCGGGCCGCCAGGGGCAGTCGAGGTGGTGCAGCGCGATCGCGCGGTCTTGGATGTTGGTCCCGACGCCCATCTTCGCTGTCGACCCGACCAGGACGGATACCTGCCCGCTGCGGCACGCAGCGAACAGCCGGCCCTTCTCGACGTCGTTCTTGGCCTCGTGGATGAACCGGACCGACGACCGGGTCAGCCCGTGCCCCACGAGCTGGTCGCGCAGCTCGTCGTAGACGTTCCAGCCCTCGCGCGGGGTCCCGAGGTCGCTGAACACGATCTGCAGGGCGCCGGGTAGCGCGGCCGGCTCCCCGGTCGCGGGGTCGAGGTAGACGCGGTCGGCGTTCTGCCGCCAGATCGCGGCGATCTTGGTCGCCGCGGCCTCGATCTTGTTCCCCGGTGAGCGGGGTGCGCCGGTCAGCCGCATGTCGAGCGCGGCCTTCCGGCCGTCGGACGAGATCAGGAGCATGTTGTCGGTGCTGACGTCGACCGCGCGGGCCCGGACCAGGTCGGCGCGCTCACCCAGGTGCTCAACGTAGGACACGAGCTGGGGCGAGGGGTCGAGCACCACGTTCGTCGCGCCACGCTGCCCGTCGGGCCGCAGCGCGAGGTCCGGGGCGGGCAGCTGCAGGTCCTCGGCGGTGCGTACGTCCGCGGAGGTGTGCCACATGCGCAGCATCTCCGGGACGTTCTGGAAGCGCGCGAACCGGGTCTTCTGCTTGAAGCCGCCGGCCACGCCCATCTCGATCTCGGTGACGGTCTGCCCGAACGTGGCCGCCCAGGCGTCGAAGTCCTTCACGCCGGCGTCCGCGAGGAGGTCGGGGCGCAGGTACCGCTGCATGACGTGTGCCTCGGTCACGCTGTTCGCGATGGGGGTCGCTGTCGCCACGGTCACGACTCGCTCGCCGTGGCGCGAGCGCAGGTACTCGAGCTTCATGTGCAGGTCGGCTGCGCGCTTGGACCCCTCGATCGTCGCGTCCGGGATGTTCGAGGCGGTGCGCAGGTTCTTGTACTCGTGGGCCTCGTCGACGATGAGGTAGTCGATCCCGGTCTCCTCGAAGGTCAGACCGGCGTCCTGGACGCCGTCGAGCTTCGCCTTGAGGCGTTCCTCGTCGGCGGCGATCTTCTTCTCCAGGCGCTTGACCGTCAGGCCGCGCCCGCCGCGTTCGCTCATCGCCTCGAGCTGGGTGCGCAGCTCGTCGAGCTCGGTGGTCATGTACGCGGACTGCGTGGCGGCCGAGACGGGGACGCGTTCGAACGCTCCCCGCGTCATCACGATGGCGTCCCAGTCGCCGGTCGCGGCGCGCGCGACGAACAGGCGGCGCCGGTCGCGGGCCAGGTCGTCGCTCGACGCCGCGAGGAGCCGCGCCTGGGGGTAGAGCTGGAGCCACTCGCGGGAGAACTGCTCGAGCATGTGGTTGGGGACGACGACGGCGGGCTTGGACACAAGGCCGAGGCGTTTGAGCTCCATCGCGCCCATGACCATCTCGGCGGTCTTGCCTGCCCCGACCTCGTGGAACAACCCGACGGCCGGCTCGCTGATCATTCGGGCCACGGCCGTGCGCTGATGCGGGCGCGGGGTGAACGTGCGGACCAGGCCCGGCAGGGTCAGCCGCTCGCCCTCGGCCGTGTAGTCGCGCAAAACGATCGAGTTGAACGTGCGGTTGTACGCGGCGGTCAGCCGGTCGGCCCGCTCGGGGTCTTCCCAGACCCAGTCGGCGAACCGCTCCTGCAGCTCGGTCTGCTTGGCACGTGCGGCCTCGGTCTCGGTGGCGTTCAGGACGCGGCGGTCGTCGATCTGGTCCATGACCTGTACGACGCGCTGCTCGAGCATCGCCTTGAAGATCGCACCGGCTGGCGCCCTCTCGGTGCCCCACTGGCTCGTGGCCGCGACGCCGTACTTGCCGCCGTCGACGTCCCACATCGAACCGCCGCCGTGCTCGACGGTGACGTACCGGTCCCCCAGGGTCTCGCGCAGGAACTGCTGATGGGTCTCCGAGTCGATCCATGCCGCCCCGACCCGGGGCACGATCTCGCCCTGGCCCAGCGGCGTGGGCATCACGTCCTCGAGCGCGTCCACGTTCACGCGGTACGCGTCGTCCGCGGCGGCCGCGGCCCGTGCGGCGTCGAGCTTGATGGCGATGTTCCCCGACAGGTACTCGGGCGCCGAAACGAGCTGGCCGGTTGCGGTGTCGTCGTAGACGAGCTGGCCGAGCTGGGCTCGGGCGTCGTCCTCGGTGGTCCCGAGCAGGTGGGCGACGCGCTCGAGGTCGACCCGGCCGACGGAGTCGAGCGTGATCGCGAGGGCCTCGTCGGCGGTGTCGGCGCCCAGCGCTGGGGTGCGCGGGACGACGACGCGCTGGCTCATGATCGCGGCCGGGGTGGCACTGCTGGTCGCGTCGTCGTAGTTCTCCAGCGCGTACACGAGCGGGGAGAACGGGTCGCGTCGGAAGATCTGCATGACCGGTGGGCGCACGCGCGCCATCCGGGTCTCGCCGGTGGCCTCGTCGACGCGACCGGTCGAGCGCAGCGTCGCCCGGTTCAACGGGCCGTAGGTCGCGGCGTACGTCTCGTACCGGGTCTTGAGCGTGGCCCGCGCTGTCTCGACGTCCGCGGTGTCCTCGAGCGTGCTGGCCTCGAGGCCCAGCAGCTCCTTGGCGGCGTCGCGTAGTCCGATCAGGGCCGTGAGTTCGCCGGTCTGGGTGCGCGGCACGGTCAGGGGCTCGTGGAGTCCCGACGCCAGGATCGTGAACGTCCCGTCGTCGCCGGCGGTGAGGTGGCCTTCCCACTGCGCTTCGTCGGGAGCGGCTGCGCGCACGTGCTCGCGGCCCAGGGTCACGGTCTCGTCCCGGTCGGCTTGGACCAGGCCGTCGGCGATCGCGCGGGCGGTGATCCGCTCGAGTGCGCCGGCGGCGTCGACGCCGGCGCTCGTGAGGTCGCCGCGCACGTTGAGCGTCTGCTCCCCGTACATGCCGTGTCCGACCTCGTAGGTGCCGAGCACGTTCTCGGGGTGGTCGTGGAAGTAGTTGTTGGTGTGGACGATGACGTCGTCCACCTTGTGAGCACCGACGGTCTCCCAGGTCTCGTCACGGACGGGCTCGCCGTCCAGGCGGCGGCGCAGGATCAGCAGGTCGGTGACGACGTCGGTGCCCGCCGCGCGGCGGTGGGCTCCGCCAGGAAGGCGGATCGCGCCGACGAGGTCGGCCATCTGGTTCAGCTCGCGTCGGGCGGCGGGGTTCGAGCCGTCCATCGTGTACCGGGACGTGAGGAACACCGCGAGGCCGCCGGGGCGGACCATCGCCACGGACTTGATCAGGAAGTGGTTGTGGATGCTGTGCTGGCCTCGGTTGTGCACCGGGTCGTGGAGGGTGACGTCGGCGAACGGCACGTTCCCGATCGCGGCGTCGAACCACCCGGTGGGGAACCGCGTGGTGGCGAACGACTCGCCGCGGATCTCGGCCTGCGGGTACAGGGCGGCGGACAGTTCGGCGGAGATCGGGTCGAGCTCGACCCCGGTCATCTGCGCGCCGGCGGGCGCGAGGCCGATGAAGGTCCCTGCCCCGGAGCCCGGTTCGAGGACGCGGCCGCCCGTGAACCCGAGCCGGGTGAGGGCGCCCCACATCGGGGCGATGTAGGCGGGGTCGGTGTAGTGGGCGTTGATGGTGGTGCGCCGGGCCGCGGCCCACTGCTCGCCGTCAAGCTGTGCGCGGACCTGGCTGCGAAGGTCGTCCCACTCGGTGTTGCGTTCGTCGAAGACCTGCGGGACCGCGCCCCACGCGGACCACTTCGCGAGGATCTGCCGCTCCATCGCTGTGGCGGCGCGGCCCTGCTCGCGCAGGTCCGCCAGGACGCCCAGGGCGGCCAGGTTCGCGCGGACCCTGGCCTTCGCGCCGGACGGGGCCAGGTCCTCCTGGGTGATCCCGTCCAGCCGGTAGGCACTGGGGCCGGCTACTGCTCCAGCTCGTCGTGGACCTGCTGCCACGTCCTCGACAGCATCTGGTCCACCTCGCTCGGCTCCTGCTCGTCGTCCTCGTCCTGCGGCGTCTGGCTGTAGACCAGCTCGTCCAGGGCGACCTCCTCCGCCTGCAGCCGGGCCGCGTTGAGTCGGCCGACCTTCTCCAGGTACGTCTCCCCCACCTGGTCGCTGCCCGCCAGCGCGTCGCTCAGGGACAGGACCCGCTCCTGGATCTCCTCCCCCAAGGTCGAAAAGAACGCCGTCGGGTCCGTCATCTGCGCGACCTCCTGCGGACGGTGCTCCGTCCAGTACTGCTGCGCCCGCGTCCCGTACCCGTTCATCACGCTCACCTTCGGCCTCACCCCAGAGGAAGTCGTCGAACGACCCCTGCCCATCGATGTTGCTGCTCCAACGCTTGCGCGCCACCCACGCCCCCTCGGCAGTCCGGTTTCGCGCGAGACTCTAGAGCATGCCAGCCGGTCGGCCCCGTAGGTGCAGCGGCCGTGACGGCCCTCGGCGTGCTGGTGGTGGTGCATCGTCATCCCCCTGGTGTTGGTTCGCCGGCTAGATCTGCGGCCCGCCGGCGGTGGGCCCGCCGGCCTCGGGCGCGTCGTCCGCTCCCGGCTGGTTGCGGCGGCGGATATCGGCGAGCATCTCGTCGATCCGGCGCTCGGTGGTGCGCTGCTCCTGACGTCGGCGTGCGCCCTCGAGGAGCGAGTCGAGACGCGAGCTCACCCCGACCTGGGCCGGCTGCTCGGCCCCCGGTTGCCCCCATCCCGGTGCGTCGACGTCCCGTGCTTCGACGGTGCCGAGCGCGGTGCGTGCGGCACCGTAGGCGGCTGCCTGCTCGCCGCGCACGCCTTCCGCGCCGCCGAGGACCTCGGCGCCGGTGATCCCGTACCGGTCGCGGTAGGCGACGATCTGGCGCACGGCCGCGTCCCACTGGTCACGGTCCGGGCCGTCTGCGGGCGGCGCGGTCAGGTGCTCGCGCGCCCACGCCGGCGCGATCGCGGCGACGTCGTCGACGAGTCGGTCGAGACGCTGGGACATCAGATCGGCCTGCCTGCTGAGCCATGCGGCGACCTCGGGGTCGGTTTCGGACGCCGGGACCTCGACCGGGACCGGGGTCTCGGGTGCGTCGAGGGTGGCGGTCATGACCTCGTCGGTGATGGTGTCGGCGTCGAGGCGGTCCGCGAGCCGGTCGGCGAGGTAGGCGTGGACGCCAGGCATCCCGGCTCGGCCGAGGTGCTCTCCAGCGGTGGTCGCTGCCTCGCGCAGCGCGTACACCCGGCCCTCGATGGTGTCGAGGTCGTGGGCCTCGACGACGCGGTCGAGAGCGATGTGCGTCAGCGGCGCCGCGGAGTCGACGCGGTCTGCGAGCTCCGCGCCGCGGTGGTCCTGGACCATCTGTCCGGGGTCAGCCCCGTCGGGCAGGACCACGCCGCGCGCGGCCGCGGCCTCGGTCGGGGTGAGCATCGTCCAGACCCGGGCGGCGGCCTTGCAGCCGGCGGCGTCACTGTCGAGCGCGACGACGAGGTCGGACAGGTCACGCCCGGAGGCCCGGCGCAGCGCCTCGAGGTGCTGGTCGGTGACCCCAGTCCCGCACGCGGCGACCGGGACGACGTCGGGGACGGCCTGGCGCATTGCGGCGACGTCGGTGGGGCCCTCGACGAGCGCCGGCCGCGCACCGTCGGCCAGGCGCGCCCGGGCCACGGGGTCGAGGCCGAACAGGATCTCGCGCTTGCGGTACGCGATCGTCTCGGGGGTGTTGAGGTACTTCGGGGCCTTCGGGTCGTCCACCGCGGGGTTGAGACGCGCGGTGACGGCGACGACGTCGCCGGCCTCGTCGCGGATCGGGAACACGACCCGGTCGCGGAACCGGTCGACGACGCTGCCCTTGCGGGTCTCGGTCGCGACCCCGGCCGCGAGCATGTCCTCGCGGCTGTACCCGGCATCCGTGAGCGCGTCGACGAGCCCGGTCCACCCGGCGGGTGCGACGCCGTACTCGGCGTCGCTGATCCCGCGGCCGGTCATGTAGTCGCTCGCCCAACTCTCGGTCTCGCGCTGGGAGGTCCACCACGCCCACGCGGCCTCGTTCACCTCGACGACGCGGGCGTACACGCCCGGGTCGACGTCGGCCGGCAGGGTCGGGTCGACGTAGCTCTGCGGGATGACGACGTCGGGGGCCGGGGTGATCCACGACGGCAGGCCGCGGGTGTCGAGGTCCTGCAGGTCGGGGACACCGACCCGGTAGTGGAGCACCTGGGCGAGCGACCGGGCGTCATCGAAGTCGCGACGTCCGGCGGCCGCGTCGAGGACCTCGGCGACGTCGGCGCCGGCGGCCTCGTGCAGCGCGAGCCGGTGCGCGAGAGCCGGCCAGGCGTCGTCAGCCAGAAGCTGGTCGGCCAGGTCCGGGACGGTGGCGCGTACGACCTGCTCGAACCGCTCGGCCCGGCCAGGGTCGAGGAGCCGGGCGTACGCGTCCTCGTACGCGGGCACCAGGCGTGCGAGCGAGGCGGCCTGGTCGTACTCGGCCTCGATCGTCTCGGCCGCGGAGATCTCCGCGCCCTCGTGCTCGACGACGCCGCGCAGGACCTGGATGACGGCCTGCTCGGGAGTGGGCTGCTCGTGGACGTCGACGTCGAGGACCTCGTCGACCACGACGTACAGACGGTTGGCGTCACGGCCGCGGGTGACCGCGGTGTAGAGCTGCTCGCGGGTCGTCGACGGCTCGACGAGCGTGTGCGAGGTGTCGACCGTCATGCCCTGCACGCGGTGGATGGTGGCCGCGTACCCGAGCTCGACGTGCTCGGCCACGTACGCGGCAGGCAGGGTGACGCGCACCCCGGTCACGACGTGCTGGACGCGCAGGTGACCGTGGCGGCCGCGCTCAACGACATTCCAGAGATCGCCGTTCTTCACGAAGTCGGTGGACTTGCGCCCGCGCAGGCGGCGGTCGTTCTGGCGGGTGACGATCACGTCACCGGCTCCGGCCCGGGTGCCGTTGTGCAGCTCGACGCCGTCGGCCTCGACCTTGCCGTCGGTGACCAGGTCCAGACGTGCCCGGGCAGACAGCGAGTCGACGTCGGCGTTGCTCGCCGCGACCATGATCGCGGTCCGCCCGGCCGCCCGGTCCGCAGTCCAGGCGGCGTAGACGTCGTCGAGCATGTCGTCACGAGTCCCGCCGACGGTGCGCCGGTTCTCGACGTAGTAGGCCAGGCCGCGGTGGTCGCCCTCGCGCAGGAGCAGCGAGGCTGCCGCCTGGGCCTGGTCGGCGAATCGGTGCACCTCGTCGAGGTGCGCGGTGCCGGCCTGCTGGTCGATCAGACGAAGCGCGCCGCCCGCGGACACCGCAGAGAGCTGGGCGGGGTCGCCGAGGAACCGGACCGTGGCGCCGTGGCGCTGAGCGAGGGCCAGGACCTCGTCGAGGTCGAGGGTGCCGGCCATGCCGGCCTCGTCGACCAGGAGCACGGTGCGCTCGTCGACGCGCAGCTCGCCGGTGATCTCCGCGTCCGCCGCCTCCGCGCGCCGGTGTGCGTCCAGGAGCTTGTGCAGGGTGTCCGCGTGGGTGCCGAGCTCGGCGCCCAGGACAGCGGCCGCGGCCGCGGACGGCCCAAGCCCCAGAACCCGCCCGCCGGCACGCTGGACGGCATCGGCGTACGCCTTCATCGCCGTGGTCTTGCCGGCGCCGGCCGGGCCGATCCCCGTCTCGAGGACGTGCCCGCCGCGCGCGAACTGCACCACCATCGCGCGCTGCCCGGCGTTGAGGCGGGTCGCGCTGATCGCCTGCTCGAGTGCTGCGGGGTCGCCGACGAGACCGCCGTCGGTCTGTGCGGCGCGCACGAGCCGGTCCTCGGCCTCGAGGACGTCGAGGCTGCTGTACCGGTCGGTGCCGTGGATGGTGTAGATCGACGCGCCGTCCGCGCGGCGCATCACCTCCGGTGCCTCGTTGAGGTCCGGAGGGGTCAGGTCGACCGACGCCGTGGTGACCCCGGCCGCGATGACGTCGGCGAGGTCGTGCACGTCCAGGCCGTGCGCGACGGCGTGCTCGCGCGCGACCCGGTTGGCCTCCGCCTCGACGTGGAACCGGGTCCACGTCGAGCGGCGCTCGGCGAGGTTCCGCATCGCCTGCCGCACGAGCTCGTCGACCGGGACGACCTCGCGCGCGGCCGGGGCCCGGTGCACCGCGGCGCGCGTCATGCGGTCGATCGCGTCCGTGCTGCCGAGCGTCAGAGCGGCGGTGTCGCGCCACTGTCCGAGCCGCTCACGTAGGGAGACGATCCCCTCCTTGGCGCCGCGGGTCTCGAGCGTGGCCTGCTGGGCGAGGCGGAACTGCATCGCCCTCGGCGCCTCGCGCCCGTGCTGTTCGCGATATTCCCGCAAAAGGCGCTCGTACACGTCCTCAATTGCTGCGCGTCGGGTCGAAAATGCGTCGCGCACGCTTTTTTCGATCCCGTCGATCTCACGCACGCCCTGCTTGCCGGCGCCACGCGTCTCCTCGACGAATTCGACGCCCAGCCGGTCGTGCAGCTCGGCTTCGATGTTGGTGTTGTAGCGCTCGGATGCCGCGACCCCCAGGGCATGCAAAACACGTCCGTCAATGGAACGCCATTTCCCGTCCACGCCCATCACCTTGTTGGAGACCGCGACGTGGGTGTGCAGGTTCGGGTCCCCGGTGCGCGAGTCGAGGTGGTCGAACGCCGCGGCGGTCAGGCCGTGGGTGTCGATCTGCGCGACCCCGCCCTGCCCCACGCGGGTGAACGCGCCCTCGGCCTCGATCCACGCCAGGGCCTCGCACCAGGCCGCCTGGTGGGCCTCAGTGATCTGCTGTCGGGTGTACTCGTCCCCGAGCCCCCACAGAACCGAAACTGACTTAACGGGCGTGAATACGAGGTCGTAGCCCGCGACGGGCTGGCGGTCTGCCATGCCGCGCGTCGCGAGGTAGCGGGCCCGTTGAGCGTCCGTCGGCGCCTTGCCGTCGTGCTCTGCCGCGTACATCTCCCCCGCGACGTTCCATCGGATCAGGTCGCGCTCGACCCCGACCTCGGGCAGCCGGTCGCGCTCCGCGTGGAACGTCGCGTACGCCTCCTGCACGGCGTCGTGGAAGTCGTCGGCGCCGGCCTTGAACTCGGGGAACTTCCGGCCCAGCCGGACGGCCTTGAGCGCCTCCTCCGGGCTCGCGCCGGCAGCGATCGCCGCCGCGGTCAGCTTCTCCGCGTCCGGGTGCAGCCCCTCACCGAACAGAGCCTTCATCTGGGCCTCGGTGACGTCGCCTGCGACGCCGAGCTTTTCGAGTCCACCACCCACCCACTGCCCCGGCGGGTTGCCCTGCTGGACGTAGTAGTCGGTCAGCGTCTGCCCCGGGTCGCGGGGCGTGTCCTGAGTCGCGACCTGCCTCGTCAGGTAGGTGTAGCCGTCGCCGGCGTGCAGCACGTGGACGGTCATCGTCACGGCTGCTCACCCCCTCGAAGACTCCCCCGCCGCGCGGGGCCACAGGGCCAGTCTCGCCGACCCTCACACTGGAGTGCAAGAGGTGTGTCCATCGTCTCTGCTCTGGCGATGAGGTGGCGCTTCGCCTAGGGTTCTGCTGAGGGACGTTCGTGCTGGTCGATCGGTTGGGATGGGGGTGCTGGGCGTGGGGTCGACGTCGGATGTGCTGGCTGGGCGTCGTCGAGCTCGGCTTGCTGCACTGCGGCGGCTTGCTCGGTATCTCGATCCTGCGGGCATGGCCGGCGCCGACGGCGCCGACGCGGGCATGGCCGGCGCCGACGGCGTCGAGCCCGACGACGGCACGGCTTCTGACGGTGTTAGGTCCGGTGATGGGTCCCGCGGTGGATGACGCCGGTCTCCTCGCGGCGGCGCGCGACCCTCACGTGCGGGCGCGGTTCGACGCCAAGGTGCGCCGCGTCGACGAGCTCGACTGCTGGCTGTGGACCGGGGCGATCTCCGGGCAGGGGCACGGGCGGTTCTGGGTGCGCGACGGCGTCGTCGTGATCGCACACCGGTACGCCTACGCGGCCGCGCTCGAGATGAGCTGCACGACGCTGCCGGCCGTACTCGCGCACCGGTGCGACAACCCGCTCTGCCAGAACCCCGGGCACCTCTGGGCGTCGAGCGCCGGCGAGAACCGGCGCGAGTGGATCGCACGTCGGGACACCGTGGCTGGGCCGCTGCGCGACCGGCGCGGCGCGCGCGGCCGCGCACGCGCGGTCCGGGACGCAGCGAAGGCCGGCGCCGACATCACCGAGGTGATGAGCGCCGGCCTCAGGCCGGTCGACCGCGACCAGGGGTCGCTGTGGTAACTACGCGGCGGCCGCGAGGGTGCTGATCTCGTCGGGTCGGAAGCCCGACCACGCGCTCCCCCGCGACCACGATGGGCGCCTGCAGGAAGCCCAGCTCGCGGACCATCTCGAGGGCCTCGAGGTCCACGGTGACGTCCACGACGTCGTACCCGATTCCCTTCTTGTCGAGCGCTCGCTTAGTCGCCTCGCACTGCACGCATCCAGGCTTGCTGTAAACGACCACGGTAGCCATTTCTCCCCCTCGGCTGGCCAGCCTTCTTTCTGCTTCCAGTCTAACCGCGTGCCGCCATTCTGACAACACATGTCAGCGCTATCTTCTTGTACTTCCATCGCCTTACCTGCGGCTATTCGATCGGCACAATTCACGCCGCTAGCGCGCCAACTCTGGGCGCGTTGTTCTTCACCTCTAGAGCCCGCATTTCCATGCCTCGCAGCTGGTCGGCTACTGCGAGGCACGGGCGCTCAGGCGCCAGCGGTCAGCGCCGCCATGGCCTTCGCCCGCCACCGCTGCCCAGACCGTGCGGACACCGCGCGCCCGCGCTTCGTGAGCGCCTCTGCCAGCGCCGCACCGGACATCTCCGGGTCCGCGCGCACGACCTCGACGGCGGCCGCGAGCATGTCCGAGCCGTCGGACACCTGCGACGCGACCGGCGACGTCACGCGTTCGGACGCCTCGCGCGCCGCCGCGGCCCGACCCCGTCCGGACACCTGCTCGACGTCGTCGGACACCCCCGTGCCGGGCCGTCCGGACACCTCGCGGGACACCCGGAGACCGGACACCTGCTGTCCGGACATCTCAGGGCGGACACCGGACCCCTCCCGGCGGGCACCGGACACCGCGACCGTCCGGACACCGGACAGCGGGTCGACGATGGTCGCGGCGGGCAGGTGGTCGATCTGTCCGACGGCGGCGAGGACTTCGGCCAGCGTGGGCCCGGGCGGGCTGGTTCGGAGGGCTGCGAGGTAGGAGCGGTCGAGTCGTCGCCAAGAGCGCCGGCGTCGCCGGCCCTCGTCCTTTCCCGCGTCACGGAGCCGGCGCAGTGCGAGGGCCTCGCGGGAGACGGCGAGGTAGCGGCGGTCGCGCCGCACCTCGGCGAGGGTGCGTTCGGCCTGCTCGGCTCGGGCGGCGCGGAGCACGCGCTCCCACAGCCACGCGGCGACGAGCGGGGCAACGAAGCGCACAGCCGCGGCAAGGAACGAGCCGGGGTCCGTCGTCCAGCTCGTCGATCCGTCGGGTCGGGTGGCGACGAGCTCGTGGAGCCCAGCGAGAAGCCCCGACGTCGCGGACACGACCCACACGGCGACGGCGTCCGCGCCGCCCGGGCGGCCTGCCATCGCGGCCGCCCGGGCCAGGAGCGCGGACGCGATGAGCGCGAGCTCGAGGAAGGACGCGAGGCCGACGGCGACGTAGACCGGGAACCCGAGCAGGTCGACAGCGAGGGACAACATGCCCTCGGCGGCCATGATCGTCGGCACGGTCGCCGCGACAGCAGCGACGACGGTCGCCTGCCGACGTGCCCGGGTCGCGGCGTCGAGCGCCTCGCGGGCGGTCTCGTCGCGCCGGATGGCGCGCCAGGCGGTCGCGACGGCGCTCACCGGCCGGCCTCGCGGTAGGTCCCGGTGAGCACGGCCAGGGCAAACAGGTCCATGGCCTGCAAGTCGTCCTCGGTGAGCACGTCGTCGTGTGCGGTCTCGTTGTCAGGAATGATGGACATGGGAGTACCTCCAGTTGCGTTGGGGGTGGTCCTCGGCCTCGTCGGTGTTCCAGCACCGGCGGGGCCTTCTTCGGTTGTCGATGTCCGCGTGCTGCGGACGGTGCAGGCTCTCGCGGTCCGAGAGCCTGTGTCTAGTGCTCGGCTTGCAGAGCCGTGGTGACCGCCTCGCGCACGCCGGCGTCCTCGTTGAGCAGCGTCACCAGCACTCGCAGGACCTCGGCTTGGGTCACCCGCGTGCGCCCGAGGATGACCGCGAGCTCGTCGCAGTTCGCGCGGAGCTGGCGGTAGGCCGGCGGGGCGAGATCGAGCGAGAGACGGACCGGGTCGGGTCGCGGGTCGGTCATTGCGTTCCCCTTCAGGGCTCGGGTGTGCTGTCCTGCGATTCGACTCTAGCGTAAACACGTATTTACGTATATGAGTGACACGCCGTCGTGGTGCGGCAGTGTGAAGCGTCGGGCGCGGACGGCCAGGTCACCCGAGGTTGCCGAGGAGCCGGCCGACCTCACGTGCGAGCACCTGCGCGTCGATGCCCCCGCCGTCGCCCTTGGGGCGCTCGGGGCGGGGGATCTGTCCTCCGAGGACGCGGGCGAGCTCGGTTCCGCCCTCGTCGTCGTATCGGGCGCGCACCGTCGCGACGACGGCGTCCTGGCGTGTGAGCTCGCCGTCGGTGGAGGAGAAGTCGACCATGACGACGTCGGCCATCCCTGACCGGGCGGCGTGCCACGCGGCGGTGCGGTCGCGGACCGTCCACCAGCCGCGCGCCCACATGGCCTCCTGGACGCGGGTCCAGCCGTCGTCCTTGACGCCCATGCCGCGCAGGTAGACCAGCGCCGGCACGCGAGGCGGGCGCGGAGCGACGCCGTCGGGGCCGCGGCCCAGGATCGCCTGCACGCGTTGTCGGGGCGGTGCGGTCATGTCCGGGCGTCCGGCGAGGGCTCGGGCGGCGTCGGACACGGACAGGCGCCCGGAGCCGACGAGGTCGCGCACGAGCTGCTCGAGTGCGACCTGCGCGTGGTCGCGGCGGTCCTGGGCGTCGACCAGGAGTCTCTGCGCGGGCGACCAGGGGTCGACGGGCGACGTGGTGGTCATGTCGGGCCTGCCTTTCTGCTGGGCCGGGACGGGCCAGCCGCACGCGGCGGCTGGCCCGTCCACGGGGTGTCAGTGGTTGTCGAACGCGGCGACGAACCGCAGGTACTCGACCGTCCCGAGGTGCGATCGCGCGGCGACCGTCGCGCTCACGCCGAGCCGGCGGGCAGCCTCGGCGGCGGCGACCGCGAACATGACCCGCGCCCCCTCGTCGGCCTGGGCCTCAGCCCCGAACCGCTCGACGGCGTCGATCAGGTCCGCAATCGAGAGGCCGGCGACCACCGCGCGGGCGCAGGCGATCACGTCCGTGGTTTCGGGAGTGGTCTCGGGGGTGGGAGTCGTGGCGTTCATGTGGTGCTCCTCAGATCTCTGGTCGGGGACCATCTCCCCGTCGGTGTATGACCATCATACAGCCTGCATGGTGATCATGCAAGGTTGGGCCGGGGAGTCGCCGGCCCAGACTGCGCGGAGCGAAGCTACGAGACCCCGGCGCTGGGGGCCGCGCCCCCGACGGCAAGCCCGGCCCCCGACGGTCAGCCGGCCAGGGCGTCGCGCTGGACGTCGAGCCGGGCTCCGCACTCGCACCAGAGACTGTCGTCCTCGCTGGGGGACACGGGGTGCTCGACGTCGCCGCAGGATCGGCACGTGAACATGGCGCACGAGTTGCACAGGGTGTCGCGGTGGTCGTCGAGCGGACCCTGGCAACCCTCGCACACGGCGATGCAGTGGGGCGCGTGCGGCGCGTGCGGCTCGGCCAGGTGGGTGCCACACGATCGGCACTCGTTGTTCTCGCCGTACGCCTGCCTGCCGGCTCCGGCGATGCGCTGCGACGTGGCGTTCATGTGGTGCTCCTCAGATCTCTGGTCGGGGACCATCTCCCCGTCGGTGTATGACCATCATACGACCTGCATGGCCATCATGCAACCTGGCGGCCGTCGTCGACGGCGCGCGTGCCGGCGAAACTGGGGCTAATTTGTATCCGCGCAGGGCCGGTCGGTGTCCGCGGTGCTCCGCGACGCCGCGAGCGAGTACTTGACCCGGCACGCGAGCTAGGAGACCCCGCCGGCGCTCCGGGGTCAGCCAGCTACTTGCCCTTGGCGTCGTCCTTGGACGACGCGGCCTTCTTCTTCGCGGCCGCGAGCTGCGCCGCAGCCTTCTTCTGCGCGGCCTCCGCGGTCTTCTGACGCGCGGCGGCATCGGTGGCCCGCTTCTGTGCGGCGGCGGCCTGACCCTCGGCCTTCTTCTGGGCCGCGACCGCGTCCGCGGCCTTCTTCTTCGCGGCCGCGAGCTGCGCAGTCAGATCGGCGCGCACGTCAGTGATCTCGGCGGCCGCAGTGTCGGCGCGATCCCGGGCGTCAGCGATCGCGCTGTGACTGCCGATCGCGAGGACACCGCACCCGATGAGGGCGACCGCCGCGATCCCGGTCGCGGTCACAAGCCCCACCCGGATCGGCCGGCGTGCGGGCAAGGCGGGGGCCGCGGCCGTCGCGGCGGCCTCAAGCGGCGACGGCGCGACCGTCACGGGTGCTGGCGCCGACGTCGCTGCGTGCACCGGCATCGCCGTGCTGGCGTTCACCTCGACGACGGTCCCGTCGGGGCCGGCCATCACGCGCCAGGTCCGCTCTCGGTACTTCGCGACGAACTCGATCGGCTGGCGCTTGCTCCTCGCGGCCTCCACGATCAGTTCCATCGCCTGCGCCTGTGCAGCTTGAACGTCGGTGGCTGCTATCGGCTGGACCGCGCCGCCGACGGATACCTCGCCGGTCCCGTCCTCGTACAGCGTGACGGTCGCCTGGGCGGTCGTGCTCGTCATCGTGCCCTCTCCCCTGCTCTTGTGTGTCTTGCTGGCTCTCGTGTGTGGGGTGTTCAAGGTAGGCAAGCAACCCAAGTCAGTCAGACGGTCCCGGTCTGCTGGTACCTGTTCCATGCCTCGGCGATCAGGTGCTCGACGATGCCGCGCTGGGTCATGCCCGTCGCGCGGCGCAGTTCGTTGAGCTGTGCCTTCACCTCGGGTGCCATCCGCATGTACGTCGCGATCGTGGCTTGGGCATCGCCGGCTGGGGGCGGGAGCGGGGCGGGCGGTGGGCCTGCGGGTGCGGGGGTCTCGGCGGCTTCTCCGGCGGCGGAAGTGCTCGCGGTGACGCCGGAGGACCGCCTCTCGGCCGAGGGTGCGGGGGCCGTCGTGGGCGTGGGTGCCATCGGGTCACCAACGGGTGGCGCAATGCGCCGGCGCCGCGGCTCGGGCAGGTCGCTCATCGAGTCTCCCCCTCGCTGGATCGGTGCATCGGCCAGACCTGGTCGACGATGTCCCGGAACGCTGCGGCGACGAGCTCGCCGCGCGTGTAGTCGCCCCACCACACGCGCGCGGCACGCGCGGAACGTACGGCCACCCGCTCCGGCACCAGCGGCCGGAGCACGGGCAGTGCGGGGCCTGCGGCCGGGTCGTTTGGCGTCGGGCCCGCGTTGTCCTCCTCGAGTGCCTCGAGCGCATTCACGGCATCCCGTGTGGGGATCGTGTCCGGCCACCGGGTCAAGATGATGCCGACCTCGGCAACGTCAGGGTTCAGCGGTGAGAGCTGCTTGAAGCGCGCGGTGTTCCGGCGCGCCCACTCAACCCCCGACCGGCCATCCTCGTCGGGAGTCGTCGCATACAGAACCCGGTCCGATGCCGTGAGCGCACTCCGGATCAGGAGCCCGCCCTGCCTGTTCGGCGAATCGATGAGGACGACGTCGCGGTCCCACCCTGCGATAGCGCGTCGCAGGCGGAGATCTCCGTACTCCTGCGGTGAGCCCTCGAGAGCTGCGACGTCCCGCGACCCGGGCACAACGTCGATGCCCGAGTGCCACGGTGACGTGAGCGCGAGATCCGCCGCGGCGCCTGCAACGTCGTCCTGCCCGAGGATCGCTCCCACGTGCTCCCCCGGCGGGACCTCGACGTCGAGCCACGTCGTCACGGTCGCTCGCGGGTCGAGGTCGACAACGCCAACCTTCACTCCCCTGCCCGCGAGTTCGCGCGCGATCCCGACGGTCACGGTCGTCTTGCCGATCCCGCCCTTCTCTGACGCCACTGTCGTCGTATCCATGCCGACCATCCTCCTCGCTCGCTATCTGCCTGTCTAGCAAGCACGCGGGCTCGCTGCCTCGCTAGATAGATATATATCTAGCGCGCGCGCTAGGCAGCGAGCCTGCGGGCTTGCTGCCTGGCTACGGCTTCGTGGGCGAGGGCGGCGTCTTGAGGGCGTCAAGGGCTTCGCGCAGGCCGGCTACGACGCCATTCGCGGTGGCGGCCTCCTGCTGAGCCGCGGCTGCCCGCTGGTCAGCGTCCACGCGGGCGGTGCGCTCGCGCTCGACCTCGCCAGACAGCCGGTCGCGCTCGGCGGCCAGCGCCTCGAGCTGCGTCGTGGTCCTAGCACGGTGTTCCTCGAGCTGGGCGAGGGCCTGGTCGCGGGCGGTCTCGGCCTCGTCGACCTGCGCGGCGAGGGCGTCTGCGGCCTCCTGGGCCTCCACGACGCTGGCTTGCGCGGCCGCGGACGCGGACGCGTGCTCTTCGCGGGCCGCGGCAATGGCGGCGCGCCACAGGGCGAGGGTCGAGCGCTGCGCCGCCTCGGCGACGGGGGAGGGGAGGCCGGGCACCGGCTGCTCGCCGGCAGCCTTCTCCTGCGCCTTGGTCCACCACTCGCGCACGTACCGGCTTGCGTCGGCCATCGAGCACCGGGCCCGCTCGCGGACGAGCGCAACGCTCGGCCGCTTGCCGGTCTCGGCGAGCAGCTCGTCGGCCGCCTCGTAGACCCGAGTCTTGACGTCCATCGCGCTCCTTCTTCGTAATCGTAATCGCGTAAGACCAGAATACTACTATGTTACTACTGTCGCAAGGGATCGCGGGCCGGGGAGAGGTACCGGTACGCGCGGCCGCGCGCCGGAGGCGGCGATCTCGACGCCTGGACCTCGACGTTCGTGGAAAGGGGCGTCCGGAAGCGGCGCCGGGGGGACCCAACCATCCGCCACACCGGCCCCTCGGCCGACCCGACCAGCCGGTTCAGGCGGCCGGGGTCCAGCGGATGGTGCTCGCGATCGTCCAGTCCTGCGCCGCGGCGTCGTCGGGCGGGTACCACCACGCCTCGTCCGGGTCGTGGAGCGTCGTCGGGGGAGCCTCGCCGTCGTGCCGGCGCAGGTACTCGTGCCAGCGGCGCCGCTGGTCGCGATACTTCGCGATCTGTGCGACGACGGCCTCCTGGGCGCCGAGCTGCTCGGCGACGCGCAGCAGCCGCTCGGGATGAGCAACCAGGCGCGCGCTCACGCGCTCGAGGAGCCCCCACGCCGTCAGGACGTCGACCGCCTCGTGCACGGCGCGGCGCGAGATCCCGGTCGCGTCCGTGAGGGTGCCCACGGTGTCGCCCCGACCGGTCTCGGCGGCCTCGAACACCAGCGCAACGACGTGTCCGAGCGCGCGGAATGCCGGTCGGAGGGCGTGGACCTTGCCCTTATCCCACCGCAGGTCAGCGGCCCGTTCCTGCACGTCTGCTGGGATCGTCAGCTCGTAGAGGTCCGCGTGCTCCCCGCGACCTTCCTCGAGGCGGTCAATCCAGCCGGTCCGACCGAGCTCGTGCAGCAGGACCGAGACCGTCGAGGCATCCACTCCCGTGGCGATCGCCAGGGACCGCGTCCCGAACGCAACGCGCCGGCTACCGGTCTCGTGGGCTGCTTCCCCCATCGCACGCAGCAAAAACCGCGCGATGTAGAACCTCCGGCCAGGCAGGCGGTGCTGCTCCGTCATCCGGACCGCCGCTCGCCATGTCCGGATGAAGCCGTGCTCGTCCTCGCCCTGCCCCGGTAGACCCTGGCGGGCTCCCCCCTGTGACTGTTGGGCGCTTGTGTTGGATCTGTGCACAGTGTCATTCCCGCTGGTGGGGAGGGGTTTGCCGCGGCTGGCGGCGACGAACGTCGCCGCGTTGCGCCAGTCCTTGGCGAGAGCCTTGTGAGGGTCGCGGTAGCGGGCGTAGAGCGCGGCGAGTCCGGGCCAGCGGCCGTCGGCCAGACGGGCGGCGACGTCCTGCAGGCGCCACCCGGCGGCCGCGGCGCCCGCTACAACGGCCTGGCGAGCCTCGGAGGGCGACCGATACCGCGTGGCATCGTAGAAGCCCTCACGGGCGATCCTCGACAGCCTCAGCGACAGGCCACGGCCGGCGCCCGGTGCGGCCGAGGGCTCCGCGGCCTGGGCTGCGGCCGCGAGTTCGGCCCGGCGCGCGCGGCGGGCGACGATCTGCGGGGCCAGCTCCTCGCGCAGACCCGCGATCACCTGGGGCGGGTTGGGGCGGCGCAGCACGTCGACGGCGAGGTTGAGGCTCATCGTGAGCTGCTGGTGCCCGCCGGCCTTGTGCACGGCCCCGGGGACCCGGATGCAACCGGTCATCAGGGACAGGTGCGGGCTCGTGTCCAGGGTCGGCGCCGTGGCGGCCAGGGCCTCGACGAGCTCGACCGCCTCGTCGAACGGGAGCGGGCGAGCCAGAGGCACGTACAGGTGGCGGCCGCCAGCGGGGGAGCGGTCCGTCACGGCGCGCGCGCCGGCGCGCTCGAGGAGGACGGCCAGGCGGTCGGCGTCGGCGTCGACTTGGGCGCGGCCGCCACGCCCGACGTCGAGGTCCAGGCACAGTGCGCTGCACGTGCCGTCGGGGCCGTAAATCCGCACCGCCGCCGGGGACGACGGGAGAGCGATCGTCAGCGGCCGCTCGTCACGGCTGCGGTACTCGAGCCGGCCCCCGACGCCGCGGCGCCCGATCCGCACCCGGCCCTCGCCGACGTCGCCGCCGGCGATCGCCTGCGCGCACGCACGCCACTCCTCGCGGGCCCGCTCGACGTCGCAAACGAGCGCCGGAGAGACAGCCTTGTCATGCCCGGATTTGGTCGAGTGTCCAGAATGCGGTGCCTTGGCGTCGCCGGATCCCGGCGTGTCGGGGTACCCGGCGGTAGCGATGTCGCTAGCGGTGGTTATGATTGCTCCCAGAGAGAGACGTCGAGAGACGTCGATCGGGGCCTCACCACCTCCGCCGCCGCCAAGCAAACAGGGTGATGAAGCTTCTGACTTAGGCCCGGCCCCCTCAGGGGCCGGGCCGCTCTACTTTCTGCGGTTATGCAGGGATGTCGAGGGCCTCCTGTTGTTCGACCGGCCACCAGACAGGTAGTCCGCGGCCGTCGATGTCCGTGTGAGCCACCAGCTCGTCGATGACGGCAGCGAGCGAGACCCCGGCCGCATCCGCGAATGCGTTCAGGGACTGCTTCGTCGGCCGACGCACCGTTGCGAACAGATCAGCGGTCGGCCCTACTGAGCCTCGGGGACGCCCCCTCCGGCGGGTGGTTCCAGCCATGCCAGCAACATAGGCCATATGACTATGGCCTTCCTTGCAGGTGGGGCGGCGTGTCGGGTTCACGATTCGCCGAGCATGTAGCCGATGAGAGCCTCGCCAGTGGCCTTCACGGCCGCCCGGTTGACGGCCCATGTGACGAGCCGGCCGTGCCGGCGGTTAGGAGGCTCGTCGGCGACGACGAGGCCGAGCGCTTCGAGCGCCTCGAGGTGGCGCAGCGTGTTGGTCCGGGCAGCGCCGAGCTCACCGTAGATCTGTGGGGTCGTGAGCGGGCCCTGGGCCGACAGCGCGTGGAGAATCTCGACGCGCGCGAGGTTGCCGATGGTCTCCACGGCGACTCGTACCTCCCCTGGCATCCCTGGGGGCTGGGTGAGGCGTGGCATGCCGCCCATCCTGCCGGATTTAGCCGGCGGGCCCCCTGCCGACGGCCAACACACTACCGCTTAGCCGCCCTGTAGCCTGGCCGGCGGCTGCTTGATTCGTGAAGAGAGACTCAGGACTCGGGGGAGGCGTCCCCGAGTGAGGTCACGGGCTGTTGGGCGTCGACGTGGTCGACGAGCCACGGTGAGTCGGCGTCAGCGCGCGTGAGGTCGATCTGGACGACGATGACCTGGCGCTTGCCGATCCAGCCGTCGACGCCCGTGGGGATCAGGGTGATGATCTGGCCGCGGCTGGCGGTGGTGTCGGTGTCGGCGGGCAGCGCCATCGCATCCGTGGCGCCCTGAGTGGTCGTGATGTAGCGGCCGCGGTGGGCGGCGAGCTGCGTCCAGGCGGCACCGCCTCCGCTGGGTAGGTCGACGTCGGTCGCCTCGCGCAGACGCGGCGTCATGAGCGCTGCGGCGCGGCGAACGGCGGCCTGGGGTGTCTTGTCGGTGGTGGTGTCGGCGGTCCAGTAGGTGGCGCAGAGCTGGGCGACGTCGTCGTCGACGCTGGCCTGTACGGCTGGGGCCGCGACGGCGCCCGGGCTCGTCGTCGGCGCGGCCACGGCGGGGGAGGCGCTCGTGCCCGCTGGCGTGGGGTCGTCGGGGCCGCCAGCGCATCCGGTGAGAGCGTAGGCGGCCGCTATGGTGAGCGCCGCGGCGGCGGTGCGGATCGTCGTCTTGGTCGTCATCACTTCTTCGTCCCTACGAATTCCCAGTGCCAGGGTTCGTGTGCCCCGGATCCGCCGATCTTCGCCCATGAGGGCTTTGACCAGCCGTAGGCCGGCGCGTTCTGGAGCATCCAGTCGTAGGTGGCGCTCCCCTCGGTACCGACGTTGCCGAGGTCGACGGCGAGGCCCCACCCGTGGTTTGAGGTGCCCGGCTTGGCTGCGACACCGGGCGGCATGGTGGCATACAGGTAGACCTGGGTGGCGTAGTCGCGGTAGGCGGCGTTGAGCGTGAGGTCGTGCCCGAACTTCTTGTGGAACTCCTTGTCGAGCTTGGCGAACGCGTGCTCGGCGTCGCAGCGCAGGAACATGTCGGCGCCGGCCCACGGAATGCGGCAGAGGTTCGAGGTGTCCAGGTGTCCGGAGCCGTCGATTGCCTCGCGGAAGGTGCCGTCCTTGGACACGGGCGGTCCACCGCCGGCGTCGACGGCGATCCCGACGAGCGCGTCCCCGAGGGTGCTGGTGTAGCGGGGGATCGCGGCGAGGATCCGGGTGATGTACTGCTGGGTCTCGGTGATCTCGGGGACCCCGCTGGCCTTGGCGACGTTGCCGGTGCCGGCGTTGTACGAAGCGAGGGTGAGCTGCAGGGGGTCGCCCTGGATCTTGTCGGCCTTGAGCTGCTCATCGACCCATGAGCGCAGCGAACACATGTAGTCGGCCTGTGAGCCGATCGCGTCGACGCCGTTGAGGACGTCGGCGGCACCGTCGCCGTCGTAGTCCTTGCCCCAGCTCGTCCAGGTGCCCGGCATGAACTGCGCGATGCCCTGCGCGCCGGCGGGGCTCTGCGCCTTCGGGTTCCAGCCGCTCTCGGCCTCGACCTGGGCCGCGAGCACAGGGCCACTGACCCCGGCGCAGCGCTTGCCGGCCGAGGCCACGATGTCGCGGTACGCCTGGGGGATCGCCGCGGCGTTCAGGACCCCGGTCCCGCCGGACGCGGGCGCGGCAGCGGCAGTGTCGCCGTCGTCACCCCCGAACACGGCAAGCGCGAGCGACGCGACCCCTGCCGCGGCCACGGCCGCGATGCCCCCTGCTACGACCTTCACCCGATGGTCCCCTTCTTGAGGGTTCGCTCGTGGCGGCTGATGTCCGCGAGCACCTCATCTCGCGCCAGCACGTACGCGCCGGCGGACTTGCGTCCGTGCAGCACGCCCCGGCGCAGATAGATCCGCACCGTGTTCTCGTCTCGATCGATCATCTGCGCGGCCTGCGCCACCGTCAGGAGGCTCGGCCAGCGGCGCGTCCCTGTCGCCATGCTCGCAGTCTCCCACACTGCGAGACAGTCTGCACAGTATCGTTGACATTACGAATAGCATCGTTCATAATGTATCCATGAGCACAATGCCATGGGCGGGCTCGGGGTACGAGCCTGCGGAGACGCAAGGGGAGGGCTTGCCGGTTTCGATCGGGAGCCCTGTCGTGGACAAGCTCGCGGGGGGTGAGGTGACCGAGCCGGCCCCGGCTGTGGTCGCTGTGCCGCCCGAGCCTGCCCCAGTGGTCGAGGGGGTGCCGGCGGACGTTTCGCCGGACCCGGCCCTCGTCGTCGATGGACCGTTCCGGGGGCAGTCCGTGCCGGTCGAGCCGGTGCCCGTCGATCCGGGGGAGCTTCTCGCCGCGGCGACGCCGTCGGCCGCGGCCATCCGGGCCCAGCAGCCCAGGCCCAAGGCCCGGGCGAGGCAGGGCCTGCGCGGCAAGCTTGCCCGCGCGGGTCTTCCGGTCGCTCCCGGCGCCGAGGAGCAGGCCGCGCTCGACAAGGCGTACGCCGAACAGGTCCGCCTCGAGGAGGCCAAGCGGGTCATCCGCCAGGCCGCCTGGCCTCGTGCGGTAGCGGTGCTGGTCGGCAACCGCAAGGGCGGCGCCGGAAAGACGACGCTCTCGCTGACGCTCGGCGGGCAGCTCTCCGCGATCCGTGGAGGCAACACGGCGCTCCACGAGGTCGCGGACGACCCTAACGACCTGGCGGGGCGCTCCGAGGGTTCCCCGCTCGTCGGGCTCGGCGAGCTCGTTCGGGACGTCGACCAGCTCGACGCCCAGGGAAAGGTTGGCTGGTACGCCTCGACGCAGACGTCCTTCGCCGACGTGATCGCGACCGTCCAGGGCCGCGCGCGTCCCGCGCTGACCTACGACGCGGTCACCAAGGTCTGCCGCAAGCTCAACGAGTTCTACAAGGTCCGCGTCATGGACTCCGGCAACCAGCCGACGTCCGGGGCGTTCAGGGCTGCCGTCGACAACGCGGACGTCTTCGTGATCCCACTCATGCTGGAGCAGCCGAGCTGCAGCCACGCCGTGGCGACGCTCCACGCGCTGCGGAGCATGGGCCCGCACGGCGCGTACCTCGCGGACACGTCGGTCGCCGTGATCATGGAGGACGGCCGGCCCGTCTACGGGCCGATGGAGCAGGCGGTGCTCGAGACCCTCGCGGCAGCGGGCGTCAAGACGATCCACCGGCTCCCGTACGACGAGCACATCGCGATGCGCGGGCAGACGACCCTCGCCGAGATCAGCCAGCCGACCCTCGACGCGCTGACCTACGCCGCGGCGGACGTCATCCGGGCGATGACCCGCGCCGTCGCGCGTGAGGAGCTGAACGCGAGCGCGCCGCTCCCGACGTCGTCGTTCCCGACGACGCCCAGCTCGGGGGACTACGTCCCCGAGCCGTTCACCGCCCCGGCCCCCGAGGCCACCCTTCACTGGACTAGGAGCCCCCACCATGCGTGAACTCATCACCCAGTCTGTCGCGAGCGCGATCACCCTCACCACCGGCAAGATCAGCAACCCGCTCGACAGCGTGACGCCTTCGATCACCGTCTTCGGCGTGAAGTTCGCCAACAAGGCCGGCGTGATCGCGGGCGGGATCTGGGGCCTGTGCCTCCTGGCCGGTGCGGTCGCGGTCATCATGGCGGCCGTCAAGTGGGGCTACAACTCCAAGGTCCAGCATTCGATGGACGGCACGCTCGAGGCCGCGGGGCAGTTCAAGGTCGCGATCGCGGCGTTCGCCGGCCTGTGCGCTGTGTCCCTGATCATCGGCGCGATCATCTTCGTCTTCCAGGGCTGACCCGTGGCCATCGACGACTACAGCGAGCGGCCGCGCCGCCGTGTCCCGAGGTGGGTGTGGGCGACCATCGCCGGCGCCCTCGTCGTGGGCGCCGGCGCGGTCGCGCTCGCCATGGGCCTGGGGGGCTCGTCGACACCACCGGCCTCCGCGGGCCCCTCTGCCGCCTCTTCGCCGGCGACGTCGACCTCCACGGCCCCGGACGCCGTCGGCGGCCTGCGGGTGGCCGCCGGCAGCGGTGGCACCAAGGGCAAGGTGGCCTCCGACGGGCGCACGCCCCTCGGGTACGCGAACACCTGTGAGGGCGCCGTCCAGGCGGCCACCAACTACGTCAAGGGCATCGAGGACGGCCTCTACCAGCCGCGCCTGGACGCCAAGGGGTTCGCCGCCTACGTCTCCCAGCTCACCGATGGCCTCGACGGCGGCGCTGCTGACGGGCCGGTCGCAACGCTGACCGCCGAGTTCACAAGCGGTCGTGCCGAGGTCAAGAAGTACGGGACCCCGCTCGACCCGAACGCGTCGTTCCACCCCGAGTGGGGCGCCTTCATCGTCCGCTCGTGCGTCCCCGGTACTCAGGCGAGCGTCGACGTCGTGGCCTACGAGACCCCATACATGGGGAAGGGCAACGTCGGCGTAGGCGAGTACCACGTGACCTTGGCCTGGTTCGAAAACGACTGGCACTTGGCGGGCTACGAGGCGCAGCTCGACGGTCTGCCCGACGGGGTGAGCGGCGTCACGACCTCGCCCGTACCTGCTGATCACCGGCACGCGTGGATCGCGGCCGCCGGACCCGGATGGACGGAGTACACCAATGCACCGCAGGGGTGAGGTGTGGATCGTCGGCGTGCTCGCCGCGGTCCTGATGTGCACGGGGGTGGGAGCCGCGTCGGCCTCCGCGCCGTCGTCGCCGCACGCGGCGCCGCAGGTGGTCTCGGCTGACGGGTCCGGTCCGGATGTGGGCTCCGCGGCGGCCGCCGCCGCAGCCAAGGCGGCCGGGGTCGACGACGCCGACTACACCGAGGCCCAGAAGCAGGCCGCGGAGAAGACCGCTGCCGCCAAGACCGCGACGAAGACCTGCAAACTCATCGTCCACTGGCCGCTCAACAACCTCCAGGACGACTGCCAGAACGCGATGAAGTCGCACTTCGTGCGGGACCAGATGCCGACGCTGGCCGCACACACCGTCTGCGGGGTCGTGAGCTCGATCAACGGGGCGTTGGGCACCGGCTGCTCGGTCGTCGTCGAGCCGGCCATGGACAAGATCAAGGGCTGGTTCTGGGACGCGTACAACGTGGCTCTGACGGCCGCGTCGACGCCGTACAACGCGGCAAAGGCCGTCGGGTTCATGGTCAACCCGAAGTACGCGTGGCAGGCGTTCATCAACTCCCTGAAGGAGGACGCGGTCTCGATGTTCGAGACCGCGATGGACTTCGTGGTGAACACGGTCGCGTTCGACCCGAGTGCGACGTGGTGGCGCAACGCCTACGCGGCCTCGGGCGGCATCGGTCTGCTGCTCCTCGCGATCGGCCTGATCTTGCAGTTCCACTCCTACGGGAACGGGCGCATCGGTCCCGACGAGATGTCCGACACGCTCGTACGCCGCGTTCCCATCGCGCTCCTGATGATGGTCTTCGGCCCCGCGGTCGCCTACGTCATCATGCAGGTCTCGAACGGACTCTCGGAGGGCGTCATCCACTGGATGGGCCCTGACGCGGCGAAGTCCCTGACCTCGGCGGCCGTCTTCGAGGCGATCACCATGCAGATCCCCGGTGGCTTCGTCACCGGGCTGATCGTCTTCGGGATCTTGTTCATCGGCGCGCTCGGGATCATCGGGACCTTCATGGTCCAGACCCTGACGACCTACATCCTCGGCGTGGCCGCCGGGATGGGCTGGGGGATGAGCGTGTACTCCCCGTGGCGCAAGAAGTCGCTGGCTGTGCCCTTCGCCGTCGTCGTCCTGATCTTCTCCCGCCCGCTGCTGCTGTTCGCCGTCGGGGTGGTCTTCAAGATGGCGGGAGGCGTCGACCCGACACCGTCCTCGGCCTCGGACGGCCTCAAGCAGCTCGTCCAGGCGGCGCTCGTCGTGATCGCGGTCGTCTTCATCGCGTTCGCCCCCTGGACCCTTCTGAAGTGGTTCCCGCTCATGCCGACCGAGCACGGTGTCCGGTCGGGCGGCGCGATGATGACCGCCGCTGCGGTGGGCATGGCCGGCTCGAGCCTGCAGACCCTGGCGATGAACCGGGCCCGCAACGAGAAGACCACCGCGAGCAACACGCAGGCCGGCCCGAACCCGGGCCCAGGACCCGGGAACCCGCCACCTGGCCCTAGGCCGACGCCGACACCGGCTGCGGTGCCGAACCCGGCCGGCGCCGGCACAGGTGCCGGAGCTGGTGTCGGCGCTGGTGCCGGTGCGGGTGCAGCCAGCACGGGAGCGAGCGCCGCGGGGGGTGCCGCATCCGGCGGCGCTCTGCTCGCCGCGCAGCTCGCAGCCCAGGCCGCGCAGGCCGTCGTGGAGAAGACCCGCGCGTCGGCCGACGCCGCGACGCCCGAGATCGCGTGACCCAGGGGGAGTAGACGATGAGCACTCAGACTGTCGACCGGCGGGTCGTCCTCGGAGGAGAGACCCGCAGCCGCGGCATCATCGGGGGCAGCCGTACCCGGATCGAGTGGCTCGGCTTGATCGCGACCGGCGCCCCGGCGTTCCTCGTCCTGATGGGTGGCGGGATCTCCTGGGGCTCGGCCGCAGGCGCGATCTTGGTCCTCGCCCTCGCCTTTGCCGTGTGGACCCCGGTGCCCGGCGCGTTCCTGCGCGACCGGTCCGCGGCGGCGTTCATCGGGGAGGAGATCTCCTACCGGGCGCACCGGCGCCCGTTCACCCCCCGGCACCTGGCCGACGACAAGGCGCGTCACCCGTACGTCGCGCCCGTCGCCGTCGGCCAGGTCCGGGTCCTGTCCGCGACCCTGCCGACCGGGGAGGAGCTCGCGATCCTGCGGCACACCTCCCCGGGGCGCCGGCACTTCTACTCGGCCGCCGTCGAGATGGCCGGCCCCGCAGCGGGCCTGGACAAGGAGTCCGAGTTCGGGGAGGCCCACGCGCGGTGGGGCCGGTTTTGCGCCATCCTGGCGCGGCCCGGGAGCATGATCCGGACCGTCCAGGAGGTGACGCGCGTCGTCCCGTACGACACCCGGGATCACACGGCCTGGGTGATGGACCTCCTGCCCGCCTCCCCGGACCCGGATCTGACGGCTTCCTACGTCGAGCTGCTCGACATGGTGGGCAAGCAGACCGAGCAGCACCGGTCCTGGCTCGTCCTGCGCCTGCCCGTGACCCCCGCGTTCACCCTCGCGGCCCGCGAGCACGGGCAGGGCGAGGACGGCGCCGCCCGGCTTGTTGCCGCCGAGGTCGGCGGTGCGCTCGAGCGCGCCGCCGCGCAGGGGCTGCGGGTGCGGCCGCTGGACGAGCGACGGCTGTCCGCGGTGATCCGGTCACTGCAGGACGCGGACTACCCGATCGACCAGGTCCACGACGACGGTGGTCCGATGTCGTACGCGAGGGCCTGGCTGCCCCAGGACTGCAAGCCGCGACGCCACGTCGTCGTCCAGGGCTCCAAGAGCACCTGGTACACGCGCACCGCCATCGTCCCGCGCACCGGGATCACCCCGGGACGACTGTCCCCGGACTTCCTGCACCCGCTGCTGAGCAACGTGTCCCCGTCCGTGGTTCGGACCATCGCGACCACGATCGACCTGGTCCCCGCGCACATCGCCCGCCGGCACGCCAAGGACGACGTCACCCACGACCGCGGCGCGTCCAAGGAGGCGCTGGGCAAGGTCAGCGACGGGTCCGAGGACGACCAGCTCACTGCCTCCCAGCAGCGCCTGGCCGACCTCAAGCCGAGCACCGGGGTCCACGGCGCCAACTGGGCCATGTCGGTCACCGTCACCGCCCGAGACCAGAAGGGCCTCGCGGCCGCCGTCCGCCAGCTCGAGGACGCCGCCGACGAGGCCAACATCACGAGCCTGTACTGGCTCGACGGCAAGCACGCCGCCGGGCTCATCACCAGCCTGCCGCTGGCCAGGGGAATGGAGGTCCGCAAGTGAGCACCATCGAGAGCTGGACGAAGCACGCGACCGACACGAAGAACGCCAAGCGCAGCCGCAAGGCGGCCACCGCGCCCGCCGAGGAGCCGAACCGGAACGACCGCCGGGCCAAGGGGCGGCAGACCGCCGGGCGTGAGCGCGAAGTCCGCCGCAACCGGCGCAAGTGGCTGGACCGGCTGGGCTTCTACGAGTACGTCGGCAAGGCCACAAAGTCGACCACGCGGCAGGTCTCCGGCCTGTTCCTCGCAACCGCGGGAGCCCCGACCTCCCACCTCGGGTTGTTCGTCGGCAAGGAGCAGCACACCGGCTGGCCCTACTACCTCGACGTCTTCGCGGCGTACAAGCACGAGGGCCTGTCGTCGGCGAACGTCTGCGTGTTCGGTGACGTCGGCTACGGCAAGTCGTCGTTCATCAAGACGTGGGGCGTGATCCGCCAGCTGATGCTGGGCCGGCGCGTCGTCGTAATCGACAAGAAGCGCCAGCAGCGCGGCGCCGGCGTGATCGAGGGCGAGTACGCACAGCTCGCCCGCGCGCTCGGCGTCGAGCCGATCAAGTTCGTGATCGGGAAGAACACCGGCGGATCATGCGTCAACGTCCTCGACCCCGCGATCGGCGGGGAGGGGACCAGCGAGTCCGGTGCCTCGCAGATGCAGCTGCTGCGCGCCGTCCTGACCGAGGCTCTCGGCCGCGACGTAGGCGCGCTCGAGGGCAAGGCGCTCAGCGTCGCCCGCAAGTGCGCCATCGACGAGGCACGCGCCACGGGGCGCGTCGCGACGATCCGCGACGTCCTGCACCACCTCGAGGACCCCCATGAGGGCGCCCGGCAGTACGTGTCGCACCGCACCAGCCTCGACGACCTCGCCCGCTGGGGCCTCGAAGCCGCGGCCGAACTCGAGCGGCTCGTCGACGAGGACCTCGCCGGCCTGATCGACGGCCCGACGTCGGGCAGCATCTCCCTGACCAAGGGCCTGACCGTCTTCGACATCTCCGCCCTCCCGGACACCGGGCCCGCGGTCCCGATCGTGATGGCCGTGGTGAACTCGTGGCTGCGTGCGGTCATCGACAACCAGGCCGACCCGGTCCCGACGGTCTTCGTCGTCGAGGAGGGCTGGCACCTGGTCTCCGGGACGTTCGCCACGATCATGGAGCGCAACCAGAAGCTCACCCGTGGTGAGTCGTTGGAGAACATCACCGCCTTGCACCACCTCTCGGACGTGGCGAAAGACTCCCCGGCGCGCGCCGCGATCAAGGAGGCCGCCGTCGCCGTCATGTACCGCCAGGACCGCGACGAGGACGCAGCCGCTCTCGTCGAGCTCTTCGGCCTGCCGCCATCGGCGCACGGCGTGCTGATGCAGCTACCCAAGGGGAGCGCACTGATCAAGGTCGGCGACCGCAAGCCCGTGCTGGTCACCCACTACCGCTCCGCCTGGGAGGAGCGCCTGACCGACACCGACGAGGCCATGCACTCCACTGCGACGGTCTCCCTGCACGGTGACAACGCTCAGATGCCGGCGGCCGCCTGATGAGCGCCATGACACCGGCCCCGCGCCGGCCCCGCAGCCTCGGCGACTCCGCGGTCACGCTCGCGATCGCCGTCGTCGGCCTCGTGGCCGCGCTGATCGGTCTGCTGCACCTGGCGGCCCTCACGGTCGCCGCCCTGACCGGGCACTCCGCCCCTACCTTTCACGACACCCTGGACGCGGTGCGCGCCCGGCCTACCAACCCCGTCGGCGGGTACGTCACCTCCCCGGGCCCGGCCCCGGTGATCTACGCCCTGGTCGTCGTCGTGGCCCTCGCCCTGATCGTGGGCGCCGTCTGGGCGGGCATGACGATCGCGGGTTGGATGACCGACCGCCGGTACAACCGCACGACGCTGCGGGACCTGGCACCCATGACGTTGTCGGCCGCGCAGGAGGCCGCCGACAAGGTCGTACCTGCGGCGGCCGCGCAGGAGCTCGCGCCGGTCGACCGCGTCGTCGCGGTCTGCACCTACCGCGGCAAGCCCCTGTTTGCCCAGCATGAGGACTCGTTTCTCGTGATCGGTCCGCCCCGCTCTGGCAAGACCTCACGGCTCGTTATCGACTGGATCCTCGACGCCCCCGGCGCGGTCGTCATCACCGGCACCAAGAGCGACGTCGTCTACTACACGCACACGCCTCGCGCCGAGAAGGGTGTCGTGAGCGTCTTCGACCACGGCGGGTCGATCACCGGCTGGCCCACCACCCTCAAGTGGGACCCCGTGGCAGGGTGCGAAGACCCCGACGAGGCCCGCGAACGGGGCCGTTCCTGGGCCGCTGCGGACCCCGAGCGCCTCTCGGGGAAGAACGCCTGGTTCACCAACCAGGCAGGGGAGATTCTCGCCTTCTTCCTGCACGCGGCGGCGCTCAAGCCCGGCGGGTCGATGCGCGACGTCATGCGGTGGGCGTCCGACTTCTCGAGTAACGAGCCGGCCATGGTCCTGCGCAGCCAGGGCGCCATCGTCGACCCTGTGACCGGGGAGGCGGTCGGCGCGCCCGTCGTCAGCCGCGGCACCGAGCTGTGGGCCGACCTCCTCAAGGCCCGGACCCAGTCCCAAGCCAAGGAGACCGCGGCCTCGCTCGGGACGACGCTTGTCGGGCTCCTCGCCGCCCTGACGTCACCGGCCGTCCTCGAGGCGCTGTGCCCCGCACCCGGTGAGGGTTTCGACATCGACGAGTTCCTCACCGGCCCCAACACCCTGTACCTGATGTCAGGGGAGGGGGTGGGCAGCGTCGCGCCGCTCGTGACGACCCTCGCCGGCGCCGTCGTGCGCCGAGCCAAGGACAAGTCGCAGGAGACGGGCCGGCTATGGCCCCCGCTCGCCCTGATCCTTGACGAGGCCGCGAACGTCGCGCCCCTGCCCGACCTGCCCGGCCTGATGAGCGACTCCGGTGGGCGCGGGATCTCCGTGCGCGTCATCTGCCAGTCCAAGGCGCAGATGGTCCAGCGCTGGAGCGATGCCGGCGCGAACGCGATCATCGCGGCCGCGACCACCCAGATGTACCTGCCCGGCATCAAGGACCCCGAGCACCTGCGCGCACTGTCCGAGATGCACGGCCGCTACCGTGCCCACCGGCTCTCGGCGTCGTCGGGGCACAGTGGGGGGTCGACGACGACGTCGTCGGAATGGGAGAACCGCCTCGCAGGCGACGAGATCCGCCGCCTCAAGCTGGGGGAGGCCCTGATGTTCTACCGCGAGCTCAAGTCCGCGCAGGTCACGCTCACGCCCTGGTGGGACGGGAAGAGCAAGGACGCCGTGGAGAAGAGCGCCAAGGCTGCCGAGCAGCTGACCGGGAGGAAGATCGATGGCTGAGGAAGAGCCCCAGTACGCCACGACCCGCCAGCTCGAGGACGTCCTAGCTGCCCTCCTCGACCAGATCGCGGCCGTCCGCGACGAGCTCACCGCGGAGCAGGACGAGGCCAAGCGTGCCGGCCGGTGGCGGTGGGAGACCCTCGAAGGGGAGGAGCGTGCCGACCTCTGGTACGAGCTGCGCGACTTCATCGGCTGGTACAACACCACCATCGGCCGCCAGAACGAGCACCTCGCGATCTGGGGCTGCTGGCCCGGGCACCCCGTCGTCGTCGAGGTCATGACCGCGCAGCTCGTCGCGTGGAAGGCCGCGCACCGCTCGACCGTTCCGACCGACGCGATCCGGCTGTGGTTCGAGCACCTGTGGCCGGCCGTCGCCAAGATTCACGACCTCGACGGCAACGTCGGAGGTCTCGGCAAGTGCGCAGCCAAGCACCACGAGACCAACGGCAACGCCGTCGGGATCCCGCCGGTCGACCCTGCGGACTTTGACACCCTCGTGCGAGAGGATGTCGAGGCCCACAGTCCGGTCGAGACCGACGCAGCGTAGGAAGCCCGATGCAGATCCCGTACATCTACCCGCTGACCGAGGCCAAGGCACGCCTCGGTCACCTCGTCTCCGGGGTCGCGGCGTCCGAGCACGGGCCCGTGCTTCTCGGCCGGCGCGGCGTCCCCGACGCCGCGCTCGTCGCGTGGGCCGACTTCGACGAGCTGCGCGACGAGCTCGGCGCGCTCGAGGCCGGCACGCACGTCGACGTCGCCGCCGAGCGTGTCCAGCACCCGTCCGGGCCGACGACGGCCCCGCTGTCCGACCTCGCGCCGAGCATCGGCGCCGGCGACGTCGTCACGTTCTGGCCCGACCTCGTCACCGACCTTCGCGAACACCCCAGCGAGGTCCTCGCCGACGTCCTCGTGGAGATCGCCAGCGGCGGCCTCCACGGCACCCCGTTTGCGCGCGGGACCCTCGGACCGCAGTGGCGATGGTTCCTCGTCACCGAGAACACCGACGGGCCCACCGGCTGGCACGTCATCTGGCGGACCACCGACGACGACGTCGAGCTCGTCGCCGCCCTCCCGATCTCTCCGCTTCTGCACCGCACTTGGCGCGCCGGCCCCGAGCCAGAATGAGCGGCCCCGGGCGCTGGAGTCGGTGGAAGGAGACGTGGCGCGCACTGACGCATAGCCTGCGTTCCCCGGTAGCAGCTGCCTGGGGAGGCGCAACACTCGCAGTCTTCCTCTTCGGTGCTGTGGCGCTGTGGGTAAGCGAGACGGCCGATCTGCGCTGGTCGGCGTTGTACCTGGCCGTAGTCATCCTGCTCTGCTTGATCACCGCCCTGGTGTCGGGCGGCTACCGCGCCGTACGGGACGAAGAGTATGAGCGCCTCGTGGCCACGGACTGGTTCCACTACACGCGTGAGTCCGCCGCGCCCGGGGAGGCGCTCGACCTCGACCCGAGCCGGTGCCGCAAGCTCTCGCGTGTCTACCGCTGCGACCGCCTCGCCCGTCGCCTGCCGGCCGTCTACTTCGTCCTGGCTGTGATCGACCCCGTCGTTCGTCGCGCGAACGGGATCCCCACCACGGCGACTCTGACGCGCACGAAGTTCACCGTCGATGGCCGACCACTGCGCGAACACGTCCTGGTGCGTCACACAGGCGAGATCGCCGTCGTGAATCAGACGGTCCGCGTGTACGCCGTCGCCAGTAACGGCTGTTTCTGACCGCCGCCCCCATGTGGGTGGCGGTCACTAGCGTGCTCCCCAACTGGCGATGGAGAGATACCCCCGATGACTGACAACGGACCCGACCCCGTCGACGCGCTCGCGCAGGCGTGGGGCGCGCTCGACCCGCTACAGCGGTACGTCGACGCCGCGCCCGATGGCCCGATGCCCGTCGACGAGCTCGTGCGCGAGTACCTGGACTCGCACGACCCGTACCCGGCGGGAACACGCGTATCGACACGCGGCCTCGGCGCGGCCGCCGAATGGGAACCCGCAACGATCCTCGACCGGCCTGGCTCCGATGAGTGGACCGTCGAATTCGACGACGGTGCGACCGCGTGGCGCGACCACACCGAGATCCGTCCCAACCCTGCGCCAGGCACGTAACCTCAGCCTGTGCCCGCCGCCCCATCCCAGCCTCCCTCCACGTCCACAGTGAACTGGCTCGACGACGTCGTCTCCCACTTCGGTGTCCGATGCCGGGAGAAGCTCGCCGGCCCGGGCGACCGCGAGGCCGCGATCAGAACCCCGCTCGAGGAACTGCTCAGCGCCGTAGGGGACCACCTCGGCGTCCCGGCGACGTTCCACGACGAGGTCCAGGACACCGAGCGTCGAGTCCGCCCGGACTACGGCGTCCGCGTCGCGGGTGTCACCACGGGCTACGTCGAGGTCAAGGCACCGGGTCGGACGATCGACCCTGACCGGCTCCGCGGCCACGACAAGGTCCAGTGGGAACGACAGCGTGACCTGCCGAACCTCCTCTACACCAACGGCACCGAGTGGCGGCTGTACGTCGACGGCGAGCCCGTCGGAGACCCCGTGGTCCTCACCGGGGACCTGGAGACCGCGGGCGACACGCTCGCAGCGCCTGCTGCGCTCGAGACGATGCTCACCGCGTTCCTGCGATGGCAACCCGTCCCCATCACGTCCGTGGGTGCGCTCGTGCGCGCGATCGCGCCCCTCACGCGGCTCCTGCGAGGGGAGGTGCTCGACCAGCTCACCAAGGAGACGCAGGCGATCGCCGGCGGGGCTGACGAAGCGGACCAGCCGTTTCACGGGCTCGCGCGCGACTGGCGGGCGCTGCTGTTCCCGCAGGCCACCGACGACGTGTTCGCCGACGGGTACGCCCAAGCCGTCACGTTCGCCCTGCTCCTCGCGCGGACCGAGGACATTGACCTGTCTGGGGCGTCCCTTCACACGATCGGGAGCAAGCTCGGGGCGGAGCACTCCCTGATGGGCAAGGCGTTGCAGGTCCTGACAGACGACGTCGCCGCCGACTTCAAGGTCACCCTCGACCTGCTCGTGCGGGTCGTCGGGTCCGTGAACTGGGACCGGGTTCGCCGCGGGAAGCGCGACACCTACCTGTACCTCTACGAGGACTTCCTCGAGCTGTACGACAACAACCTGCGCAAGCAGTCCGGCTCCTACTACACGCCCCTGCCCGTCGCGGAGCAGATGGTCCGCCTGACCGAAGACGCGCTCACGACCCGACTCGGGAAGACGGCGGGCTTCCGGAACCCCAGCGTGATCACGGTCGACCCCGCGATGGGGACCGGGACCTACCTGCTCACTATCCTCGAACGCGTCGCCCGTCCCATCGGGCGCGCTTGACGCGGTCGACGTCGGTCGCCTATCGCCGGTCGAGGACCCTGACGAGTGAGTCGAAGACCTCTCCGAGTGCTCCGTCGACGACGGAGTAGTACGACCAGCGTCCTCGCTGCTCACGAGTGAGCAAGCCGGCGTCGACGAGGATCTTGAGGTGGTGGCTGACGGTGGCCTGCGCGAGGCCGACCGGCCCGGTGAGGTCGCAGACGCACGCCTCACCGGCGTCGGCGGCCGCGACGATCGACAGGAGCTGCACGCGGGTCGGGTCGCCGAGGGCCTTGAAGGTCTGGGCCAGCGAGCGAGCCACGCCGGGGTCCGCGCCCTGCGTGGGCACCCCACAGTCGCAGACCGCGGCAGGAGCGGGGGAGGCGAGGGGGAGCTCGGCGGTCGACGTCATGGCCTCATCTTGCCACCTATCGAGATTTGTCGATACGTTGGGCCTGCGATTGATCGACAGTCTTCGATGGGAGTGGTGATGGGCGAGGTCACGAGATCTGAGCTTCCGGTGGTGGTGATCGGCGGCGGGCCCGTCGGGCTGGCGGCCGCAGCACGCCTGCTGGAGCGTGGACTGGAGCCGCTGGTCCTGGAGGCGGGCGACCGCGTCGGGGCGGCTGTGGCGTCATGGGGGCACGTGCGCCTGTTCTCGCCGTGGCGCTACGACGTCGACGAGGCGGCGAAGCGCCTTCTGGAGCCCACCGGCTGGGTGGCACCTGACCCCGACGCCCTGCCAACCGGGACCGATCTGGTCGGGAAGTACCTCGAGCCGCTCGCCGCGACGCGCGCACTGGCCCCCCGGCTTCGTCTGGGAACGCGGGTCGTCGCGGTCGCCCGCGAGGGTGCGGACAAGACCCGGTCGCTGGGTCGGGAGCGTCGCGGGTACCTCGTGCGCACGGTGGACGCCGCGGGGCAGGTCTCCGATGTCCACGCCCGAGCCGTGATCGACGCCTCGGGCACGTTCGGGTCGTCCAACCCGCTCGGGGTCTCCGGCCTGCCCGCAGCCGGAGAAAACGATGCGGCGGCCTTCGTGGCGGGCCCCCTTCCTGACGTGCTCGGCGCGCAGCGCGAGCGGTTCGCGGGGCGCCACACGCTCGTCGTCGGCATGGGCCACTCCGCCGCGAACACGTTGCTGAGCCTGGTCGAGCTGGCCGAGGCCGACCCGGGGACGCGGATCACGTGGGCGATCCGCGGCGGCTCCGCCCGACGCCTGTTCGGCGGCGGGACGGACGACGAGCTCCCGGCGCGCGGCCTGCTCGGCACCCGCCTCAAGACCGCCGTCGACGCCGGACGGCTCACCCTGGTGACATGGACGACGATCGAGCGGCTCATGCCGGGCGCGGACATGGTGCGGGTGTTCGGGACCACGCGCGAGGACGTGTTCGAGGTCGAGGTCCACGCGATCGTGAACGCGACCGGGTTCCGGCCCGACCTGGAGATGCTGCGCGAGCTGCGCCTCGACCTCGACCCGGTGGTGGAGGCGCCGAGCGCGCTCGCGCCGCTGATCGACCCGAACCAGCACTCGTGCGGCACCGTGCCCCCGCACGGTGAGGCTGTCCTGTCTCACCCGGACGACGGGTTCTACCTGGTCGGGATGAAGTCCTACGGCCGCGCGCCGACCTTCCTGCTCGCGAC
>NZ_JBNCMC010000011.1:0-88434 GCF_049844995.1 Luteimicrobium sp. DT211 | reverse complement strand
ACGGGGGACGCGCCGCCGGGGCGGTGCCCCCCCCACCTCACGGCCGGGGGCTGCGGGGGGGGGGGGGGGCGCGTCCTGCGCGCCCCCCGCACCCCGCCTCGCGCGTCGAACCGACGACGCCGCGCCCCACCCCACCCGACCACCCCCACCCCGGGAGGCTCCCGTGCGCTATGCCCTGCGCAAGCTCGGCCTGCTGGTCCTGACGCTCTGGGCCGCCGTCACGCTGAACTTCGCGATCCCCCGGCTCATGCCCGGCTCCCCCGCCGACGCCGCGATCGCCAAGCTCGCCCAGAACGGCCCTGTCACCCCCGCCGTCCAGGCATCCATCGAGGCCCAGCTCGGCGTCCCCGGCGGCAACCTCTGGACGCAGTACGTCGACTATCTCGGCAACGTCGTCCACCTGGACTTCGGCGTGTCCTACACGTTCTTCCCGCAGCAGGTCTCGCAGCTCGTGTCCTCGGCGCTGCCGTGGACGCTCGTCATGGTCGGCGTCGTCACGGTCCTCGCGTTCGTGCTCGGCACCCTGATCGGCGTGGGTGCCGCCTGGAAGCGCGGGACCTGGATGGACTCGCTGCCGACCCTCGGCGGCAGCTTCCTCTCGGCCTTCCCCTACTTCTGGACCGCGCTGCTCGTCCTGTTCCTGTTCGGCTACGTCCTCGGGTGGTTCCCGACGTCGGGCGCCTACTCGGCGACGGCCGTGCCGAACCTGTCCTGGGACTTCATCTGGGATGCCGGGTACCACGCGGTCCTGCCGGGCGTCACGATCCTGCTGACCTCGCTCGGCGGCTGGATCCTCGGCATGCGCAACACGATGATCACGACGCTCGGCGACGACTACGTGACGTTCGCCGAGGCCAACGGCCTCCGCGGCCGGACCGTGGCGGTGCGCTACGCGGCCCGCAACGCGATCCTCCCGAACCTCACCGGCTTCGGCATGGTGCTCGGCGGCGTCGTCGGCGGGTCCCTGCTCGTCGAGCAGGTCTTCGGCTACCCCGGCGTCGGCTACCTGCTCTTCAACGCCGTCACCAACCAGGACTTCCCCCTCATGCAGGCGCTGTTCCTCATGATCACCGTCAGCGTCCTCGTGGCGAACTTCCTGGTGGAGATCCTCTACGGCGTCCTCGACCCCCGAACGAGGCGGTGACCATGACCGACCCCCTGACCGACCCGCACCCGCACGTCGAGACCAGCACGCGCGAGGCCTCGCCGGCCCTGCGGCTCGACCCCGTGACCCCCGACCCGGAGGGCCCGTCGCCGGCCGCCGTGCGCGGCGTCCGCCGCCGGTCGCGCACCCGGCTCGGCCGCGGCCTCCAGGTCGCCGGCCGCGGGTTCGGGACCGTCTGGGCGCACCCCAAGGCCCGCGTCGGGATCGTGATCCTCGGGCTGTTCGTCCTCATGGCCGTGTTCGCGCCGCTGCTGGCCCCCTACGACCCGCACGACGACGCGTTCGGCCGCAACGAGGCCGCGAGCGGCGCGCACTGGCTCGGCACCACGGGCGCGGGCGAGGACGTCCTGTCGCAGCTCGTCTTCGGCGCCCGCGTCTCGCTCCTCGTGGGCTTCGTCGCCGGCGGCCTGTCGACGCTCGTCGCGGTCATCATCGGCCTGTCGTGGGGCTACCTGCGCGGCTGGGGCAACGACGTCGTCGACTTCCTCGTCAACCTCGTCCTCGTCATGCCCGGCCTGCCGCTCATGATCATCATCGCCGCCTACCTGCAGAACGGCGGGCTCCCGATGATCGTGCTCGTCGTCGTCGTGACGGGCTGGGCGTGGGGCGCGCGCGTGCTGCGGTCGCAGACCCGGTCGCTGCGCTCGCGGGACTTCGTGACCGCTGCCGTCTTCTCGGGCGAGAGCTCGGTGCGCGTGATCTTCCGCGAGATCCTCCCGAACATGACCTCGATGATCGCGGGGTCGTTCTTCGGGGCCGCGACCTCCGCGGTGCTCGCCGAGTCGGGGCTGTCGTTCCTCGGCCTCGGCGACATGTCGACGATCAGCTGGGGCTCGATGATCTTCTGGGCGCAGAACTCGATGGCGATCCTCACCGGCCAGTGGGTGCTGCTCTTCGCGCCCGGCCTCTGCATCGCCCTCCTGGCGACCTCCATGACCCTCGTCAACTTCGGCGTGGACGGCCTGTCCAACCCGCGCCTGCGGGAAGGGACCGGACGATGAGCCTCCTCGAGATCGACCACCTGTCCGTCGTCTACGAGCCGCGGGGTGCGGCTCCGACGCACGCCGTGCGCGACGTCACGCTGAGCCTCGAGCAGGGCGAGTTCGTCGGCCTCGTCGGCGAGTCCGGCTCGGGCAAGTCGACGCTCGGCTTCGCCATGACCCGCCTGACCAGGGCGCCCGCGCGGATCTCGTCCGGCCGCATCGTGTTCGACGGCGTCGACGTGGCGTCGCTCGAGGACGAGGCCCTGCGCGAGCAGCGCCAGGGCGGGTTCGCGATGGTCCTGCAGTCCGGGATGAACGCCCTCAACCCGGTGCGGACCGTCGCCCACCACTTCGGCGACATCTTCGCCGCCCACGGCCACGTGCCGAAGGCGCGCCGCCGTGCCCGAGCGGTCGAGCTGCTCGACAAGGTCCGGCTCGGCGCGGACGTCCTCGACCGCTACCCCGGCGAGCTGTCCGGCGGCATGCGCCAGCGCGTGTCCATCGCCCTCGCGCTCAGCCTCGAGCCGCGCCTCATGGTCTTCGACGAGCCGACGACGGCGCTCGACGTCCTCGTGCAGCGCGCCGTCATGGACACCATCCGCGAGCTCCAGGCCGCCGAGGGGTTCACGGCCGTCCTGATCTCCCACGACCTCGGCGTCGTGCTCGAGTCCGCGGAGCGCGTCGTCGTCATGCACGACGGCGAGATCGTCGAGGACCGACCCTCGCGCGACCTGTACCAGGGCCCCGACCACGACTACACGCGCATGCTGCTGTCGCACTACGCGGACCCGCGCGCCGAGGTCGTCGAGCTGCCGGGGCTCCGGGTCGCGGCGGGCCGGACGGTCGCCGAGCTCCCCGCGGGCGAGGCCGGCGCCGCGCACGACGCGATCGTCGTCGACCACGTCACGAAGGTCTACCCGCCCCGGCGCCGCGGAGACGAGCAGGTGGTCGCCGTCGACGACGTCTCGTTCCGGCTCGAGCCCGGCGACGCGCTCGCGCTCGTGGGGCAGTCCGGCTCGGGCAAGTCGACGCTCGCGAAGCTCATCACGGGCGTGGAGCGGCCGACGTCGGGCACCGTCACCTTCGGGGACCTGCGCGTGGACCGGCTGCCGCGCCGCCGCCTCAAGCGGCTGCACGCGGACGTCCAGATGGTCTTCCAGGACCCGTACTCGGCGCTCAACCCGCTCCACACGGTCGAGTACACGCTCACCCGGCCGGTGGAGAACTTCACCGGGCTCAGGGGCGAGGCGGCGCGGGCTCGCGTGCTCGAGCTGCTCGAGCGCGTCGGTCTGGCGCCCGTCGAGCAGTACGCGGCCAAGCTGCCGCACCAGCTGTCCGGCGGCCAGCGGCAGCGCGTCGTGATCGCCCGCGCCCTCGCGTCCGAGCCGCAGGTCCTCGTCGCCGACGAGCCGGTCTCGATGCTCGACGTCTCCCTGCGCGCCGGCGTCCTGTCCCTCCTGCAGGACCTGCGCGCCGACACCGGCGTCTCGCTCCTCTACATCACGCACGACCTGCTGTCGGCACGCGTCGTCACCGACCGGATCATGGTGCTCCACCACGGGAAGGTCGTCGAGCGCGGCGACACCGCGCACGTGCTCCGGTTCCCCGAGGACGACTACACCACCCAGCTCCTCGACGCCGTGCCCCAGCCCGCCCGTCGGTTCGCCGACGGCGCCGCCTGACACGCGCACCCGCACCACCCACGAAAGGACGACCGTGCACACGAACGGCCGAGAGCTCGCGTTCCCCGACGGATTCCTCTGGGGCGCCGCCACCGCCGCCCACCAGATCGAGGGCAACAACATCAACAGCGACTGGTGGGTCCGCGAGCACGCCGCGGGGACGTCGATCGTCGAGCCCAGCGGCGACGCGATGGACAGCTACCACCGCTACCGCGAGGACATGACCCTCCTGCGCGACGCCGGGCTGGACGCCTACCGGTTCAGCATCGAGTGGGCGCGGATCGAGCCGGAGAAGGGCTTCGTCTCGAACGCGGAGATCGACCACTACCGCCGGATGGTCGGCACGGCCCTCGAGCTCGGCCTCACCCCGATGGTCACGCTCCTGCACTTCACGGTGCCGCGCTGGTTCGCGGACGACGGCATGTGGCGCTCCCCCGAGGCCGCGGACCGGTTCGCCCGGTACACCGAGCTCGCGCTGCGCGTCCTGGGCGACGACGTCGAGTGGGTCTGCACGATCAACGAGCCGAACATCGCGGCCATGATCGCGGGCGGCGAGGACCCCGCGAACCTCGTCGCGTACGGGCTGCCCGACCCCGACCTGCACGTCGCGGACACGCTGCTCGAGTGCCACCGGCGCGCCCGCGAGATCCTCGCGGCGTCGGGCCGGACCCGGTCCGGGTGGACCGTCGCGACGCAGGCCTTCCAGGCCGAGCCGGGCTGCGAGGAGGTCGCGCGCGAGTACGGCCACAAGCGCGACGACTGGTACCTCGAGGCGGCCAAGGGCGACGACTGGGTGGGTGTTCAGGCGTACACGCGGACCATCATCGGCCCCGACGGGCCGCGGCAGGTCCCCGACGGCGTCGAGACGACGCTCACCGGCTGGGAGTACTACCCGGCGGCCCTCGCGGAGGGCGTGCGCGCGGCGTGGCGGCTGACCGGCGGCGTGCCGGTCGTCGTCACGGAGAACGGCATCGCCACCGACGACGACGCCCGCCGCGTCGACTACACCGAGGCCGCCCTGGCCGGGCTGCACGCAGCGATGCAGGACGGCGTCGAGGTCGAGGGCTACCTGCACTGGAGCCTGCTCGACAACTACGAGTGGGCGTCGGGCTTCCGGCCGACGTTCGGCCTGGTGTCCGTGGACCGGACGACGTTCGAGCGAACCCCCAAGCCGTCGCTCGCGTGGCTCGGGTCGGTCGCGCGGGACGGCGTGCTGCGGGTCCGCTGAAAGCCCTCCGGTCCGCCGTGCGTCGCTCACGGGGCGCGACGCAGGGCGGACCGGACCGCGTCACGCCCGGGCGGGCTCCGGCTCCTCCGCCGGGGTGACGTTGAGGTTCGAGCGGAACAGGTTGTCCGGGTCGACCCGGTGCTTGACCTCCCGCAGCCGGCGCAGCGTGTCGGGCGGGTAGGCGTCGGACGCCGCCGAGGCTCCGGCGTCGGCCACGAAGTTCGCGTACGCCGCGCCCCCGAGCCCGAGCCCGTCCGCGGTCCTCGCGACCCAGTCCGACGCGGCGCCCGCGAGGCCGGGGTCGGGGCTCAGCGCGCCGACGGTCGCCATGACCCGCTGGGCGCGGTGCGCGAACGCGGTGGCGTCGCGCGGGACGCGCGCGATCGCGCCGCCCATCGGCCGCAGGTTGAGCACGGCGAGCGGCGTGGGTGCCGTCCTGACGGCCTCGATCACTGCCGCCGCGGCGTCCGCGGCCACGCCGCCCGTGAACCCGGTCCGCTGGGCGAGCCGCGTCCCGGCCTGGCCCGGCGCCACGCCGAACAGGTCGGGGTAGGGCTGCGGACGGACGAGGTCCACGAGCAGCGTGCCCGCGGCGCGGAACGGCGCGAGGGCGGCGTCCGCGTCGTCCGGCGTACCGGAGTGGCACACGAGCGCGACGACGATCGGCGTCCCGTGGCGGTCGGCGGGCAGGAACGGCGCCGGCGGCGCCTTCATGACGTTGACCATGAGCGAGAGCTCCTCGGGCGCGTGCGCCGCCGCCTCGAGCAGGGCGCCGACGGTCCGCGGGTCGGGCGCGAACGCCAGCAGCCCGCCCGTGACCACCCGCGTCCGAGTGAGCCTCAGGTCGAGGCGCGTGACGACGCCGAAGTTCCCGCCGCCCCCGCGGAGCGCCCAGAACAGGTCGGGGTCCTCGTCGTCGGACGCGCGGACGACGTCGCCGTCCGCGAGGACGACCTCCGCGCCCAGCACGTTGTCGAGCGTGAGCCCGTCGCGGCGGCTGAGGTACCCGATGCCGCCGCCCAGTGCGAGGCCCGGGACGCCGACCGTCAGCGTGTCGCCGAAGCCCGTCGCCAGCCCGTGCTCCGCCGCGGCGCGCGTGTAGTCTCCCGCCGTCGTGCCGGCGCACGCCACGCCGACGCGCGCCTCGGCGTCGATCCGCACCCCGCCGAGCAGGCGCAGGTCGAGCACGAGGCCTTCGGCCACCGTGCCGTAGCGCGCGTACGCGTGGCCGCCGCCGCGGACCGCGAACGGCACGCCCGTCTCCGCTGCGGCCCGCACGACCGCCCGCACCTCGCTCACGTCCTGGGGCCGGGCCACGAGCGCGGGCGGCGCGCCGTCGCCCGCGAACACCACCCCCGCCGCCTCGTCGAACCCCGGGTCCGTGCGCGACAGCAGGCGCCCGCCCCACGACCCGCCGAGCAGTCGGCTCACGTCGTCCATCAGCCTCATCGTCCCGCCCTCCTCCGGGCCCCGTGCGAGCCCGTCGTCGGTAACGTTAGATGTCAAACGATTAGATATCAAGAGGTTCGACGTCTGAAGATATGGCATCCAAGGAGTGCGGCTAGGCTCGGGCGATGAGCATCGGCGAGCACAGGCCGCTGGGCCGCACCCTCTGGGACACCACCCAGACCGTGAACCGGGCCTTCGAGCACCGGCTCGCGGAGGCGGGCGGCAACCGGGCCGTCTGGTTCATCTTCCTGGCGCTCGCCCGCGGCACCCACACGACCCAGCGGGACCTCGCCCGCACCGTCGGGATCACCGACGCGACCCTCACCCACCACCTCACGGCCCTCGAGCAGCGGGGCCTCGTGACCCGGACGCGCGACGAGCACGACCGCCGCGTCCAGCGCCTCGCCTTCACGCCCGAAGGCCGGGCGGCGTTCGAGCGCATGCGGAAAGCCGCGATCGACTACGACCGGGTCCTGCGGGCCGCGCTGGGCGACGACGTCGAGCTCGTGCTCGACGCGCTGCAGCGCCTCGCCGCGACGGCCGAGGAGCCGGCGGACTGACCGCCGACCGCCCGACCGTCCGGCCCGGCCGTAGACTCGATCGGATGGCCAGGCCCGACCCCAGCACCGCTGACACCCGTCGCGCCGCGCCCACCCCGACCTCCGGCGCCCGCTCCTTCAGCGAGGCGCTGCGCGAGCGGGACGACGCGGCGCTCGTCGCGCTGCTGCGCGCCCGACCCGACCTGGCGAGCCCCTCCCCCTCGACGATCCGTTCGCTCGCGGCCCGCGCGACGGGCCGCGCGAGCGTCGACCGTGCCCTCGCCGAGCTCGACACGTTCGCGCTCCAGGTCCTCGAGGCGTTCGCCGTCCGGGGCGCCGAACCCCACGACCGTGCACCGCACGCGCTGCGGGTGAGCGACGTCGTCAACGGCCTCGGCCCCGCGGACGACGTCTCCCCGGACGCGCTGACCGCCGCCGCGAGCGCCACCGCGGACCGGCTGACCCTGCTCGCGCTCGTCTGGGACGCGTCGCCGGACGCCGCGGAGCCCGACCTGCGCGCCGCGCCGGGAGTGCTCGAGGCCGTCGGCCCCTACCCGGCCGGGCTGCTCGCGCCGGAGGCGGCGACGGCCCCGGACCAGGACGCCCTCGACCCGCTCGACGACGCCCCGCCCGGCGCCCGCGCGATCCTCGAGGCCCTGGCCTGGGGACCGCCCGTCGGGGTAGCACCGCGCTCGGACGCGCGAGGGATCGCGGCGACGCGGTGGCTCGTCGAGCGGGGCCTGCTCGAGCGCCTCGACGGTGACGACGCCGGCCGCGTCGCCCTTCCCGCCCCGGTCGCCCTCGCGCTGCGTGGCGGCCTGACGCACCGCGACGTCCGGCCGGGCCCACCGGTCCCGGACCGCACGCCGCACGCAGCCGCGACCGTCGACGCCGAGGCCGGGCGCGCCGCCGAGGAGTCGGTCCGCCTCGTCGCCGACCTCGTGCACGCGTGGGAGCAGGCGCCCCCGGCGGTCCTGCGGACGGGCGGGCTCGCTGCCCGGGACCTGCGCCGGCTCGCGCTCCGGCTCGACGTCGACGAGCCCACGGCGGCCCAGGTCGCCGAGCTCGCGCTCGCCGCCGAGCTCGTGGCCGACGACGGCGAGGTCCCCGCCTCGTTCGTCCCGACGACGCTCGTCGACGCCTGGCTCGCGGACGACGTCCCCGGCCGGTGGGCCGACCTCGCGCGCGCCTGGCTCGGGTCGTCGCGCACCCCGTGGGTCGCGACCACCCGCGACGCGGCGGGCGCGCTGCGCTCGGCGCTCGACCCGACGCACACCGCCGGCTGGGCCGCCCGCCTGCGCCGCACGGTGCTCGACGCCGCAGAGGCCTCGCCCTCCCCGCTCACCGCCGACGAGGTGCAGGACGTCCTCGCCTGGACGACCCCGCGCGCGGTGCCGCCCCCGGAGGCGGTGGCGGGCGTCTGGCGCGGCGCCGAGCTGCTCGGCGTCGTCGCGCTCGGCACGCTCACGGGTCCGGGGGCCGCGCTCCTCGCGGAAGCCGACGCCGGCCCGGGCCCGGACGCGGACCCCGTCGCCGCGCTCGACGCGGTGCTCCCGCCCGAGGTCGACGACCTCCTCCTCCAGGGCGACCTCACCGGCATCGTGCCCGGCCGCCCGACACGGGACCTCGCGCGCCTCGTCGACGACGCCGCCACGGTCGAGTCGCGCGGCGGGGCCCTGACCGTCCGGTTCACGCTCGACTCGGTCACGCGCGCCCTGGCGGCCGGCAGCGCGGGCGACGCCGACACCCTGCTCGCCGCGCTCGCCCGGCACACCCGCGGCACGGTGCCGCAGCCGCTCGAGTACCTCGTGCGGGACGCCGCCCGGCGGTTCGGCCGGGTGCGCGTCGGTGCCGCGCTCAGCTACGTGCGCGTCGACGACCCGGCCCTCGTCGCGTCGTTCCTCGCCGACCCCGGCCTGCGCGCGACCGGCCTGCACCAGCTCGGCCCGACCGTCCTTGCGGCGCACGTCCCCGCGGCCGAGCTGCGGGCCGCGCTGGCGTCGTCGGGCGTGAGCGCGGCGCTCGAGGACGACGAGGGCCGGACCGTCAGCACCGAGGCCGACCGGCCCCGGACCGTCCCGCCGGGCCGGCGTCGCGGTCGCTCGCGCTACGGGGCCCCCGTCGCGGCGTCGTCGGGGCTGCCGGAGCGCGCGGCACGCGCGGCGGGGCTCGTGGCGGCGCGTGCGGAGGCGGTCGTCGCGGAGCTGCGGTCGCGGGACGCGCTCGCCCACGCGGACGCGTCGTGGGGGCACGGCGGCGAGGTCGTCCCCGCCCCCGACGACGGCGCGACCGCCCCCGGCCCCGAGCCGGCTCGCGGCGGGGCGCGCGGCCGCCGGTCGGCGCCGACCCGGGGAACAACGGAGCCGGGCGACCTGTTGGGCCTCCTGCACGACGCCATCGCCGAGCAGACGCTCGTCTCCCTCGAGACCGTCGACGCGCGCGGCGTCCCCGTGACCCGGACCGTCCGCCCGCTGCGGCTCGACGCCGGTCGGCTGCGCGCCGTCGACCCCGCCCGCGACGCCGAGCTCACGGTCGCGGTCCACCGGATCGCGCGCGTCGTGCCGGCGCTGCCCACCCCACCGACCACCCGCACGGAGGACGCATGACCGACGGACCGCTGATCGTCCAGAGCGACAAGACCCTCCTGCTCGAGGTCGACCACCCGCGCTCCGCCGAGGCGCGCCGCGCGATCGCCCCGTTCGCGGAGCTCGAGCGGGCCCCCGAGCACGTCCACACCTACCGGCTCACGCCGCTCGGCCTCTGGAACGCGCGCGCCGCGGGCCACGACGCCGAGCAGGTCGTCGCGGCGCTCATGGACTACAGCCGGTACCCCGTGCCGCACGCGCTGCTCATCGACGTCGCGGAGACGATGGCCCGCTACGGGCGGCTCCAGCTCGTCAAGCACCCGACGCACGGCCTCGTCCTGCAGTCGCTGGACCGCGCCGTCCTGACCGAGGTGCTGCGCTCCAAGCGGACCGCAGGGCTGCTGGGCGACCGGGTCGACGAGGACACCGTCGTCGTGCACCCCTCCGAGCGCGGCCACCTCAAGCAGGTGCTCGTGAAGCTCGGCTGGCCCGCCGAGGACCTCGCCGGGTACGTCGACGGCGAGCACCACGACATCGCCCTCACCCCGGACGGCTGGACCCTGCGCCCGTACCAGGAGCACGCGGTCGAGAGCTTCTGGCACGGCGGCAGCGGCGTCGTCGTGCTGCCCTGCGGGGCGGGCAAGACGCTCGTGGGCGCGGGCGCGATGGCGAGGTCCTCGACGACCACGCTGATCCTCGTGACCAACACGGTGAGCGCGCGCCAGTGGAAGGACGAGCTGGTCAAGCGCACGAGCCTCACCGAGGACGAGATCGGCGAGTACTCGGGCGCCCGCAAGGAGATCAAGCCCGTCACGATCGCCACCTACCAGGTCCTCACGACCAAGCGGAAGGGCGTCTACACGCACCTCGAGCTGCTCGACGCCCGCGACTGGGGCCTGGTCGTGTACGACGAGGTCCACCTGCTGCCCGCCCCGATCTTCCGCATGACCGCGGACCTGCAGGCGCGCCGCCGCCTCGGCCTGACCGCGACGCTCGTGCGCGAGGACGGTCGCGAGGACGAGGTGTTCTCGCTCATCGGGCCCAAGCGGTTCGACGCACCCTGGAAGGACATCGAGGCCCAGGGCTACATCGCCCCCGCCGAGTGCGTCGAGGTCCGCCTCACCCTGCCCGACGGCGAGCGCATGGCCTACGCGACCGCGGAACCGGAGGACAAGTACCGGCTCGCGGCGTCGGCGTCGGGCAAGAACCGGGTCGTGGAGCAGATCCTCGCCCGCCACCCCGACGACCAGGCCCTCGTGATCGGCCAGTACATCGACCAGCTCCACGAGCTGGCCGAGCACCTCGACGCGCCCCTCATCACGGGCGAGACGACGGTGCGCGAGCGCCAGCGCCTGTTCGACGCGTTCCGCGCGGGCGAGATCAACCACCTCGTCGTGAGCAAGGTCGCGAACTTCTCGATCGACCTGCCGGAGGCGTCGGTCGCGATCCAGGTCTCGGGGTCGTTCGGGTCGCGCCAGGAGGAGGCCCAGCGCCTCGGCCGCGTCATGCGCCCCAAGCACGACGGCCGGACCGCGCACTTCTACGCCGTCGTCGCCCGGGACACGGTGGACCAGGACTTCGCCGCGCACCGCCAGCGGTTCCTCGCGGAGCAGGGCTACGCGTACCGGATCGTCGACGCGGAGGACCTCGAGGCGGAGCTCGCCGGCTGAGATCGCCGCCCGGAGCCTGGTTGCGGCCCGGGGACCCGCACGGAAGTATCGGTGCGTGGCCCTCCCTCCCCGTCCGCGGCGGTCGTTCGCGTCCGTCGCGCTCGCGCTGATCGCGCTCGTCCTCGTCCCCGTCTTCCTGGTCCCCTCGTCGGCGGGGGCGACCGCGCCGCTGCCGCAGGTGGCGCCGTTCCGGCTCTCGGGGCCGATCACCGACCAGGTCGGCGCGCTGAAGGGCTCGGACGAGGCCGACGTCAAGGCGGCGCTCGACCACCTGTCCGACACCACCGAGCTCGACCTGTGGGTCGTCTACGTGTCGTCGTTCGACGGCGCGTCGGGCGAGGACTGGGCCAAGCAGACGGCGGACCTGTCGCAGCTCGGGAAGAACCAGCTCCTGCTCGCCGTCGCGACGGACGACCGCGCGTACGGGCTGCGCGTCGAGGCGCCCACGTCCGTCCTGTCCGACGACGACCTGGCGAAGGCCGACGACGAGATCCGCTCCCACCTGTCCGACGACGACTGGGCGGGCGCCGCGATCGCCGGGGCGCAGGCGCTCGGCGGCGAGGGCTCCGGCTCGTCGACGGCGTGGGTCTGGTGGGTCGTGGGACTCGCGGTCCTCGTCGTGATCGTGCTCTTCGTGGTGCGCGCGTCGCGGCGGGGGCGCCGGCTCGCGCAGAACGGCGGACGGTACGTCCCGCCGGGCACCGACCCCGACGCGCCCGAGGCCCTTGCCGCGCTGACCACGGCCGACCTGCAGCGACGGGCCGCGAACGCGCTCGTCACGATCGACGACGACGCGAAGTCCGCCGAGCAGGAGCTCGGGTTCGCGCAGGCCCAGTTCGGGCAGGAGGCCACGCAGGAGTTCCAGGTCGCGCTCGACGACGCCAAGCAGAAGGTGGCGCAGGCGTTCACGCTGCGCCAACAGCTCGACGACGACCAGCCCGAGACCGAGCCCCAGGCCCGCGGCATGCTGATCCAGATCGTCACGCTGTGCCGGGCGGCGTCGGACGCCATGCGGGCCCAGGCCGCGAGGTTCGACGAGCTGCGGCAGCTCGAGGCCCGCGCCCCGCAGGTCCTCGACGAGGTCGAGCAGCGCGCAGGCGAGCTCAGGGCCCGCGTCGAGCCGGCCCGCGCGAGCCTCGCCGAGCTCGCGCGGACCTACCCGCCGACGGCGCTCGCCTCCCTCGCCGGCAACCCCGACCAGGCGTCCGCCCTGCTCGACGGCGCGCTGCGCTCCGTGACCGAGGGACGCGCCGACGTCGAGCGCGGCGACCGCGGGGCGGCCGTGGCCCGGTCGCGGGCGGGCGGGACCGCCGTCGGGCAGGCCGCCACCCTGCTCGACGCCGTCGAGAGCGCCGGCGACCGCCTCGCCCACGCCGGCGAGAACCTCGAGAAGGGGATCGCGTCGATCACGTCCGACCTGGCCGACGCGCAGCGCCTCGCATCCGCCGACGCCGGCGTGCAGGCCGCCGTCGGCCCCGCGCAGGCCGCGGTCAGCGCCGCGCGTGCCGCCCGGACCGGCGGGGACCCGCTCGCGGCGCAGGCCGAGCTGACGTCCGCGGAGGCCACGCTCGACGCCGCCCTCGCACCCTTCCGCGCCAAGGCCGAGGCCGACGCCAAGGCGCGTGCGCTCCTCGACCAGACGATCGGCCGCGTGGACTCGCAGGTGCGGGCCGTGGGCGACTTCATCGACACCCGCAAGGGTGCCGTCGGACCGGAGGCCCGGACCCGCTTGTCGGAGGCGGCGCGGCTGCTGCAGCAGGCCCTGGCCCTCAAGGACTCCGACCCGCAGCAGGCCCTCACGCTCGCGCAGCAGGCCGAGCAGTACGCGCAGCAGGCGCAGCAGCTCGCGCAGCGCGACGTCGAGACCTGGTCGAACCAGCAGCGGGGGCCCGGCGGGGGCGGCGGCTCGAACGTCGGCGGCATGATCCTCGGGGGCATCCTCATCGACTCGATCCTGCGCGGCGGAGGCGGCTTCGGCGGGGGCGGGGGCGGCTGGGGCGGCGGAGGCGGCTTCGGTGGAGGCGGCGGAGGCTTCGGCGGTGGTGGTGGCGGCGGGGACCGCAGCACCGGCGGGCGCTTCTGACCCCTGCCAGGGACATTCACGAACGGCAACACCGGACGACGGAGGCAAGGACATGGCGGAGAAGCAGAGCATCTTCGGGCGCATCGCCCAGCTCACCAAGGCCAACATCAACGCGCTGCTCGACAACGCGGAGGACCCGCAGAAGATGCTGGACCAGCTGGTCCGTGACTACACGAACAGCATCGCCGAGGCCGAGCAGGCCGTCGCGCAGACCATCGGCAACCTGCGGCTCGCCGAGCAGGACTACAACGAGGACGTCCGGGCCTCGCAGGACTGGGGCCAGAAGGCGCTCGCCGCGTCCACCCAGGCCGACAGGTACCGCGCGGCCGGCGACGCCGCCAACGCCGACAAGTTCGACAACCTTGCGAAGGTCGCGCTCGGCAAGCAGATCCAGGCCGAGCAGGAGGTCAAGCAGGCCGAGCCGCTCATCGCGTCGCAGCGCGAGACCGTCGAGAAGCTCAAGACCGGCCTCGCGACCATGAAGGACAAGCTCGGCCAGCTGAAGTCCAAGCGCGACTCCCTCGTCGCCCGCGCCAAGACCGCGCAGGCGCAGCAGCAGGTGCAGAGCGCCATCGGCTCGATCAACGTCCTCGACCCGACGAGCGAGGTGTCGCGGTTCGAGGAGAAGGTCCGCCGGCAGGAGGCGCTGGCCCAGGGCCAGGCCGAGATCGCTGCGTCGTCCCTCGACTCGCAGTTCGCCGAGCTCGAGGACGCGGGCGAGCAGATCGAGATCGAGGCGCGGCTCGCCGCGCTCAAGGGCACGGGCTCCTCGGTGCCCATGGTCACGCCCACCCCGGTGACGCCCGAGATCGCGGCGCCGCCGTCCACCGACGCGCAGTCCTAGGTCGGGACCACCGGGCCTCGCGCCCGGAAGGCAACCAGGGCTGCACCACCGCGCGTGCACCTCAGCGCGGGCTCCGGGGCGGGCACGGCCGGCGACGGCCGCGCCCGCCCTTTCCGCGAAGTAGACGGGCCGGGCGCGGATAGGGTGGCGACATGAGCGACCCGAGCGCGAACCCCGCCCCGTCCGACCAGCCCGCCCCGGGCGCGGCCGCGACGAACGTCCCGACGTACCTGCTGGTGGACGGCGAGAACATCGACGCGACGCTCGGGATGAGCGTGCTCGGCCACCGCCCCAGCCCGGACGAGCGGCCCCGCTGGGACCGCATCGCGTCGTTCGTGGGAAGCACCTGGGGCGGACCGGTCGTCCCGCTCTTCTTCCTCAACGCGACGTCGGGCCAGCTGCCGATGCCGTTCGTCCAGGCGCTGCTCGCCATGAGCTACCGCCCGGTCCCGCTCTCGGGGAACGGCACCGAGAAGGTCGTCGACATCGGCATCCAGCGCACGCTCGACGCGCTGCGCGACCGGCCCGGCAACGTCGTCCTCGCGAGCCACGACGGCGACTTCATCCCGCAGGTCGAGGCGCTCCTGGGCGACGACCGCCGCGTCGGGCTCCTGGGCTTCCGCGAGTTCGTGAACCTGCGGATGACGGAGCTCGCCGGCCGGGGCCTGGAGATCCTCGACCTCGAGCACGACGTGCAGGCGTTCACCACGCCGCTGCCCCGCGTCCGGATCATCCCGATCGAGGAGTTCGACCCGCTGCGCTTCCTCTGACCGTCGCTCCCCGAGGACCGTCGCTCCCCGAGGACCGTCGCTCCCCGAGCCCGCCAGCCCCGCTGGCCGGTCCCGCGCCGACGGTGACGCCCCGTTCGCAAACGGTGACGTGCGGTGCGCCGACGGTGACGTCGCGGTGCTGAGCATGCGGTCGGTGACCCATCGCAGCGCCGAGCATGCGAGCAGACCCCTTCTCGGCGTCGAGCATGTGAGTGCTCGCATGGTCGGCACGCTCGGGCGGTGGCCGATCGCATGCTCGACGACGACGCAGTCCGAACCGCCTGTCCGAGCCCGCCCGCGGACCCGACCACGGACACGTACGTCACCCTCGGCGAACGGGGCGTCACCGTCGGCGAACGGGGCGTCACCATCGGCGCACGGGTTCTCGGACCGTTCCCGGCCCGTTGCCAGGAATTCTCCAGGCAGCGGGGACACACTCGAGTCATGGGGAGTCCTGAGGCGCGGCTCGTGGTCGTCGACGACGAGCCCAACATCCGTGAGCTGCTGTCGACGTCGCTGCGTTTCGCCGGGTTCGAGGTGCACGCCGCCGCGGACGGCCAGAGCGCGCTCAAGCTCGTCCGCGACCTGGACCCGGACCTGGTCGTGCTCGACGTCATGCTGCCCGACATGGACGGCTTCACCGTCACGCGGCGCATGCGCGAGAAGGGCCAGTACACGCCGGTCCTGTTCCTGACCGCGCGCGACGACACGCAGGACAAGATCGCGGGGCTGACGGTCGGCGGCGACGACTACGTCACCAAGCCGTTCAGCCTCGAGGAGGTCGTGGCGCGCATCCGCGCCGTCCTGCGCCGCACGCACGCCGAGCCCGACGACACCGCGGTGCTCCGCTTCGCCGACCTCGAGCTCGACGAGGACTCGCACGAGGTGCACCGGGCCGGCCAGCTCGTCGAGCTGTCCCCCACCGAGTTCAAGCTGCTGCGCTACCTCATGCTCAACGGCGGCCGCGTGCTGTCCAAGGCGCAGATCCTCGACCACGTGTGGCAGTACGACTGGGGCGGCGACGCGAACATCGTCGAGTCCTACATCTCCTACCTGCGCCGCAAGATCGACACCCTCACCGTTCCCGGCCCGGACGGCGAGCCCGTGCCGCTGCCGTCGCTCATCCAGACCAAGCGCGGCGTCGGCTACCTGCTCCGCCAGCCGCCGCGGTGACCGTCGTGACCTCGACGTCCCCGCCCCGCGCGGAGGCCGCCGGGGACACGTCCGCGCCCGACGGCGCCCCGCGCGTCCTGCACGTCGACGCACCCCCCGGCAGCCCCCGGTGGACCTGGTGGGCCCGGATCCCGCTGCGCTCCCGGCTCGTCGCGATCGTCTCGGCGCTGCTGGCGGTCGGGCTCGTGGTGGCGGCGGTGTCGAGCATCACGCTCGTGCAGCGCTACCTCGTCGACCAGGTGGACGAGCAGCTCACGCAGAACGCGGACACCGTCGCCCAGATGGCGCAGACGCGTCAGTTCTCGAGCACTGCCCTCCCGAGCCAGTACTACGTCGAGGTGGACTTCCTCAGCGGCTCGGTCAAGCCGTACAACCAGGACCGCGTCGTCGAGCTCTACGGCACGCCGCAAGCACCGGACCTGACCGTCGCCCAGGTCGCCGCCCGCGGTCGTGCGCCGTTCACCGTCGAATCCGTCGACAAGTCGGGCAACGCCAGCGGCTACAAGTGGCGCATGCTCGCGGCGGCCGGATACTCCCCGACGGACGGCTCGCTCAACGCGATCGTCTACGTCGCGCTCCCGCTCGCCGACGTCCAGTCCACCGTCCACCAGCTCGGCAAGGTCCTCGGCCTCACCGCGTTCGCGGTGATCATCGTCGGCGCGGCTCTGGGCTACTGGCTGGTCCGCCGCGAGCTGCGTCCACTCCACGCGATCGAGACGACGGCTGCCGCGATCGCGGGCGGCGACCTCACCCAGCGCGTCCCGCAGGAGCCGCCGAGCACGGAGGTCGGCTCCCTCACGGCGTCGCTCAACGCGATGCTCGCGCAGATCGAGTCGTCGTTCGCCGCCCAGGAGGCGTCGGAGGGGCGCATGCGCCGTTTCGTCTCGGACGCGTCGCACGAGCTCCGCACCCCGCTCGCGACGATCCGCGGCTACGGCGAGCTCTACCGCATGGGCGCGCTGACGACGTCGGACCAGGTGGACGACACCATGCGCCGCATCGAGGACTCCGCGAGCCGCATGGGCACGCTCGTCAACGACCTGCTCGCCCTGGCGCGCCTGGACGAGGGCCGCCCGGTGCGCAAGGAGCCCGTCGACCTCACCGCCCTCGCCCAGGATGCGACGCGCGACCTCGAGGCCCTCGACCCCTCGCGGGAGGTCTCGCTGACCTCGCTCACGCCGCCCGGTCCGCGGGACGCGAGCCCCACTGTGCCCGACGTCGTCGTGACGGGCGACGAGGACCGCCTGCGGCAGGTCCTCGTGAACCTCGTGGGCAACGTGGCCCGACACACGCCGGCGGGCACCCCCGCCCAGGTCGCGGTGGGCGTCACCGACGACGGCGCGCGCGGGGTCCTCGAGGTCCGCGACCACGGGCCGGGCGTCAGCGAGGAGCAGGCGCGGCACGTCTTCGAGCGGTTCTACCGGGCCGACTCGTCGCGCAACCGCGCGTCCGGCGGGTCGGGCCTGGGGCTCGCGATCGTCGCGGCGATCGTCGGTGCGCACGACGGGCACGTCGCAGTCCGCGACACCCCCGGCGGCGGTCTGACCGTCCGCATCGAGGTCCCGGTGGCCACCGGCACCGCGCCGTCAGAGTAGGCTCGCAAGCGTCAGAACTCGTACGACGAAGGCAGGGCATGGGCGTCCACGACGCACATCAATGGCTCGGCACCTCCTGGCTCCGGTCCTGCCGGGGCGCGGGCGCGACAGCGCCCGACGAGGAGGTCCGCGCGGCGGGGCAACGGCTCCTCGACCGGTGGTCGCACCCGTCCCGGTCGTTCCACAACGTCCGGCACCTCATGGACGTGCTGGGTCGCGTCGACGAGCTCTCCCAGGAGACCCACGAGCCCGACGCCGTCCGGCTCGCGGCCTGGTACCACGGGGCGGTCTTCGCGCACGACACGGATGCGGAGCACGCGACTCTCGGCAGTGCCGACGAGGACGCGAGCGCCCTCCTGGCGTTCGAGCAGCTGTCCGCCCTGGGCGTCCCGCAGCGCACCGCGGCGCGCGTGCGCGACCTCGTCGCCATGCTGCACCGGCACTTCCCGGATCCCGGCGACGGCGACGCGGCGGTCCTGTCGGACGCCGACCTGGCGCTGCTCGCGAGCGAGCCGCAGCGCTACAAGGAGTACCTGCGCGCGGTCCGCGAGGAGTACGCGGCGATCCCGCTGCCGGACTTCCTGCGTGCGCGGCGCGCGATCGTGTCCCGGTTCCTCGCCCGCCCCAGGATCTACGCGAGCCCGATGGGTCACGCGTGGGAGGAGGCGGCGCGCCAGAACCTCCAGGCGGAGCAGGCGCGCATCGACAAGGAGCTCTCGCGCCTCGTGGCCGAGGCGCCCAGCGAGCCGTTGGCCTGAGCACCGTCCCCACCGGCGACTCGGTCCGCTGCCGTCCACAGGCGGCGTACCAGCGCCGGCACACGTCGTCGGCGGCCGCCTAGCGTCTCGTCCGTCGGGCCCATGCGGGGCCCCGGGGACGGAGGACTCATGAGCAGGTTCGAGGTCGACAGCGCGGAGGTCGCGCACGCCGCGCGGGTGGTCCAGGACACGGGCGACGCCGTGCGCGGCCAGGTCGCGGCGATGCTGCACCGGCTGGAGGGGCTGCAGGGCACCTGGCACGGCGAGGCGGCCGCGCGGTTCGCGGCGGTCGTCGACGACTGGCGGGCCGTGCAGGCGCGGGTCGACGATTCCCTGGGCGGGATCCAGGTGGCGATGACGGCCACGGCCCAGACGTACGCAGACGCGGAGGCCGGAGCGGCCGCGCTGTTCGGACGCTGAGCGGCTCGAGCGCTGGGATGATCGGGGCATGACCATCCTCATCGACGACGCCCGCTGGCCCCGGCACGGAACGGTCTGGGGCCACCTGGTCAGCGATGCGTCGACCGAGGAGCTCCATGCGTTCGCCGACGCCGCGGGAATCCCGCGCCGGGCGTTCGACCTCGACCACTACGACTACCCGGTCGAGCGGTACGACGAGCTCGTCGCGGCGGGGGCGGTGCCGGTCGACCGGCGCGAGCTCGTCCGCCGGCTCGCGGCCTCGGGGCTGCGCGTACGCGGGCGCGACCGCGCGTCCCGGCGGGCTCTCAGCCCGTCGGACCACCCGCACTGACCACGAGCTGCGCTCCCCCGGCGCCGTCGTCGGCGCTGAGGTCGCGCGCCACCGCGACGGACGCCGCGACCACGAGCGGCCCGGCGCGCCGCGCGGTCGCGTCGGCGTCGTCGGCCGGCCCGACGACGAGGCCGACCGCCGCGGCCGGCAGCCCGTCGACCTCGGGCACGGGCGCGGCGAGGCCGAGCGTGCCGTCGTCGGCTCGCACCAGCGCCAGCTCGGTCGCGCGTGCGCCGGCGGGGCCCGTGAGGCCCAGGGCGACGGCCACGGCGCTCAGCGCGGCGTCCGACCCGACCGCCGGCTCACGCTCGGCGCCCGTCGCGTCGGCCGGGTCGCCGCCGCGCACCCGCACGACGCACCTCAGGCGGGAGGCGCCCTCGGCCGCGGGATCGAGCACCGTCACGTGGGCCTGGGCGCCCGTGAGCTCGTGCAGCCGCCGCAGGTGCGGCAGGGCCGCCTCGCGCAGCCGGGTCGCCACCGGCGCGCGCTCCCCCAGCGCCCACAGGGTCGTGCCGGGGACGTACCCGCCCGACGCCGTGCGGGCGAGGAGCCCGAGCCGCTCGAGGTCCGTCGCGATGCGGTGTGCCGTCGACGTGGCGAGGCCCGCGCGCGCCGCGAGCTCGGTCGGTGTCAGCGGCGCACCGTCGTCGTCGAACGCCGACAGGAGGTGCACCGCGCGGTCCAGCAGCCCGTCCATGCGATCCATCTTCCCCGAGCGGTCCACCGGACCACGAACGCGCGCCCCGGTACGCCGGCGGGCCGCCGCCCCCGGCTCGCGCCGGGGCCGACGGCCCGTCGTAGGAGAGGCTGGACTCAGAAGTCCATGCCGCCCATGCCACCGTCACCGGCGGGCGCAGCAGGCGTCCGCTCCGGCTTGTCGGCCACGACGGCCTCGGTGGTGAGGAACAGCGCGGCGATCGACGACGCGTTCTGCAGCGCGGAGCGCGTGACCTTGACCGGGTCGTTGACGCCCGCGGCGAGCAGGTCCTCGTACACGCCGGTCGCGGCGTTGAGGCCGTGACCCGACGGGAGGTTGCGCACCTTCTCGACGACGACGCCGCCCTCGAGGCCCGCGTTGACGGCGATCTGCTTGAGCGGGGCCTCGATCGCGACCTTCACGATCTGAGCACCGGTCGCCTCGTCGCCCTCGAGCTCGAGCTTGGCGAACGCCACGGCGCCGGCCTGGATGAGGGCCACGCCACCACCGGCGACGATGCCCTCCTCGACGGCAGCCTTCGCGTTGCGGACAGCATCCTCGATGCGGTGCTTGCGCTCCTTGAGCTCGACCTCGGTGGCCGCGCCCGCCTTGATGACGGCCACGCCGCCGGCGAGCTTGGCGAGGCGCTCCTGGAGCTTCTCGCGGTCGTAGTCGGAGTCCGACTTCTCGATCTCGCTGCGGATCTGGTTGACGCGACCGGTGATCTGGTCGGCGTCGCCCGCACCCTCGACGATCGTCGTCTCGTCCTTCGTCACGACGACCTTGCGGGCCTGGCCCAGGAGGTCGAGCGTGGCGTTCTCGAGCTTGAGGCCGACGGTCTCGGTGATGACCTGGCCGCCCGTGAGGATCGCGATGTCCTGGAGCATGGCCTTGCGGCGGTCGCCGAAGCCCGGGGCCTTGACGGCGACGGACTTGAAGGTGCCGCGGATCTTGTTGAGCACGAGGGTGGCGAGCGCCTCCCCGTCCACGTCCTCGGCGATGATGAGGAGCGAGCGACCGGCCTTCATGACCTGGTCGAGGACCGGCAGGAGGTCCTTGACGTTCGAGATCTTCGACTCGACGAGCAGGACGTACGGGTCCTCGAGGACGGCCTCCTGGCGCTCCGGGTCCGTCTCGAAGTAGCGGGCGAGGAAGCCCTTGTCGAAGCGCATGCCCTCGGTGAGCTCGAGCTCGAGGCCGAAGGTGTTCGACTCCTCGACGGTGATGACGCCTTCCTTGCCGACCTTGTCGAGCGCCTCGGCGATGAGCTCGCCGATCGCCGGGTCGCCGGCGGAGATGGCGGCCGTGGCGGCGATCTCCTCCTTGGTCTCGATCTCCTTCGCGGAGTTGAGGAGCTGCTCGGTGACGGCCTCGACGGCCTTCTCGATGCCCTTCTTCAGCGCGATGGGGTTCGAGCCGGCGGCCACGTTGCGCAGGCCCTCGCGCACGAGCGCCTGGGCGAGCACGGTGGCGGTGGTGGTGCCGTCGCCCGCGACGTCGTCGGTCTTCTTGGCGACCTCCTTGACGAGCTCCGCACCGATGCGCTCGTACGGGTCGTCGAGCTCGATCTCCTTGGCGATGCTCACGCCGTCGTTCGTGATCGTGGGTGCGCCCCACTTCTTGTCCAGAACGACGTTGCGGCCCTTCGGGCCGAGCGTGACCTTGACGGTGTCCGCGAGCTGGTTCAGCCCGCGCTCCATGCTCCGACGAGCTTCCTCGTCGAACGCGATGATCTTGGCCATGGGGACAGATCCTCCGCTGGTGGCTTGGGTAGGTCTTCCGACGCCCGCGACGGACGGCCCGACCGCTCGCGTTCAGGTCACGCGTGCGGTCCGGGGCCTCGCCGGTCGACCCGGTTTTTGTCACTCTCGATGCGAGAGTGCTAACGCCATTATTGGCACTCGGCCCAGGCGAGTGCAAGGCGCCGACCCTCCCCCGGGCGAGGGAGCCGTCCGCCCTCCGCGAAACGCTAGGCTTCGCGGCATGTCCAACGGGGATCCCCGCGCCGCGACGCCGCGCCCGCCCGGCACGGAGCCGACGCCGCCGGGACCGACGCCGCGCAGGCTCGGCACGACGGCGCGCACCTGGCGCCTCGGGGTCGCCGGCGCCGCGCTGGTCGTGCTGCTCGTCGCCCAGCTCGTCCCGACGTCGTGGAAGAACACCAACGACTGGTTCCCCCTCGGGTCCCTGTCCCAGTACGCGTTCGCGACCAACCCGAACGGCACCGTGCGGTCGACGTTCATCACGGGCACCACGGCCGACGGCGACGAGGTCAAGATCTGGCTCGACCAGATGGGCATCGGCGTCGGGCACGCCGAGATCGAGGGCCAGCTCCAGCGGATCGTCGACGACCCGGAGCTCCTCGCCGGCGTCGCCCGCGCGTACGCGTGGCGCTACCCGAACCGCCCGCCCCTCGTGAAGCTCACGCTCAAGCGCACGACCAAGCAGCTCCACGACGGCCGGCCCACCGGCGAGGAGACCGTCGAGGTGCTCGGCGTCTACCAGGTACCCGCGGGAGGCGTGAAGTGAACGCGACGACCGGCGTCGGCAGGGCCGCGCGCACGACGGCCCGGTGGTGGCTGTCGCCCGTCGCCCTGGCGCGGATCGCGGTGCTCCGGGCGGCCCTCTACCTCTTCACGATCTGGGACATCTTCGTCCTGACCCACGACGTGATCGGGCACGGTTACTCCCGCGAGCTCTACCAGCCCACGCTGATCGGCCGGGTGCTGCCCCTGCCCGAGCCCACGCCCACCGGCGGGTACGTCATGCAGTGGACGCTCGTCGCCACGTGCCTCGCCACCCCCGTGCTCATGGCGTGCGCGGCGCGCCCGCTCCAGTGGGCGGGGCGCGTGACCGGCTGGGTGGCCGGCGTCGTCTTCCTCGCGTGGATGGAGAACTCGCAGGGGTTCGCGTACGTCTCGCACGACCACATGGCCCTGGTCCTCGCGCTCCTGCTCCTGCCGACGGTGCCGCCGGCCCGCTTCACCGACCAGACGCCGTCCGAGGCCGCCGGCTGGGCGATCCGCTGCATCCAGATCGCCGTCGTCATGACGTACTTCGGGTCCGCGCTGCAGAAGATCGTCCGCACCGGCGGGCTGTTCGCCTGGCCGAACAGCTCCGTCATCATCTGGTCGCTCATGCGCCGCGGACGCTCCGTCGTGAGCTGGTCGATCGACTATCCCGGGCTCCTCCGCGTCGGGCAGTGGATCCTGTTCATCGCCGAGCTCCTGTCCCCGATCGCGCTGTGGGTGCGGGGCCGGCTGGTCTACGCGGTGTTCGCCCTCATCTGCGTGTTCCACCTGATCACGTACATCGCGCTGGGCATCCACTTCCTGCCGACCGTCATCTGCTGGCTCGCGTTCCTGCCGCTCGAGCGACTCGTGCCCTGGGCGCGGCGGCGGGTGCTCCACCTCCCCGCGCCCGACGACGCCCTCGCGGGTGCCGTCGCCGACGCGCCGTCAGCCGCGGCCGAGCTCCGGTAGGGCGCGGACCCCGAAGGTGCGGCGCAGCACGCGCCGGGCCGCGAACCAGCCGCCCAGGCCGTGCACGCCCGGCCCCGGCGGGGTCGACGCCGAGCACAGGTACACGTCGTCGAGCCCGGTGCCGTACGGGTCGAGCCAGGGCGTGGGGCGCGCGAACATCCGGTACAGGTTCACCTCGCCGGCCGCGATGTCGCCGCCCACGTAGTTCGCGTTGTGCGCCGGCATGTCGGCCGCCGTCGTGGCCCGGGAGGCGACGACGACGTCCCGGAACCCCGGAGCGAAGCGCTCGATCTGCGCCGTGACCGCCTCCGTCTGGTCGACCGTCGAGCCGGCGGGGACGTGCGTGTAGGCCCACAGGGGGCGCCGCCCGCCGACCTCGCGGGTCTCGTCGACGACGACGGGGTCGCTCAGCAGCACGACGGGGCGGGCGGCGTGCCGGCCGGCGTGGACCTCGCGCTCGGCGACCGCCATCTCGCGCCGCGTCCCGCCGACGTGAACCGTGCCCGCGAGCCCGACCTCCGGGTGCTTCCACGGGACCGGGCCGTTCAGCACGAAGTCCACCTTCGACGCCGCGTTCCCGTAGCCGAACGCGTTCAGGGCGCGCGCGGCGCGCGGCGGGACGCGGCCGCCGAAGACCTCGAGCAGCGTCCGGGGCGTCGTGTCGAAGACGTAGGCGCGGGCGGCCGGCAGGTCGGCCTGCGTCCGGACGGGCCGCCCGGTCAGGACCTCGCCGCCGTGCGCCTCGAGGTCCGCGACGAGCGCGGCGACGATGGCGCCGGACCCGCCGCGCGGGATCGGCCAGCCCTTGTCCGCGTGCGCGAGCGCGCCCAGCAGCAGCGCGGTGCCGGCCCCGGCCATCGACGGGAGCGAGGTGATGGTGTGCGCGGCGATGCCCGTGAGCAGCGCGGGCGCCTCGTCGCCCTTGAACCGGAGGTTCCAGGCCGGCGTGCCCTGCTCGAGCGCGGCGAGCCCGAAGCGCACCGCCGACCACGGCGTCGACGCGCTCACGCCGGGCGGCAACGAGCGCTTGTCCCCCAGCGCCACCGCGACGACGTCACGCCAGTGCGGGGAAAGCCGCCCGAAGAGGTCGCGCCACGCTGCGCCGTCGGGCCCCAGCCCGGCGACCGTGCGCTCGAGGTCGCGATACGCGATACCGGCGCGGCCGCCGTCGAGGGGCTGCGCGTACGACACCTCGGGGACGAGCAGCTCGACGCGGTCCGCGAGGCCGAACGCCTCGAGGAACGGCGACGCCCACGCCATGGGGTGGACGGCCGAGCACACGTCGTGGACGACGCCGTCGGCCAGGCCCAGGTCGAGCGTCCGCGCGCCGCCGCCGACGGTGTCCTGCGCCTCGAGGACCTGCACGCCGAGGCCCGCGCGGGCCAGCGTGACCGCCGCCGCGAGACCGTTGGGGCCGGCCCCCACGACGACGACGTCGAGGGCGGGACGCGACCCGTTCACACCGCTCAGAGCGGCCGGACCTGCTCCGCCTGCGGGCCCTTCTGGCCCTGCCCGACCTCGAACTCGACCTGCTGCCCCTCCTCGAGGGACCGGTAACCATCCGACTGGATCGCGCTGTAGTGCACGAACACGTCCTGGCCGCCCGCCTCCGGGGTGATGAAGCCGAACCCCTTCTCGGCGTTGAACCACTTGACGGTGCCCTGGGCCATCTGAGTCTCCTTCTGCGCTCGGCCGTCCCGGCGCTGCCTGCCATGTCCGCCCGCGGGTCGATCGCCGCGGTGCACGTGCGAGCCTAGCCGCGACCGCGCGCGAGGGGAATGCCCCGGGTGGTGCGTTTCGCGAGGTGGGTACCGGCCGGCCGGAGCCGGGTCAGGAGAGGTCGTGCACCAGCACGGCGATGATCGGCGCGCCGCCGCTGAGCGCACTCACCTGCTCGACGTCGCTGATGCCGAGCGTGGCCGCGACCTCCTGGGCGGTCGCCTTGTCGCCGTCCTGCACGTAGTAGACGACCGAGTCCGCGAGCTTGGTGCCCGTGTAGTCCGCGGCCGTGACGGTCGTGAAGCCGTCCGCGGTGAGCTTCGCCGCGCCCTTGGCTGCGAGCCCCGTGATCGCCGCGCCGTTCTTCACGGCGACCGCCGTCGCATGGTCGACGTCAGCACTCGCCGTGTCGTCCGCCCCGGCCGTGTCGTCGGAGCCCGACGCCGTCTTGGTCGCCTTCGGCTTGCTGGTCGCCTTCGGGGTGGACTTGGTGGTCGACTTCGAGGCGGACGTCGTCTTGTCCGTCGCGCTCGCGCCGTCCGAGCGCAGCAGGTTCGACGCGAGCGTCACGCCGCCGTACGCCACGACGGCGAAGACGACCGCGACGACGACGAACGGGACGACCTTGCGCCAGGGGCTGCGCGGCACCCGGTGGACGCCCGTCGGGGCGTCCTCGGGGACGTCGTCGAACTCGTCCGGGGGGTACCGGTAGCTCTTGCTCACCGGCACAGGGTAACCGCCGGTGCCGGAGCCTCCGAAGTCGCGCCCACGCCCGCGGCGACGCCGCAGGTCACGCGCCCGAACCCAGCCGGCGGGCCGAACGCTCGCGCTGCCGGGCGGACCGCAGCCGGCGCAGCCGCTTGACCAGCATGGGGTCGTGCGCGAGCGCGGCGTCCGTGTCGATCAGCGCGTTGAGGGTCTGGTAGTAGCGGGTCGCGGTCATGCCGAAGAGCTCGGAGATCGCGGCCTCCTTGGCGCCCGCGTACTTCCACCACTGGCGCTCGAAGTCGAGGATCGCGCGATCCTGCTCGTCGAGCCCCGAGGCCCGGTCGCCGACCTGCCCTGCGCCCGGTGCGTCCGTGAGCCGCCCGACGGCCTCGCCCATCCCCGCTCCTCTCGCCGCCCGCCGCACCGTGCCGGTGGGCGGGTGCCGGTCCGTCCCGACCCGACCCGCCCAGGGTACGGCGCGAACCACACGGGTGTCATTCGCCCGCGCCGTCCGACGCGCGACCGCGGCGTAGCGAGACCCGGCCCCGCGGCGGGCCACAATGGCCAGGTGACAACCGACGCCGCCACCGACACGCCCCCACCCGCCGAGACGCCCCGCTGGTCCTCGTACGTCGCGGTCGGCGACTCGTTCACCGAGGGTCTGTGGGACACGGACCCCGCCTCGCCCGGCCGGTGCCGTGGCTGGGCCGACCGGCTCGCCGCCTCGCTCTCCGCGCGCCGGGTCGCCGGCGGCCAGGAGCCGCTGCGCTACGCGAACCTCGCGGTCCGCGGCAAGCTGCTCGGGCCGATCATCGCCGACCAGGTCCCCCGCGCGCTCGCCCTCGAGCCCGGCCTCGTGAGCCTCGTGGGCGGCGGCAACGACATCCTCCGGCCGCGCGCCGACGTGGACCTCCTCTCGCAGCGGCTCGAGGACGCCGTCGTGCGGCTGAGGGCGGCCGGCGCCGACGTCCTGCTCGCCACGGGGTTCGACGCCAGCGAGAGCCCCGTCGTGTCCCTGACCCGGTCGCGGGTGGGCGTCTACAACACCAACATCTGGTCGATCGCACGCCGCCACGGCGCGCACGTGCTCGACCTGTGGGGCATGCGGGCGCTGCAGGACTGGCGCGTCTGGGCCTCCGACCGCATCCACCTGACCGACGAGGGCCACCGCCGCGTCGCCGACGCCGCGCTCGTCGGGCTCGGGCTCGCCCCCGACGACGCCGACTGGGACGCCCCGCTCGCGGCGCTCCCCCGGGCTCCGTTCTCCGAGCGGGCGCGCGGGAACGCGCGCTGGGCGCGCGAGTACGTCGGCCCGTGGATCGGGCGCCGGCTGCGGCACGAGTCGTCGGGCGACGGCCGCGCCGCGAAGTACCCGGACCTGACCGACTGGCCCTGAGCCGCGGGTCAGGCGAGGAAGAGGGCCCGCAGCCGCCGGGTCGTGACGGTCAGCCCGAGGCCGATCATCGCGACGAAGTACAGGACGTGCCACCAGATCCCCGGCGCGAGGTCGCCGGTCGTCAGGCCGCGGACCAGCTCGACCGCGTGCCACAGCGGCATCGCCTGGATGAGCCACTGCAGGGGCGCCGGGTAGACGCTGATCGGGAAGAACGTCGCCGACAGCAGGAACATCGGCAGCAGCACGATGTTGATCCAGTCCATCTGCTGGAACGTCTTCATGAGGCTCGTGATCGCCATGCCGAACGACGCGAAGGCGAACGCGACGAGGACGACGGCGGGCAGCGCGAGCACGGCCGTCCACGACAGGTTGAGCCCCATGACCTGCATGACGGTGAGGAACCCGGTCGCGTAGACGGCGCCGCGCAGCAGCGCGTACGAGATCTCGCCGAGCGCGACGTCCAGCGGCCCGAGCGACGTCGCCAGCATGGCCTCGTAGAGGCGCGCGAACCGCATCTTGAAGAAGACGTTCCACGTGGAGTCGTAGACGGCGCCGTTCATGGCCGAGACCGCGAGGAGCCCGGGCGCGATGTACGCGGCGTACTCGACGGTGAGCCCCGACGGCAGGGTCACGTCGCCGACGTACGTGCCGAGGCCGACGCCCATCGCGAGCAGGTAGAACACGGGCTCGAAGAAGCCCGACAGCACGACGGTCCAGTTGCTGGTCTTCGTCGCCGAGAGGTTGCGGGCGACGACGGCGCGCGCGTTGCCCGCGTACAGGGCGCTGACGCCACCCGACCGTCCGCCGAGGCCGCCGGCGAGTGCGTCGGTCATGCGCGCAGCCTCCTCGTGAAGCGGCGGTTCACCGCGACCGCCCCGCCGGCGACGAGGCCGACGAGCACGACGAGGTGCACCGCGATCAGCCAGCCGGGCTCGCTCTCGCCGTAGGAGATCACGCGGCCGAGCTGGGTCGCGTGCCACAACGGCGAGACCCAACCGATCCAGTGCAGCCAGCCCGGGAGGGTCGCGAGCGGGTAGAAGGTGCCGGAGAACAGGAACATCGGCGTGAAGATGAACCGCTGCACGATCGCGAACTGGCCCTTGTCCTCGGTGAGCCCCGCCGAGTACGCCATCAGCGGCAGCCCGAACGCGAGACCACCGAGCACCCCGACGAACGGCAGCACGACGACCGTCCACGGGTTCCCGAGGGCCCCGAACGCCAGCGCGAGGAGCGCGTACGCGACCGTGGTGAACAGCATCCGGGCGAGCACCGCGATGACGATGCCCCCGGCGATCTGCCCGGGCTGGACGGGCGTCGCGTTGAGGCCCCAGAACAGCTTCCGCCAGCGGAAGCCCTCCATGATGACGTAGGTGAACTCCTCCGTCGCGACGGAGATCGCGGCCGTGACCAGGAGCGCCGGGGCCACGAAGACCACGTAGTCGACGGGGCCGTTCGGGCCCGACGCGACGGGTGTGTCGATGAACGTCGCGAGCCCCATGCCGAGGCCCAGGAGGTACAGCAGCGGGCTCCCCAGGCCGCCCACGACGATCGTCCAGCCGTACGCCTTCATGGCGCGCAGGCGGTACTCGGCGACGTACCAGGCGCCGAACCTCCGGACGGGGGCCTCTGGCGCTGCGGCGTCGGGCGCTGCGGCGTCGGGCAGGGCGGCGCTCACTCGATCAGGCTCCGCCCCGTGAGGCGGAGGAACACGTCCTCGAGGCTGGACCTGCGCACGAGGCTCGTGGTGGGCCGCAGCCCGCGCGCGGCGACCTGCTCGAGGATCGCCTCGCCGTCGGACGCGTAGACGAGCACGCGGTCGGGGAGGATCTCCAGGCGGTCGCCGACCTCCGCGAGCACGCGGGCGGCGGCCTCGTTGCGGTCCGTGCCGAAGCGGAGCTCGGCCACCTCGCGCGACGAGTAGCGGCGGATCAGCTGGGCCGGGCTGCCCTCGGCCATGATCTTCCCGTGGTCGACGACGACGAGCCGCTCGCACAGCTGCTCGGCCTCGTCCATGAAGTGGGTCGTGACGACGAGCGTCGTGCCCTGCTCCTTGAGCCGGAAGAGGCGGTCCCACAGGATGTGGCGGGCCTGCGGGTCGAGGCCGGTGGTCGGCTCGTCGAGCATGAGCAGGCGCGGCTCGTTGACCAGCGCGCGGGCGATCGTCAGGCGACGCTTCATCCCGCCCGACAGCTCGTCGACCTTCGCGTCCGCACGCTCGCTGAGCTGCGCGAAGGCCAGCAGCTCCGTGGCGCGCTGAGCGCACACCGCCCGCGGGATCCCGAAGTAGCGGCCGTACGTCACGAGGTTGCCGCGCGCGGTGAGCTCGCCGTCGAGGTTGTCCTCCTGCGGGACGACGCCGAGCTGGGCGCGGATGCGGGGGCCGTGGTCGTCCGGGTCGAGGCCGAGGACGGTGAGCTCCCCGCCCGAGCGGGCCGAGACGGCGCCGACCATGCGCATCGTCGTCGACTTGCCGGCACCGTTGGGGCCGAGGAGCCCGAACGACTCGCCGGGCGCGACCTCGAAGTCGATGCCGTCCACCGCGACGAAGTCGCCGAAGCGCTTGGTCAGGCCGCGTGCGGACACCACCGGACCGCCGCCCGACGTCGCGGCGGCGCGGGTCAGCGGTGCAGGCTGGGGCGGACGTGCCCCCTCGGGCGTCGGTGTCGTGGGCACCAGGACACGGTAGCCGCGACCGCCCACGCCGGTCAGCCCGAGGGCGGAAGCCAGGTCCGGGCGGCGGTCACGAGCGCCGTCACGCCGTCGGGCAGCGTGGGGTCGAGGACCGGGGCGTAGCGGGGCGAGTGGTTGGACGGGACCGTGAGGAGCGCGGGGTCACTCATGTCTCCCGTCGTGAACAGCGTCGGGTCGGTGCCGCCCAGCAACCAGTACGACAACGGGGCGCCGGCCGCGGTCGCGAGCACCCCGACGTCCTCGCTGCCTCCGCCCGCTCCTGGGTCGAGGATCTTGTCGGGGCCCAGCCACGCCGCGAAGGCGCCCAGCGTCCGGGCGAGCGCACCGGCGTCGTTCACGACGACCGGGAACCGCTCCGTCGCGGTGACCACGGGCTCGTCGGTCGCTCCGGCGGTCGCGGCCTCGCCCTTGACGACACGGTCGACCGCCGCCAGGATCCGCTGCCGCGTCGCCTCGTCGAAGCTGCGGATGTTGAGCTGCAGCTCCGCGTCGCCCGGGATGACGTTCGCCGCGTCGCCCGCGTGGATCGAGCCCACCGTCAGGACCGCCGTCTCCGTGCTCGGGACCTCCCGCGAGATGATCGTCTGCAGGCGCAGGACGGTCGCCGACGCCATCACCACGGGATCGATCGACGCCTGCGGCATGGAACCGTGCGCACCCCGTCCGACCAGCCGGACGCGCAACGAGTCGGAGCCCGCGTACGACGCGCCCGCGTGCCCGGCGATCTTGCCGGCCGGCAGGGGGGCGACGTGCTGCCCGAGCACCACGTCGGGGATAGGGACGCGGTCGTACAGCCCGTCGTCGACCATCGCCTGCGCGCCCTTGCCGAGCTCCTCGGCCGGCTGGAACACCACGACCAGCGTGCCCGCCCAGCTCGTGCGGTCACGCGCCAGGACGTCGGCGGCCCCGAGGAGGCACGTCGTGTGCAGATCGTGCCCGCACGCGTGGTCGACACGGACGGTCCTCCCGCTCTCGTCGGTCGCCGTCGCGGTGCTCGCGTAGGCGAGCCCCGTCTCCTCCTCGACCGGGAGGGCGTCCATGTCGGCCCGGAGCAGAGCGGTCGGGCCGGCGCCGTTCCTCAGCACCCCGACGACGCCCGTCCTGCCGACGGCGGTCGTCACGTCGAACCCGGACGCCCGCAGCCGGTCGGCGACGACGTCGGCCGTGCGGTGCTCCTGGAAGCCGAGCTCGGGATGCCGGTGCAGGTCCTTGTAGAGGTCCGTCAGGGCGGGGTCAAACGGGACGTTCTCGTGAGCAGCCATCGGATCCCCCCGGGTCGGCTGCCCACCACGCTACGGGCACCCTCGGGGTCCCGCGAAAGCGCACCGGGCATCACGGCCGAACCGCGCAAAGCATGGTTCGGGCGGCCGGCCCGCCTGCGCCGGACGAGCTGAACGGAGCCGCCTGTCGGGTTCGAACCGACGACCTTTCGCTTACAAGGCGAGCGCTCTACCAGCTGAGCTAAGGCGGCACGTCGTGCGACGACCGGGCACGGAAGGCTCCCGGCCTGCACACGGATGCGCCGCACAGCCTACCGGGCGCTCCGTGCCGGGCGCAGACGACGGAGCCCGGGCCGCCGTGGCGGTCCGGGCTCCGTCGTGGGTCGCTCTCGGCGACCGGTCGTCCGTCAGCTCGTCGAGCCGGACTTCGCCGCCTCGATCGCGGACTTCAGCGCGCCCGCCTGGGACCAGTTGCCGGTCCACTGCTTGCCGTTGATGAGGATCGTGGGGGTGCCGAAGCCACCACTCTGCGCGTTGATGAGGTTCTTGTCCTTGCCGGCGTTGCTCGTCCAGGCGTCGACCCAGTCGCCGAAGGTGTGCTGACTGAACTGGTCGGCGACCTTCTGCGACACCCCGGCCTGGACTGCGTAGGCCTTGAGCTGGTCGTCGGTCAGGCCCGTGCTGCCCTCGCTCGGCTGGTTCGCGTAGAGCGCCTCGTGGAACTGGATGACCTTGTCGGGCTCCTGGTCGGCGACCGTCGCGAACGCGCTGCCGGACCTCGTCGAGTAGTTCGTGCCCTGCGAAGACGAGTTGAGGATCGCGACGGGGTGCATGACGAACGTGATGGTCCCGTCCTCGCGCAGCGAGTCGAGGTCGTCCTTGTTGACCTTCTCAAACTCGCCGCACCGGGGGCACATGTAGTCGTAGTACAGATCCAGCGTGACGGCACCGGCATTCGTCTTGCCGGCCACGCCGTCCTTGTCGACGGGGATGCCGCCGCCGTCCTTGACGGACTCGGCGGTCGAGGGCGCCTTGAGATCCGCGAGCGACTTCGGCTTGTTGGCCTGGTTGATGAAGACCACGGCGAGAACGACCACGACCACGAGCACGACGAGGACGCCGATCGTGATGAAGCGGTTCCGCTTCTCGCGGCGTTCCTGCTCCTGACGCAGCTTCAGGGCCTCGGCGCGCGCGGCGTCGCGGCGCTGCGCCTTGGTCAGGTTCGAGTCGTCGGGCATCCCGTGTCCTGTTCTCGTTCGCGCGCGGCACGTACCGGTGCCTCGCTCCGTAGGGGCACAGCGTATCCAAACGCGCCGGCCTGAACGTGGGCTGAACACGCCCGCCCTGCCGCAACCGGCGCCGTCGAGCATGCGGATGCTCCCCGCCCGCACTGCCGGGCCCACCGTGCCTCGACCACGGGCTTGCGCACCAGATCACGCAGGAATCGGTGCACGCCCCCGTGTTCGGCGGCGGTCCCGGTCGTGAACGCCGCGCTCGGCGAGGCGAGGGGCGACGATCGCGGGGAACCCAACCTGCGGGCAGTGCGGCACCGGCACGGTGGTGAGACGGCGCGCGAGGTCGTGGGTCCGGGGGTGTGCGCGCGACCGTGGCGGGGCTGGCGGGAGCCGACCGAGGAACGAGGGAGGCGGATGGTAGGTCGCGCGCACACCCCCGGACCCACGACCGACCGACAGCTGGACGCCCGAAGCACCTCAGGAGAAGTCAGGCGCCCCGGGGAACGGCCACCACCCGATCGCGTGCGCGTCCCACGCGATCCACACCAACCACACGGCGGCGGCGAGCGCCAGCACCCCGACGACGAGCGCGGCCCGCCGCCCGGGGACGAGGTGCCGCAGCCCGGCGCGCGCGCCCTCGCGGGTGGTGGCGGTCGCGGGCCCGAACCAGGCGAGCAGGACGGCGACGGCCATGGTCCCGGCAAGGACGAGCCCGTACAGCCAGGGCGCGTTCTGGTCGGGGTGGTCGGTGTCGGCGACCAGGACCTGCCGGTCGAGCACCCACCACGACCCGACGACGAGCACCAGTCCGGCGCACCCCGCGATGACCAGGGAGGGGAGCGAGCCGACGGCGGCGCGCACGACGTGCCAGGGAGCGCTGACGGCGACGCGTGCGGGGTCGGAGCGCCCGACCCCGCGGCGTTCGCGGCGGCCGTGCAGAGAGTTGGCGGCGTAGCCGACGTACCGGGCGAGGACGACGAGCACGGCGAGCGCCACGAAGGCGAGCCCCGGCCAGGTGGCGGCCGCGGCGACGAGCGGCAGGGCGAGCGTGAACAGGAGCGCGGAGCGGGCGGCGTGGCTGGGCCGCACGTACCCGGACGGGGCCTCGTAGACCTCCTCCAGCACGGGCCGGAGCCAGTCGGTGTCGGCGTCGTCGGCCCCGAGGGCGCGCTCGCCCCCGACGCCGTACACCGGCGCGGCATCGTCCGTGGGCGGCGGGGGCGGGGGCGGGACGTCCGCGGCGATGGCGCGCGTCCGGCCGTCGTTGACAGGAGCGGTGCGCGGGTCGCGGGTCACGACCTGGGTGGGCCACTGGTCGGGGGCGCCGAGCGCGACGGTTGCGGCGAGGTCGGCGGGCGACACGGCGGCCGGGTCGTCGCCGACGTCGGCGGCCTTGCGCAGGCTCCCGACGACGTCCGCGGGCTCCCAGCGCTCGGCCGGGTCGGGCCGGAGCGCCCCGGCGATCGCGTCCGTGCGCAGCGGCCCGAGCCCGCGCAGGTCGGCGGACCCGGCTTGGGCGCGGGCGAGGACGGCGTCGACGGGCGTCACCCCGAAGGGCGCGCGCGCGGTCGCGGCGAACGCGAGCGACGCCGCCCAGCCCCACCAGTCCGTCGCGACGGACGGGCTCGCGCCCGTGAGCATCTCGGGGGCGAGGTACCCGGGCGTCCCCATGACGAGGCCCTCGGTCGTCATGCGGGCGTCCTCGAACCCGTGCGCGATGCCGAAGTCGATGAGCACGGGCCCGCGCGCCGTCACCATGATGTTGCTGGGCTTGAGGTCGCGGTGCACGACGCCGGCCCCGTGCACCGACTCGAGCGCGTCGGCCAGGCTCCCCGCGAGCGCGGCCAGCCGGTCGGCGTCGTACGCGCCGTGGCGGGCGACGTCGTCCTCGAGGCTGGTCCCGTCGACGAGCTCCGTCACGATGAAGGGCGACTCGCCCTCGAGCTCGACGTCGAGGACGGCCGCGACGGCGGGGTGGTCGAGGCGGCGCAGGGTCGCCGCCTCGCGCGCGAGCCTGGCGCGGGCGGACTCGTCGGTGTCGGGGCCGGCGTGCAGGACCTTGATCGCGACGGGGTTCCCGCCGCCGTCCTCCGCGCGGTACACCGCCCCGGTCGCACCCTGGCCGAGGCGCGCGACGATCCGGTATCCACCCACCTCGTCGCCGGGTGTCGCCGCAGCCCACATGGGTTCACCGTAGCGGCGCGGCCGCGGTCCGCGTGGGACGTCGCCGCCGGTGGGACGCCCGACGACGACCGCGCGCCCGCGCACCGCCCCCGGCGTGCGCCGTCGGGCCCGGATAGGGTAAAGGGACCGGACGGACAGGAGCTGGCACGACGTGAGTCGAGAGAAGAGCCGACAGAGCACGGACGGCAACGAGCTGGTGGTGGTCGCGAACCGCCTCCCGGTGGACTTCACGACGGACGAGGACGGCAGCCTCAGCTGGCGCCGCTCGCCCGGCGGGCTGGTGACGGCGCTCGAGCCGGTCATGCAGAGCGCGGACGGCGCCTGGGTCGGCTGGGGCGGCGCCGCCGACGTGTACGCGGACCCGTTCGAGGCGGACGGCATGACCCTCGTGCCCGTGACCCTCAACGAGGACGAGATCGAGCAGTACTACGAGGGCTTCTCGAACGACACCCTCTGGCCGCTCTACCACGACGTGATCTCGCAGCCGGCGTTCCACCGGCAGTGGTGGGACGCGTACCGCCGCGTGAACCGCCGGTTCGCGGAGGCCGCCGCCTCGCAGGTCGGCACGGGCGGCACGGTCTGGGTGCAGGACTACCAGCTCCAGCTCGTGCCCGCGATGCTGCGTGAGCTGCGCCCCGACGTGCGCATCGGGTTCTTCGACCACATCCCGTTCCCCCCGTACGAGATCTTCAGCCAGCTCCCGTGGCGCCGGCAGGTGGTCGAGGGGCTCCTCGGCGCTGACCTCATCGGGTTCCAGCGCAACGGGGACGCCGCGAACTTCCTGCGGATCGTGCGGCGTCTGACGCGGCACTCGACGCGCGGCCAGCAGATCACGTTCGAGGACGCCGACGGCCGGCCGCTCCGCGAGATCCGCGCGTCGGCGTTCCCGATCTCGATCGACTCGCACCGGTTCGACGAGCTCGCCCGGCAGGACTCCACCCGGGCCAGGGCGGCGGAGATCCGGAACGAGCTCGGCGACCCCGATGTCGTGATGCTGGGCGTCGACCGGCTCGACTACACCAAGGGCATCCGGCACCGGATCAAGGCCTACGGCGAGCTGCTCGACGACGGTCGGCTCACGGTCGAGGAGGCGACGCTCGTGCAGGTCGCCAGCCCGAGCCGCGAGAACGTCGACGCCTACCAGGAGCTGCGCGAGCAGGTCGAGACCGCCGTCGGCCGGATCAACGGCGAGTTCGGTGAGCTCGGCCACGCCGCGATCCACTACCTGCACCACTCCTACCCGCCCGAGGAGATGGCGGCGCTCTACCTCGCGGCCGACGTCATGCTCGTGACGTCGCTGCGGGACGGCATGAACCTCGTCGCCAAGGAGTACATCGCGGCGCGCTCCGACCAGCAGGGCGCGCTCGTGCTGTCCGAGTTCACGGGCGCCGCGGACGAGCTGTCCGGCGCGCTCCTCGTCAACCCGCACGACATCGACGAGCTCAAGGCGGTCATCGAGCAGGCCGCCCGCATGGACACCAAGGAGCAGCGTCGCCGCATGCGGCGCCTGCGCCGCAAGGTCATGGCCGACGACGTCGCGAAGTGGTCCAGCACGTTCCTGCGCACCCTGGAGGAGATGCCCGTGTCCCCCGTCGCCCCCGAGCTGCAGGACGACGACAGCCAGGGCCCCGGCGCCGAGCTCATGGACGCCCTCGACCGGCTCGCCGCGGCCGGCGGCCTGGTGATCGTCGCGACGGACTTCGACGGCGTTCTCGCGCCGCTGGTCGACGACCCGTCGTCGTCGCGCACCACCCCGCGGTCGGCGCGCGCTCTCGCCCGCCTCGCGCGGCGCCCGAGCTCGCAGGTGCGGCTCGCGCTCGTCTCCGGCCGCGACCTGGACACGCTCGCGTCGCTCAGCCACGCGCCGTCGGGCACGCTGCTCGTCGGCTCGCACGGCGCCGAGCAGGGCGAGGTCACCGCGGACGGCATCAAGCGCCACGACCTGGCCCTGACCGAGGGGCAGACGTCGCTGCTGCAGCGCATCACGGACGGGCTCGAGGAGATCGCCGACCGCCACACGGGCGTGTGGGTGGAGAAGAAGCCCACGGCGTCGGTCCTGCACACGCGGCGGTCCACGCACGACGGCGCCACCCAGGCCACCGAGGCCGCGCGCGGCCTCGCGGAGCGCCTCGGGGTGGGGGCGCTGGAGGGCAAGGACGTCGTCGAGCTGCAGGTCGTCGAGACCAGCAAGGGCAAGGCGGTCGACGCGCTGCGCACCGAGCTCGACGCGCGCGCGGTCCTGTACGTCGGCGACGACGTGACGGACGAGCACGCCTTCGCGGTCCTCACGTCCGACGACGTGTCGGTGAAGGTCGGGCCGGGCGAGACCATCGCGGAGTTCCGGGTCGCGAGCACGACGTCCGTGGGCCGGCTGCTGGAGCATCTCGCGCGCGCCATGGAGGGTCGCCCGCGCGCCTGACCAGGGTGCGTCCGCCGTGTGACCGGCGTCACCGGAGCACCCCTCGCGGTCGGATAGCATGCTCCCGGGACGACGTTCGTCGTCCCACCATCCCGTCACGACGGATCGTCCGGCACGTACCTGCCGGTGAAGGGAAGTAGCAACGATGGCTACGGTCACGTACGACCACGCGACCCGGGTCTACCCGGGCACCGAGCGTCCCGCTGTGGACCAGCTCAACCTCCACATCGAGGACGGCGAGTTCCTCGTCCTCGTCGGCCCCTCGGGCTGCGGCAAGTCGACGTCCCTGCGCATGCTCGCGGGACTCGAGGACGTCAACCAGGGCCGCATCTTCATCGGCGACCGCGACGTCACGGACGTCCAGCCGAAGGACCGCGACATCGCGATGGTCTTCCAGAACTACGCGCTGTACCCGCACATGACGGTGGCCGACAACATGGGCTTCGCGCTCAAGATCGCGGGCACCCCGAAGGCCGAGATCCGCCAGCGCGTCGAAGAGGCCGCCAAGATCCTCGACCTCACCGAGTACCTCGACCGCAAGCCGAAGGCGCTCTCCGGTGGCCAGCGTCAGCGCGTCGCCATGGGCCGTGCGATCGTCCGCCAGCCGCAGGTCTTCCTCATGGACGAGCCGCTGTCGAACCTCGACGCCAAGCTCCGCGTCCAGACCCGCACGCAGATCGCGTCGCTGCAGCGCCGCCTCGGCGTCACCACGGTCTACGTCACGCACGACCAGACCGAGGCGCTCACCATGGGCGACCGCATCGCGGTCCTCAAGGACGGCCTCCTGCAGCAGGTCGGCACCCCGCGCGAGATGTACGACACGCCTCAGAACGTGTTCGTCGCCGGCTTCATCGGCTCGCCGGCCATGAACATCGGCACGTTCGACGTCAACGGCGGCAACATCGAGGTCGGGCCCGCCCGCCTCGCGCTGCCCCGTGACATCGCGGGCAAGCTGACCTCCGAGGACAACAACCGGGTGACGCTCGGCTTCCGCCCGGAGTCGCTGGACGTCACCTCCGAGTCCAGCGCGTCCGCCTTCCCGGTCGAGGTGAACATCGTCGAGGAGCTCGGCTCCGACGCGTTCGTCTACGGCACGCTCCGCGGGCCGGCCGCGCAGCAGGGCGAGACCGTGATCACCTCGGGCGCCGGCGACAACCAGGTCATCGTGCGTGTCGACCCGCGCAACGTCCCCATGAAGGGCGAGCGCGTCTACGTCACGATCCGTCCCGGCGAGGAGCACGTCTTCTCCGCGGCGACGGGCCTGCGCCTGTCCTGACGACGTACGTCGCACGCCGCGGGGCGGGTCCGGATCTCCGGGCCCGCCCCGCGGTGCGTCTGCGCCGCACCATCAGCGGGCCCGACGGCGCCGCGCCTGGGAGGATGACGGAACCATGAGCCACAACCTGCAGATCACGGCGTCCGCCCCGGACCCGGCGCTCCTCGACCTGCCGTGGGACGTCCCGCTCGAGGACTGGCCCGCGGACCGGATCGCCGCGCTCCCCCGCGGCATCTCCCGACACACCGTCCGGTTCGTCCGGATGTCAGGGCGCGTCATCGCGCTCAAGGAGATCGGCGAGACCGTCGCGTACCGGGAGTACGCGCTCCTGCGGCAGCTCAAGCGCCTCGAGGTGCCGAGCGTCGAGCCCGTCGGCGTCGTGACCGGCCGCCTCGACCCCGACGGCGAGCGTCTCGAGGCCGTCCTCGTGACCGAGCACCTGCAGTACTCCCTGCCCTACCGGGCGCTCTTCAGCCAGGCACTGCGCCCCGACACGCTCACGCGGCTCATCGACGCGCTCGCCGTCCTGCTCGTGCGGCTGCACGTCGTCGGCTTCTACTGGGGCGACGTCTCGCTCTCGAACACGCTGTTCCGGCGCGACGCCGAGGCCTTCGCCGCCTACCTGGTGGACGCCGAGACCGGCGACCTCCACCGGCAGCTCACGGACGGCCAGCGCACGTACGACGTCGACCTGGCCCGCACCAACATCATCGGCGAGCTCATGGACCTCGCCGCGGGCGAGCTGCTCGACGAGGACGTCGACGAGGTCGCGATCGGCGACCTGCTCGTCGAGCGGTACCAGGAGCTCTGGGCCTCCCTGACCACCGCCGAGAGCTTCGACGCGGCCGACCGCTGGCGGGTCGCCGCACGCATCGACCGGCTCAACGACCTCGGCTTCGACGTCGACGAGCTCGCCATGACGACGGACATCGACGGCACCACCGTCCGCATCCAGCCGAAGGTCGTCGACGCCGGCCACCACTCCCGCCGCCTCATGCGGCTCACCGGCCTCGACGTCCAGGAGAACCAGGCCCGCCGGCTGCTCAACGACCTCGACGCCTACGTCGCCGCGACCGAACGGCAGAACGACGACGAGACGTTCGTCGCGCACGACTGGCTCACCGAGGTGTTCGAGCCCAGCGTGCGCGGCGTTCCTCGCGAGCTGCGGGGCAAGCTCGAGCCCGCCCAGCTGTTCCACGAGATGCTCGACCACCGGTGGTTCCTGTCCGAGCAGCAGCAGCGGGACGTCCCGATGCCGGAGGTCGTGCAGTCCTACGTGGACAACGTGCTGCGGCACCGGCGGGACGAGAAGGCGCTGCTGGGCGAGGACGCCTGACCCGCGAGGTAGACGGGCCGCCCCGTGTACCTCGCGAAGTAGCCGGGGCGCCCTACTCGGTCGCGGCGGAGCGGAGGCGGGCGATCTCGTAGAGCGCGATGCCGCCGGCGACGGACGCGTTGAGCGACTCGACGGCCGAGGTGATCGGGATCGACGCGACGACGTCGCACGCCTCCCGGACGAGCCGCGACAGCCCCTTGCCCTCGCTGCCGACGACGACGACCAGCGGGTCCGTCGCGAACGCGACGTCGCCGATCGCCGTGGGCCCCTCGCCGTCGAGCCCGACGACGAAGCAGCCGGCTTGCTTGAGCTCGCCGAGCGCTCGGGCGAGGTTGGTGACGCGCGCGACGGGCACACGGGCGGCAGCTCCGGCGGACGTCTTCCACGCGGAGGCGGTGACGCCTGCGGCGCGGCGCTCCGGCACGATCACGCCGTGCCCCCCGAACGCCCCCGCGGACCGCATGACCGCCCCGAGGTTGCGCGGGTCGGTGACGCCGTCGAGCGCGACGAACAGCGGCGCGGTGTCGCTGCGCTCGGCCGCGTCGAGGAGGTCGTCGAGGTCCGCGTACTCGTACGGCGGGACCTGGACGGCGACGCCCTGGTGGACGGAGCCGTCGGTGAGGCGGTCGAGCTCGGGCTTCCCCACCTCGAGGAGGTTGTACCCGCGGCCGGTCGCGATCTGCAGGATCTCGCGCGTGCGGTCGTCGGCCTCGAGCCGCGACGCGATGTAGAGCGTGGTCGCCGGCACGCCGGCGCGCAGCGCCTCGAGGACCGAGTTCCGGCCGGCGACGACCTCGGTGGTCGCGCCGCGCCCGGGTCCCCGGCCGCCGGTCGACCCACGGCCGGCGCGCGAACGGTCGCCGCCGCGCCCGGTCGCGGCCTTCTTCTCAGCCTCGGCCTTGCGCTTGTGGGCGACGTGGTAGGTGCGGTCCTCGGCCTTGGGCGTGGGGCCGCGGCCCTCGAGGGCCTTGCGTCGCTGGCCACCGGACCCGACCGTCGCGCCCTTCTTGGATCCGGGCTTGCGGACGGCGCCGCGACGCTTCGAGTTGCCTGCCATGAGAAGTCCTGCCGTCGGTGGTGCTGCGGATGTCTGGTGGTGGTGCGGAGGCGGTCAGTCGCCCTGCGACGCGGGAGCCGCGAGGCTCCAGCGCGCGCCGGTCGGCTGGTCCTCGACGAGGATGCCCGACGCCGCGAGGCGGCCGCGGATCGCGTCCGCGGTCGCGAAGTCCCGCGCTGCGCGTGCCTCCGCGCGGGCGTCGAGCTCGGCTTGCACGACGGCGCCGAGCGCCTGCGCGTACCGCGAGTCGCCGGTCGTGGCCCAGTGGGGGTCGCCGGGGTCGAGGCCGAGCGCGTCGAGCATCGCACGGACGGCGACGAGCTCGGCCCTCGTGTCGCGGCGCGCGGTGTCACCCTCGGCGCTGTCGGGGCCCGACGAGGACGCCGCGGCGAGCGCGGTGTTGCCGAGGCGCAGGTGCTCGTGGACGACGGCCAGCGCCGCGGGGACGTTGAGGTCGTCGTCCATCGCGGACACGAACGCCTCGGGAAGGGCGGCGGACCGGACCTCGGCGTCGTCGACCGGCCCGACCCGTTCCGACGCGCGAGCGACGAACCCGGCGAAGCGGTCCCACGTGGCCTCGGCCTCGGCGAGGGTGTCGGGCGTCCACTCGAGCATCGAGCGGTACTGGACGGCGGTGAGGGCGTAGCGCAGCGCCGAGGCGGGCGCCTTCGCGAGGACCTCGCGGACGAGCAGCCCGTTCCCAAGCGACTTGCTCATCTTGGTGCCGCCCTGCGTCACCCACGCGCTGTGCAGCCAGTACCGCGCGAAGCCGTACCCGGCGGCGCGCGACTGCGCCTGCTCGTTCTCGTGGTGCGGGAACCGGAGGTCGAGCCCGCCGCCGTGGATGTCGAACGTGTCGCCCAGGTACCGCTGCGCCATCGCGGAGCACTCGAGGTGCCAGCCGGGGCGGCCGCGGCCGAAGGGCGTGGGCCAGGCGGCGGTCGGCGGCTCGCCGTCCTTCGGCGCCTTCCAGAGGGCGAAGTCGTGCGGGTCGCGCTTGAGACCCGCCGTCGACGGCTCCTCCGCGCCCAGGTCCTCGGGCGCGATCGTCAGGTCCTCGAGCCGCTGGTTGGTGAGCGATCCGTAGTCGGGCCACGACCGGACGTCGAAGTAGACGTCCCCCTCCGCCGCGACGTACGCGTGCCCGCGCTCCACGAGGCGCGCCATCAGCTCGACCATGTCGACCACGTGGCCGGTCGCGCGCGGCTCGTACGTGGGCGGGAGGACGCCGACCGCGTCGTAGGCGGCGGTGAACTCGCGCTCGTGGATCGCGGCGCGCTCCCACCAGCGCTGGCCCGCGGCGGCGGCCTTGGCGAGGATCTTGTCGTCGATGTCCGTCACGTTCCGCACGAGCGTGACCGCGAGCCCGGAACGGCGCAGCCAGCGGACCAGGACGTCGAACGCGACCTGGGTGCGCAGGTGCCCGATGTGGGGCTCGCTCTGGACGGTGGCCCCGCACACGTAGATGCCGACCTCACCGGGCACGGCGGGCACGAAGTCCCGCACGTCGCGCGTGGCGGTGTCGAACAGGCGAAGGGTCACCCGGCAAGGGTACCGGGACGCCCCCGACCGGGCAGAATGCGGTCAGACGCGCCAGACGACGCGGCGCGGCGTGAGCCGCACGACCACCCGCTGGTTCGAGGTGCCGTCGTCCCCGGTGTACCGCTCGGCGCCGGTGTAGGCGCGCACGAGGCGGTGGATGAGCTCGGAGTCCGGACCGTCGTCGACGAGCGTGACGTCGCCCCGGATCTCGAGGTAGCGGTGCGGCTCGTCGCGTGCGTACACGAGGACGGTGGCCCGCGGGTCGCGCTCCAGGTTCTCGGCCTTGCGTCGGCCCCGCACCGTCGAGACGAGCACGTCGTCGCCGTCGCGCGCGACCCACACGACCGAGAGCTGGGGACGGCCGTCCGGGTCGATGGTGGCGATCACCGCGTGCTCGGGGGCGTCGAGGAGCGCCTTCGCGTCGTCGGGAAGGGTGGGTGCCGTCGTCGTCTGCGTCATGCCCGATCCAATCCGACGCGCGCCGCGGCCATTCCCGCCGTCCGCCAGGTGGACGTCCGTGACGTCAGCGGGCGCCGAGCGGGCGGACGGTGCCGAGGATCACGTCCGCGACGGCGTGGAAGGACGCGATGGCCGCGGCATCGTCGTGCTCGACCATCCACGCGATCTGGATGCCGTCGATCTCCGCCGACACCATGCGCGCGAGCAGCGGCACGTCCATCGAGTACCGGACCTCCGCCTGATGCGCGGCGGCGGTCAGGTAGGCCTCCGACGCCGCCCACTGCTCCTTGAGCTGGTCGAGCACGATGGCGCGCATCCGTTCGTCGCGTGCGCCGAGGGTCGCGATCTCGATCGTGAGGAGCTGATGGTGGGAGCGGGCCTCGAGGCCCTTCCACATGCCGTCGGCGAGCGCGTGGAGCGTCGTGGTGATGTCGCCGCCGGCCGCGATCGCGTCGTCGAGGAACGACGTGGCGATGGCCGCCACGCGCCGGCTGAGCGCCGCCAGCAGCTCGTGCTTGTCCGTGAAGACGTAGTGGATGACGCCCGGCCGCACGCCCGCCTCCCGGGCGACCGTCCGGATCGTCACCGCCTCGACGCCCTCGCGGAGGGCGACGGCCAGCGCCGCCTCGACGAGCTGTTCGCGGCGCTGCTCGTGGCTCAGCCGCTCGTTCATGCGTCACCCGGCCCGACGCGCACGACGAGCGCGGTCGCGAGTCCCGCGAGGCCCTCGCCCCGGCCGGTGAGGCCGAGCCCGTCCGTGGTGGTCGCCGTGACGGTCACGACGGCGCCCGCGGCCTCGCTCAGCGCCTCCTCCGCCTCGGCCCGGCGCGGGCCCAGGCGCGGGCGGTTGCCGATCACCTGGACCGCCACGTTGCCGATCTCGAAGCCGGCGGCGCGGACCCGTCGGGCCGCCTCCGCGAGCAGCACCGTGCCGCGCGCGCCGGCCCACTGCGGCGCGCTGGTGCCGAAGTTGGAGCCGAGGTCGCCGAGGCCGGCGGCGGAGAAGAGCGCATCGGCGGCGGCGTGCGCGGCGACGTCGCCGTCGGAGTGCCCCGCCAGCCCGACCTCCCCCGGCCAGTGCAGCCCCCCGACCCACAGCTCGCGGGCCGGGTCGGTGTCGAAGGCGTGCACGTCGGTGCCGATGCCGGTCCGGGGAAGCCCGGCCCGCTCGGCGGTCATGCGCCCTCCGTCAGGAGCAGCGTCGCGACGGCGAGGTCGTGGGCCGTGGTGATCTTGAGGGCGCGAGCGTCGCCGTCGACCAGCGCGACGTCCACGCCGAGCGCCGCCACGAGGCTCGCGTCGTCGCTCGCCGCAGTCGCCTCGTCCGCCGCGACGCCGGCCCCGGCGGCGTGGGCGCGTTCGAGGACGTGGCGCCGGAAGCCCTGCGGGGTCTGGACGGCACGAAGGCCCCGGCGGTCGACGGTTCCCCCCGAACGGGCGGGACCACCGTCGGCGGACGGGACGAACCGGACGACCGTGTCGGTCACGGGCAGGACGGGCACAACGGCATCGTGACCCTCCCGCACCGTCTGCGCGACCCGAACGAGGAGCGCCGTGGGCGCGAGGGCGCGCGCGGCGTCGTGCACGAGGACGATCGGGCCGGCGGCGGACGGCAGCCCGGCCAGGCCGGCGGCCACGCTCGCCTGGCGGGTGGGTCCGCCGGGGACCACGACCACCCGGGGCGCGCCGAGCCCGCGGGTGCCGTCCAGCGCGGCGCGCACGTGGTCGACGTGGCCGGCCGGCGCCGTGATCACGACCACGGTCGCGCCCGCGTCCACGAGCCGGGACGCGGCGTGCACCACGAGCGGCGCGCCGTCGAGCGGCACGAGCGCCTTGGGGACGTCCGCGCCGAGGCGGGTGCCGGAGCCGGCCGCCGTCAGGACGGCCGCGAAGGCCGGCCCGCGCATCGCGGACCGGCCTTCGCGTGATGCTTGTTCGTGTTCCGGGGCGGACCCGGACGTGGACCCGCTCAGCTGGCGAGCACCTCGTCGAGGATCGCCTCGGCCTTCTCCTCCTCGGTGTGCTCGGCGAGCGCGAGCTCCGAGACGAGGATCTGCCGTGCCTTGGCGAGCATGCGCTTCTCACCGGCCGAGAGGCCGCGGTCGGCGTCCCGGCGCGACAGGTCACGCACGACCTCGGCGACCTTGATGACGTCGCCCGATGCCAGCTTCTCGAGGTTGGCCTTGTACCGGCGGGACCAGTTGGTCGGCTCCTCGGTGTAGGGCGCGCGCAGAACCTCGAACACCCGGTCGAGACCCTCTTGGCCGACGACGTCACGCACTCCGACGAGGTCGACGTTCTCTGCGGGGACCTCGATGGTCAGATCGCCCTGGGCGACCCGGAGCTTGAGGTAGAGCTTGTCCTCCCCACGGATGGTCCGCGTCTTGATCTCCTCGATGAGGGCTGCGCCGTGGTGCGGGTAGACAACCGTCTCCCCTACAGTGAAAGTCATCTTCAGATGTCCCCTTTCGCGGAGGGCCATCTTACCACGCGACCCTCCGCCTCCCGCTGGGCGAGAAGCCCGCGAAGCCCCGCGGACCCGCCGCCACCAGGCCCGACGACGTGGCCCACGGCACGCCCCGGAACGCGCGAGCATCGCGCGCGGAACGATAGTCTGGGGGCGGCCCCGACCCGACAAGTCCCTGGAGACCGCACGTGAACCGCAGCACCGCCCGCATGAGCAAGTTCCTCGCGGTCCCGGTGGCCCTCGCGAGCGCGGCCGCGCTCTCCGCCTGCGCCCCCACGCAGACCGACAAGCCCTACCAGCCGTCCGACGGCATCGACGTCGTCGTGGGCGACGTCAAGGGCATCAACCTGCTCGTCCTGTCGGACGGCAAGGGCGACCCCGGTCGCCTGCTGGGCTCCTTCTACAACGGCGGCTCCGACGGCGCGACCGTGACCGTCATGCCCGACGGCGCGTCGTCCTCGACGGTCTCCGTGGACCCCTCGTCCACCACGAAGCTCGGCTCGGGCGACGACGCTCACGACGTCGTGTTCGACACCACGAACGCGGCCCCGGGCGCCGTCCTCCCCGTGGAGATCACGGTCGGCGACGCCACCGAGACCGTGAAGGTGCCCGTGCTCGACGGGACGCTCCCGGAGTACACGACGCTCGTCCCGACCGCGTCGGCCCAGGGCTGAGCCGCACCGGTTCGCCCCCTGCGCCGCACGCCTTCCTGGCCTCCTGATGACGACGTCGCCGGCGCGAGCACGCAGGCTCGCGCTCGGTCTCGTCGCGCTCGCCCTGGCCGCGGCGACCGCGGGATGCGGGATCGTCTCCGGCCCGCCTGACGCCTCGCGCGACCACCCACAGGGACAGATCACCGCCGCGGGCGAGGCCGACGTCTACTCGTTGCACGTGGGCGACTGCCTGCTCGCGGAGCGAGGCGACTTCGACTCGACCGCCACGGCGTCCACCGAGGTCGACTCCGTGCCCGTGACCCCGTGCTCCGACCCGCACGACGCCGAGATCTACGCCGAGACGATGCTGCCCGCCGGCGAGTTCCCCGGCGACGACGCCGTCGGCGACCAGGCCGACGACTACTGCGACACGCAGTTCACCGCCCTCACCGGCCTCGCGTACGAGGACGCCACGTCGCTCGACTACACGGACTACGTCCCCACCGAGGACGGCTGGAACATGGACGGCGACCGACTGGTCCAGTGCGTCCTGCTGCTCCCCCAGAAGGTCAGCCGGTCCTACGTGGACCGCCTGCGCCCGACGCCGTCGCCCGCGGTCTCCTCCACCGATCCGGCCGACGCCTCGACTGTCTGAGGTAGCGCCTGCGGTCTTCGGCTGGGGCGGGCGGTCCGGCAGTGTGGCGCGCACGCGCTCGGCCGTCGTCCTCCGCGCCGACCATGCGCGCAGACCCCTTCTCAGCGTCGAACATGTGCGTGCTCGCATGGTCGGTGACCCGGGTGGTGGCTTATCGCATGGTCGGCGGCTCGGGTGGTGGCTGTCCGCATGCTCGACGACGACGGCGCAGCCCGGCTACGGTGGCGAGCTTGCGACCCGAGCGGGCGGGTTCGGGCAGGTGGTGAAGGACGTCAAGGAGCCAGAAGGCCCCCCGGGGCCTGAAGGCGACGCAGTCCGAACCGCCTGTCCGAACCCACCCGCGGACGGAACCACGACCGCCTACGTCACCGTCGGCGAACGCGGCGTCACCGTCGGCGAACAGGGCATCACGGCCGACGCGGACGGCTCACCCGAAGCGGCCGGAGATGTAGTCCTCGGTGGACTTCTCCTTGGGCGTCGAGAACATGGTCCCCGTGTCGTCCATCTCGATGAGCTTGCCGGGGCTGCCGGTACCCGCGATGTTGAAGAACCCCGTCCGGTCGCTCACGCGGGCGGCCTGCTGCATGTTGTGCGTGACGATGACGATCGTGTAGTCCTTCTTCAGCTCCGTCACCAGGTCCTCGATCGCGAGCGTCGAGATCGGGTCAAGGGCCGAGCAGGGCTCGTCCATGAGGAGCACCTGCGGTCGGACCGCGATGGCGCGGGCGATGCAGAGACGCTGCTGCTGACCGCCCGAGAGCCCGGCGCCCGGCTTCTGGAGCCGGTCCTTGACCTCGTTCCACAGGTTCGCGCTCGTCAGCGACTGCTCGACGAGGTCCGCGGCGTCGGACTTGGAGATCTTCTTGTTCAGGAGCCGGACGCCTGCGAGCACGTTCTCCGCGATCGACATGGTCGGGAACGGGTTGGGGCGCTGGAACACCATGCCGATCTGGCGGCGCACCGCGACCGGGTCGATGTCCGCGCCGTAGAGGTCGACGCCCTCCATCTCGACGCTGCCGTGGACGGACGCGCCCGGAATGACCTCGTGCATGCGGTTGAGCGTGCGCAGGAACGTCGACTTGCCGCAGCCGGACGGGCCGATGAACGCCGTGACCGAGCGGGGCTCGATCGTCATCGTGACGCCCTCGACGGCCAGGAAGTCGCCGTAGTAGATGTTGAGGTCCTTGACGTCGATGCGCTGTGCCATCGCGGGGTCGTCCTTCTTCGGTGAGTCGTGCTTCGGGGTGTCGGGCTTCGGGGTCTCGGCCGGCGGGCGCACCGGCGTCGATGCCGGGCGAGCGCCGCCGTCGTGCGCGCTCATGACCGCAGCTTCGGGGCGAAGAGCCGGGACACGAGCCGCGCGAGCAGGTTGAGGAGCATGACGATGAGGATCAGCGTCAGCGCGGCCGCCCAGGCCCGGTCGTAGTTGATCGTCGGGATGCAGGTGACGTTGGGGTTGTTGCACGGCACCGTGCCCGACGTGAACTGCCGGTACACGTAGACCGGCAGCGTCATCATGCGGCCCTCGAAGGGGTTGAAGTTGATCGAGTCGATCACGCCCACCGTGAGGAGCAGCGGCGCGGTCTCGCCGACGACGCGGGACACGGCGAGCATGACGCCCGTCGTGATGCCCGCGACCGCCGTGCGGAGCACGACCTTGACGATGGTCAGCCACTTCGGGATGCCCAGCGCGTACGCGGCCTCGCGGAGCTCGTTCGGGACGAGCTTGAGCATCTCCTCGGTCGACCGCACGACGACCGGGATCATCAGCACGCTCAGCGCGACGGCACCCATCGCGCCGAAGTGCGCGCCCGGGCCGAGGAACAGCGAGAACAGCGCGTACGCGAACAGGCCGGCGACGATCGACGGGATGCCCGTCATGACGTCCACGAAGAACGTCACCGCCCGGGCCAGCCGGCCACCGGCGCCGTACTCCACCAGGAAGATCGCGGTCAGGATGCCGATCGGCACGGAGATCACGGCAGCACCGACGGTCACCCAGACGGTGCCGACGATCGCGTGGTAGATGCCGCCCGCGTCCATGCCGCCGAACACGCCGCGCATCGAGTGCATCAGGAAGTAGGGGTCGAGCCGGCCGATGCCACGGCCGACCACGGTCCACAGCAGCCAGACGAGCGGCACGAGGGCGACCACGAACGCGGTGCTCACGAGCACCGTCATGAGCCGGTCCTTGCGCCGGCGGCGCGCGTCCGACGTGCGCAGCAGCGCACGGACGTCGTCGCCGCGCGGGGGCCGCGAGGCGCCGTCGAGGGTGGAGGGGATCACGGCCATCTCAGTTCGCTCCCGAGAATTCCTTGCGACGGCCGACGACCCAGCGCGACGCCATGTTGACGACCATCGTGATGACGAACAGCGCGAGGCCCGTGGCCATCAGGGTGCTCATACCGAGCGAGTTCGCCTCGGGGTAGTTGAGCGCGATGTTCGCGGCGATGGTCTGCTGCTTGCCCGCGAGGAGCAGTGCGAACGAGTACGTGAGCCCCGGCGACAGGATCATGACCACGGCCATGGTCTCGCCGAGCGCGCGGCCCAGGCCCAGCATCGCCGCGGAGACGACGCCCGAGCGGCCGAACGGCAGGACGGCGGTGCGGATCATCTCCCACCGGGTCGCGCCGAGCGCGAGCGCCGCCTCCTCGTGGAGCTTCGGCGTCTGGAGGAAGACCTCGCGCGACACGGCGGTGATGATCGGCAGGATCATCACCGCGAGCACGAGCGAGACGGTCATCAGGACGCGGGCCGGGTCGGCCGCCGGCCCCTTGAACAGCGGGATCCAGCCGAGCACGTTCGAGACCCACTGCCACACGGGCTGGATCGCGGGGGCGAGGACGAGCGCGCCCCACAGGCCGTAGACGACCGACGGGATCGCCGCGAGCAGGTCGATCACCCAGCCCAGGGCCGACGCCAGCCGACGCGGCGCGTAGTGCGAGGTGAAGAGCGCGATCCCGATGGCGAGCGGCGTCGCCACCGCCAGCGCGACCGCCGCCGACAGGAGCGTCCCGAAGATCAGCGGGCCGAGGTACGACGCCAGGGAGCCCTGTCCCTGGAAGAAGCTCACCTTCGACGCGATCTCCGAGCCGCTCGACGTCAGCGCCGGCCAGGCCTGCCAGAGCAGGAAGCCCGCGACCGCCGCGAGCGCGATCAGGATGATCGTCCCCGCGCTCGTCGCCAGATAGCGGAACGCCCGGTTGAGACCGCGGTCGGCCGCGCGCGTGCGGCGGCGCGGCGGCCGCGGCCGGTCGGGCCCGTTCGACGGCGCCGGGCTGGTGTCCCGGGCGTCGGCGGTCGTGGTGGTCACACCGTCTCCTTCGTCATCGTGGTCCGCGCCGTGCCCCGTGGGGGGCGAGGCGGTGCCGGCGGGAGGAGCGCATCACGCCCCGCCCACCGGCACCGGTCACCACGTCGTCCTGACCGGTCAGCCGGCCTTGATCGCGTCGACCGCGGCCTGAGCCTTGGTGGTCAGGTCCGACGAGAGCGGCGCGGAACCGGCGGCCGAGGCCGCGGCCTGCTGGCCGGCGTCGCTGATCGCGTAGCTGAGGAAGCCCTTGACCAGTGCGGCCGTGTTGGCGTCCTTGTAGGTCGTGCACGCGATGTCGTACGAGACGAGCACCAGCGGGTACGTCGACGAGTCGGTCAGCGTGCGGTCGATGTCGATCGCGATGTCCGACGTCGCGCGGCCCGAGACGACCTTCGACTGGCTCACCGCGGCGGCGGCCGCGTCGGCCGAGTGCGCCACGAACGAGTCGCCGACCTTGATCTTGGCGGAGCCGAGGTCACCGACCTGCGAGGAGTCGATGTAGCCGACGGTCCCCTCGCCACCCTTGATCGTCTGGACGACGCCCGAGGTGCCCTGCGCGGACTGGCCACCCTTGACCGGGAAGGTCTGCGCGGCGTCGTACGGCCACGCGGCGCCCGCGTTCGCCTTGACCCACTCGGTGAAGTTCTGCGTCGTGCCCGAGTCGTCCGACCGGTGCACCGGCGTGATCGCCGTGCTCGGGAGCTTGACGCCCGGGTTCAGCTTCGCGATCGCGGCGTCGTTCCACTTGGTGATCTTGCCGTTGAAGATCTTGCCGACCGTCGGGCCGTCGAGGTTCAGCGAGTCGACGCCCTTGAGGTTGAAGGCGATCGCGATCGGGCTGATGTAGACGGGCAGCTCGACGACGTCGCCGTTCTGGCAGGTGGTCTTCGCCTGCGCGATCTCGTCGTCCTTGAGGTAGGCGTCCGAGCCGGCGTACTGGACCGCCCCGCTCAGGAACTGCTTGCGGCCGTCGCCCGAGCCGATCGGGTCGTAGTTCACGGTCACGCCGGTGTTGGCGGACTGGAAGCCGGAGCGCCAGGCGTCCATCGCGCTGCCCTGGGCGGACGAGCCCGCACCGTTGAGCTCCCCGCTCAGGCTGCCCCCGGCGCTCGCGCCGTCGGTGCTGGTGCCGGAGCCGTTCCCCGTGGCGTCGTCGGAACCGCACGCGGCAAGGCTGAGGGCGAGCGCGCCGATCGCAACGGCTGAGCCCACGCGGGTGAGTCGGCTGAGGTTCACGTGTCGTTCCATCCTGTTCCACGGTGATGCGTCGACGGCGAACGCCGGCGACAACCCAGACGGTAGGGACGACGGATGACCGCGCGGCGCAGCCAGGATGAACGAGGGGTGAACACTGGGCACGGACCCAACCCGGCGAGCGGTGCAGGCCGTACAACTCATGACGGAACACCCACGCCCGCACCGACAGGAGGACCTGCGTGAGAAGCGCGGCCCGTACCGACGACGACGTCGCCGCGGCGCTCGTGGAGCAGCGCCCCGCGATGCGGCGCCTGGCCTACGTGCTCGTCGGACCCGGTGACGCCGACGACGTCGTCCAGGACGCCGCGGAACGCGCCTGGCTCAAGCGGCGCACGTTCGACCCCGCGCGCGGGGCCGTCCGCCCGTGGCTGCTCGCGATCGTGGCCGACCGGGCACGGCAGCGCTGGCGACGGCCCGGCCCCGTCTGGGACGAGCTCCACTCCGACGCGCTGACCGCGCCCGGCGCCGGCCCGGAGTCCACGGACCTCGGCCGTGCGGTCGCCCGGCTCGCGCCGCGGCAGCGGGCGGCGGTCGTCCTGCACTACTACGTCGACCTTCCGGTCAGCGACGTCGCGACGCTCCTGGGGTGCGCCGAGGGCACCGTGAAGTCCACGCTGCACGACGCCCGAGCCGCGCTCGAACGCACCCTCGGAGGCAGCTATGCCCACGACTGACGACCGGCTCCGCGCGACGGGCGCCGCCTGGCGCGCCCACGTCGACGGGCCCGCCCCCACGACGGTCACCGGGCCGGCAGAACCCGCCCGGGCGGCCTCGCCCGGGCCGCACGAGCTGCGGCGACGCCGCGCCGGCCGGCGGCGCCGGCTCGTCGCGCTGGCTGCGCTGAGCGCCGCAGCAGTCGTCCTCGTCGCCTTCGCCGTGCTCGCGGCGCCGAGCTTCCGCGGGCTCCAGGGCGGTAGCAGCGCCTCCTGCGTGGGACCGATGATCGCCGTCGACGGAACGCCGGACGAGCGCGCCCACCTCACCCCGCCGACCGAGGCGAAGGTCGTGCAGCCGGGCCAGACGGTCGCCGTCAGCGGAAGGTACTTCGTGACCGACTGCTACGACACGGGTCAGAAGCGCGACCCGCCGGCCTACCGCACCGTGCGGCTGACGCTCGTGTCGGGTTCGCACGAGACCCGGCTCGCCACCGTCCACCCCGACCAGGACGGTGCGTTCACCACGACGATCCGGATCCCCGCCGCCTTCCCGACCGGTCCCGCGACCCTGCACACGGACACCCCTGCGGCGCAGGAGCTCGAGCTGATCGTCTCGGGGGCGACGTCGACGACGCGGCCTCAGACCTCGTCGTCGACGAACCGGTAGCCCAGCCCCCGGACCGTCAGCAGGTGCTTCGGGTTGCCGGGGTCGGGCTCGACCTTGGCGCGCACCCGCTTGACGTGGACGTCGAGGGTCTTGGTGTCGCCGACGTAGTCGGCTCCCCACACGCGGTCGATGAGCTGGCCGCGCGTCAGGACGCGTCCGGCATTCCGCAGCAGCAGCTCGAGGAGCTCGAACTCCTTGAGGGGGAACGACACGGCCTCGCCGTCGACGGTCACGGTGTGCCGGTCCACGTCCATGCGCACCGGCCCGGCGGCGAGCACGTCGTCGTCGGCCTCGCCGTCGCTGTCGCTCTCGCCGGCCCCGGTGCCCGCCTGGGCGGCGGAGCGGCGGCGCAGCACGGCCCGCATGCGCGCGAGGAGCTCCCGGAACGAGTACGGCTTGGTGACGTAGTCGTCCGCGCCGAGCTCCAGGCCGACGACCTTGTCGATCTCGGTGTCCTTCGCGGTCAGCATGATGACCGGGACGTCGCCGCGGCGGCGCAGCTCGCGGCACACCTCGGTGCCGTCGAGACCAGGGAGCATGAGGTCGAGCAGCACGAGGTCGACGCCGCCCTCGGGCACCAGCGCGTCGTACGTCGTCAGCGCGTCGGGGCCGGTCGCGGCGGCAGCCACGTCGAAGCCCTCACGCTCGAGCTGGTAGGTCAGCGGGTCGCGGTAGGACTCCTCGTCCTCCACCACGAGGATGCGTGTCACGCATCCACCTCCTCTTCCTCGGTTCGGTCGTCGGTCGTGCCGGGCCTCGCCCGGGGTACGTCATCGGGGGCTGCAGGGATGCGCAGGGTGAACGTCGCGCCGTGCCCGGGCTCCGACCATACGGTGACGTCGCCGCCGTGGTCGGCCGCGACGTGCTTGACGATGCTCAGGCCGAGGCCGGTCCCGCCGGTCGCGCGCGAACGCGCCGGGTCCACACGGAAGAACCGCTCGAACACGCGCTCCTGGTCCGCGGGGGCGATGCCGATGCCCTCGTCGACGACGGCGATCTCGACGAGGTCGTCGACCTGCCGCACGCCCACCGCGACCTGCGAGTGGTCGCCCGAGTACGCGACGGCGTTGTCGAGGAGGTTCCGCACCGCGGTCACGAGGAGGGCGTGGTCGCCGTAGAGGCGGGCGTCGAGATCGCCGCCGACCGCGATCCGGATCCCCTTGGACTGCGCGTTGGTGCGTGCGCGGGCCGCGGCCTCGTCGACGACGGCGCGAGCCGGCACCACGGTGACCTGCTGGGCCGCGCTGGCCGCCTGCAGCCGCGACAGCTCGATGATCTCGTGCACGAGCGCGGACAGCCGCTCCGACTCGGTCACGATCCGCCCGGCGAACCGCCGGACCGCCTCCGGGTCGTCCGCGGCGTCCTGCACGGTCTCGGCGAGCAGCGCGAGGGCGCCCACCGGCGTCTTGAGCTCGTGGGACACGTTGACGACGAAGTCGCGGCGGATCGCCTCGGTGCGACGGGCCTCCGTCCGGTCCTCGGCCAGCACGAGCAGGAGGTGCGGCGTCACCTGCGCGACGCGCACCTGCAGGACGACGGTCCCCCGGCCGACCGGCCCGCGCGGCAGCTCGAGCTCCTCGTCGCGGATCACACCGTCGCGACGCACCGCGGCCACGAGGTCACGGATCGCCGCGTGCGCGACCTCCGACGCCCGCACGACCCCCAGCGCGTACGCCGGCGGGCTGGCGCGGACGACGCGGTCCTCGTCGTCCAGCACGACGGCCGCCGACCGGAGGACCGCGAGCACGCGGACCAGGCCCTCGTCGAGCCCGTCTCCGGACGCGACGCCGTCCGTGCCGGCGCCCGTCGTGCGGGACCGGGACCGTGAGCGCTGGCGCTCGCTCAGCCAGTACGCGAGCACGGAGGACACGCCCACCAGCAGGCCGACGAGCCCTGCCGCGAGCGTGTTCCAGCCCCCGTTGAAGAAGTCCACGCCACCAGCGTACGGACGTCCCGCGCCGGGCCGGACGCGACGGCCACCACGCGGTCACCCGCCGCGAACTGTTCACCGACCGTCGGCGTACCGTTCACCGGGAGTCCGGACGGCGGGTGCTCGCGCGTGGGACCGTGGCGCGCATGAGAGAGATCTTCGAGGCGGAGCTGCGCCAGGTGGGCGACGACCTCACCGCCATGAGCGGACTGGTCGAGCGTGCCATCGCGGACGCGGGCCGTGCCGTGCTGACCGCCGACCTCGCCCTCGCGCAGGAGGTCATCGCCTCCGACCGCGAGATCGACGAGCGCGAGCGCGAGCTCGACGAGCAGTGCGTCCGCCTCCTCGCGCAGCAGGCGCCGGTCGCCACGGACCTGCGGGTGGTCGTGACCGCGCTCCGCATCAGCTCGAGCCTGGAGCGCATGGGCGACCTCGCGCGCCACCTCGCCCAGCTGGCCCGCCGCAGCTACCCCGCCCACGCCCTGCCCCCCACCGTCAGCGACACGTTCACCCAGATGCACGACGCCGCCACCCGGGTGGCGCGGCGGACGACCGCGCTCCTCGAGACGCGCGACCTCGCGCTGGCCACGACCGTCGAGCGCGACGACGACCTCCTGGACGTCCTGCACGAGCAGACGTTCGGGGCGCTGCTGTCCGCCGACTGGATCGGGTCGGTCCAGGAGACCATCGACGTCACGCTCGCGTCCCGCTACTACGAGCGCTTCGGCGACCACGCCGTCTCCGTCGCCCGCCGCATCGCCTACCTGGTGACGGGCGAGCCCGCAGAGCTCGCCTGATCCCGCGAAGAACCCCGCGCGGACGGGTACCTCGCGAGAGACCCTGAGCAGCACGAAGGCCCGCACCCCCCAGGGGTGCGGGCCTTCGCTGCGTCTCAGCGGTCGAGGCTCAACGACCCTGGTTGGCGACGGCCGCGATCGCGTCCTTCGCAGCGTCGGGGTCGAGGTACGTCCCGCCCTTGGTGACGGGCACGAGGTCCTCGTCCAGCTCGTAGAGCAGCGGGATGCCGGTCGGGATGTTCAGGCCCGCGATGTCCTCGTCCGAGATCCCGTCGAGGTGCTTCACGAGCGCGCGCAGCGAGTTGCCGTGCGCGGCGACGAGCACCGTCTTGCCGGCCTTGAGGTCGGGGACGATCTCGCCCTCCCAGTACGGCAGCGCCCGCTCGAGGACGTCCTTGAGGCACTCGGTGAGCACCTGCGGGGCGTCCGCGTAGCGCGGGTCGGCGTCCTGCGAGTACTCGGAACCGACCTCGATCGCGGGCGGCGGCACGTCGTACGAGCGGCGCCAGAGCATGAACTGCTCCTCGCCGAACTGCTCGAGCGTCTGCTTCTTGTCCTTGCCCTGGAGCGCGCCGTAGTGGCGCTCGTTGAGGCGCCAGCTCCGCTTCACGGGGATCCAGTGCCGGTCGGCGGCGTCGAGCGCGAGGTTCGCCGTCGTGATCGCGCGGCGCAGCAGCGACGTGTGGACGACGTCCGGGAGCACGCCGGCCTCGGTCAGGAGGGTGCCGCCGCGCTTCGCCTCGGCGGTGCCCTTCTCGGAGAGGGCGACGTCCACCCAGCCGGTGAACAGGTTCTTGGCGTTCCACTCGCTCTCGCCGTGGCGGAGCAGCACGAGGGTGTAGGTCATGCTCCCCATTTTGCCGCACCCGGAATGCCCGCGTGCCGCGGCGACGTTCCGTGGACATGCCAGTGACCGGAGAGTACGTCCCCAGCCCGTCCGCCCACACCGCCGACCAGGTCGCCCTGTACGAGTCGTCGGGCGGCACGAAGGGCACGACGATGCGCGGGATGCCCGTGGTGATCCTCACGAGCAAGGGCGCGCGCTCGGGCAAGGTCCGCAAGCACGGGCTCATGCGCGTCGAGCACGACGGCGCGTACGCCGTCGTCGCCTCGCTGGGCGGCGCGCCCGAGCACCCGCAGTGGTACCACAACGTCGTCGCGCACCCCGAGGTCGAGCTGCAGGACGGCCCCGAGCGGCACGACTACGTCGCGCACGAGGCCCACGGCGCCGAGCGCGACGTGTGGTGGGAGCGCGCCGTCGCCGCCTACCCGGACTACGCGGACTATCAGACGCGCACCGACCGGGTCATCCCCGTGCTCGTGCTCGAGCGCGCCTGACCGCCCGCGCGTCGGCGTAGACGGCGAGCATCTCCTTCGCGGCCCGGTCCCAGCCGAACCGCGGGCTCGCCGCCAGCGCCGCCTCGCGCAGGGCGGCCCGACGTTCCGGGTCGTCCAGCAGGTCGCCGAGCGCGTCGGCCCAGGTCCAGGGCGAGTGGTCGCCCACGAGGATCCCCGTGGCGCCGTGGTCGAGCACGGTCGGGAGCCCGCCGACGGCGGCCGCGACCACGGGCGTGCCGGCCGCCTGCGCCTCGGCGGCCACCAGGCCGAACGACTCGGAGTGCGAGGGCACCGCCACGACGTCGGCGGCGCGCAGGTACGACACGAGGTCGTCCGCGGGCACGGGCGGCCGGACGACGAGCCGGTCCTCGACGCCGAGCTGCGCTGCGAGAGCCTGGAGCTCGCGCACCGCCGTCGGGCGACCGCTCGCTCCCCCGAGCACCACGAGCGTCGGCACGAGCCGGTCGTGGTCGCTCAGGACGCCCAGCGCGCGGACCAGCACGTCGGGCGCCTTGAGCAGCTGAACGCGCCCGGCGAACAGCACCAGGGGGCGGTCGGGCGGGAGCCCGAGCGCGGCGCGGCGTGCCCGGCGGTCGGCGTCGACGACCGCCGCCGCGGCGGCCCGGCCCAGCCCTTCCGTAGCGACGGGCGCGGGCCGGAAGACCTCGAGGTCGACGCCCGGCTCGACGACGTGCACGTGCGCCGGGTCCGCGCCGTACAGGGCGGTCAGCTCGCGCGCCTCCTGGGCCGTGCTGGCGACGAGCGCGTCGGACGCGTCCACGACCTGTTCCTCGCCGATGCCCCGCCCCGCCGGCTCGGGGGTGTCGCCCGGCGCGAGCGCCGCGTTCTTCACGCGCGCCAGCGTGTGCATGGTCGAGACGAGCGGCACGTCCCAGCGGTCCGCGGCGAGCCAGCCCGCCTGCCCCGAGAGCCAGTAGTGCGCGTGCACGACGTCGTACCAGCCGGCCTCGCGCCACGCCTCCGTGCGCAGCACGCCCGCCGTGAACGCGCAGAGCTGCCCCGGCAGGTCGTTCTTGTCGAGCCCCTCGAACGGCCCCGCCGTCACGTGCCGCACGCACACGCCGTCGGCGAGCCGCACGAGGTCGGGCTGGGCCCCCGACGTGCGCCGCGTGAAGATCTCGACCGTCGCACCCTCGCGCGCCAGCGCCCGGGCGAGCCCCGTCACGTACACGTTCATGCCGCCCGCGTCGCCCGTCCCGGGCTGGTCCAGCGGGGACGTGTGGACGCTGAGCATGGCGACGTGCAGCGGTCGGGGGTCGGTCACCCCTCCAGTATCCGCCGCTCGACGACGCACGCCGGGCTCGGGAGCGTCAGCAAGGCCAGCGGCTCGGTGGCTCCGTCGGCCCTGACCCGCAGCGCCTCGAGCGTCGACGAGTCCTGGCCGGCGACCACGAGCACGTCGCCGCCGGCGGCGTCGAGCACCGCGAAGTGCCGCGGCCACACGCCGGCGAGCGGGGCGTCGGCGCGGTGGACGAGCCGCACGCCGCCCGGGTCCCGGACCACGTCGAAGACGGAGACGACGTCCGGGCCGCGCACCGCGGTGTACAGCCGCGAGCCGTCGGAGCTCAGCGCCACGTGCGACGGGAACGACCCCACACCCTCCGGGCCAGGGGTGACGCACGCCGGTACCGCGGCGACGGGCGCGGCGGCGAGCAGTCCGTCGTCGTCGGTGCGCAGGGCGAGCACGTGCACCTGGTCGTCGAGCTCGCCGACGACGAACGCGAAGCCCTCCCCCGCGGTGCCCGCCGCGCCGAAGACGAGGTGCCGCGGGCCGGTCCCCGGCGGGAGCGTGACGGCCGTGCCCGCCGGCGCCGTGCCCGCGCCGTCGCCCGTCACCCGGTAGCGCCGGACCACGTCCGCGCCGAGGTCGACGACCCACACGGCTGTGCCGTCCGGCGTCGCGACCACGAAGTGCGCGTGGGGGCCCTCCTGACGGTCGGCGTCGGGGCCGCTCCCCTCGCCCGCGTGCACCGTGGGCTCACCCGCGAAGGCCCCCGAGCCGTCGAGCGGGACGGTCGTGAAGGTGCCGCTCGAGTAGTTCGCGACCCAGACCGCCGCCGGGGCCGCCACGACGTGGCAGGGGTCAGCTCCCCCGCTCGGGACCGTGCCGAGCGGCTCCAGCCGGTCACCGTCGACACCGAACGCCGACAGGGTGCCCGAGCTCTCCTCCCCGACCACGTACAGCGTCCGCTCGTCCGGCGACAGCGCCACGAACGACGGCGACGGCGTCACCACGACCTGCCGCGCGCCGTCGAACCGCCCCGCCGCGACGTCGAGGTCCACGCGCCACACGCCCTCCCCGGTGCCCGACGCCGTCCCCGGGACCGGGTACGTGCCGAGCCAGAGCCGGCGGACGTCGGAGGAAGCGGGCTCGGCGGGGGGAAAGGTCATGCGACGAGCGTAGTCACGCGCGACGAGGGCCCGGCACCACCGGTGCCGGGCCCTCGTCGTACGGCGTGCGGTCGCTCAGTGCGCCGCGTCGTACTTGGCCTTGACGTCGGCCGGGATGCGGCCCCGGTCGGAGACCGTGAGGCCGTTGGCGCGGGCCCACTCACGCACCTGGGTCGCCTCCGAGCCCCCGCCGCGCGCCGGACGGCGTCCCGGTCGCGTCGCCGCGCGGCCGGTCACCTTGCGCGCGTGGCCGATCCACGTGGCGAACGCCTCACGCAGCTCGGCGGCGTGCTTGTCGTTGAGGTCGATCTCGTACGAGACCCCGTCCAACGCGAACGTCACCGTCTGCTCGGCCGCACCACCGTCGAGATCGTCGACGAGGAGGACCTGAACCTTCTGAGCCACAGGGGCACCTCACAATTCCTGCATTGTCGGAATACTGCATCGAAGGACATCACGAGGATGCCACCGAGAACAGGCACCGTCAAAGCAGACACGCCATACCACGCGTCGGCGGCGGCGGAGAATGCGCTAGACATTCTCCGTCGGGTCCGAACCACCGCGCCCGGGGGCTGCGGAATTCGCCGCGCGTTCCCGGTCCTCCTGCGCCTCGAGCGCCGCCATAGCGGTCCGCTCGTTCCGGTCCGCGCGCACCACGAAACGCATCGCGAGCCAGAAGATCAAACCCACCGCGATCGACGGGACGACCGCCTCCAGAACACCGACCATCGCCGTCACGCCACCTTTCGACCCGGCAGTTCGCTCATCGTTCTCACTGCGCCGGCTTGACCAACGGGAAGAGGATCGTCTCCCGAATACCCTGGCCCGTCAGCGCCATGAGGAGCCGGTCGATGCCCATTCCCATCCCGCCCGACGGCGGCATCGCGTACTCCATCGCGGTCAGGAAGTCCTCGTCGAGCCGCATGGCCTCGTCGTCGCCGGACGCGGCCAGCAGCGCCTGCGCCTCGAACCGCTCGCGCTGGATCACCGGGTCCACGAGCTCGGAGTAGGCGGTCGCGAGCTCGAAGCCGCGCACGTACAGGTCCCACTTCTCCACGACACCGCGGATCGTGCGGTGGTCACGCGTGAGCGGGGACGTCTCGACCGGGAAGTCGCGGACGAACGTCGGCGCCACCAGGTGGTCGCCGACGAGGTGCTCCCACAGCACCTCGACGAGCTTGCCGTGGCTCGCTCGCTTCGGGTCGTGCACCACCTCGAGGCGCTCGGCGAGCTTCGTGAGGTGCTCGACCGACGTCTCCGGCGTGACCTCCTCCCCCAGCGCCTCGGAGAGCGACCCGTACATCGTCAGGCTCGTCCACTCGCCGCCGAGCTCGTACTCGGAGCCGTCCGGCAGGGTGACCGTCGTCGTGCCGAGCGCGTCCTGCGCAGCGGTCTGCACGAGGTTCTGCGTCAGCGCCGCCATCGTGTCGTAGTCGCCGTAGGACTCGTACGCCTCGAGCATCGCGAACTCCGGGGAGTGGGTCGAGTCAGCGCCCTCGTTCCGGAAGTTCCGGTTGATCTCGAAGACGCGTTCCACGCCGCCCACGACGGCCTTCTTCAAGAAGATCTCCGGCGCGATCCTCAGGAACAGATCGATGTCGTACGCGTTCATGTGCGTCTGGAAGGGCCGGGCACTCGCACCCGACGCCACCGTCTGCAGCATCGGCGTCTCGATCTCGAGAAAGTCGCGGCGGTGAAAATTCTCACGCAGCGAACGCACCACGGCGGCACGGAAACGCACCATGTCCCGCGCGGCCGGGCGCGCGATCAGGTCGACGTACCGCTGCCGCACGCGCGATTCCTCGGACAGGTCCTTGTGCAGCACCGGCAACGGGCGGAGCGCCTTTGCGGCGATCGTCCATTCGTCGGCGAAGACGGAGAGCTCGCCGCGCCGCGAGCTGATCACGCGGCCGTGCAGGAACAGGTGGTCGCCGAGATCGACGTCGCCCTTGAACCGCGCCAGCGACTCCTCACCGACGACGGCCTGGCTGAGCATGCCCTGCAGCCGGTTCCCCTCGCCGTCCTGCAGGGTGACGAAGCACAGCTTGCCGGTGTTCCGCAGGAACACGACGCGGCCGGCGACCCCCACGACGTCGTCGGTCTCCTGGCCGGCCTCGAGGTGGCCGTAGCCCGCAACCACCTGGGCGATGGTGTGGGTGCGCGGCACCGCGACCGGGTAGGCCTGCGTGCCCTCGTCGAGGAGCCGGTCGCGCTTGGCGCGACGGATGCGCAGCTGCTCGGGCAGGTCGTCCGCGGCGGCCTCGGGCGAGGTCGCGGCGGTCGGGTTCGTGGGCACTGCGGGACGCGCGGGGTCGGGGGAGGTCACCCCGTGATTCTACGGGCGGCGCCTGAAGAGACCCGCCGGGCGGACCTTTCGGACGTGCTCTCAGCCCGCCCGCAGGTCGAGCGCGAGGTCGAGGATCGGCGAGGAGTGCGTGAGCGCGCCCACCGAGAGGTAGTCGACGCCGGTGCCCGCGACCTCGGCCGCGCGGTCGAGGGTCAGGTTCCCGGTCGCCTCGAGCTCGACGTGCGCCGGCACGGTGGCACCCGGGACGCCCGACGCCGGGGTCCCCTGCCGGGCGCGGACCGCGCCCACGGTGGTGGCGAGGACCGGCGTGGGCATGTTGTCGAGGAGCAGGAAGTCGGCGCCGGCGTCGACGGCCTCGACCGCCTGCTCCGCGGTGTCCGCCTCGACCTGGACCGCGACGTCCGGGAACCGCTCGCGGACCGCCGCGACCGCGGCCGCGACCGACCCCGCCGCGACGACGTGGTTGTCCTTGACCATGGCCACGTCGAACAGCCCCATGCGCTTGTTGGTGCCGCCGCCCGCGCGGACCGCGTACTTCTCGAGCGCCCGCAGGCCCGGCGTCGTCTTGCGGGTGTCGAGGACGAGCGCGCCCGTGCCCTCGAGCGCGTCGGCCCACCGGCGGGTGTGCGTCGCGACGCCGCTGGCCCGGCTCGCCAGGTTGAGGAGCGTTCGCTCGGCGACGAGCAGCACCTGGGTCGGGCCGGTGATCGACGCGAGCACCCGACCGCGCTCGACCCGCTCGCCGTCGCGGGCGACGAACGCCACCGCGGGCGCGGGCAGCCCGAGCCGCCCGGCCACCTGGGCGAGCACCTCGGGGACCACCACGAGCCCCGCGACCACGCCGGCGGCGCGCGCCACGAGGTCGGCCGTGCCGGTGGCTGCCGGGTCGACCGTGGCCTGGGTGGTCACGTCGCGCCCGGGCTCGCGGCCGAGGTCCTCGTCCAGAGCCGTCCGCACGACGCCGGCCACCCACGCGGGGTCGAGGGCGTCGTCGAAGGCGGGCGAACTGATGCTGGGCTGCGTCGAGGTGTCGATCACGGCCTCACCGTAGCCGCTCGGCCGGGAGACGTGCGCACACCCCCCGCTCGCCGCGAACCGGACCACGAGACGCGATCAGGAGACGACGAGCTCGCCGTCCGCCCCCAGCCGCACGACGACGCGCCGAGCCCACGCGGGGTCGGTCACCGGGAAGTCGGACCGGAAGTGCCCGCCGCGGCTCTCGGTCCGGCGCAGCGCCGCCTCGGTGAGCGCCGACGCGACCTGGTGCACGTTGGTGGTCTCCCACTCGGCGGTCTGCGGCTCGGCGACGACGTCACCCTCGTCGGCCGCGTCGAGGACGGCGGCGAGGTGGGTGCGGGCACCCAGCAGCCCGCGCTCGTCACGCAGGACGCCGGGCCCGGCGGTGGCGATCGCCTGGACGCGCGAGCGGGCCGCGGCGGGCACGAGGCCGGGCGCGCCGGCACGCTCGACGGGGTCGCGCTGGACCAGCTCGCCGGCGGCCAGGCGGCTCGCGGCGTCGCGCGCGGCGCGGGCGGCGAAGACGAGCCCCTCGAGGAGCGAGTTCGACGCGAGCCTGTTGGCGCCGTGGACCCCGGTGCACGCGACCTCGCCCACGGCGTAGAGGCCCGGCACGTCGGAGCGTCCGTCCAGGTCGGTGACGACCCCGCCCGAGTGGTAGTGCTGCGCGGGCGCGACGGGGACCGGCTCCTCGGTCCAGTCGATGCCGGCCTCGACGAGGCGTGCGGTGATGGTCGGGAAGCGCCGAGCCAGGAAATCCGGCCCCCGGTCGCGTCCGAGCCCCCGCGCGTCGAGCAGGACGTGGTCGGAGCCGGTGGCGGCCATCTGCCTGACGATCGCGTGCGCGACGACGTCGCGCGGCGCGAGCTCCGCCATCGGGTGGACGGCGGGCATGAACCGGGCGCCGAGCTCGTCGAGCAGCACGGCGCCCTCGCCGCGGACGGCCTCGGAGATCAGGGGCAGCTGCCCCTTGGCGCCGGACCCGAGCCACAGCACGGTGGGATGGAACTGCACGAACTCGAGGTCGCCGACGCTCGCGCCCGCGCGCAGGGCGGCGGCGATCCCGTCGCCGGTCGCGGCGGGCGGGTTCGTGGACGAGCGGAAGACCTGGCCGATGCCCCCGGTCGCGAGCACGACGGCGGGCGCGAGGACGGCGCCGACCCCGTCGCGCGAGCCGGCGCCGCGGACGTGGAGGGTGACCCCGCAGGCCGGGGCGACGCCGTCGGGCCCGGGAGCTGCTGTGAGCACGTCGAGGACGAGCGCGTTCTCGATCACCTCGATGCCCGGGTCGTTCCGGACGGCGTCGAGCTGCGCGACGAGCGCGCGGGAGATCTCCGCGCCGGTCGCGTCGCCGCCCGCGTGGGCGATCCGGTCGGCGTGGTGGCCGCCCTCGCGGCCGAGGGCGATGCCGCCGTCCCCGTCGGTGTCGAACACGGCGCCGCGCGCGACGAGCTCCCTGACGCGGTCCGGACCCTCGGTGACGAGGACCTCGACGGCGTCCGGGTGGCAGAGCCCGCCACCCGCGGCGAGCGTGTCGGCGAGGTGGGCGGCGGGCGAGTCGGCCGGGTCGAGCGCCGCGGCGATGCCGCCCTGCGCCCACACCGTCGAGCCCGACGACAGCGCGCCCTTGGTCACCAGGATGACGCGCGGCACACGCGCGCGGAGCTCGAGCGCCGCGGTGAGCCCGGCGATGCCGCTGCCGACGACGACGACGTCCGCGGACGCCGTCCAGCCCGGCTCCGGCGCCCGGAGCCGCCGGTGGAGGCGCGCCACTACCAGGCGGCCAGTGCGTCGTCGCCGGCGAGGGGCGCGCCCTGGGAGCGGGTGCCGAGGACGCCCGCGGCGCCCTGGACCTCCTCGAACGGCACCCCGCTCGGCTCGAGCCCGTACCCGCCGGGCACCTGGCCGGGGTCGTCGCCGACCTCCACGATCCGGTTGCGCTCGTCCACGAAGACGACGTTCGGCACGAAGGTGCGGGCCTCGTCGTCGGCGAGGGTGCCGTAGGCGATGACGATGACGAGGTCGCCGGGCTTGATGAGGTGCGCGGCGGCGCCGTTGATGCACATCTCGCCGCTGCCCCGCTCGCCCGGGATCACGTACGTGGTGAGCCGGTGGCCGTTGGCGACGTCGACGACGTCGACCTGCTGGCCGGGCAGGAGGTCGGCGGCGTCGAGCAGGTCGGAGTCGACGGTGAGGGAACCCACGTAGTGCAGGTCCGCCTGGGTCACGGTCGCCCGGTGGATCTTGGCGATCATCATCGGACGCCGGAGCGTGGTCGCACGCTCGTGCGGGCGTCGGGTCACGGCGGTTGCCTCCGGGAGAGAAGTGGACCGGGTGCCGGCGGGGCACCCGGGGCGCACGCGTGCTAGGCGAGCCGGACCGTGGTGTTGTCGATCAACCTGGTCGAGCCGACACGTGCCGCCACCAGCAACAACGCCGGGCCCGACGCATCGCTTCCGGCGAGCGTCAGGTCCTCCACGGTAACCGGGTCGACGAGCGCGAGGTAATCGACGACGACGCCCTCCGCGTCGTTGAGGACGCCCGCAGCGGCGGTGACGACCTCGGTCGGCGTGCCCCCCGCGGCGGCTGCGGCGGCCGACGCCCGGAGCGCCGCGCTCAGCGAGAGCGCCCGCGCGCGCTCGTCGTCGGTGAGGTACGCGTTCCGGGAGGACCGGGCGAGGCCGTCGGGCTCACGGACGATCGGCACCCCGACGATCTCGGTGCGGACGTCCAGGTCCCGCACCATGCGGCGGACCAGGAGGAGCTGCTGCGCGTCCTTCTCGCCGAAGACGGCGACGTCGGGTCGGACCAGGTGGAGGAGCTTGAGGACGACCGTGAGCATGCCGTCGAAGTGCCCGGGCCGGGCCGCGCCCTCGAGGATCGTGCCGAGCTGCCCGGCGCTGACGCGGACGAGCGCGTCGCCGTCGGGGTACATCTCCTCCAGGCTCGGGGCGAACACGACGTCGACGCCCTCGGGCGTGAGCAACCTCACGTCGCCGTCGACGTCGCGCGGGTAGCGGTCGAAGTCCTCGCCGGGGCCGAACTGCAGCGGGTTCACGAAGTCCGTCACGACGACCTGGCCGGACGCGCCGACCACCTCGCGCGCCCGCCGGACGAGCGTCAGGTGCCCCTCGTGGAGCGCCCCCATCGTCATGACGACGGCGCGGCGGGGCCGGGCGGGGCCGCCCCCCGGTCCGCGGGCGGCGTCGAAGGGCGCGAGGGCGTCGTCGAGGTCGGCGACGGTCTGGACGACGAGCGGGCTGGTCATGCGTCGGTCTCCGATCCGGGTGGGGCGTCGGGCGGGCCCGCGGCGGGCTCGCTGCCGGCGAGCGCGTCGAGCAGCTCGGCCGCCTGGCGTTCGTCGATGCGCCCCGCGGCGAGCGCACGGGCCGTGGCGCCGCGCGCGAGCACGCGGTACGACGGCGGGAGGTCGGGCGCGCCCGCGGCCTGCGCGTCGAGGACCTCGAGGTGGGCGCGGACGGTGCCGACGTCGCCCCGCGAGACGGGGCCGGTGAGCGCGCCGATCGCCGCGGCGCCCGGCGCGTTCAGCCCCACCCCGACGGCGCCGTCGACGTCGGCGTAGCGCAGGGCGCCGTCGAGCGCGGCGCCGAGCAACGGCCCGAGCGCACGGCCCGGCCGTTCGACGCCGGCGGCGGCGAGCGCCTGCGCGGCCTGCGCCACGAGCACGACGAGATGGTTCGAGCCGTGCGCGAGCGCCGCGTGGTAGAGCGGGCGGGCGTCCTCGGCGACGACCGCGGGCTCACCGCCCAGCTCGACGACGAGCGCCTGCGCGATCGGCAGCACGGGGGCTGCCGCGGTGACCGCGAACGTCGTGCCCTCGAGGCGCGACAGGTCGAGCGACGTGCCGGTGAACGTCATCGCGGGGTGGATGGCGAGCGGGATGGCCCCGGCCGCACGCGCCGGCTCGAGGACCCGCACGCCCTGGCTCCCCGCCGTGTGGACGACGAGCTGGCCCTGCTGCCACGCGCCCACGTCGGCCAGGCCGCGGACGAGGGGCGCGAGCTCGTCGTCGGGCACCGTCAGCAGCACCAGCTCGGCGCGGCGCACGACCTCGGGCACGTCGAGCACGGGGACGCCCGGCAGCATCACGTCGATGCGCTCGCGGCTGGCCTCCGAGACGCCGCTCGCGCCCACGACGGCGTGCCCGACGGAGCGCAGCGCGCTGCCCAGCACGGCGCCCACGCGGCCCGCCCCGACGACGCCCACCCCGAGGCGCGCCGGCGCGCCGCCCGCGGTCATGCCTGCTGCTCCGGCCGCCGGAGCCAGCGCTCGGAGAGGTCGTGGGAGCGGGCCTCTCGGGCACGGACCGACTGCTCGTCGAGGAGCACCCGCGCGTCGTGCGCGTCGAGGTGCGGCACCTCGGGGTGCACGGAGCCGGGCGTCGAGTGGAGGACGAACGAGGCGAGCCCGAGGCGGCGCTGGAGCGGCCCCTGCTCGAGCCCGAGCGACTGGGTGCGCTCGTGCGGAACCACGACGAGCCGCCGGCGCACGCGCCCGCTGCGTGCGAGCACGGCCCGCGCGGTCACGGCGTAGCCGTTGCGCCGCCACCCGACCGGGTCGAGCCAGCGCGACCGCCGCGGCGCCACGGTGAAGGCGTCGCTCGGCCCGGCGCCGTCGAGGGCCTCGCCGAGCAGCGCGAGCGGGTCGGGCGTCCCGAGGTCGGGCAGCACGAGCCACAGCGCCGTGGTGGCCTCCGCGCGCGAGCCCACCGGCAGCAGCACCGTGGTCGGCGCCTTCGCGTTGGCGTCCCGGCCGTAGCCCGCGACGTTGACGTGGACGCGCCACCAGCCGAGCCGCCGCCACAGGAACGGCTGCACCAGCTCGACGGCCTGGACGCGGCCCGGCGGGATCGTCTGCGCGCGGGTCTCGGTGAGCCCGTGGCGCAGCCGGATGCCGTCGGGCGACGTCGCGGCCCGGAACGCGAACGACCGGTTGAAGCGGCCGAACAGCGCGGAGCCGAAGCCGATCACGACCGGTAGGAAGCTGAACAGGACGGCCGGGGTGCGGGCGGCGATCGCGGCGACGGCCGCGGCGGCGACGAGCAGCACGAACACCCACGCCTCGACCGACAGCGCGGTCGAGGCGACGAGCCGGCCGGACGGCACCTCGAACAGCGGCTGCTCGGGCGCCTCGAGCGCGTGCACGGCCGCCGCCGGCGCGACGGGCGTCGGTGCGACCGGGGCCGACGTGTCGGCGCCCGGGGTGCCGAGCGCGGGGGCGGCCTGAGGTGCCGGAGCGGGAGCCCCGCCCGTCCCGGCGGCGACCGCCGGTCCCGCCCCGCCCGACGACGGCGCCCCGACGCCCGCGGCACGCGCGAGCAGGTCCGCCCGCAGCTCCTGCGCGGTCCGCTCCGTGAGGTACCCGATCGAGACGCCCGAGCCGTCGCCGCCCGCCACCTCGACCTTGACCTCGGCGAGCCCGAAGATCCGCGCGGCGAGAGGCTGCCGGACCTCGATCGCCTGGATCCGGTCGAGCCGGGCCTTGCGGTGCTGCTTGACGAGGACGCCCGAGCGCATGTGGACGGCGTCGGGGTCGATCGCGTAGGCGGTCACGCGCCACGCGAGCCACGACCAGGTTCCCGCGACCACCACGATCACGGCCACGCCGAGCACCACCCAGGCGAGGTGACGCAGCGCGAACCGGGCGCCGTCGCCCCCGCCCTGCTCCGCCGTCGAGCGCAGGAGCCCGACCACCACGACGACGAGGACGAGCCAGCCCTTGACGAGCGGGGTCACCGGGTGGACCCGCCGCCACTCGAGGGCCGGCGGGGCGCCCACGTCGCTGGGCGGGCCCGCGGGCGCAGAACCGATCGTGCCGCCGGTCACAGCCCGGCCAGCCGCGCCTCGCCGCGCGCGGCGAGCTGGTCGCGCAGACGCTCCGCGACCTCCGCGGGCAGCCCGTCGATGCTGGCGTCGGTGCCGGCGGACGCGGTGTGGAGCTGCAGGGACGCGAGGCCGAGCGCGCGCGTGAGCGGGCCCCGCTCCACGTCCAGGTACTGCAGCCGGCCGTACGGCACGACGACGAGCGTGCGGAACATGATGCCCTTGCGGATCAGGAGGTCGTCCGCCCGCTCGGCGTAGCCGATCGCGTGCACCTGGCGCGGCACGAGCCACAGGAGCCACAGCGCGAGGAGCACGAAGAAGGCCGGGAACGCCCACACCCACGCGGCGCCGGTCAAGAGCGCGACGACCGCACCGGCCACGGCGAGCAGGCCCACCGTGCTGAGCGCGACCAGGAGACGCGCGGTGACGAGCTTCCCGGACACGCGCGACCACTCGAGCCCCGGCGGGTCGAACGGGTCGATACCCGTGGGGGCGGCTGAGGCGCGGACGTCCGCGTGGTCGTCGGTCACGGGGCCATCCTCCCATCCCGGCCGCACACGCTCAGGCTCGCGCGTCCATCTCCGGCGACCCGGGCGGCGTGCGGCCCTCGCGCTCCTTGCCCTCGTCGTCGGACGGCGGCAGCTGGCAGAACCGCTCCACGAGCACCCCGACGACGCACAGCGCCGCGGACGCGCCGACCGCCCACAACGCCGCCAGACCATGGGTCCGGCGCGCGTCGACGTCGAGGTCGCCCAGGACGACGAGCACCTGCGCCAGGTACCACCCCACGAGCAGCGCGCCCGTGACGGCTGCGGCCTTGCCCAGCACGTAGGTGCGGGCCGCGCGCAGGGCGTCCAGGTCCGGACGACGGCCGCGCTGGTACGCCCGCACCGTCCAGCCGGCCCAGAACACGGCCCCTGCCAGCAGGAGCAGCGCGACGTCCACGACCCAGGGCACGTCCGAGAGGTACGTGCCGCGCGACTCCAGGAGCCAGAGCACGAGCCACCCGACGAGCGCCGCGGCGACCGCGAGCTCGACGAGCCACCGGATCGGGGTGCGCCTCATCGCGTCGGCGGCTCCTCGGTCGTCGGGGGGAACAGCGGCGCGGCCGGGCGGGCGGCGTCGGCGGGCGCCCCGAGCTCGGGTGCCCGCAGCTGGAGCGGCGCGGACGCGAGCGGCCCGGGCTCGGGGGGCGTCGCGGGAGCCCCGCCGTGCGCGGGCGCCGCGCCCTGCTGCCGGGGCGCCTCGACCGGCGGGTGGGCGGGCTCGACGGCGCGTGTCCCGCCGCTGACGGGCGGGAACGAGAGCGGCACGCCGGTGAGCAGGCCGCCCGCGGGCTCGTGAGCCGAGGACGGGAGGGGCGCCGTGGACGAGGGCGGGACGGCCGCCTGGGGGCGAGACGGCAGGCCCGGCGCAGGTGCGGGCGCCACCGTCGCCGGCTCGCCGGCGCCCGGGGCGGGGGGCCACAGGTCGCCCGACACGGTCGGCTGCTGCCCGCCCCGGGCCGGCCCTGGCGCGGGCACGGACGTCGGGGGGACGACGCGACCTACGACGCCGGTCGACGTGCGGGCGAAGCGGGCCGCCTCGGGCTGCCCGACCTCCGCGTGCGAGGACGGGAACGTGGACGTCCCCGTTCCCGACGGCCCGGTGAAGGGGTCCGCCGACGGCGCGACGAACGGGTCTCCGGCGGGACGCACCAGCGTGTCCCCGCCGAGGGGGAAGCGGTCGCGCTCCGGGCTCGGGGCGAGCACGTCGTCGAACGCCGCCGTAGCGGCGTCCGAGGGGCCGTCACCGGTCCGGTGCCCGGTGTCGTCGCGGCTCGGATCGGGCAGCTCGGCCGGGGGCGTCGCCGTGGGGGCCACGGTGGGGGCCGACGGTGCGAGCGGGTCGGCGACACCCTCCGGTTCCGCAGGCGCGGGGCCGCCGACGGCGAAGGCCGCGGGTCCGTCGGGTGCCGGCCGGTCGTCCGTGCGCTGGTCGTCGGTGGGCCGGGCCGGGACCAGAGGCAGCGGCGGAGCGTCGGCGGGCGACGCCTGCCCCGGCGTCGCTCCGGACAGCAGCGCGTCGAACGACTCGGCGGGCGGCGCCGACTGCGGGGGCACGACGGGTGCGGGCGCACCCGCCGGCGACCCGTGCTGCTCGACGGGCTGCGCGCCTGTGCCGGGGTGCGCCGGCGCGGGGTTCCCCGCGAGGGGCGCGGGACCGGCGTCGGGCAGGCCGACGGGCGCCCCCGCCGACGCGGGCGCTGCGGGTGCGGGCGGTGCCGGCTCAGGGAACGGCGCGAGCCGCTCCGGGGCGACGGGCGCAGGTCCCGTCCCGGTCGCGACGGTGGACTCGGGGTGCTGCTCGGGGGCCGGTGCCTGCGCGTGGTCGCGCTCGTGGTCGCCGAGCCAGTCGAGCGCGAGCCAGCGGATCCCCGCACGGTCCGGCGCGGTGGCCGCGAGCTGCGCGACCGGACCGCCGCCGAGGCCGGGCAGGACGGCGTCGGGCTGGACCTGCGACCACGGCTCGAGGACGAACGCGCGCTCGTGCGCCCGAGGGTGCGGCAGCTCGAGGTCCTCGGCGACGTCGGTGAGCGTGCCGTAGACGACGATGTCGACGTCGAGCGTCCGGGGACCCCAGCGCTCCTCGCGGACGCGGCCGAAGCTGTGCTCGATGTCCTGGCAGGCGTGCAGCAGCTCGCGCGCCGACATCGCGGTGCGCGCGACGACGACGGCGTTGAGGAAGTCGTCCTGCTCCACGCCGCCCACGGGGGCGGTGCGCGCCAGCGGCGAGACGTCGACGACCTCGATGCCCCCGATCGCGTCGAGCGCGCTGATCGCGTCGCGGAGCGTCTGCTGCGGGTCGCCGACGTTCGAGCCGAGCGCGAGCACGACGTCGACGGGCGACGCGGGGATCTCGTCCATGCGGTCGTGGTCGCGCAGGGCCACCGTGAGGTCGGCATGGTCCTCGTCGTCGGGCCCGGGCTCCGGCTCGTCCTGCTCGCCGGCGCCCGCGGGCTCCGCCTCCGCCGTCGTCGGCTCGAACGGGGCCGCCGCGAACGCGCCCGCGGCGAGCGGGTGGGCATCGGGGACGGGGACGTCCGGCAGGGCGACCGGCGGGACGATCACGATCGACTCCGACGTCGCGTCCGGCGCGACGCCCGCGGCCGCCACGGCGACGTCGCCCGGCGGGATCGCCGGCGGCAGCGCGGCCTCGGGCGCCGCAGGTACCTCCGGCACGGCGGCGGCGAACGGCTCGAGCGGAACCGGCACGACCGGCGGGCGGGTCCGCGAACGCCGGACGGCGACCGCGACGTCGTCGAACGGCACCGTGATGGGTGCCTGGGGCTTGTGGAGGGTCACGTCCACGGCGACGGCCGCGGGCTCCGCCAGGACGACCGCCGCGATGCGCTCCGCGACCGTCTCGATGAGGTCGGCGGGCGAGGAGCTCAGCACCGCCGTCACCCGCTCGGCCAGCTCGCCGTAGTGGACGGTGCGGGCGAGGGCGTCGCCGACGGCCGCGGCGCGGGTGTCCAGGTGGACGACGACGTCCGCCACGAACTCCTGCCCGTGGACGCGCTCGTGCTCGAAGACCCCGTGGTGCCCGGTGGCCCGCAGGCCGACGAGCCGGATCTGGTCGAGCACCTCGCCCTCGTCGTCGTGCACGGGTCCGTTCCCTGGCAGCGTCACGATGGTCGTCCTTCCTGCTGTGCCCCTGGCAGCGCTCCCCCGCGTGATCCGGAGGACGCCGCACGGGATGCTCTCACGTCCTGCCATCGCTCGACCACTCGCACCGCGTCCGCGGACGGCCCCACGTCGTGGACGCGGACCGCCCACGCGCCCTGCGCGGCGCACAGCGTCGTGATCGCGGCGGTGGCGGCGTCGCGCTCCGTCGGGGGCACCGGGTCCACGCCCGGGCGGGCCAGCAGGTGGCCGAGGAACCGCTTGCGGCTCGCACCGACGAGGACGGGGCGGCCCAGCTCCTGGAGCGCGTCGAGGTGCGCGAGGAGCGGCCAGTTGTCGACGCCCGGCTTCGCGAATCCCAGGCCCGGGTCGAGCACCACCTGGCGCGGGTCGACACCCGCCGTGACCAGCGCGTCGAGCCGCGCCGCGAGCTCGTCACGGACCTCGCGGACGACGTCGTCGTAGCGGGCGTTCGCGTCCATGACGTCGGCGTGGCCGCGCCAGTGCATCGCGACGTAGACGGCTCCCGAGCCGGCGACGACGCGCGGCATGTCGGGGTCGGCGAGCCCGCCCGAGACGTCGTTGACGATCCGCGCCCCGGCCTCGAGCGCGCGGGCGGCGACGCGCGCGCGGGTCGTGTCGACGCTCACCGTCGCGCCCGCACCCGACAGCGCCTCGATCACGGGCAGGACGCGCCGGAGCTCCTCCGCCTCGTCGACGCGCACGGCGCCGGGACGGGTCGACTCGCCCCCCACGTCGAGCAGGTCCGCGCCGTCCGCGAGGAGCTCGCGGCCGTGGGCGACCGCGGCGTCGGGCTCGAACCACTCCCCGCCGTCCGAGAACGAGTCGGGAGTCACGTTGACGACGCCGAGCACGAGCGTGCGGTCCAGCGCCGTCAGCGACGCCGGCAGCGGGAGACGCGCGGTGCCCGGGTGGAGCACTAGCGCCCCAGGATGAGGCTCATCGCCTCGGCGCGGGTCGCGCCGTCGCGCATCTGCCCCCGCACCGCGGAGGTGACGGTGCGCGCGCCGGGCTTGCGGACCCCGCGCATCGACATGCACAGGTGCTCGCACTCGAAGACGACGATCGCGCCGAGCGGCTCCAGGTGCGTCACGAGCGCGTCGGCGACCTGCGACGTGAGGCGCTCCTGGACCTGGGGGCGCTTCGCGTAGACGTCGACGAGCCGGGCGAGCTTGCTCAGCCCGGTGACCCGTCCGTCGCGCGGGATGTACCCGACGTGCGCGACCCCGTGGAAGGGCACGAGGTGGTGCTCGCAGGTCGAGTACACCTCGATGTCCTTGACGAGGACCATCTCCTCGTGGCCGATGTCGAAGGTCGTGGCGAGCACGTCCGCGGGGTCCTGGCGCAGGCCGGAGAAGATCTCGCGGTACGCGCGGGCGACCCGCGCCGGCGTGTCCTGGAGACCGTCGCGCTCCGGGTCCTCGCCCACCGCGAGCAGCAGCTCGCGCACGGCGGCCTCCGCGCGCGCGACGTCGAACGCGCCGTCGTGCGTCACCCTCAGCCCTCCGTGGGGTGCGACGGGTCACCCGAGCCGGGCTGCACCGTCGGCGGGGCCGGCGGCACGAAGCCCGCGGTGTCGCCGACGCGCTGGCCCTCGGGGACCTCGCCGACCGGCTGGGCCGGGTGCTCGCGCTGGGCGCCCGCGGCCTCGTCCTCGGGGATCACGTGGCCGTTCCCGAGCGCCTTCTTCTCGGCGTCGGTCAGCACCGGCCCGTCGGGCGACACGGCGCGCTGCTCGCTCGACAGCCAGACCTCGCGCGGGGACCTCTTGACGACCGGCGAGAAGACCTCGCCGAGCTCGTTCTGGTTGAGGGTCTCCTTGTCGAGGAGGCGCAGCACGAGGTCGTCGAGGACGCCGCGGTACTCGACGAGCACCGACCACGCCTCGTCGTGCGCCTGCTCGACGAGCTTGCGCACCTCCTCGTCGATGACCCCGGCGACCTCCTCGGAGTAGTCGCGCTGGTGGCCCATGTCGCGGCCGAGGAACGGCTCGCCCTGGGCCTGGCCGAGCTTGATCGCGCCGACGCGCTCGCTCATGCCGTACTCGGTGACCATCTTGCGCGCGATCGCGGTCGCCTTCTCGATGTCGTTGCTCGCGCCCGTGGTCGGGTCGTGGAACACGATCTCCTCCGCGACGCGGCCGCCCATCGCGTAGGCGAGCTGGTCGAGCAGCTCGTTGCGCGTCGTGGAGTACTTGTCCTCCATCGGCATGACCATCGTGTAGCCGAGCGCGCGACCACGCGGAAGGATCGTGACCTTCGTGACCGGGTCCGTGTAGCGCATCGCGGCCGCGACGAGAGCGTGGCCGCCCTCGTGGTACGCCGTGATCTTCTGCTCCTTGATGTTCATCACGCGCGTGCGCTTCTGCGGCCCCGCGACGACGCGGTCGATGGCCTCGTCGAGCGCGCGGTCGTCGATGAGCTGGGCGCCGGAGCGGGCGGTGAGCAGCGCGGCCTCGTTGAGCACGTTCGCGAGGTCGGCGCCCGTGAAGCCGGGCGTGCGCCGGGCGACGACGGCGAGGTCGATCTCGGGGACCATCGGCTTGCCCTGAGCGTGCACGCGGAGGATCGCCTCGCGGCCCTTGAGGTCCGGAGCCTCGACGGCGACCTGGCGGTCGAAGCGGCCCGGGCGCAGCAGCGCGGGGTCGAGGATGTCGGGCCGGTTGGTCGCGGCGATGAGGATGACGTTCGTCTTGACGTCGAAGCCGTCCATCTCGACGAGGAGCTGGTTCAGCGTCTGCTCGCGCTCGTCGTGGCCGCCGCCCATGCCGGCGCCGCGGTGGCGCCCCACGGCGTCGATCTCGTCGACGAAGATGATCGCGGGGGCGTTCTGCTTGGCCTGGTCGAACAGGTCGCGGACGCGGCTCGCGCCGACGCCGACGAACATCTCGACGAAGTCCGAGCCGGAGATCGAGTAGAAGGGCACGCCCGCCTCGCCGGCGACGGCGCGCGCGAGCAGCGTCTTACCGGTCCCGGGAGGCCCGTACAGCAGGACGCCCTTGGGGATCTTCGCGCCCACGGCCTGGAACTTGGCCGGGTCCGCGAGGAACTCCTTGATCTCCTGGAGCTCCTCGACCGCCTCGTCCTCGCCCGCGACGTCGGCGAACGTGACCTGCGGCATGTCCTTGGTGATGAGCTTGGCCCGGGACTTCCCGAAGCCCATGACGCGCGACCCGCCGCCCTGCATGCGGGACATCAGGAACCAGAAGATCAGGCCGATGATCACGAACGGGATCACGAGCGAGAGCAGCGACGACCAGAACGAGGCCTGCGCGATCTGCGAGTCGTAGCCCTTGGGCGGGTCGGCCTTGACGACGTCGTCCACGATCTGCGTGCCCTGCGGCTCCACGTAGTAGAACTGCACGCTCTTGCCGTAGTTCTTGCCGTCGGCCTCGAAGTCGGACTTGAGGTCGAGCTGGACGCGCTGGTCGCCGTCGACGATCAGGGCCTTGTCGACCTTGCCCTCGTTGAGCAGCTCGATGCCCTGGTACGTGTCGATCCGCTCGACCTTAGGCCGCGCCAGGACGCTGAACGCCGCCCAGAGCACGATCAGGGCCACGACCACCCAGATGATCGGGCCGCTGAAGATTCGCTTCATGTTCATAGGTGCCGGGGCTGTGCCCCCGTCCCTCCGCTCGCACTCGTCTGCAGCGAAACTACACGTTCGCGCTGAGTGGACCCGGGGCTGTTCGCCCAGGGCACAGAGCGCCGGCGACGCGCGCCCCGGACCTGCCCGGCACGGTCACGCGCCGGGTGCGGGACGCGCACCGTTCGCTCACCCCCCGTACACGTGCGGGGCCAGCGTGCCGACGAACGGCAGGTTGCGGTACTTCTCGGCATAGTCGAGCCCGTAGCCGACGACGAACTCCGTCGCGATGTCGAAGCCGACGTAGCGCACGTCGACGTCGACCTTGGCCGCCTCGGGCTTGCGGAGCATGGTCGCGATCTCGACCGACTTCGGCCCCCGGCTGCGCAGGTTCGACTTGAGCCACGACAGGGTGAGACCCGAGTCGATGATGTCCTCGACGATGAGCACGTTGCGGCCCGTGAGGTCGGAGTCCAGGTCCTTGAGGATCCGCACCACGCCCGACGACTTGGTGCCCGAGCCGTACGACGACACGGCCATCCAGTCCATCTCGACGCTGTGGTGGAGGCGGCGCGCCAGGTCCGCCATCACCATGACGGCGCCCTTGAGCACCCCGACGAGCAGGAGGTCCTGCCCGCGGTAGTCCTCGTCGATCTGGGCCGCCAGCTCGTCCAGCCGGGTCTGGAGCTGCTCCTCGGACAGCAGCACGCTCGACAGGTCGGCCGCGACGTCGGATCGGTCCACGACAGCTCCTCAGGGTCTCGGTGTTCGGGGGTGCCGGCCGCAGGTCAGGGACCAGGCGCCGGCCGCGACCCGACAGGCGGGTCCGGGGCGGCGCCCGCGGCGCGCAGCACAAGCCTGCCACACTCGCGCGACCCGAGGACGGGGCCCGGCAGGTGGACGGGCCCCTGCCCGTGCCACCGGACGACGAGCGCGTCGAGGGCCGCGACGTGCGCCGCGGTCAGCGCGCCCGCGGGCGAGCCGGCGCGGGTCGCCGCGAGCCGCAGCGCCCGCGTCCGCAGCGCGCCGGGCGCCGTCGCGAGCGGTCCGACGTCGACCACCACCGGCGGGGACGCCACGTCACCGTCGGCGAACAAGGCGTCACCGTCGGCGAGGGAGCGGGCGAGGAGGTCGGCGGCCAGCGCGTCGAGCACGTCGGCGTCGTCGCGCAGCTGCGCGGCCGTGCGCGCGAGCGCGGCGGGGACACCGGGTCCGAGGACCCGCTCGAGCTCCGGCAGCAGCTCGGTGCGCACGCGTGAGCGCAGCGGCAACGGCGTCCCTGCGCCCGGGGCGTCGTCGAACGGCACCGCACCCGCGGGCCCGCCCGGACGCGCGGGCCCGTTCGTCGGGTCGTGCCACCACGCCAGCCCGACGGCGCGGCACACGGCCTCCGTGTCGGCCCGCCGCAGGCCCAGGAAGGGCCGGCGCAGCACGCCCCGGACGGGCGCCATGCCGGCCAGCGACCGGGCGCCGGAGCCGCGGGCGAGCCCGAGCAGCACCGTCTCGGCCTGGTCGTCGAGCGTGTGTGCGAGCAGCACGGCGGCGGCCCCGTGCTCGCGTGCCGCCGCCTCGAGCGCCTCGTACCGCGCGTCGCGGGCCGCCGCCTCGGGCCCGCCGGCTCCCCCGCCTCGGCTCACGACGACGCCGCGCACCTCCACCGGCTCGAGCCCCAGCCCGCGGCACGCGCCGGCGGCGGAGGCGGCGACGTCGTCGGAGCCGGGCTGCAGGCCGTGGTCGACGACGACCGCGCCGGCGCGGAGACCGGCCCGCGGCGCGACGAACCCGGCGGTGGCGGCGAGGGCGAGCGAGTCGGCGCCGCCGGAGCAGGCCACGAGGACGAGCGCGCCGCGCGGCAGGTCGGCCAGCGCCCCGCGTAGGGCCACGCGCGCGGCAGCCTCGGACGGCGTCGGGCCTGCCATGCGTCCGCCTCAGCCGTGCACGCGCCGCACCCAGGCGCGGGGGTCGGCGATCTCGCGGGCGGTGGGCAGCGTGTCCGGCGACGTCCAGACGGCGTTGAGCCCGTCCTGCCCGACGCGTTCGGTGACGGCGCGGACGAACGCGGCGCCGTCGCGGTACTGGGCGATCTTGGCGTCCATCCCGAGGAGGCGGCGCAGGACCTGGTCGGCGCGGGTGCCGCCGGCGTCGCGGCGGGCCTCGAACCGGGCGCGGATGTGCGCGACGCTCGGCACGAGCGCGGGCCCGACCGCGTCCATCGCGACGTCCGCGTGGCCCTCGAGCAGGGCCATGACGGCGGTCACGTCGGCGAGGCGCTCCTTCTGGTCGGCGTCGACGATGCCGGTGAGCAGCGACTGACCCTCACCCCGCACGGCCGCGAGGACGGCCCGGCCGACCGTGCTCAGCTTGTCCCGGACGCGCGCCTCGGAGAAGTCCTTGGACGAGCGCGCGACGTCCGCGATCAGCGCCCGCGCGCGGCCGGCGAGGTGCTCGGCGAGCCACGGGGACGACGCGAACTGCAGCGCGTGCGTCTGCTCGTGCAGGCACACCCACAGGCGGAAGTCGGCGGGGTCGACGCCGAGCTGACGCTCGACGCCGAGGACGTTCGGGGCGACGAGGAGCAGCCGGCCCGTGCCGCCCGGTCGGCTGTACGGGTCGAACTGGCCGAGCACGCGGCTCGACAGGAGGGCGAGCGTCGCGCCGACCTGCGCTCCCCCGACGAGCGCGGCGACGGGCTGCGCGTCGTCGAGGAGGTCGTCGAGCGCGCCGCGCGTCATGTGGTCCATGACCTCGGTGTTGGCGCGCGCCCAGCGGACGCGGTCCACGACGTAGACGTCGCTGAGCGCCGACGCCCGGTCGGCGGGCGCGAGGCCCGTGACCTCCTCGACCGGGGCGACGGCGCGGGCAGCCGCGTCGCGCAGGCCCGCGACGAGGAGGTCGAGGTCGGCGCGTGCGGCGACGGGGCCGGGACGCGCGAGCCGGCCGGCGACCGCGGCCGCGGCGTTCCAGTCGACGAGGCTCACGCCTCGGGGCGGCAGGTCGGGGCTCATCGACTCACCCTAGCGACGACGCCTGGGCCCCCGGGGTGTGCGCGAGACCTACGAGCAGCCGCACGACGCGATCGTCGACACGAACGCGTCGAGCGCGGCCCGCGGCCCCCACTGCCCGGCGGCGCCGGTCTTGTCGGCCATGACGACGAACAGCAGCTCGCGCCCGTCGTGCGTCACGAGCGTCCCGGCGAGCGAGGTGACGCCGTTGAGGCTGCCGGTCTTGGCACGGACCATCCCGCGGGCGTCGCCGTCGAGGAACCGGTCGGACAGCGTCCCGCGCAGCCCGGAGATGGGCAGCATCCCGACGATGCCGGTGAGCTCGGGGTGGTCGTCGGAGGTGATCACCGCGAGGAGCTCGTCGAGCTGGCGCGGGCTGAGGCGGGAGCCGTCGCCGAGCCCGGAGCAGTCGGCGAGCCGCGCGCCCGCGAGGTCGACGCCGAGCCGCGAGACCGACGCGAGCACGGCCTTCGTGGCGCCGTCGAAGCTCGCGGGGAGCCCCCCGGCGTCGGCGACGAGGCGGCCGAGGCCCTCGGTGATCGTGTTGTCGGACATCTCGAGCGCGTAGGCGACGACGTCACGCACGGACGCGGACTCGACGCGTCCGAGCTCGGCGCCGTGCGCGGGCGCCTCACCGCGCGCGACCGCCTGGACCTTCACGCCCTTCTTGGCGAGCGCGGCGGCGAGGACGTCGGCGGCGTTCATGGCCGGGTCGGCGTAGCGGTGCGCGTACTCGTCGTCGGTCATCCGGCCCTCGTCCACGGCGAGCGGCGTGATGCGCGCGACGTACCCCTCGCTGAGGAAGCCGGGGTCCCAGGTGGGGCTCGCGGACGGGCCGGTGAAGAGGGTGTCGTCGAGCAGCAGCCGCACGCTGGTGCGGCCCTGGAGCTCGAGCGCGTCGGCCACCTGGGTGGCGAGGTCGCCCAGCCCGGCACGGCCGTCCACCTTCGAGGCGGACCCCTTGCCCGCCGCGAGGAGCTGGTCGCCGCCGCCGACGAGCACGATCGTGCTGCCCGGGCCCTGCACGACCGTCGTCGGGAGCGTCGACGCGGGGTCGAGCTCGGTGAGCGCCGCGACGCCCGTGAGGAGCTTCTGGGTGGACGCCGGCACGTAGGTGCTGCCCGCCCCGGACGCCGCGAGCACGTCGCCGGTCAGCCGGTCGGTGACCTGGACCCCCACGTGGGAGCCGAGCTGCCCGCCGTGCACCAGCGTCGACGTCGCCGCCGCCACGGCCGCCGACGACGGCGCGGGCGCGTCCTGCGCCAGGCTCGCCGCGGGCTTCGGCGCGGCGAGGGCGTCGGCCCCGGGCGCCGTCGGGAAGGGGGCCGGCGGGGTCGGCTCCGGGGATGTCGTGAGGACGCCGGGCACGACGTCGTGCGCGTCGGCGACGGCGTACCCGCCGCCGAGCACGACCGCCGCCGCGACGACGATCGACGTCACGCGAAGCGCGCGTCCCATGCGGTCCCCTCTCGGTGCGACCCGGCGCGGAGCCGGGCCTGTGACACGTTGCACACGCCTGCGACCCGTTTCGGCCGGGTGCGGGAAGCCTCCCAGGCCGGTTGGGCGTACGTGCGCATGACACACTAGAGCCCGACTCTCACGGCACGGAGGAGAACAGTGGAGTTCGACGTCACGATCGAGATCCCCAAGGGTCAGCGCAACAAGTACGAGGTGGACCACGCGACGGGCCGCATCCGGCTCGACCGCATGCTGTTCACGTCGACGCGCTATCCCGACGACTACGGCTTCATCGAGGGCACCCTCGGCGAGGACGGGGACCCGCTGGACGCTCTCGTGCTGCTCGAGGAGCCGACGTTCCCGGGCTGCCTGATCCGCTGCCGCGCGCTCGGCATGTTCCGCATGCGCGACGAGGCGGGGGGCGACGACAAGGTCCTGTGCGTCCCGACCGGCGACCAGCGCGCCGCGTGGCGCCAGGACATCGACGACGTGTCGGACTACCACCGTCTCGAGATCCAGCACTTCTTCGAGGTCTACAAGGACCTCGAGCCCGGCAAGTCCGTCGAGGGCGCGCACTGGGTGGGCCGCACCGAGGCCGAGGCCGAGGTCGTGCGCTCGTTCCAGCGCGCCAAGGACACCGGCTACTACGAGCACAACGCGCAGACGCAGGGCCTGCCCGGCCACTGACCGCGCTCGCCGGACGCACGTCCGGCCCGACGGCGCCGCACCCACCCGGGTGCGGCGCCGTCGTCGTCCCGGGTCCACGCCCGCGCCGTCACCTCGCCTGCGCGCCCGTGCCGCGCCGTCGTCGAGCAAGAACCCTCGCCGCCGACCAAGCAGCGATCACCCGCTTGCTCGACCCCGGACCTTCTTGCTCGGCACGTGAACGACCCCGCCCTGCGCCGAGTACGAGGGACACGTGGCGCCGCGGGACCCCCGGGGAACCGGGCACCCACGGAGGTGGGACGACGGCGAAGACCGCGGCCACACCCCCGAACCGCCCGCCCCAGCCACGACCGGCAACCGGGATCAGCGCGACCGGTGGACCTCGACGCGCGCGCTCACCTGGTAGTGGTCCGACGGCGCCTTCTTGCTGTTCGTCACGTGCACCCGGTACGACGTCGCGACGACCTTCGCGTTCATGAGCACGTGGTCGATGGGCTTGCCGTTCGAGCGCGCGCCCGTGAAGTCGTGGAACGACCCGTAGCCACCGTCGGTGGCGCTGCGCGCGGTGAGGTCGGCGGTCGTGAAGCCGTGCGCCGCGAGGACGTCGAGGGGCGTGGTCGACGCGCGGCCCGGGTAGGAGTTGTAGTCGCCCGTGAGCACGACGGGCTCGCCGCTGTGCCGGTACTTCGCGACGAGCCGCACGAGCCCTGCGGCCTGGGTCGCCCGTGCGCGCTCCGCCGCGGCCGACGCCGACGAGTGACCGCTCAGGTAGGCGCTGAGATGGGCGTTGACGACGAGCACCGTCTGGTGGCTGCGCCGGTCCTTCAGCTCGACCCACGTCGCGTAGCGCGCGTTGATCCCCTTCGTGCCCTTGGCGGAGATCTTCTGGTACCCGCAGTGCACGACCGTGAGCTCCCCCGGCGCGTAGAGCACGGGCTGGTTCTTCGTGGTGCACGGCTTCGAGCTGTGCGGGTGCTTCGCGACCTTGAGGTGCGCGGCCTTCGCGACGACGCTCACGGGACGGGTCCCGCCGACCTTGCCCCAGGCCGTCTCCTGCAGCCCCGCGATGCCGACGCCGCGGAGCTGCTTGCCGGACAGCGCGAACCGCTTCTTCCAGGACCGGCCGGCGTCGTCGCCGAACTGGGTGCGCAGCAGGTTGTAGGTGGCGACGGTCGTGGTGAACGCGACCGGGGTGCGCGCGTTCCCGGCGAGCACCGTCGCGATGCGCGGCTTGGACGCGTGCCGCACGAGTCCCCACCGGTCGGCGACGACGCGGACGTAGAAGATCTGCCGCAGGTGCATCGCCTTGGGCCGGACGCCGTCGAGCGTCACGCTGGTGTGCGTGGTCCGCACGACCGTCCGCTGCGCCGACGACTTCGACGCGGCGAACGTCACGGTGTACCGCGTCGCGTTCTTCACCGGCTTCCACGACACCTTGACGGTCGAGGCGGACAGCGGACGCACCGTCGGGGCACCGGGCGTACCGAGCGCCTTGAGCGGCGTCGAGAAGCCGCGGACGCGGCTGTCGGGGCCGCGCACGACCTGCTCGTCGCCGTCCTGACTCGCGTGCGCCGGCCCGCGGACGGTCCTGAGCAGCACGTAGTAGCGCGCGCCGTCGCGCAGGGCGACGCGGTACTTCGTGCCGTGCACGACGGCGGACGTGTGGAGGACCTTCGTCATCCCCGCGTCGCTCGCCACGACGACCTGGTACCCGGTGGCGCGCGCGGCGGCGCCCCAGCTCACCGTGACGCCGCCGGTGTCGGGCTTCGTGGTGACGTCGGTGACCGGCGACGGCGGCCGGAGCGGGGTGTGCACCGCGAGCGGCGCGGCGGTCGAGCCGGCCAGGCCGTGCCACGTCGAGGTGACGGCGACGTAGAGCTGCTGGTCCTCGGTGATGCCCTGGCCGCCGACGTGGACGTGCGGGTCCGCCGCGGCCGCGCTCCCCGACCACACGACGTGCCGCAGCGCGGGGTCCGTCGCCACCCGGACGAGGTAGCCCGTCGCGCGGTCCCCGACGGGCACCCAGCGCACGTCCGCGCCGTCGAACACGACGTTCGACGCCGCCACCGCAGCGGGTGCAGGCGCGGGGGTGACGGCGTCGCCACGGGACAGGACGAGGACGCCGGCGCCCACGATCGTCGCGAGCACGAGCAGGAGGGCGAGCCGCAGGCGCGGGTGGCGGTGCGGTCGCGCGGGCTCGCGCGGCGCCGGCGGGCGAGCCTCAGGTCCGACGACGCGCGGCGGCTCTGGCGGTGCGGGCGGGGGCGGGGGTGGGAGCAGCGCCGTGCCTGCGGTCCCGGCCGCGGGGGTGAGCGAGACGGCGCCCGCGAGCGCCACGGCCTCGACGTGCACGGCCTCGACCCGCTCGAGCACCAGCACCGTGGTGGTGAGCTCGGTCGTGGCCCCGGCCGCCCTGGCCTCGATCGTGTCGGTCGTCTCCGTCGTCGTCAGTCCGGCGATCCGGCGCATGACGGGCGGGAGGGTCACGCTGCCCGGCGGGGGTGGCGGCTCGGCCACGCGCGGGACGAAGAGGCGGCGCGGCACGACGGGCCGGCGCGGCGGGAGCGGGGGCGGCGGCGGGGGCGTGCGTGGCGGGTCGTCCAGCCCCGGCGCGGGGGCAGGAGTGACGACGACCACCCGGCGAGGGTACGTGTCGCCGGCGGCCCGGCGCAGCCCGCCACGCGTCCACCCAGGGTGCGCGGCGTGTCGCCCGGCGGGTCGGCGCGCACGGGCGGGCCGGTCACGCGCGAGCGACGCCCCAGTCGTCTCACATCGTGGTCTCACTCTGCAAGACGGGGTGGACGGGCGCGAGACGGCGCCGTAGCGTCGCCACCATGTCCCGCCGAATGTGTCGCTGAGAACGCATCGCACGTAGCCGCTCGCCGGCTGCGCCGGTGATCCGTTCCAGCACCCGTTCGTCGCCCAGGGCCGACGCGGACCTCGCTCCGCAGTCCCGCCCACCGGACGCTCCGCACACGGGGGCACTCAGGGCCATCGCCCCGACGGATCGCCACATCCACCCGCCGCACCGTCCACCCCACCCCGGCAGGAGCAGACATGACCGCCACGCCCGAGACCCCCCAGTGGTCCTTCGAGACCCGCCAGATCCACGCCGGCCAGCAGCCCGACCCCACGACGGGCGCCCGCGCGCTGCCGATCTTCCAGACGACGTCGTACGTCTTCCCGTCCGCCGAGACGGCGGCCGCGCGCTTCGCGCTGCAGGAGCTCGGGCCCATCTACACGCGCATCAACAACCCCACGCAGGAGGTCGTCGAGAACCGCATCGCCGACCTCGAGGGTGGCGTCGGCGCGCTGCTCGTCGCGTCCGGTCAGGCCGCGGAGACGCTCGCGATCCTCAACGTCGCCGAGGCGGGCGACCACGTCGTCGCCAGCTCGAGCCTGTACGGCGGTACGTACAACCTGCTCCACTACACGCTCGCCAAGCTGGGCATCGAGACGACGTTCGTCGAGGACCCGCACGACCTGCAGCAGTGGCGCGACGCCGTCCGGCCCAACACCAAGCTGTTCTTCGGCGAGACGATCCCCAACCCGAAGACCGACGTGCTCGACATCGCGGGCGTCGCGGGCGTCGCGCACGAGGCCGGCGTCCCCTTGATCGTCGACAACACCGTCGCCACGCCGTACCTGATCCGCCCGCTCGAGTGGGGCGCGGACGTCGTCGTGCACTCGGCCACGAAGTACCTGGGCGGGCACGGGACCGCCGTGGGCGGCGTGATCGTCGACGGCGGCTCGTTCGACTTCGCCCAGCATCCCGAGCGCTTTCCGAACTACAACACCCCCGACCCGTCGTACAACGGCCTCGTCTACGCGCGGGACCTCGGCGTGGGCGGCATCTTCGGCGTGAACCTGTCCTTCGTCCTCAAGGCGCGCGTCCAGCTCCTGCGCGACCTCGGCACCGCGATCTCACCCTTCAACGCCTTCCTCATCGAGCAGGGCATCGAGACGCTGTCGCTCCGCATCGAGCGGCACGTCGCGAACGCACAGACGGTCGCCGAGTGGCTCGAGCGCCGCGACGACGTCGTCCGGGTTCACTACGCCGGGCTCGAGTCCTCGCCCTGGCACGCCAACGCGCAGAAGTACGCGCCGAAGGGTCCGGGCGCGGTGCTCGCGTTCGAGCTCGACGGCGGTGCCGACGCCGGCAAGGCGTTCGTCTCCGCGCTGCAGCTCCACTCGAACGTCGCGAACATCGGCGACGTCCGCTCCCTCGTGATCCACCCGGCGTCGACGACGCACAGCCAGCTCACGCCCGAGGAGCAGGCGCTCTCGGGGGTCACGCCCGGGCTGGTGCGGCTCGCCGTCGGGATCGAGAACGTCGAGGACATCGTCGCGGACCTCGAGCTCGGGTTCACCGCCGCCAAGGACGCGCTGGGCGCGAACGCGTCGTCGGACGCGCAGGCCTGAGGCCGGGGTTCGATCCGTGGACGCCCGCACCCCCTCCGACTGTCCGGCCGTAGGCTGGACGGCAGTGACCTCCCCCGACCTGACTCCCCTCGATCCCGCGCGCGCACCCGTGGCGCGCGGCCGGTCGGCCGCGTCCCGGCGCGCCTCGCGCGGCGCGGTCCCGGTGACCAGCGCGTGGCGCGTGGGGGACCCGGTCGGACGGCGGCAGTTCGCCGACCTGGCGACGCTGGACCTGGAGGGGGGCGGGCGCCTGCCCGTCACGCTCGCCTACGAGACGTGGGGCGAGCTCAACGAGGCCGGCGACAACGCGGTCCTCGTGCTGCACGCCCTCACGGCCGACTCGCACGTCGTGGGCGAGGCCGGTGACGGGCACCCCACCGCCGGCTGGTGGTCGGAGATGGTGGGCCCCGGCCGCCCGATCGACACCGACCGCTGGTTCGTCGTCGCACCCAACGTGCTCGGCGGCTGCCAGGGCTCGACCGGACCGGCGTCGAACGCGCCCGACGGCCGGCCCTGGGGCTCCCGCTTCCCCGTCGTCACGGTGCGCGACCAGGTCACGGCCGAGATCGACCTCACCCGCGAGCTGGGGATCGGCTCGTGGGCCCTCGTCCTGGGCGCGTCGATGGGCGGGCTGCGCGTGCTCGAGTGGGCGCTCATGGGACCCGAGGCGGGCATCGGCGTCGACGCCGTCACCGTGATCGCGTCGACGGCGCAGTCGTCCGCCGACCAGATCGCCTGGGCACACAGCCAGCTGCTCGCGATCCGCGCGGACCCCAAGTTCCGCGGCGGCGACTACTACGACGCCGAGGACGGCGACGGCCCGCACGTCGGGCTGTCGATCGCCCGGTCGATCGCCCACACGACGTACCGCAGCGCGCCCGAGCTCAACGAGCGCTTCGGGCGCGTGCCGCAGGGCGGCGAGGACCCGCTCCACGGCGGCCGCTACGCCGTGCAGTCGTACCTCGACCACCACGGCGACAAGCTCGCCCGCCGGTTCGACGCCGGCACCTACGTCCGGCTCACCGAGTCGATGCTCACGCACGACCTGGGCCGGGACCGCGGAGGCGTCGAGACCGCGCTCGGTCAGGTCACGGCCCGGGCGCTCGTCGTGGCGGTCGACTCGGACCGACTGTTCCTGCCCGCCGAGTCCGCGCGGATCCAGCGCGGCATCCCGGACGCCGAGCCGTTGCACGTCATCCACTCCGACCACGGCCACGACGGCTTCCTGATCGAGTTCGACCAGCTCGGCCCGATCGTCGCGGAGTTCCTCGGCACGCCGGAACGGGTCGGCTGACCCGGTCCGGTCAGGCCGGGGCGGCGCCCAGCCGATCGCCGGGGACCTCGGCCGGGACCACCTGCGCGAGCTGCTCGGCGACGTGGGCGAGCGCGCCCGGAACGAGCGCGTAGTACGCCCAGCGGCCCCTCTGCTCGCGGGTGAGGAACCCGGCGTCGACCAGGATCTTCAGGTGGTGACTGACCGTCGCCTGCGCGAGGCCGACAGGCCCGGTGAGGTCGCAGACGCACGCCTCACCCCCGTGGTGGGCGCCGACGATCGCCAGCAGGTGGAGTCGCGTCGGATCGCCGAGCGCCTTGAACGTCTGCGCGACCGCGCGGGCCGCCTCCGGGCCGACGCCGTCGGACCCCGGTGCGCAGTCGCAACCGACGCGGACGGCGGGTGCGGTGGGCGCTGGGAACGTGAGGTCGACCTGAGCCATGCTCTCCATCTTGCCACCCATCGAGATCTGTCGATACATTGACTCGCATGATCCATCGACATCGTTCGATGGATGTGTACTCCTTCGATGGGACGGCGAGAGGAACCGCGATGGGCGAGGTCACGAGGTCCGAGCTTCCGGTAGTGGTGATCGGCGGCGGGCCCGTCGGACTGGCGGCCGCAGCGCGCCTGCTGGAGCGGGGGCTGGAACCGCTGATCCTGGAGGCGGGCGACCGGGTGGGCGCGGCTGTGGCGTCGTGGGGCCACGTGCGGCTGTTCTCACCGTGGCGCTACGACGTCGACGACGCGGCCCGGCGCCTTCTGGAGCCCACCGGCTGGGCGGCGCCCGACCCCGACGCCCTGCCGACCGGGGCCGACCTGATCGAGAAGTACCTCGAGCCGCTCGCCGCGACGCCGGCGCTCGCGCCGCGGCTGCGGCTCAGCACACGCGCGCTCGCCGTGGCGCGCGACGGCGCCGACAAGACCCGGTCGCTCGGCCGCGAGCGCCGTGGCTACGTGGTGCGGACCCGCGACGCCGCTGGCCGGGTCGCGGACGTGCGCGCCCGCGCGGTGATCGACGCGTCGGGGACCTTCGGCACGTCGAACCCGCTGGGCGCTTCCGGCCTGGCTGCGGCGGGCGAGGCGGACTCGGCCATGTTCGTGACCGGCGCCCTGCCCGACGTCCTGGGCAGCGACCGCGCGCGCTTCGCCGGCCGCCACACGCTCGTCGTCGGGATGGGGCACTCCGCGGCGAACACGCTGCTCAGCCTCGTCGAGCTGGCCGAGGCCGAGCCGAGCACGCGGATCACGTGGGCGATCCGCGGCGGCTCCGCCCGGCGCCTGTTCGGCGGCGGGACGGACGACGAGCTCCCGGCGCGCGGCCTCCTCGGGACGCGCCTCGAGTCGGCCGTCGACGCCGGGCGCCTCACCCTGGTGACCTGGACGACGATCGAGCGGCTCGTGCCGGGCGCCGAGTCCGTGCGCGTGCTCGGGACCACGCGCGAGGACGTGTTCGACGTCGAGGTCCACGCGATCGTGAACGCGACCGGGTTCCGCCCCGACCTGGAGATGCTGCGCGAGCTGCGCCTCGACCTCGACCCGGTGGTCGAGGCGCCGAGCGCCCTCGCGCCGCTGATCGACCCGAACCAGCACTCGTGCGGCACAGTGCCGCCGCACGGCGAGGCCGTGCTGTCTCACCCGGACGACGGGTTCTACCTGGTCGGGATGAAGTCCTACGGCCGCGCGCCGACCTTCCTGCTCGCGACCGGGTACGAGCAGGTGCGTTCGATCGCGGCGTCCCTGGCCGGCGACCGGGCCGCGGCAGAGCAGGTCGAGCTCGACCTGCCCGCGACCGGGGTGTGCTCGAGCGACCTGGCCCTCGGGACCGAGGGCGGGTCGTGCTGCAGCACGACGCCGGCGGAGCCGCAGCTGGTCCAGCTCGGCCTCGGCGCGCCGGTCGGCGTCGGCTTCGCGACGGGCGTCGCGCACGGGAGGTCCGGTGACCCCGCGGACGCCTGACACACCTGACGGCGTACGGCCTGGACCGGCGCGGTCCAGGCCTTCCGCCAGCCGTGCCTGAAGGAAGGTCAGGACGCGGTGGTGACGGGCGTGACGCCGAGCTCGGCCAGCAGGGTCAGGATCCGGGAGCGGATCTCGTCCCGGATGGGGCGCACGGCCTCGATGCCCTGGCCGGCCGGGTCGTCCAGCTCCCAGTCCTCGTAACGCTTGCCGGGGAAGATCGGGCAGGCGTCCCCGCAGCCCATCGTGATCACGACGTCGGACGCCTTGACGGCATCGGTGGTCAGGATCTTGGGTCGCTCGTCGCGGATGTCGATGCCCTCCTCGAGCATCGCCTCGACGGCGACAGGGTTGATCCGGTCGCCGGGCATGGA
>NZ_JBNCMC010000010.1:68893-91654 GCF_049844995.1 Luteimicrobium sp. DT211 | reverse complement strand
GAGCGCCACTGATCCCACGAGGTATCTCGCCGAAGCAGGCCTCCGGGAGGGGTGCTTCGCGGAGACGACGGCGGCCCCCCCCCCCCCCGGGGGGGGGGGGGGGCCCGCGGGCGGCGGGGGGCGGCGCCCCCCCCCGGACGGGTGCTCACACGGGGCTCACGCCCGGGTGAGCGCTGCAGCCTTGCGGCTCTCGAGGACCTCGTCCACGAGCCCGTAGTCCTTCGCCTGGGCGGCGGTGAGGATCTTGTCGCGCTCGATGTCCTGACGGACCTCGTCGACCGACTTGCCGGAGTGCGTCGCGAGCGTGTCCTCGAGCCACTCCCGCATGCGGATCAGCTCGTTGGCGTGGATCTCGATGTCCGACGCCTGGGCGTAGCCGCCGCCCTCCATCGCGGGCTGGTGGATCAGCACGCGCGCGTTCGGCAGGGCGAGCCGCTTGCCGGGCGTGCCGGCGGCGAGCAGCACGGCCGCGGCCGAGGCCGCCTGCCCGAGGCAGACGGTCTGGATCTGCGGCTTGATGTACTGCATCGTGTCGTACAGCGCCGTCATGGCCGTGAACGACCCACCCGGCGAGTTGATGTAGATGATGATGTCGCGGTCCGGGTCCTGGCTCTCCAGGACGAGGAGCTGCGCCATCACGTCGTCGGCCGACGCGTCGTCGACCTGCACGCCGAGGAAGATGATGCGGTCCTCGAACAGCTTGGTGTAGGGGTCCTGGCGCTTGAAGCCGTAGGCGGTGCGCTCCTCGAACTGCGGCAGGACGTAGCGCGACGACGGCGCCCCGTACGGCAGCGCGAGGCCGCCCGCGCCGGCGAGGCGCTGGGCGGTGGACAGGTACTGGGATTCGGTGCTCACAAGGTCCTCCTCGGACGGTCGGTGGGTGCGGGGACCGCGGTCAGGACTCGCTGCCCGTGCCGCCGCCGCCCGAGACGGACTCGGAGCTCGTCACGACGTGGTCGACGAACCCGTACTCGAGGGCCTCCTCGGCCGTGAACCAGTTGTCACGGTCGTTGTCCTGGAGGACCTTCTCGAGCGGCTGGCCCGTCTGCTCGGCCGTGAGCTCGGCGAGCACCTTCTTCATGTGCATGATGAGCTGCGCGTTGATCCGCACGTCCGTCGCGGTGCCGCCGATGCCGCCCGAGGGCTGGTGCATCATGACCCGCGCGTGGGGAGTCGCGTAGCGCTTGCCCTTGGCGCCCGAGGAGAGCAGGAACTGCCCCATGGAGGCCGCCATGCCGACCGCGATGGTCGCGACGTCGGGCTGGATGTACTGCATCGTGTCGTAGATCGCCATGCCGGCCGTGATCGACCCGCCGGGCGAGTTGATGTAGAGCCAGATGTCCTTGTCCGGGTCCTCCGCGGCGAGCAGCATCATCTGCGCGCAGATCGCGTTCGCGTTCTCGTCGCGCACCTCGGAACCGAGCCAGATGATCCGCTCGCGCAGGAGTCGGTTGTAGATCGAGTCGTTGAGCCCGAAGCCCTGGCCCTCGGCACGCAGGGCGGGCGCCGCCGCGTCGTGGGTCGTGCTGGCGGAGTGCTCGGCCATGTTCTCGTCGCTCCTCGTCGTCGTCCGTCCGGCCGGCCCGCGCACCCGGGGGTGCTACCGGGCCTGGTGGCCGGTGCGCCGGGCCGTCGTGCGACGTCCGGCTGATGTGACCCTAACGTCCCGGGGAGCGCCGCCACGTCCCGCCCGGCGGCCTTTTCGCTGACGGCGCACCCGCGCGTCGTCGGGCGCCCTGCAGCGCCTGCCTGCGGCGTCGCGCCCTCCGCCCCGACGACGACGGCCCCCGCCTCGCGAGGAGGCGGGGGCCGTGCGTGGTCACCGGCTGGACCGGCGGACGGTGCCGGGCGGATCAGGCCTTGGCGTCGGTCTCGTCGGCGGCGTCGGACGCGGCGTCCGAGGCGGCGTCGGCGACGGCGGACGCCGCAGCGGCGTCGGCCAGCGCGTCGGCGTCGACGGCGTCAGCGTCGGCCTCGTCGGAGCCGATGAACTCCGACAGGTCGACGACGGTGCCCTCGGAGTCCTTGACCTCGACGCGGCGCAGCGCGACCGCGAGAGCCTTGGAGCGCGCGACCTCGCCGACCATCGCGGGGATCTGGCCGTTCTGGTCGATCGTCTTTACGAACTCGTTCGGGTCCATACCGTACTGGCGCGACGACTGCACGAGGTACTCGAGCAGCTCCTCCTGCGCGACCTGCACGCCGAGCTCCTCAGCGAGCGTGTCCAGGACGATCTGGTTGCGGAGCGCCTTCTGGGTCTCCTCGGTGACCTCGGCACGGTGGGTGTCGTCCTCGAGACGGCTCTCGGACTCGAGGTGACGGTGCACCTCGGCGTCGACGACACCCTGCGGGACGGGAACCTCGAGGTTCTCGAGGATCGCCTCGAGCAGGAGGTCGCGTGCGGCCACGGCCTGGTTCTGCGTCTTGATGCCCTTGACCTGCTCGCGCAGGTCGTCCTTGAGCTCGTCGAGCGTGTCGAACTCGCTGGCGAGCTGCGCGAAGTCGTCGTCGGCCTCGGGCAGGTCGCGCTCCTTGACCTGCGTCGCGGTCACGGTGATCTGCGAGTCCTTGCCCTCGTGCTCGCCGCCGGCGAGCGGGGAGCTGAAGGTCGTGGTCTCGCCCGCGGACAGACCGATCAGTGCCTCGTCGAGGCCGTCGAGCATGGTGCCCGAGCCGATCTGGTAGCTGACGCCGGAGACGGAGTCGATCTCGTCGCCGTCGATCTCGGCGCGGAGGTCGAGGACGACGAAGTCGCCGTCCTTGGCGGGCCGGTCGACGCCGACCAGGGTGCCGAAGCGCTCGCGGAGCGCGTCGAGGCGCTCGGCGACGTCCTCGTCGGTGACGGCCGACGCGTCGACGGTGACCGTGAGGCCCGAGAGCTCGGGAAGCTCGACGGTCGGGCGGATCTCGACCTCGGCGGTGAAGTGCAGCTCGCCCGCCTTGTCGGAGGGGTCGGGGACCTGCGTGACCTCGACCTCGGGCTGCCCGAGCGGACGCAGCTCGTTCTCGCGGACGGCCTCGTTGTAGAAGCCGCCGAGCCCGTCGTTGATGGCGTGCTCGAGGACCGCGGCGCGACCCACGCGCTGGTCGATCACGCGGGGCGGCACCTTGCCCTTGCGGAAGCCGGGGACCTGCACCTCCTGCGCGATGTGCTCGTAGGCGTGCTCGATGCTCGGCTTGAGCTCGTCGTACTCCACCTCGACGGTCAGCTTGACCTTGGTGGGCTCCAGGCTCTCGACGGCGCTCTTCACTTCGATGATCTCCAACCGGTGGGCACGCGCCGACGATGGGCGCGAGAGGATTCGCGTGGGCTCGGCGCCCGTTCCGGGGCGACGGTGGCCGGCACGCGGACGTACGGGCAACCCTTTGATCCTACGTCATCGGCCGACGGCGCCACCCAAGCCGTGGCGGGTGCCCGAGGTCAGGCGTTTGCTGCGGGAAGCGTGCGGTGGTGCACGGTCGGGGCGACGGTGCCACCCGTCTCGACGACGACCGCGACGACATCGGTCACGGCCCAGGTCTGGTGCTGCTCCCCCGGCTCCCACACTGCGCACTGCCCGGGTCCGAGATCGACGGGGCCGTCGTCCCCCGACGCCACCCGCGCCTCGCCGGACACGACGGCGAAGATCTGTCGCCTCGTCGCGGGGTGACGCCCGAGCGTGCCTCCGGCGGCCAGGTGGGCGACGTGGACGCTCGTGACCTGTCCCGCCTCCGATGCGTGAGCGTCGGGGAGGAAGTCCATCGTCACGCCCACGCTCTCGAAGCGGTCGATCGCGACGCTGGGCAGCTCGTACCGGTCCATGCGGTGACCCTACGGCGAGCCCTCGCCGGCGGGTTGGATGCCGACCTCGCTCGGATGGTCGGGGTGACAGGATTTGAACCTGCGACCTTCCGCTCCCAAAGCGGATGCGCTACCAACCTGCGCTACACCCCGCGACGCGCTGGCTCCAGCGCGACCGTGCGAGTCTACCCAGGTGGCGGCCGCCGGTCGCCGCTTTGCTAGGGTGGGGCCCGCGCGTCGGACGTGCCGCGGAACGCGGCCACCGTTGCCCTGCGCGGATGTAGCTCAATGGTAGAGCCTCAGTCTTCCAAACTGATTACGCGGGTTCGATTCCCGTCATCCGCTCCATCCCTCCGCCGGGCGTCTCACCAGGCGTCCCACCGTTGCAGCATGTGGACACGCGGCGATAGCCTCGACCCGCACCACCATCCGCATCCAGGAGGGATCCGTTCATGGGCAAGGCCCTGACCGGTCACCGCGCGACGACGCGCGGCCTCACCCTGTGCGCCCGCCCCGCAGTTGCCGCCGCGGGCTACCCCACCTGTCGCTGCTGTCGGTAGAGCGTTGACCTCCGGGCACCCCGGAAGGCTCCCTCCCGAGCGCGTCAACGCTCTTCACCCCACTGCCCGCCCGCGGCCTCACCGTGCCGCACGCGAGCCCGTCCGGCGCACCCGGCCACCTCGACCACCCGCACCCACCCTGCCCCGACCTGACCCGGGGCCACCACCGAAGAGGAACACATGGCACGCATCTACGACGACGCGACGAAGCTCATCGGCAACACGCCGCTCGTGCGTCTGAACAAGCTCACCGAGGGCCTCGAGGCGACCGTCGTCGTGAAGCTCGAGTTCTACAACCCGGCCAACTCGGTCAAGGACCGCATCGGCGTCTCGATCATCGACGCGGCCGAGGCGTCGGGCCAGCTCCAGCCGGGCGGGACGATCGTCGAGGGCACGTCCGGCAACACGGGCATCGCGCTCGCGTGGGTCGGCGCGGCCCGTGGCTACAACGTGGTGCTCACCATGCCCGAGACGATGTCCAAGGAGCGCCGGGCGCTGCTGCGGGCCTACGGCGCGGAGCTCGTGCTGACGCCGGGTGCCGAGGGCATGAAGGGCGCCGTGGCCCGCGCCGAGCAGATCGCGGCGGAGCGCCCCGGCGCGATCCTGGCGCGGCAGTTCGCCAACGAGGCCAACCCCGCCATCCACCGCAAGACCACGGCCGAGGAGATCTGGGCCGACACGGACGGCGAGGTCGACATCGTCGTGGCCGGCATCGGCACCGGCGGCACCATCACCGGCGTGGGCGAGGTGCTCAAGGAGCGCAAGCCCGAGATCCGGATCGTGGCCGTCGAGCCCGCCGAGTCGCCCATCCTCACCGGCGGCCAGCCGGGCCCCCACAAGATCCAGGGCCTGGGCGCCAACTTCGTCCCCGAGATCCTCAACACGGAGATCTACGACGAGGTCATCGACATCGACGCCGAGACCTCCGTCGCAACCGCGCGCGCCACCGCGAAGGAGGAGGGCCTGCTCGTGGGCATCTCGTCGGGCGCGGCGATCGAGGCGGCGCTGCAGGTCGCGAAGCGGCCCGAGAACAAGGGCAAGCTCATCGTCGCGGTCGTCCCCGACTTCGGCGAGCGCTACCTGTCGACCATCCTCTACTCCGACCTGCTCGACTGATCGAGCCCGTCATGACCGGTGTCCTCCCGGGCGCGTCGCCCGCCTCCCGCCTCTCCGCGCGGGACGGTGCGCCGCGCCCGGAGGGCGCCGTCACCCCGACCGGCCTGGCCGGGAAGCCAGGCGCCGCAGTCCGCGTTGCCACCCCCGGAGGGAGTCACGTGAGCCTGCGCAACGTCTGGTCCACCGTCCGCGAGGACCTCGAGGTGGCGCGTCAGCGCGACCCCGCGGCACGGTCTCTGCTGGAGGTGACGCTGGCCTACCCCGGCGTCCACGCCGTGTGGGCCTACCGGGTCGCCCACGCGCTCTGGCGCCGCCCCGCGCTCCGGCTGCCGGCGCGGCTCGTGTCCCAGCTCGCCCGCGCGGTCACGGGGATCGAGATCCATCCCGGCGCGACGATCGGTCGCCGCCTGTTCATCGACCACGGCATGGGCGTCGTGATCGGCGAGACGACGGTCATCGGCGACGACGTCCTCCTGTTCCACGGCACCACGCTGGGCGGGCGCTCCATGACCAAGGGCAAGCGCCACCCGACGATCGGCGACCGGGTCACGGTCGGGGCCGGCGCGAAGGTGCTGGGCCCGGTCTGGGTCGGCGACGACGCACAGGTAGGCGCGAACGCGGTCGTCGTCAAGGACGTCCCCCCGGGCGCGGTGGCCGTGGGAGTGCCCGCGAAGATCCGCCTGCCGCAGGCCCCGGTCCCCCACCCGCAGTCGGTCGAGGACCCGTCGCAGCTCATCGAGTACGTCATCTGACCCGCGTCGCCCCGCGGGCGCAGACGCTCCGCGGGGTGCACTTGTTCTACTAGTCATAGAACTACTAGAGTGAGCGCGTGATCTTCCGACTCGACGTCACGAGCGGCGAGCCCCTCTTCGCGCAGCTCGCCGCCCAGGCCCGGCTCGCGGTGCTCCGCGGCGAGCTGCAGCCCGGCGAGCGACTGCCGGCGGCCCGCGAGCTCGCCCAGGCGCTCGACGTCAACATGCACACCGTGCTGCACGCGTACCAGGAGCTGCGCGACGAAGGGCTCGTCGAGCTCCGCCGGGGCCGCGGCGCCGTCGTCGCCGGGCGGACGCCCGCCGAGCTCGGCGCGGTCCAGGACGCGGTCGCGGCGCTCGTCCACGCGGCCCGCAGCGCGCACCTCTCCGCCACGACCACCACCACCCTCGTCCAGGAGGCGTTCCAGCGATGACGACGACCCCCCGCCCGTCCCCGGCATCAGCGACTCCCCCGGACGGCCCGGTCGCCCCGGACAGCTGGCGTCGGCACGCGCGCGCGACCGCGCTCTGGAGCGGCGGCGCGGCGCTCGCGATGCTCGTCGCCGCTGCGCTCGTGGCGGCGTCATGGTCCGACGAGCTCCCGGACCCCGTCGCGACCCACTGGAGCGGCAGCGGCGGGCCGGACGACTTCGCCTCGCTCGGCGGCGCGATCGCCGTCGGGACGGGGATAGGCGCCGCGAGCGTGGTCTTGTTCTCGGTGATCACGTGGTTCTGGGGTCGCGCGGCCCAGACGCGCCGCCAGATGGCGGCGATCACGATCTGGATGGCCGGACTGATCTCGCTGACGCTCGTCGGGATGCTCGACCAGCAGCGTGGGCTCGCCGACGCGCACCAGGCGGACTCCGCGAACGCCGTCCTGCTCGTCGCCGTGCTGGTGCCGATCGTGCCGGCGGCGGTCGCGGCGCTGCTGGTCCACCCGGACCCGCCGCTGCCGGCCACCGATGCCGTCGCCACCGACGCAGCCCGGGCGCCGCTCGAGCCGGACGAGCGCGCCGCCTGGGTCGGGCGGGCGTCGGGACGGACCCTGCCGGCCGTCGTCCTCGGCACGACGATCCTCGTGGTCGCCGTCGCCGTCGCCACGCAGCTGTGGGGCCTGCTCGCCGTCGCGGCGGTCCTCACCGTTCTCCTGCTGTCGATGTCGTCGTTCCACGTCCGGGTGTCGGCGGCCGGCCTGACGGTGCGGTCGGTCTTCGGCTGGCCCCGCACGACCGTCCCCGCTGACGAGGTGGAGCGCGCCGACGTCGTCGAAGTGAGCGCGTTGCGCGAGTTCGGCGGCTACGGCTGGCGGCTCGGGCGCGGCGGGCGGCTGGGCGTCGTCGTGCGGTCCGGCGAGGCGCTCGAGGTGACCCGGACCGGCGGCCGCTCGCTCGTCGTCACGGTCGACGGCGCCGCCCAGGCCGCCGCGCTGCTCAACACCGTGGCCGAACGCGCCCGTGCCTCGCGGTAGAGTGCGCAACTACCTGAGACGGACGGTCTCAGGAATTGGCACGGCCCCGGCAGCACCTCGACGCGGAGGAGAACCCCATGCGCTTCGGCATCACCACCGGCTACTGGTCCGCCGGACCGCCTGCGGGGGCGCAGGAGGCGATCGCCGAGGCCGACCGCCTCGGGATCGACTCGGTCTGGACGGCCGAGGCCTACGGCTCCGACGCCTTCACGCCGCTCGCGTGGTGGGGTTCGCGGACCACGCACCTGCGCCTCGGGACCGCGATCGCCCAGATGTCCGCCCGTACGCCCACGGCCACCGCGATGCAGGCGCTCACGCTCGACCACCTGTCGGGCGGGCGCTTCGTGCTCGGGCTCGGCGCATCGGGCCCGCAGGTCGTCGAGGGCTGGTACGGCCAGCCGTACCGCCGCCCGCTGGCCCGGACCCGCGAGTACGTGGACGTCGTCCGGCAGGTGCTGCGCCGCGGCGCCCCCGTGACCGTCGACGGCGAGTTCTTCCAGCTCCCGCTGTCCGCCGAGCGGGGCGGCACCGGCCTCGGCAAGCCGCTGCGCCCGACCGTCCACCCGCTGCGTCCCGACCTGCCCGTCCTGCTCGCCGCCGAGGGTCCCAAGAACATCGCGCTCGCCGCCGAGGTCTGCGACGGCTGGCTCCCCGTCTTCTACGCGCCCCGGCTCGACGCGATGTTCCGCGGCTTCCTCGCGGACGGCTTCGCGGCCAGGTCCGCGGACCTCGTGCCGCCCGACCGCTTCGAGGTCGCGGCGAGCGTGCCCGTGAGCGTCGACGACGACGTCGAGCGGGCGGCCGACCGCCTGCGCCCCTGGATCGCGCTCTACGTCGGCGGGATGGGCGCCAAGGGCGCGAACTTCCACCGCAACGCCGTCGACCTGCTCGGCTACTCCGACGCGTGCGACGAGATCCAGGAGCTCTACCTCGCGGGGCGCAAGGACGAGGCGGCGAAGGCCGTGCCCACCGCGCTCGTCGAGGACGTCGCGCTCGTCGGGCCGGCCGACAAGATCGCGGCCGAGCTCCCGCGCTGGGAGGCCAGCGCCGTCACCACCATGCTGCTCCAGGCCGACGCCGACGCCGTCCGCACCGTGGTGGGCGCCGCGGCCGCCGCCGGGGTGCTCGAGAGGACTGGCCCCCTCGCGCCGTAGCTCAGTCGGGCAGCCAGACGGCGTCGCGCAGCCGGACGCGCGCGCCGTCGGCGGTCAGCGGGCAGCCCTCGGCGCGCAGCTCGTCGAGCGCGTGCGCGCGGTGGCGGGCGGGCGGGTTCCCGGTCGCGTTGACGACGCGCCACCACGGCACGCCGCTGCCCGCGCGGGCGAGCACCGTGCCGACCTGGCGCGGGCCGCCGCGGTCGCGCACGCCGAGGTCGGGGTCCGAGTGGTCGCGCAGGTACTCGGCGATCAGCCCGTACGTGGTCGCGCGCCCGGGCGGGACCCGTTCGACGACCGACAGCACCGCGTCGAGGTAGGCGTCGTCCACCCCGGCAGCCTAGGCGCGTCGCGCGACGACGAGCGTCCGGCTCGAGCGGGCGACGAACGGGCCGTCGCGGCGGATGCGGGCGTCGAGGGCACGTAGCTCGGCGTCGTAGCGCCGGGCCGTGAACCCCGGCACCCACCAGACCAGCTTGCGCAGCAGGTAGACGACCGCTCCGACGTCGAGGATCTCGATCCGGAGGCGCTCGACGTGCAGCTCGACGACGTCGAGGCCCGCGGCGCGCGCGCCGGCGGCCTCGGCGAACGGGTCCCGCCCACGCCGGTGCTCCTCGCCGAGCGGCCCGAGGAACGCCTCGATCAGCTCGAACCCGCTCGCGGGCCCGACGTGCTGCGCGAGGTACGTGCCGGCGGGCGCGAGGACCCGGGCGATCTCGGGCCACGGCGGGTCCACCGGGTGGCGGCTCGTGACGAGCTCGAACGCGCCGTCGGCGAACGGCAGCGGCGCGCCGTCGTCCACGGTCACGACGGCGCAGCCGAGCGGGTGCAGCAGCCGCGTCGCGCGGGTCGCGTTGGGCGGCCAGCCCTCGGTGGCGACGGCCAGGGGCGGGAACGGGGCTGCGGTGGCGAGGACCTCGCCGCCGCCGGTCTGGAGGTCGAGGGCCGAGCGGACGCCCCGCCACGCCGCCGCGAGCCGGCCCGCGTAGCCCCAGCTCGGCCGCTGCTCCGTGGCGCGCCCGTCGAGCCAGGAGAAGTCCCACCCGTCGACGTCGGCGGCGTCGGCCTCCGCGACGAGGTCGTCGTAGCTGCGCACTCAGAAGACCCAGCTCGAGCACGGCGCGACCGGCCACGCGAACGCGGCGGACGCCCGCGCGAGCGCCCCCGGGCGGTGGCCCGTGACCAGGCCGGCCGCCGCCATCGCGACGAGTGTCTCGCCCCCGAGGTACGCGGCGCCGAGCTCGCGCACGTCGAGCGTGATGTCCGCGGGCTCGTCGGTGCGCACGACCTCCGCGCCGCCGGCGAACGCGCGCGCCCGCAGGCGCCAGCTGCCCGCGTTGCCCGGCAGCCGCGCGTCGTGCACGCCGAGGACGACGTCCACGTCCGTCGCGTACTGGCGGGCGGCGAGGGCTGTGGGCACGTCCAGGATCCGCACCCAGAGGTTGTCGAACAGCGTGGGCGTGGCCTTGCGGCGGTCGACGAGCCAGCCGGCGACCACGTCGTCGGTCGGGATCATGAACGGGTGCACGTCGTCGGTGAGGTCGAGGTCGAGCAGCACGTCCCACAGCGCACGGGCGGCGGCGGCGTCGAGCGCCACGACCTCGCCCCCGCTGACGTGCCCGCGCGGTCCCTGGAGCTCCCAGTCGAGCTTGCGCCGGAAGGTCGTGTACCCGCGCGGCTCGCCGTCCCGCTCGACGATCACGATCCGCTCGGGCTCCCGGCCGTCGCGACGCAGCGGCGTGTCGGCCCAGAAGTAGCGCCGCAGCTCGGGCGTCTCGCGCCCCACCCACCCGGGCCGGTTGAGGCCGGAGCCGCCGACGTCGGCGCCCGCCCGCTCGTGCAGGTCCTCGACGACCTCCGCGTGCCGCTCGAAGTCGCTCGTCTCGATGCGGACGGTGTGCTCGGAGGCGCCCGGGACGTCGCGGAGCGCCGCCCCGCGGGGGATCGTGACCCGCAGGTCGTCGGCCGCCTTGCCGTACCCGAACCGCCCGTAGATGGGCGCCTCGGCCGCGAACAGCGCGGAGACGGCCTCATGCCGGACGAGCGACCGGCGGAAGTGCTCGTCGATCATCGCGGTCAGGATCCCCCGGCGCCGGTGCGCGGGGTGCACGCCGACCCAGGTCAGCCCGGAGACCGGGGTGGTCCCGCCCGGCACAGGGAAACGCGCGAAGGGATAGGACGCGTGCATCCCGACGAGCTCGCTGCGCACCGGGACGGCGCCGTCGGACGGGACCGCGTCCGGGTCGTCGGCGTCGGCGACGACCCCGACGGCACGGTCCCAGCTGAGCGGCGACGGCTCGGCCGCGAGCGCCTCGACGTCCTTGCCGGTCGGGAACGCCCAGGCGTCGAGGGTGAGGACGTCACGTAGGTCGTCCGGGGCGAGCTGCTGGAGCCGGTAACCGTCAGGGAGCGGGGCGCGCTGAGTGCGGGGCATGGCGACGACTCTGCCAAAGCGTCGCTCCCGGCGCACGGGGTTTGCTCCGCGCGTCCGTTTGTCAGCGCCGGCGGAGCATCAGGAGGCTCGAGGTCGCGACCGCGACGAGCACCACGAGCGCGAACACGCAGAGCACGCCCGGGGCGGCGAAGTGGGCGAGCGCGACCCCGACGGCCAGCACGGGCACGGTGAGCCCGGCGTAGGCGGCGAGGAACATCGCCGCCAGCGCCTCGCCGCGGTTGGCGGGCCCCGCCGAGGCGAGGGCGACGCCGATGGCGGACCGGAACACGAGCCCCTGCCCGGCCCCGGCGACGACGCCGCCGACCACGAACAGCGGGAGCGAGAGCGCGGGCCCGCTGGCCGCGACGAGGGCGAGCCCCACGACCATCGCTCCCCCGCCGAGGACCACGAGGGCGCGCGCGCCGACGCGTGCCAGCGCGAGCTGCGACACGGCGCCCGCCGCCATGACGCCGAACACGATCGCGCCGGCCGCCAGGTGCGAGGAGACGTGGAGGGTGCCGGCGGCGAACGACGCGGTCAGCGAGGTGAAGACACCCAGGACGCTGAACGCCGCCGCCGCCCCCGCGGCCGCGACGGCGAAGGGCGCGCGGACGGCCCGGGGCAGCGAGACCCGCTGGGGGCGGTAGGCCGGGCGGGGGTCCGGAAGCACCGCCGTCTCGGGCACGAGCAGGACGGCGACGAGCGCCACGGCGAGGAGCACGGCGAACACCACATACGGCGTCACGAGCGGGCCCGCCACGAACTGGGCGAGCAGGCCGCCGACGAGCGGCCCGAGGGCCAGCCCGCCCAGGTTGACGACGGTCGCGACGGTGCCCGCAGTCCGGCCCCGGCCCGAGCGTTCGCCCAGCTCGCCCAGGTGGGCCGTGGCCGTCGCGGTGAGCGCGCCGATGCCGAGCCCGCACACGAGCCGCGCCACGATCAGGCCCGCCGTGTCCTTCCACGCCAGGAACAGGGCGGCCGAGACGAGCTCGGCGGCGAGCGCCGCGACGAGCATCGGCTTGCGCCCCACCCAGTCGGACACGTGCCCGACGAGGTACAGCGCCGCCATCACGCCCACCGCGTACGCCGCGAAGATGACGGTGATCATGGTCGTCGCGAAGCCGTCGCGCGCCTGGTACAGCGGGTAGAGCGGGGTGGGGACCGTCGAGAAGGCCATGGCGAGCAGGAAGGCGCCCGCCACGACCCAGAACCCTGCGCCGTGCCCGATGCGGGCCGTGCCGCGGGGGCCGGGACCCGTCACGGCGCTCGGCACGGTCGGCTCGGGTGCGCCCGCGGGGCGGGCGGTGGTGGTCGTGGTCATGGCTCGATCCTCGACCTCATGACTCATCGTGTCCAACGAATCTTTCCGCACAGACTCATCGATGCAGCCGATCGATGTGTCACCATGGCCTCATGGATGTCCGCCAGCTCGAGATCTTCGAGGCCGTCGCCGAGGAGCTCAGCTTCACGCGGGCCGCCCAGCGCCTCTACGCCGCGCAGTCGACCGTGTCCGCGGCCGTCCAGGCGCTCGAGCACGAGCTCGGCGCGACCCTGTTCGAGCGGTCCACACGGAGGGTCGGGCTCACCGCCGTCGGCGAGGCGGTCCTCGCCGAGGCACGCGCCGCGCTCGCCGCCGCCGACCGCATGCGTTCGGTCGCCGCCGAGTCCGCGGCGGGCCTGCGCGGGCGGGTGCGCGTCGGCATGATCAGCAACGTCGGAGACCTCGGTCTGCCCGCCCTGTTCGGCGACTTCCAGCGCGCGCACCCGCTCGTCGGCCTCCGGCTCGCCACGTCGCCCGCGGGCTCCACGGGGCTCCTCGACGACCTCGCGCACGCCCGCCTGGACGTCGCGTTCGTCGGGCTGCCGCCCGAGGACCTCGCGGGCCTCGAGGCGGTCGAGCTGCTCCGCACCCGCCTGGTCGTCCTGCTGCCCCACGACCACGCCCTCGCCGGACGGGGCACGGTCGGGCTCGCGGACCTCGCGGGCGAGCCCTTCGTCGACGCGCCGCGCGGCTTCGGGCACCGCATCGTGCTCGAGCGGGCCTTCGCCGCCGCGGAGCTCGTCCGCACCGTGCGCACCGAGGTCGCGGACCTGGCCACCGTGCCGGAGTACGTCCGCGCGGGCCTCGGCGTCGCCGTCGTGCCCCGGATGGGGACCGTGGACGCGCCCGGCGTCGTCGCCGTCGAACTCGCACCCGGCCTCGAGTGGTCGCTCCACGTCGTCGCGACGCGGCAGGCCCGCGAGCAGCCCGCGACGGCGCGGCTGCTCGACCTGCTCCGCGAGCGCGCACCCGCGGCCCGGCGCGAACCGAGCTGAGCCGCCGCGCCCGGGGCTCACGCCGACGCGGCGGCACGCCGGTGCCACGCGCGTCAGCGCTGGCAGGTCGCGCACCAGTAGAGGCTGCGACCCGCGACCTCGCGGACGAGCACCGGGTTCCCGCAGACCCGGCAGGGCAGTCCCTCGCGGTGGTAGACGTAGAACGACGCGTCCGACGGGACCGCGCCCGGCACGGCGTCGCTGTTCTGGCGGACCCGGTGGCGTCCGGTCGTCCCGCCCGGGACGCGGTCCTCGGGCCGGGTGGTGACGATCGCGCCCGTCCGGACGCCGTCGAGCATGAGGTCGGTCAGGTCGTCCCACAACGCGCGCAGGTCCTCGGCGGGGACCGACGCCCCCGGCCGGAACGGGTCGAGGCGGGCGCGGTACAGCACCTCGGCGCGGTAGATGTTCCCCACGCCCGCGACGACGGACTGGTCCATGAGGCGCGTGCCCACGGCCGTGCGCGAGCGGCGGACCGCGTCGACGAACCGCTCGGGGTCGTCGTGGGCGTCAGGCTCCTCGCCCGCGCGCACCGCCTCGCCCCACCGGATCGGGTCGGGGCCGAGCGCGTCGACGACGGCGCGGGCCTCGGCCGGCGTCAGCACCTCGCAGACCGTGGGCGCGCTGAGGTCCGCGACCGCGTGCACGCCGTGGAGGCGGAGACGCACCGCGCCCCGGGGCGCGGGCGGCACCCAGCCGGTCTCCGGCTCGTCCGCGGTGCCGGCGGCGCCGACGTCACCCTCGGGTCCCGCGGCGGACGCGGGCGACGCGTCGCCTCGGGGCAGCGGCGTGGGCGCGTCGGGGGCTCCGGGCACCGTCTCGGTCTCGCCGATCCGCCGCCGCGGCGCCCCGATCGCGTGCACGACGACGGCGCTCCCGTCGCCTGCGAAGGTCCACGCCCCGTAGAGGCCGAGGTGGACCCGCAGGACCCGCACGTCGTCGGTGGGGCGCGCGGCGCCGTCGGCGGGCACGAAGTCGACGAAGAGCTGCTTGCCCCACGCGCTCGCGCCCGCGAGGACCCGGCCGTCGAGGAGCGCCGCGCCGGCCGAGAACCTGCCCTGGGGGCTCGTCACGGCCGGACGCTGACCCGCGAAGAGGTCCGTCAGGGCGCGCGCCAGCCGGTGGACGGTGTGACCCTCGGGCACGTCGCTGCCGCCTAGGCCCGGCGCTGCGCCTCGTAGTCGGCGAGCTGGGCGATCCGCCGCGCGTGGCGCGCGTCGCCCGAGAACGGGGTCGCGAGGAACGTGTCGACGAAGCCCGCCGCGTCCTCGACCGTGTGCTGGCGCGCTCCCACGGCGACGACGTTCGCGTCGTTGTGCTGCCGGCCCAGCTCGGCCGTCGCGGTGTTCCAGGCCAGCGCGGCGCGCACGCCCGGCACCTTGTTGGCGGCGATCTGCTCGCCGTTGCCCGACCCGCCGATCACGACGCCCAGGCTCCCCGGGTCCGCGACGACGGCCTCGCCCGCCGCGAAGCAGAACGACGGGTAGTCGTCCTCGCGGTCGTAGGCGTGGGCCCCGTGGTCCACGACGTCGTGGCCGCCGGCCTGGAGGTGGGCGACGAGGTAGGACTTGAGCTCGTATCCGGCATGGTCGGAGGCGATGTGCACGCGCATGATGTCATCATGCCGCACTCGCCACGGCGGACCCGACCTGGCATAGCGTGTGCGCATGACGACCGACACCACCCGCACCGCCGGTCAGGCGCCGTCGGGCATCGAGCTCGACGGGCTGGACCCCGCCACCCGACCGCAGGACGACCTGTACCGCCACGTCAACGGGCGCTGGATCGCGTCCCACAAGATCCCGCCCGACCGCGCGATGGACGGCACGTTCCGCCGCCTGTTCGACGAGGCCGAGGAGCAGGTCCGGGAGATCATCGAGAGCGCCGCGGGCGCGTCGGTCTCCGGCGGCACGGGGTCGGCCGAGGAGCGCAAGGTCGGCGACCTGTTCGCGAGCTTCATGGACACCGGCACCGTCGAGGGCCTCGGGGCGACCCCGCTCCGCGCGGACCTCGACCTCGTCGCCGAGGCGACGACGCAGGCCGAGCTCACCGGCGCGCTCGGCGCCCTGCAGCGCACCGGGGCGCTGTCCGCCGTCGCGTTCTTCGTCGACAACGACGCCAAGGACCCCGAGCGCTACGCCGTGCACCTCATGCAGTCCGGCCTCGGGCTCCCCGACGAGGCCTACTACCGCGAGGAGCAGTACGCGGAGATCCGCGCGCAGTACGCGGCGCACGTCGGGCGGCTGCTCGCCCTCGCCGGCCGGCTCGGCGACAGCGCCGCCGACGCCGAGGGCACCGCCCAGCAGGACGCGGGCGCCCGGGTGCTCGCTCTCGAGACGCGGCTCGCGGCGCACCACTGGGACGTCGTGAAGGACCGCGACGCGGACCTCACGTACAACGCGACCACCTGGTCGGAGCTCGCCGCGAGCGCCCCGGGGTTCGACTGGGCGGCGTGGGCGCTCGCCCTCGAGGTGCCGGACGGTGCCTTCGACCGGCTGGTGGTCCGCGAGCCGAGCTACCTCGAGGGCTTCGCGTCGGTCTGGCAGGACGCCCCGCTCGACGACTGGAAGCTGTGGGCGGCGTTCCACGTCGCGTCGGCGCGCGCGCCGTACCTGTCCGACGCGTTCGTCCAGGAGAACTTCTCCTTCTACGGGCGCGTGCTCCAGGGCACCGAGCAGGTCCGCGACCGGTGGAAGCGCGGCGTCTCCCTGGTCCAGGGCGCGCTGGGCGAGGCCGTCGGCAAGGTGTACGTCGAGCGGCACTTCCCGCCCGCGCACAAGGCCCGCATGGACGAGCTCGTCGAGCACCTCGTCGAGGCGTACCGCGCGTCGATCTCCGGGCTCGACTGGATGAGCGAGGAGACGCGCGCCAAGGCGCTCGCGAAGCTCGACGCCTTCACCCCGAAGATCGGCTACCCGGTCCGGTGGCGCGACTACGCGAGCCTCGTCGTCGAGCGGGACGACCTGGTCGGGAACGTGCGCCGGGCGAACGCGTTCGAGCAGGACCGCGAGCTGCACAAGATCGGGAGGCCGATCGACCGCGACGAGTGGTTCATGACGCCGCAGACCGTGAACGCGTACTACAACCCGGGCATGAACGAGATCGTGTTCCCGGCAGCGATCCTGCGCCCGCCGTTCTTCGACCCCGAGGCCGACGACGCCGTCAACTACGGCGGGATCGGCGCCGTCATCGGCCACGAGATCGGGCACGGGTTCGACGACCAGGGCTCCAAGTACGACGGCTCCGGCCGGCTCGAGAGCTGGTGGACCGAGGACGACCGCACCGAGTTCGAGAAGCGGACCTCCGCGCTCATCGCCCAGTACGACGCGTTCGTGCCGCAGCAGCTCGGCGCCGACGGCCCGCACGTCAACGGCGGCCTCACGATCGGCGAGAACATTGGCGACCTCGGCGGCCTCTCCATCGCGATCACGGCGTACCGGATCGCCGCGACCGGCCGCCCGGACGGGTCGCTCGACGACGCGCCCGAGCACGCTCCCGTGATCGACGGACTGACGGCGCTCCAGCGCGTCTTCCTCGGCTGGGCGCAGGTGTGGCGCACCAAGGGCCGTGACGAGGAGGTGCGGCGCCGGCTGTCGATGGACCCTCACTCCCCCGACGAGTTCCGCTGCAACGGCGTCGTCCGGAACGTCGACGAGTTCTACCAGGCGTTCGGCGTGGAGCCCGGCGACGCCCTCTACCTGGAGCCCGAGGAGCGCGTCCGGATCTGGTGACCCGTCGCCGTCGGGGGCGAGCCTCCCGGGCGGGGCCGGGCACCGAGCACGTCACGGCCGTCGAGCGGTGACGGGAGCTCGACGTACGTGCTGAGCGTCTCGAGCTTCTCGGTGCACGGCCCCTTGCCCGAGCTGCCGACGACCTCGACGGTCACGCTGGACGCCGTCCCCGCGACGACCGCCGCACGCGGAGTGCTGCAGCCGACGTTCGACGTCACCAGGTACACGCGGTCGCGGCTCCGGTCCACGCGGTCGAGGCTCCAGGGCAGGTACGTCTGCCCTGGAGCCGCGGCCACGACCGGCAGGCCGTCGGCCGTGTCGACGTCGGCCGGGGAACCGCTCGCACCGCAGCCAGCCACCGCGAGGCAGGCGACCAGCAGGGCGACGGCGCCTGCGGCTCTGGCGCACCACGGGCGACCCGGCGCCCGCGCTCCGGGGACGACCACGCCTGCCACGGGCAGACGCCACCGCCCGGTGCCCGGTGCCGTCCCGACCCGCGGGCGCGTGCGAGACGTCAGAGCACGCGCACGCCGACCCGCGCGATCGAGAATCCCTTGCCGGTGCCCTTCGTGCGGCACTCAACCCCGGTCTCGGAGCTCGAGCAGGTCAGCTTGCCCATCGTGACCGACTTGCCGTAGGCGAGGGTCTCGAGCTTCGACGACGCCGCGCGCGGCTGATCCTGTGCCGCCACGCACGGCGTGTCGACGGCGCCGTCGGCGCCGAGAGTCACGACGTAGCCGACCGTCCCGTCGCACCCGTCGACCGGCGCCGGCTTCGTGGTGAGCTGCGCGATCGAGCACCGCGCCTCGGTCGCCGTCATCGTGCAGCTGATGTTGCGGCTCGGGGCGGCGAAGCGCTCGGTCACGACCGGCTGCTCACCCGCACCCGCGCTCGCCGAGGCTCCTGCCGACGGCGTCGTCGCGGGCGAGCCCGAGCCGCCGAAGAGCGTGAACCCCAGGACTACCGCGACCACGACGAGCACGCCCACCACGCCGCCGAGGACAGCGACCCGCGGCTCGATCCCGCCGAGCCTGCCGCCGGACGACCGGGGAGCGGCGCTCGCCGGCTCGCGCGGGGCCGCGGCGGGGTACGCCACCGGCTCGGGGACCGGGGCGGACGGTCCCGGCGTCGGCGCCGTGAAGGCGGGCGCCTGCGGGGCCGAGGACGGTCGGACGGCCGCTGTGGGCACGGGCGGCGGCGGGACCGGGCCCTGGGCCGCGACCTGGGTGGCCTGGGGGTCCGGCGAGGCCGGGGTCTGGCCGGGGACGGACAACGGTCCGGCGTAGAGGCCGCCGTACGGGCCGGCCGGCGGCGTCACGGGCGGACGGCGCGTCGAGTACGACGGCGTCCGCGTGGGAACCGGCGCCGACGCGGCTGTCGCCGGCGCTGCGGCGGGAGGGAGGAACTGGGTCGCGTCGACGTCGGCCTCCCCGTGGCGCAGCGGCGCCGCGACGCGCGTGGCGTCGGCCGCGTCAGGGGCGGGCGGTGCCGGCGTCGGGTCCGGCGACGGCGCGGACAGCCTGACGGGCGGCATCAGGCTCGTGGGCGCGTCGTCGGGGGCGGACTGGTCACGCCCGCCGACGTGCACGGCGGGCGTCGGCGTCCGCGCCGGCGGCACGCTGGCGGGCGGCGCCGGCGGCTGAGAGCTGGGCGCGCCGGACGGCGTCGGGTGCGGGGTGGTGGGGTCGGTGCCCGACATCCACGCTCCTTCCTGGCGAGGTCAACGGGCAGCATGACACGCGACCACCCACCGACGCCAAATGGTCGCTACCGGACAAGTGGTACCGACCGGCAGGGCGTCGGCGGGTGGGACTATAGCGACGGATCAGTCGAAGACGGGCCCCTGCGTGCGGGTCCGCTTGATCTCGAAGAAGCCCGGCGTCGACGCCACGAGGACGCAGCCGTCCCAGAGCCGACCTGCCGCTTCGCCCTTCGGGGCGGGCGTCACGACGGGGCCGAAGAACGCGGTGTCGCCGAACGCGACGACGGGGGTGCCGACCTCCTCGCCGACCCGCGAGATGCCGTCGGCGTGGGACGCGCGGAGGCGGTCGTCATAGGCGTCCGTGGCCGCGGCGTCGGCGAGAGCCTCCGGCAGACCGACCTCCGCCAGCGCCTCACGGACGACCGCGTCGTAGTCCTTGCGGCCCCCGGGGTGGATCCGGCTGCCGATCGCGTCGTAGAGCGGCTTGACGACGTCGTCGCCGTGCTCCGACTGCGCGGCGATCACGACGCGGACGGGCCCCCACGCCTGGTCCATGAGCTCGCGGTACTTCTCCGGCAGGTCGCGCCCCTCGTTGAGCACCGACAGGCTCATGACGTGCCAGCGCACGCTCACGTCACGCACCTGCTCGACCTCGCCCATCCACCGGCTCGTCATCCACGCCCACGGGCACACGGGGTCGAACCAGAAGTCGGCTGTCGTGGTCACGGCGTCGTCGGTCAGTGTCACTGCGTGCTCCTCGGTGGTGACGCGCACGGCGTGCGCGGACGGCCCCACAGCCGTCGCCCGGGCCAACACCACGCCCGCGACTCGCTATTCCTCGCCGGCCGCAGGTGGCCGGGTCCCGGGGCGCACCCCTCCCGACCCGCCCGCCCCAGCCACGAGGCCCGACGTCACCGAATCCCTTCGGTCCCCTCCGACCAGCGTGGGATGATCGACCGTGGCTGCGGCCCACACGCCGCGCTGCTCGCGCGCACCGTACCCGGCCCGCGCGCGACCGACCGCTTGCTACGAAGGAGTCGTCCGTGCCCGGAGAGAACCTCACCCGTGTCGAAGCTACGGAGCGCGCGGGGGTGGTGCAGTCCCGTTCGTACGACGTCGTGCTGGATCTGACGACCGGCCCGACGACGTTCCGGTCGACGACGACGATCCGCTTCGACGCGACGCCGGGGGCGAGCACGTTCGTCGACCTGGTGGCGCCGACGGTGCACGCGGTGACGCTGAACGGCCGCAGCCTGGACCCGGCCCAGGTGTTCGCGGACTCGCGCATCGCGCTCGACGGCCTGGAGGCCACGAACGAGCTGGTGGTGGACGCGGACTGCGCGTACACGAACACGGGCGAGGGCCTGCACCGGTTCGTGGACCCGGCGGACGGCGAGGTGTACCTGTACTCGCAGTTCGAGGTGCCGGACTCGCGACGGATGTTCGCGGTCTTCGAGCAGCCCGACCTCAAGGCGACGTTCGCGTTCACGGTGACGGCGCCGTCGTCGTGGGCGGTGGTGAGCAACTCCCCCACGCCCGAGCCGACACCAGCCGGCGACGGCCGCGAGGACGTTGCGACGTGGACGTTCGAGCCGACGACGGTCATCTCGTCGTACATCACGGCCCTGGTGGCGGGCCCGTACGTCTCGGAGCACAGCGAGCTCACGAGCTCGGACGGCCGGACGATCCCGCTCGGCGTGTACGCGCGCCGGTCGCTCGCGGACCACCTGGACGCGGACTACGTGTTCGACAAGACGCGCGAGGGCTTCGCGTACTACGAGGAGAAGTTCGGGGTCCCGTACCCGTTCGCGAAGTACGACCAGCTGTTCGTCCCGGAGTTCAACGCGGGCGCCATGGAGAACGCGGGCGCCGTCACGTTCACGGAGACGTACGTGTTCCGGTCGAAGGTGACGGACGCCGTGAAGGAGCGGCGCGTCGTCACGATCCTGCACGAGCTGGCGCACATGTGGTTCGGCGACCTGGTCACCATGAAGTGGTGGAACGACCTGTGGCTGAACGAGTCGTTCGCGGAGTGGGCGTCGACGATCGCGACCGCCGAGGCGACCGAGTGGACCGGCGCCTGGACGACGTTCAACGCGATGGAGAAGACCTGGGCGTACCGCCAGGACCAGCTCCCCTCGACGCACCCGATCGTCGCGACGATCAACGACCTGGAGGACGTGCAGGTCAACTTCGACGGCATCACCTACGCCAAGGGCGCGTCGGTGCTCAAGCAGCTCGTGGCGTGGGTGGGCGTGGACGCCTTCTTCGCGGGCGTGGGGAGCTACTTCCGCAAGCACGCGCACGGCAACACCGAGCTCAAGGACCTGCTGGTCGAGCTCGAGGCCACGAGCGGCCGGGACCTGTCCGGCTGGTCGGGTCTGTGGCTCGAGACGGCCGGCGTGAACACGCTGCGGCCCGAGATCGAGTCGTCGGCCGGCGGCGTGGTCTCCGAGCTCGTGATCGTCCAGACGGCGCCCGCGGACCACGCGACGCTGCGCCCGCACCGGCTGGCGGTCGGGTTCTACGACGTCGTGGGTGAGGGCACCGAGCAGAAGCTCGTGCGCACGCACCGCGTCGAGCTGGACGTCGACGGCGAGCGCACGGACGTCCCCGAGCTGGTGGGCGTCGCGCGCCCCGACCTGGTCCTCGTGAACGACGACGACCTCGCCTACGCGAAGATCCGCCTCGACGACCAGTCGCTGGCGACGGCGATCGAGCACCTCGCAAAGATCGAGGACCCGCTCGCCCGCTCGCTCGTGTGGGGCAGCGCGTGGGACGCGACGCGCGACGGCGAGATGCCGGCGAGCGACTACGTGCGCCTCGTCCTCGGCAACATCGCCACCGAGACGGAGTCCACGACCATCCGGACGACGCTCGGCCAGCTCGCGCTGGCGGCGTCGTCGTACGTGGCGCCCGAGCGACGCGCGGAGACGCTCGTCCACGTGGGCGACGCGCTGTGGGAGCTCGCGCAGGCCGCGGAGGCGGGCTCGGACGCGCAGTTCCAGTTCGTGAAGTCGTTCGCGAACGTCGCGCGCACCGACGTGCACGCGGACGTGCTGCGCGCCCTGCTGGACGGCGGAACGCGGCTCGAGGGCCTCGAGATCGACACCGACCTGCGCTGGGAGCTGCTCGAGGGCCTCGTGGTGACGGGCCGGGCGGACCAGGCCGAGGTCGACGCGGCGCTCGCGTCGGACAACACGGCGAACGGCCAGCAGGCCGCCGCGCGCGCGACGGCGTCCACGCCGACCGCGGAGGCGAAGCGCGCCGCGTTCGACCGGCTGGTCGACAGCACCGACGCCCCGAACGCGATCGTCCGCGCGACGGGGCTCGGGTTCACGCACGTGGCGGACCCGGCGGTCCTCGAGGGCCTCGTGGAGCCCTACTTCGCCGCGCTCGTCCCGCTGTGGACGCAGCGCAGCTACCACATGGCCGACCAGATCATCCACGGCCTGTACCCGGCGCCGCTCGCGAACGCGGCGCTCCGCGACGCCGGGAAGGCGTGGCTCGACGCTAACGTCGACGCCCCGCCCGCGCTGCGCCGGCTCGTCACGGAGAACCTCGCCGCGACGGAGCGCTCGCTCGCGGCACAGGCGGCGGACGCCCGCGCCTGACGCCCGCGCCTGACCCACGACGCCCGCCCGGGGTGCCCAGAACGGGGTCCGGGGGCCGGCCCGCCGGGGGGCGGGCCCCGCCCCCCCGGGGGGGGGGGGGGGGGGGGGGGGGGGGGGGGGGGGGGGGGCCGGG
>NZ_JBNCMC010000010.1:48942-68883 GCF_049844995.1 Luteimicrobium sp. DT211 | reverse complement strand
CGGCTTTTTTTTACCCCCCCCCCCCCCCCCCCCCCCCCCGGGGGGCCCCCCCGGGGGGGGGGGGCCCGCCCGCCCCCGCGCCCGCCCCCGGCACCCCGTTCTCGTGGGGCGTGGACGGCGTGCTCGGAGGTCGCGCGGGCCGGTGCTGCCTCAGCCCTCCGGGTGGACGGCATCGTCGACGACCCGCAGCAGCGACTGCAGCCGGGCGGAGTCGAACAGCTCCTCGAGCAGGACCGGGCGGCCCGACGCGTCGCCGAGCGGCACCTTCCAGTTCGGGTACTCCTGGTCGGTGCCGGGCTGGTTCTGGGCGCGCCGCTCCCCCGTGGCGTCGGCGAGCGAGACCCCGACGAGCGCGGCGGGGCTCTGCGCGACGTACCGGTGCAGCGCCTCGACGAGCTCACGCTCCGAGGGGTCGTCGCCCACGAGGCCCCGCGCGCGGAGCGCCCGGACCGTCGCCTCCCGCTCGCGGCGCGCGTCGCGGCGCACCTGCTCGACGGGCTCGGTGAGGAGGCCGAGCCGGTCGCGCAGCTCGACGTGCTCCCCCGCGAGGTATCCGGCCGTGGGCGGCAGGTCGTGCGTCGTCACGCTCGTGAGCGTCGCGGCGCGGTAGTCCTCGGGCGCCCGCGGGGCGCCGTCGTCGTCCTTCTCGAACCAGAGCACCGACGTCCCGAGGACGCCGCGGTCGGCCAGGTAGTCGCGGATCCAGGGCTCGACGTTGCCGAGGTCCTCCCCCACGACGAGCGCGCCCGCCCGCTGCGCCTCGAGGCACAGGATCCCGACGAGCGCTTCGTGGTCGAAACGCACGTAGGTGCCCTGGTCCGGCGACATCCCCTCGGGGACCCACCACATCCGGAACAGGCCGAGGATGTGGTCCACGCGCAGCCCGCCGGAGTGGCGCAGGACGCCGCGCAGCATGTCCCGGTACGGCGCGTAGCCGAGGCGCTCGAGCTCGAGCGGGTTCCACGGCGGCTGGGACCAGTTCTGGCCCTGCTGGTTGTACATGTCGGGCGGGGCGCCGACGCCGACGCCGGCCGCGAGCGCCCCGCGCTGCGCCCACCGGTCCGCGCCGAACGGGTGCACGCCGACGGCCAGGTCGTGCATGACCCCGATCCGCATGCCGCCCTCGGTCGCCTGCTCCTGGGCGCGCGCCAGCTGCTCGTCGGCGACCCACTGCAGCCAGCACCAGAAGTCCACCTGGTCGGCGAGCTCGCGGCGCAGCTGCGCGACGAGCGGGCTGCCGGGGTCCTGGGCCTCCTCGGGCCACTCGGTGCCGCCGAAGTGGTCGACGAGCGCGCACCACAGCGCGAAGTCCTCGAGCCCCCTGCCCTGGTCGGCGCGGAACTCCGCGAACGCCGCATCCCGCGCTGCCGAGCGGGGCTGGGAGAACACGACCTCGAGCGCCGAGCGCTTGGCGCTCCAGACGGTGTCGCGGTCGATCGGCCCGGGGTCGGTGTCGAGGTCGCGCACCGTGTCGAACGACCACTCGACGAGCGAGCGGTCGGCTGCCGAGAGGTAGGCGGTCTCCCGCACGTCCTCGACCCGGATGTAGAGGGGGTGCACGAACCGCCGCGTCGTCGGGAGGTACGGCGACGGGGTCAGGGGCACCGCCGGCTCGGCCGCGTGCAGCGGGTTGACGAGCACGAAGTCCGCGCCCTCGCGGCGCGCCGCGAGCCACGCGAGGTCGGCGAGATCCGCCAGGTCGCCCACGCCCCAGGACTGGCGCGACCGCACCGAGTACAGCTGGGTCATCAGCCCCCAGGCGCGCCCGTCCGGGCCGAGGTCGGGCAGCTCCAGGCGGTCCGGGGTGACGACGAGCGTCGCGTGCGACGTGCGCGTCCCGCTCGTCGCGTGCAGCACGTGCCAGCCGAGCGGCGCTTCGGCCGGGATCTCGAACGTGGCCTCGCCCACGAGCCGGCCGTCGACGGTCCGCGGCTCGACGACGTGGTCCACCTGGAGCGGGTCGAGGCGGCCTCCGTCCTCCAGCTCGACCCACACCTCGACGGGCTCGCCGTGGTCCACGTGGACCGGGAACGGCGTCGTGCGCGCCCGCCGCGCCACGACGGACGGGGGCAGCATCCGCCGCCACGGGTCGTCGCGCCGGTGCGCGAGGTGGACCCGCACGAGCTCCGGCGTGCCCGCGGGGACCCCGAGGGCCGCGAGGACGGCGCGCAGCGCGGCGTCGGGGACGACGACGCGCTCGCCGAAGAAGCTCCAGTACTCCGACGCGACCCCGTACGCCTCCGCGAGCTCGCGCAAGGACGCCGCGCCGGTCGGGGAGGGGGTGGACGAGTCGCTCACACTCGCGATCCTGCCAGAACGGGCGCCGACCTGCCTCGACGTGGCCCGGCGCGCCCGGGAAGTGCTCACACCCGCCCACTACCCTGGGCCCATGCTCCACGCCGCCACCTCCACGCCGACGCCGAGCCCGTCACCGACCGAGCCGTCCATCATCCCGCCTGCCCAGCCGTCGCAGTGGTGGGACTGGTTCGTCGGCGTCCCGCTGCGGATCGCGATCACGATCGTCGTGTCGGTCCTCGTCCTGGTGCTGCTGCGCTCGCTGATCCACCGCACGCTCGACCGCATCGCCCGCGGCTACCAGTCCGAGAAGGGCGTGACGGCCGGCCTGCTGCGGGTCGACCCGGTGATCGCCGAGCGCCGCGCACAGCGGGCCCGGACCCTGGGCACGGTCCTGAGGTCGACCGCGTCGATCGTCGTCGGGTCGATCGCGGTGCTCCTGGTGCTGGGCGACCTCGGCGTGGACCTCGCGCCGTTCATCGCGTCCGCGGGGATCGTCGGCGTGGCCCTCGGCTTCGGCGCCCAGAGCCTCGTCAAGGACTTCCTGTCCGGCACGTTCATGCTGCTCGAGGACCAGTACGGCGTGGGCGACACCGTCGACTTCGGCGTGGTCCGCGGCACGGTCGAGGAGGTCGCGCTCCGCGTGACCAAGGTGCGCGACGCCGCCGGCACGCTCTGGTACCTCCGCAACGGGGACATCGCGCGGGTCGGCAACCAGACGCAGGAGTGGGCGAACGCCGTCGTGGCGGTCGTGGTCGCGCCCGACGCCGACCTCGAGGTCGCGCGCGCCGCCGTCCAGCGCGCCGTCGACTCGGTCCAGGGCGACGCGGTGCTCGGCGGGGCGTTCCTCGAGCCGCCGCGGCTCGAGGTGGGCGACGCGATCACCGCCGACGGCGTCCAGCTGTCCGTCTCCGTGCGGACGCGGCCGGCCATGCAGTGGGACGTCCAGCGCGCCCTGCGGCTCGCCGCCCGCGACGAGCTCCGCGACGCCGACGTGACGCTCGTCTCGGCGTAGCCGCGAGGCGCGGGGTGGCCGCAGGCCGCGGCACCTACCCGGGCGACGGCACCGTCCACGCGAGCAGCGGGGCGCCCGCGGTCACCGTCCGGCCGGGCTCGACGAGGAGCTCGACGCTGTCCGGCTCGGCCTGGAGGACGACCACCGGCGACAGCGCGTCGAGCCCGCGCGCCTCCACGTCGTCCGGGGCCCAGCCGATCACGGGGTCGCTGAGCGCGACCTCCTCGCCCTCGGAGGCGTAGAGCGCGAACCCCTCGCCCGCGAGGCGGACCGTGTCGATGCCGAGATGGACGAGGACGGTCGAGCCGGGCGACGGCTCGACGGCGAACGCGTGCGCGAAGAGGGTGACCAGCCGGCCCGCGACGGGCGCGTGCGCGAGGGCCGGGCCGTGCTGCGGCCGGGACGGCTCGATGGCCACGCCGGGGCCCGCGATGCCTGCCGAGAACACGTGGTCGGGGACGTCCTCGAGGGCGTGCACGACGCCGTCGAGCGGGGCTGCCAGCACGAGCCGGGTAGCGGAGACGGAGGTGACGACGTCCTCGTGCGCCGACGTCATGCAGCCTCCCGTCTCTCGGCGAACCCCGCCCACACTAGACCGCGCGGGGCGCGCGCGCCGGGGGAAGCCGGACCCCGTCACCGCAGCGGCGATACTAGGTCGGTGAGCGCTTCACCGACCAGCCCCCGGTCCTTCTACGACGAGGTCGGCGGGCACGCCACGTTCGTCCGCCTGGTGGACGTCTTCTACGACGGCGTCGCCGCCGACGAGGTCCTCCGGCCGATGTACCCGGAGGCGGACCTCGGGCCGGCGCGCGAGCGTCTGACGATGTTCCTCGAGCAGTACTGGGGCGGCCCGACGACGTACTCCGAGCAGCGCGGTCACCCCCGCCTGCGGATGCGGCACGCGCCCTTCAAGGTCAACCCGGACGCGCGGGACCGCTGGCTCGCCCACATGCGGGCCGCAGTCGACGCGCTCGAGCTGCCGCCGCTGCCCGAGGCGACGCTGTGGGACTACCTCGAGCGCGCCGCGCACTCCCTCGTCAACACGTTCGAGGAGTGAGGATGGCGCGCGACGACCAGGGCGCCGACCGGCTCGCCCACCTGCTGCACGTGCTCGACGTCACCGCCCACGGCACCGTGGAGCAGGCCGGCTCGGGGGCGAACGTCGGCGACGACCTCTTCACCGGCGAGACGCTGCACCAGCCGAACGGCCGCGTCTACGGCGGCCAGGTGCTCGCGCAGGCCCTCACCGCGGCGTGGCGCACCGTCGACGGGCCCGACGACGCGGGCCGCGGGGCCCGGCTCCCCCACTCCCTCCACGGCTACTTCCTGCGTCCGGGCGACCTCGACGTGCCCGTCGACCTCACCGTGGAACGGCTGCGCGACGGCCGGTCGTTCAGCGCGCGCCGCACGCACGCCATCCAGCACGGCCGCCCGATCCTGTCGATGATCGCGTCGTTCCAGGAGCGGCAGGACGGCGTCGAGTTCCAGGCGCCGCCGCCGCAGGGGGTCCCCGCCCCCGAGGACGTGCCGAGCGCGCTCGACACGCTCGGGGCGATCGACCACCCGCAGGCGCGGCACTGGTCGCACGACTCCGCTTTCGAGGTGCGGCACGTCGAGGGCGCGCTCTTCCTCGGCCCCGCGCCCGAGCGGTCGGACCGGCAGCACGTGTGGGTCCGCGCCCGAGGGCCCGTCCCCGACGACCAGTTCCTCCACCGCACCCTGCTCCTGTACGCGTGCGACCAGCTCATGCTCGAGCCCGTGCTGCGCCTGAGCGGGCACGCCTGGTCCAGCCCCGAGCTCTCCATGGCGAGCCTCGACCACGCCATGTGGTGGCACCGCGACGTCCAGGTCGACGAGTGGCTGCTCTTCGAGCAGGTCGCGTCGAGCGCGCAGGGCGGGCGAGGGCTGGCGTCCGCGCGGGTCTTCACGCGCGCCGGCGTGCTCGTCGCGTCCATGGGCCAGGAGGGCATGATCCGGCTCCCCGCTGCCTGACGCGCCGGTCCACGCGAGACTGGAGCGTGCCTACTCAGCCGCCCGACGCCGCTCCCCGGCGGGAGACGCCGCGCCTCGCCGCCGTGACCGGGGTCACGGGCTACGTCGGGGGGCGCCTGGTCCCCGAGCTCCTCGACGCCGGCTTCCGCGTCCGCGCGCTGGCCCGCGACCCGGCGCGCCTGGTCGGCCGCGACTGGGCGGACGACGCCGAGCTCGTCCGGTGCGACGTCGGCGACCCGGACGACCTGCGGGCTGCGCTCGCGGACGTCGACGTCGCCTACTACCTGGTCCACTCGCTCGGCTCGGGCCGGGACTTCGAGGCTCGGGACCGGCACCTCGCGCTCACGTTCGGCCGCGCCGCCCGGGAGGCGGGCGTCGCGCGCGTCGTCTACCTCGGCGGCCTGGCGCCGTCGGGCGTGAAGCTGTCACGGCACCTCGCGAGCCGGCGGGAGGTCGGCGAGATCCTGCTCGCCTCCGGTGTCCCCGTCGCCGTGCTGCAGGCCGCGGTCATCCTGGGGTCCGGCTCGGCGTCGTTCGAGATGGTGCGCTACCTCACGGAACGGCTGCCCGTCATGACCACGCCGCGGTGGGTGTCCAACCGGATCCAGCCGATCGCCGTCCGCGACGTGCTGCGCTACCTCGTGCGGAGCGCCGACCTGCCGGCGGACGTCAGCCGCACGTTCGACGTCGGCGGTCCCGACGTGCTCACGTACGGCGAGCTCATGCAGACCTTCGCGCGGGTCGCCGGGCTGCCGCGCCGCCTCATCCTGCCCGTGCCGGTCCTCACGCCGCGCCTGTCGAGCCTGTGGGTCGGGCTCGTGACGCCGGTTCCCGCCGGGATCGCGAAGCCGCTCGTGGAGTCGCTCGAGCACGAGACGGTGTGCCGGGAGCACGACCTGCGCGCGCTCGTCCCCGACCCGCCCGACGGCCTGATCGGCGCGGAGCGGGCGATCGAGCTGGCGCTCGAGCGCATCCACGACGGCGAGGTGGCCACCCGCTGGTCGTCCGCGGCGCTGCCCGGCGCTCCCAGCGACCCGCTCCCCACCGACCCCGACTGGTCCGGCGGCTCGTTCTACGTCGACGAGCGGCGGACCGTCGTCGACGCGCCCGCGGACGTACTGTGGGGGGTCATCGAGGAGATCGGCGGCCACCGTGGCTGGTACTCGTGGTCGCTCGCCTGGCGCGTGCGCGGGTTGATGGACCGGCTGGCGGGCGGGCCCGGGCTGCGCCGCGGGCGACGCGACGAACGACGCCTGCGGGTCGACGACGCCCTCGACTTCTGGCGAGTGGAGGCGATCGACCCCGGCAGGCGGCTCCTGCTGCGCGCCGAGATGCGCCTCCCGGGGCTCGCGTGGCTGGAGCTCCGCGTCGACACCGCCGCCGAGGAGCTCGCCGCGAGCACGCCCGACGCGTCCGGCCCGGGTCCCGACGCGGCGACCGGTCCCGGGCGCACGTACTTCGCGCAGCGGGCGCTCTTCTCGCCGCACGGCCTCGCCGGGCAGCTCTACTGGTGGTCGATCAAGCCCTTCCACGGCGTCGTGTTCGGCGGGATGCAGCGCAACGTGGCCGCCGAGGCCTCCCGTCGGGCGTCCGACGGACCCGGCACCGGGCACCTCACCTGAGCCCAGCTCGGACGACGCGCGCCCGACCTCGCCGCTCGACGAGGAGGGCCTGCAGCCCCGCGACCCCCGTCACGGGGCCCCCGGGCCTCACCCCCGGCGTCGGAAGGCGATCGGGTCGCCGACGAACGGCTCCCAGGCCGCGCGCTCGTCGGGCGTGATGCGCCGCGGGCGTCCGCTCGCCGCATCCACGACGACGATCGTCGTCGCCGCTCGCGCGTACGGCTCGCCGCCGACCGGCGGGCCGACCCGCTCGAACCGGGCCGCGCCGTCGTGCACCTCGTAGCAGACCTCGAGGCTGGCGCCGCCGATCTTCCCGATCCACATCTCGACGCGCACGGGCGTGCGCGTGAACGCGAGCGGGCGCAGGTACTCGATCTCCTGCCGCGCCACGAACGTGTGCGACGACGCCCCGGGGCCGTTCTCGATGACCGCGGTGGGCCAGGCGGCCTCGCCCGCGTCCGGGTGCTGCCAGAACGCGGTGATGCGGGCGTCCTCCAGGAGCCGGAACATCTCGACGTTGTTGACGTGCTGGTACGCGTCGAGGTCCGACCAGCGCAGCGCGACGGGGACGTGCAGCCGTGTCACAGGTCCCCCGCTCAGTCGCGCGTGAGCTTGCGGTACGTCACGCGGTGCGGACGCGCCGCGTCGGCACCCAGGCGCTGGACCTTGTTCTCCTCGTACGACGCGAAGTTCCCCTCGAACCAGTACCAGCTCGCCGGGTCCTCGTCGGTGCCCTCGTACGCGAGGATGTGCGTCGCGACGCGGTCGAGGAACCACCGGTCGTGGCTCACCACGACGGCGCAGCCCGGGAACTCCAGCAGCGCGTTCTCGAGCGAGCCGAGCGTCTCGACGTCGAGGTCGTTGGTCGGCTCGTCGAGCAGCAGCAGGTTGCCGCCCTGCTTGAGCGTGAGCGCGAGGTTGAGGCGGTTGCGCTCGCCGCCGGACAGCACGCCCGCGGGCTTCTGCTGGTCCGGGCCCTTGAAGCCGAACGACGCGACGTAGGCACGCGACGGGATCTCGGTGTTGCCGACCTTGATGAAGTCGAGCCCGTCGGACACGACCTGCCACAGCGTCTTCTTGGGGTCGATGCCGCCGCGCGACTGGTCGACGTAGGAGATCGACACGGTCTCGCCGACCTTGAGCTCGCCACCGTCGAGGGGCTCGAGCCCCACGATCGTCTTGAACAGGGTCGTCTTGCCGACGCCGTTGGGGCCGATCACGCCGACGATGCCGTTGCGCGGCAGCGTGAAGCTCAGCCCGTCGATGAGGACGCGGTCGTCGAAGCCCTTCTCGAGGTCCTTCGCCTCGATGACCATGCTGCCCAGGCGCGGCCCCGCGGGGATCTGGATCTCCTCGAAGTCGAGCTTGCGGGTGCGCTCGGCCTCCGCGGCCATCTCCTCGTACCGGGCGAGGCGGGCCTTCGACTTGGTCTGGCGGCCCTTCGCGCTGGAGCGGACCCAGTCGAGCTCGTCCTTGAGGCGCCTGGCGAGCTTCGCGTCCTTCTTGCCCTGGACCTCGAGCCGCGCCTGCTTCTTCTCGAGGTACGTCGAGTAGTTGCCCTCGTACGGGTACAGGCGCCCGCGGTCGACCTCGCAGATCCACTCGGCCACGTGGTCGAGGAAGTAGCGGTCGTGGGTGACGGCGAGCACGGCGCCGGGGTAGCTGGCCAGGTGCTGCTCGAGCCACAGCACCGACTCGGCGTCGAGGTGGTTGGTGGGCTCGTCGAGGAGCAGCAGGTCGGGCTGCTCCAGCAGGAGCTTGCACAGCGCGACGCGACGGCGCTCACCGCCCGACAGGACCTTGACGTCGGCGTCCGGCGGCGGGCAGCGCAGAGCGTCCATCGCCTGCTCGAGCTGGGAGTCGAGGTCCCACGCGTTCGCGGCGTCGATGGCCTCCTGCAGGGTGCCCATCTCGGCCATGAGCGCGTCGAAGTCGGCGTCCGGCTCGGCCATGAGGTTCGAGATCTCGTTGAACCGGTCGAGCTTGCCCTTGATCTCGGCGACGCCCTCCTCGACGTTTCCGAGCACCGTCTTGTCCTCGTTGAGGGGCGGCTCCTGCAGCAGGATGCCGACCGAGTACCCGGGCGACAGCCGCGCGTCGCCGTTCGACGGCTGGTCCAGCCCCGCCATGATCTTGAGGATCGTCGACTTCCCGGCCCCGTTGGGGCCCACGACGCCGATCTTGGCGCCGGGCAGGAAGTTGAGCGACACGTCGTCGAGGATGACCTTGTCGCCGTGCGCCTTGCGCGCCTTGTACATGGAGTAGATGAACTCAGCCACCGGTTGTGTTCCGCCTGTCACGATCGTTTCGGGAGGACGTGGGGCGCCGCCCGCCACGGCCCCGGGACGCTCGCGGAGCCGCCCGGCGCAGGCCGGGCGCCCGCGACCCACCAGCCTACGCGGTCGGGGCGCCCCGTCGCGCTATCCGACCGACGTGAGCTCGCCGGCCCGCTCGTCCGCGCTCTCCTCGTCGCCGGCGAGCTCCGGGAGGGACGTCGCCCACGGGTCGTCCGCGAGCTCGGCGTCGGCCACGGGCTCGACAGGCCCGCCGTCGCCCGCCTGACCTGCCTCGCCGCCGACGCCGCTCGTCCCGCCGTCGCGCGCGTCGTCGGGCGCCGTGCGGTGGATCGTCCGCGTGAACCGCGCCTGGCCGCGCGCCAGGTCGGGCCCCACGGCACGGGCCTCGAGCACGAGGGTCGTCCGCTGGCCGTCCGGGCTCTCCCACTCGTCGACGCCGACGATGCCGGCCGCGATCACCGCGTCGCCCTTGCGCAGAGACTCGGCGACGTTGCGTGCCAGGTCCCGCCACGACTTCACGGTGAACCACAGGGTCTGCCCGTCCACCCACTCGGCCTTGCTCCGGTCGAAGAACCGCCGCGTCGTCGCCATCCGGAACGTCGTGAAGGACGTTCCCGTCGCGGACACGAAGTGCTTCGGGTCGTCGCCCACGAAGCCGGTCAGGGTCGTCAGGACCTCGCTCATCGCTGTCTCCTCGGGTCGTGGGCCGGCCTGGCGCCGGCCCGTCCCGCACAGCGTGCCGCCCTCCGCCCGCCGGCGGCCGGAGGAGGACTCAGCCTGTGGACGACTCGGGCGCGGCGGGAACTGTGGGCAGCCCACGGGCCGCGGTGAGCGGCGCACCGTGGGGGGCGTCCTGCGCGCGCGACGCGAGCCGGCGGACCTCGTCGCGCTGACCGAGGATGCGTTCCGTCGGGGCCAGCAGCCCGCCCCGCACGACCCGCTCGAGCGCCATCCGTCCCGACCTGACGACACCCTCGCGGCGCCGTCGGGCGAGGGTCCGGCGGGTCCGCAGCGCGACGAGGGACAGGGCGAGCGCGACCACGATCGCGGCCACGGCCACGATCGCGAGGATCTGCCCGAGGGGCTCCCCGACGTCGATCACGTCGAGGCTCGTGAGGACCGCGACCACGCCTGCCACGAGCGCGAGGACGAGCAGGACGAGCGCCGTGCGGCGCAGCGGCCGCGCGGACGACGGCCCCCGGGTGTCCAGGGGGATCGTCTCGAGCTCGCGCCGCAGCGCCAGCACGATCTCGGCCGGCGTCGCGAGGCCGGCGGCCAGCGCGTCGCCCCAGCCGCGCCGCAGGCCCTTGCCCGCGCGCGCCAGCCACCGCGCACGCGAGCCCGCGACCGCGTCGGTCTGGATCTCGCCGAACTCGGGGCGACCGTAGCCACGGCGGATCACGCTCTGCACCTGCGCGCCCACGCCGTCGAGGCCCACGGCGTGCGCGAGCGCGTCGACCTCCTCGTGCAGCGCCGCGTCGGCGTCCCACGGTGCGCCGGACGGCGTGGAGTCCAGCAGCACGCGGCTCGCCCGGTCGAGCTCGGCCGCGGCGCGCCCGGCCGCGACCGACCGGCGGGCGACCGCCTGCTCGAGGACGTCCCGCAGCTCGGGCACGCCCTCGCCGGTGCGGGCCGACACGCCCAGGACCGGGACGTCGCGCAGGCCGTCGGCGACGAGCAGCCGGTTCACGTCCTCGAGCAGCGACTCCCGCCGCCCCTCGGGGATCGTGTCGACCTGGTTCACCACGACGACCATCGACGCCTCCATGCCCACGGACTCGCGCAGGTAGCCGGAGTGGAGGGCGTCGTCGGCGTACTTCTGCGGGTCCACGACCCACACGAGCAGGTCCACGAGCGGCAGCACCCGGTCGACGACCTGCCGGTGCGCGGGCTGGATCGAGTCGTGGTCGGGCAGGTCGAGGAGCACGAGCCCCCGCAGCCCCTCCTCGGCGTCCCCGTCGAGGAGCGACTCGCGCGTGATGCGCCGCTCCCGTCCGACGCCCACCCAGTCCAGCAGCGGCTCCGCGGCGTCGCTCCAGGAGCACGCCGTCACCTCGGCCGTCGTGGGCCGCCGCACCCCGACGTCCGCGAACGTGAGCCGCGAGATCGCGTTGAAGAGGCTCGACTTGCCCGACCCGGTGCCCCCGGCGAGCGCCACGACCGTGTGGTCGACGCCGAGCGCGAGGCGCTCGCGGACCGAGGCGATCGCGGTCTCCACGTCGGTCACCACCTCGGGCTCGACCCGGTCGGCCGCGATCCGCAGGGCGTTCTCCAGGTCGTCCGTGCGCGCGCGCAGGCGGGCGTCGTCGGTCATGCCGCTCCCTCCGTGCCGTGCGCGGCGACCGGCGGCCGGCCGCCCCGTGCGCCGCGCGGCCTGGCGCCGCCGACGGCGCCCGTGCCCGAGGCCGGGCGCGCCCCGCCTCCGCGCATGGCCCGCGCGTGCCGGGTCTGGCGGACGAGCTCGGCCCGGCGCAGCCGCAGCCCGGACGCGGCGTCGTCCGCGAACGCCGCACCCTCGACGTGCGCGACCACGCCGGCGGCCACCGTCTCGGGGACCGCGGCGACGCGGTCGGCCAGCGACGTCCGCAGCCGCTCCACGACCGGGCCCGCGTCGTCGCCCACGACCCGCGCGGCCGCCCGGGCCGCGTCGTCGAGGCCCGCGGCGCCCAGCAGGAGCAGCGCGGCGAGCCCGCGTTCGCCGTAGGCCTGGCGTGCCGCGTCCGCGCGGTCGCCGACGAGCGTGCGCACCGCGTCCGTCGCCTCCGTCTCCCACGCCGCGGCCTCGGCCCGCGCCCGGGCCGGGCGGTCCGGGGAACCGCCCGAGAGCAGCGGCGCGACGTCCGCACCCCCGGGCGGTCCGTCCGCCGCCGTGAGGGCGGCGCGCAGCGCGGTGTCCGCGGCGTCCGCCGCGCCCTGCCAGCTGTGCCCGACGGACGAGAGGAGGTCCGCGAGCACCGGCTCGATCGCGGCCTCGCGTCGGCGTCCGGCGCGGCGCGAGGACCGGGCCGTCCCGTCCTTGAGCTTGACGGCGTCCACGCGCGCGTGGGCGAGCTGCGCCCAGCCCGCTGCCACCGACCCGTGCGCGACGCCGCCCGCGAGGGCCCCGCGGCGCGCCGCGTCGGCGACCGGCGGCAGCGCGGCGCGCACCGTCTCCCGGATCGCCGCGCCGGCCGCCACCTGCGCCTCGACGGCCTCGGCGAGCCGCGCCACCCAGCCGGGCAGCGCGTCGAGCGAGCCCTGCAGCGTGCGGACGACGACGGACCGCGACCGCTCCCGGCCCGCGAGCAGCGTCAGCCAGCGCCGCACGGGCGCGACGACCGCGTCGTCGAGCAGGCCCTCGTGCGGGCCGAGGTCCGGCACGACGAACAGCGGGGTCGAGTCCATGCCGTGCTCGCGCAGGCGGGCCATGAGGTCCGCGCGGATCGTCGGCAGCGTGTCGCGGGGCACCCGGTTGAGGACCATCGCGACGCTGGCGCCGCGCTCCGTGGCGAGCTCGAGCGTCTGCCAGGGCAGCGCGTCGCCGTAGCGGGCCGCCGTCGTGACGAAGAGCCACAGGTCGGCGCCCTCGAGCAGCAGGCGCGCGGTGTCGCGGTTGGACTCCTCCAGGGAGTCGAGGTCGGGCGCGTCCAGCAGCGCGATGCCCCGCGGGACGGCTTCGCTGACGACGACGCGCGACCGCTCGGTCGCGGGCGCCTGGGTGGGCACCACCTCCGCGTCGGCGGGGTGGTGCGCGTAGACGGGCTCGCGGGTCGTCGGGCGCAGCACGCCGGCGGGCGAGACCTCCTCGCCCAGCACCGAGTTGTACAGGGTCGACTTGCCGGCGCCCGTCGAACCGGCGACGACGACGACGGCGGGGGCGCTCAGCTCCCTCAGGCGCGGCAGGAGGTGCTGGTCGAGCTGGCCGAGCAGGCGCTCGCGCGACCCGAGCGCCTCGTCGCGCCCCGGGAGCTCGAGCGGCAGACGGACGGCGGCGACGTCGCGGCGCAGGTCGCGCACCACGTCGAAGAGCGTCGGCGTGAAAGCCTCGGCAGCCTCCGGCGCGGCCCGGTCGGCGCCTGACGGTGGTTGCTGGGTCACGTCCTCATCTTTGCTGCTCAGCACGTCAGCGCAAACCGCGCCGCGCCGGGGCACGCCTGGTGACTACGATGGGCGCGCGCCTCGATAGCTCAATGGATAGAGCAACGGCCTTCTAATCCGTAGGTTGCAGGTTCGAGTCCTGCTCGGGGCACCGCGCGCGTCTCACCGCGTCTCCGCCGGGCCCAGCGCGGGCTTGACGTCGAGCACCGGCGTCCCGTCCACGGCCTCGAGGCGGTCCACCTCGATCCGTGCGCCGTCGACCGCCACGACCCGGGTGGTGTGCAGCCCGACCGGGTTGGGCCGGTCCGCCGAGCGGGTCGCGAACACGCCGAGCACCGGCCGGTCCTGCTCCCCGCGCGGGTGGACGGCGAGCGTCGCGCGGTCCGCGCGGTCCAGCCAGGTGACGACGACGATCGCGTCGCCCGCGCCCAGGCCCACGACCGCGGGCGCGAGCTCCGGGTCCAGCTCGAGGGTCGCGGGCGGGGCGCCCTCGTCGGGCTGCCGGGGCGCGTCGGCCGGCCGGGTCAGCGACGAGGACACCCGACCGATGGACCGGAGCTCGACGGTCGTGCGCAGCTGTCGGTCGGCGTCCATGCCGTCAGCGTACGGACGGCGTCGGGCCCGCGCGCGAGGAGCCGGGCTTGTGGGGCTTCGACAACGCGTTGTGGGATGCCTCCAACGCGCGGGCCCGAACTCGCACGTGGACTGCGCTGCCGCCGCGGGCGCGTGTACGGGACAGTTGTCGACGACGCACCAAACCGACCTCCACCAGGGAGACCCATGAGCGCCACCGAGCCAGCCACGCACGAGCCCGCCACGCACGAGCCCACCGCCCCGCCGACCGCGCGACGGTTCGCCGTCACCGCCCCCGACGCCGCCCGCATCGCCTCGTTCGCCGCGCTGATCTGCGTGCTCGCGCTCACGCCCGCCATCTCGCTGGGGTCGGCGCTCGCGCCCCTGACCCTCCAGACGCTCGGCGTCATGCTCGCCGGCGCCCTCCTCGGCTGGTGGCGCGGCGCGCTCGCCGTGGTGACGTACCTGCTGCTCGCGCTCGCCGGACTGCCCGTGCTCGCGGGCGGCGTCGGTGGGGTGGAGCCGTTCGTCGGCCCGACCGCGGGCTACCTGTACGGGTTCGTGCTCGGGGCCGCCGTCACGGGCTGGCTGGTGGACCGGATCCGCGGGCGCGTGACCGCCTCCAAGGTGTTCGGCGCGGCCGTCGTCGGGGGGATGGGCGTGATCTACGCCGTCGGGATCCCCGTCTCGGCGGTCGTCGCCGGGATCCCGCTGTGGACGGCCGTGACCGGGTCGTGGGTGTTCCTGCCGGGCGACGTCGTGAAGGCCGTGCTCACGGCCGTCGTGACCGCCGCCGTCGTCCGCGCGTACCCGCCCGCCGGCCCGGCCGCACGCCGCCGGTGAAGGTCCTGCTCGACGACGTGCACGTCCGGCTCGGCGAGCGCGACGTGCTGCGCGGCGTCGACCTCGAGCTCGCCGAGCACCGGGTCGGGATCGTGGGCGCGAACGGCTCGGGCAAGTCGACGCTCGCCCGCCTGCTGAACGGGCTCGTGGTCCCGACCCGCGGCCGGGTCGCCGTGGACGGCCTGGACACGGCCACGCACGGGGCCGAGGTCCGGCGTCTCGTGGGCTTCGTGTTCACCGACCCGGACGCGCAGATCGTGATGCCGACGGTCGCCGAGGACGTCGCCTACTCGCTGCGACCGCGGCGCGGCGAACGCGGCCTGCCGGAGGCCGAGCGGGCCGCCGTCGTCCGGGCCGCGCTGGCCGAGCGCGGCCTCGCCGGGCACGCCGACCACCCGGCCCACCTGCTGTCGGGAGGGCAGAAGCAGCTCCTCGCGATCACGTCCGTGCTCGTCACCCGGCCGCGCCTGCTCGTGGCGGACGAGCCGACCACTCTCCTCGACCTCCGCAACGCCCGCGCCGTCGGCCGGCTGCTGGGCGCGCTCGAGCAGCAGGTCGTGGTCGTGACGCACGACCTCGAGCTCCCGGCCGCCTACGACCGGGTGCTCGTCGTCGACGACGGCCGCGTGGTCGCCGACGACGAGCCCGCGCCCGCGCTCGCGTTCTACCGCCGGCTCATGGGGGCGTGATGGGTGCCCTCCGCTCGGCGACCGGGCTCTTCGGCGCGTACGTCCCGCGCGACTCCGTCGTCCACCGCGCGCCCGCCGGCCTCAAGCTCGGGGCGCTCGCGCTCGTGTCGGTCGCCGTCCTCCTGGTGCGGTCCTGGTGGGGCGTCGGTGCGCTCGGGGCGCTCGTGCTCGGGGTCGCGGTGGCGTCCCGCGTGGGGGCGCGGGCGCTGCTCGCCCAGCTCCGGCCGCTGGTCTGGCTCGTTCCTGCCGTCCTCGCGCTGCAGTGGTGGGCGCACGGACCGGCCCGCGCCGCCCTGCTGAGCACCCGGCTGGTCCTGCTCGTCGCGCTCGCGGCTCTCGTCGTGCTGACCACGCGCACGACCGAGGTCCTCGACGCCGTCGAGCGCGGCGCCCGGCCGCTGCGCGTCGTCGGCGTCCGGCCCGAGCGGGTGGCGCTCGTCCTCGCGCTCGCGATCCGCTCCGTCCCGGTCCTCGCGACGCTCGCCGACGACGTCCGCGACGCCCAGCGTGCCCGCGGGCACGAGCGGGACCTGCGCGCGTTCGCCGTGCCGCTCGTCGTGGGCACGCTGCGCCGCGCCGACGCGCTCGGCGACGCCCTGCGCGCCCGCGGCGTCGACGACTGACCCCGCTCAGCCCGGCGCGGTCCCGCGCGACGGCCGCCGCGGGACCACCACCAGCACCCCCACCGCGAACCCGGCGGCGGCGCCCGCCACCACGTCCGTCACGAAGTGGTAGCCCAGGTACAGCCGGCTCGTCGCCACGAGCGCCGTCACCACCACGGCGCACGACGACGCCGCCCACCACCAGGCGGTCGACCTGCCTCGGGAGACGCCCAGGAGGCAGACGAGGGCGGTCGTCAGCGTCGCGGCGGCCATGGTGTGCCCCGACGGGAACGAGTGCGTGACGACGGCACCCGGGACGGTCTGCGTCAGGTCCGGCGGGCGCGGGCGGGCGACGACGGCCTTGAGCACGAGCGCGAGCACGGCCTGCACGGCGAGCGCCCCGGCGAGCAGCGCCGGGCGCCACCAGTCGTGCGAGCGCCACCACCACAGCAGGCAGCCGACCGCCACGACGGCGGGCAGGACGACCGCCCCGAACAGGTCCGTGACGGCGGTCAGCACGTGGGTCGCCGCCGTCGTGCGGTGGTCGACGAGCCAGGCGAGCACCGGCTCGTCGGCGTGGGCGAGCCCCGTCCCCGTCGCCACCTGCAGCAGGACGAGCAGGAAGACCAGCCAGCCCGCCGCCGACAGCCACGCCGCGGCGCGCCTGGCCCCCGCCGCGCCGTCCGGTCGCGCGACCCCCGGTCCGGTCATGCGTCGCGCCCCATGCAGGGCACCCTACGGGCGACGAAAAGACCGTGCGCTGTGTCACACCCTCCTGCGAGGCTGGTCCCATCACCGCGGTGACGTCCACGCGGGCACGCTGCACCCACCGGCATCCGCCGTCGCAGCACGTGGCCAGGTCTGATCAGCCCGGCCGGTCCGCAACCGTTCACACGCACAGCAGGGAGAACACGATGCATCCCGAGATGATGTTCCGCGCCGCGGACATCGCCAGGAGGGAGAGGCTCGAGGAGGCGACGCGACGCCGCGAGGCGCTGCGCTTCGTCACCTCACGGGTCCCGGCACGCACCCGCGTGCCGCACCGCAGGTCCGCATGACGCGCGCCCACGGGTCCTCGCACCGGCCTCGAGCCGGCGGCGGTCCCCGTCCGCGACGCACCACCCCGGGTGCCCCGTCGGCACCGGCCCACCCGGCCGGAGCGGCGGGGCACTCGTCCGTCCGGACCCGTAACCTGTGGGCGTGAGCACCCTGACGCCCTCCCCCACCCCCGGCACCGACAGGATCGTCTGGATCGACTGCGAGATGACCGGCCTGTCGATCGTCGACGACGCGCTGATCGAGGTCGCCGCGGTCGTCACCGACTCCGAGCTCAACGTGCTGGGCGACGGCATCGACGTCCTCATCAAGCCCCCGGCCGCGGCGCTCGAGCAGATGGGCGACTACGTGCGGACCATGCACACGTCGTCGGGCCTGCTCGTCGAGCTCGCCGACGGCACCACCATGGACGACGCGCAGCGCCAGGTGCTCGACTACGTGCGCGCCTGGGTTCCCGAGCCGAACAAGGCGCCGCTCGCCGGCAACTCGGTCGGCACCGACAAGACGTTCCTCGACCGCGACATGCCGGAGCTCGTCGAGCACCTGCACTACCGGATCGTCGACGTGTCGTCGATCAAGGAGCTCGCCCGGCGCTGGTACCCGCGCGTGTACTTCCAGGCCCCCAAGAAGCAGGGCGGCCACCGGGCGCTCGCGGACATCCTCGAGTCGATCGACGAGCTCCGCTACTACCGCGAGGCGCTGTTCGTGCCACAGCCCGGGCCCGACTCGAAGACGGCCAAGGCCGTCGCCGCCCGCGTGCTCGCGACGCCGTCCCGCGCCGGATCGACGAAGGCCGCCGAGGCCGAGGCCTGACCGAGCGGCCCGGACACGAACGAGGCCCGGTGCCTCGGCCGAGAATCGCTTCTCGGTCGAGGCTCCGGGCCTCGCTTCTGGGGTGAGTAACGGGACTTGAACCCGCGACCCCCTGGACCACAACCAGGTGCTCTACCAGCTGAGCTATACCCACCATGCGGGACGTGCAGCCACGTCACCCGCGGTTCGACCCCGGCGAGAATCTCACCGTGGGGCCGACGAAAAGTGTACCTGGTCGCGGGAGGTCGTCCGCACCACCTCCGGCCCGGCCACGCTCAGGACACGCGAGCCCGGAGGGCCCGGAGCGCGATGGCGTCGGCGAACCGGTCGACCGCGTCGCCGTCGAACCCGAGGAACAGCGACGGCTCCGTGAGCTCGAGCTCGATGAGCAGAGGCGACCCGACGGCGTCGGGCACGAGGTCGACGCGGGCGTACAGCGGCTTCACCGCGGCGGGCAGGACCTCCGCCGCCACGGCCAGCGCCTTCTCCGCGACCGCGAGTTGCTCCGCCGTCGCGGTCGCGCTGTCGAGCTGCTCCCGGACGTACAGGGACGCGTCGTCGGCGTCGTACGGGCCGCTGAGCAGCGCGCGCTTGCCGATCGCGTGCGAGAACCGGCCGTCGACGAAGATCAGGCCCGTCTCCCCCACGGTGTCGACGGCGTGCTGGTACGGCTGGATCATGACGTGCCGGCCCTGCGCGAGCAGGTCGAGCGCGTGCCGGATGCCCAGCCCGCGCTCCGTCGCGTCGCCGGACTCGTACCGGCCGGTGCCCTGTGCGCCGGCGCTGACCGTGGGCTTGATCACGAAGTCCCCGTGCGCCGGCATCCGGGTGTGGACCGCGCGGGCGCTCAGGTTGCGCTCGGGGTCGAGCCACACGGTGGGGATCGTCGGGACCCCGCGCTCGGCGAGCTCGTGCAGGTACGCCTTGTCCGTGTTCCAGGCGATGACGTCCGCCGGGTTGAGGAGGCTGGGCACGCTCCGGGCCCACGCCACGAACTCGTCGCGACGGGGCGCGTAGTCCCAGGCCGACCGCACGACGACGAGGTCGTACGCCCCCCAGTCGACGGTCGGGTCGTCCCAGACCGCGGGAGTCGCGGCGACGCGACGGTCCGCGAGCGCCCCGATCAGCGGGACGTCGTCGGGGTCGAGGTCCGGCAGCTCCGAGCAGGTCACGAGCGCGGCGCGGAGGCGGCTGGGAGCGATGGCGTCGGTCACGGCACGAGCCTAGCCGCCGGTCCTCAGGCGCGCGGTGTCCGTGCGAAGGCGAGGTCCCGGACCACGCGCCCGGCGGCCGTGCCCTTGCGCTCGAAGCCCGTGAGGACCCGTCCCTCGAACCGGGGCGCCCAGCCGTCCGGCGTCGTGGTGCCGTGGGCCGCGAAGTCCGACGCCGACTCGAGGAGGCCGCGCACCTGCTCGGCGTACGGCTCCCAGTCGGACGCGAACCGCAGCACGCCGCCGTCCGCGAGGACCCGGGCGGCGAGCGCCAGGAAGGGCTCGTCGACGAGGCGCCGCTTGGTGTGGCGGGCCTTGCGCCACGGGTCCGGGAAGAAGATCCACAGCTCGTCGACGCCCGCCTCGGGCAGCGCGGACGCGAGGACCTCGGGGGCGTTCGCCTGCAGGAGGCGGAGGTTGTCGACACCCGCGGCAGCGGCGCGTCTCGCCGTGTGCGCGAGCCCGGGCTCGTAGACCTCGACGGCGAGGAAGCGTGTTCCGGGCCGCGCCGACGCCGCCGCGACGACGGCGTCCCCCTGGCCCGAGCCGATCTCGAGGACCACGGGACCCGAGCCGGGCGGGACCTGGGCGAGGTCCAGGACGAAGCCCGGGTCCACGGACGTCGTCGCCGCAGCGCGCGGCACGTCGACCAGGTAGCGAAGGCGCTGCTCGTCCCACAGTCGCTGCTGGGTGTCGCTCAGCCGCCGGCTCCGGCGGACGAACGAGACGGGCACCGACCGGTACGACGACGCCGGTCCGGGTACGGTCACGACGGCTCCAGTCCTGGGTGGGGAACGACGAAGACCGCCCGCCCCCGCAGGGGCGAACGGCCTGTCGTTCTGCTGGTGGTGCGCCA
>NZ_JBNCMC010000010.1:0-48842 GCF_049844995.1 Luteimicrobium sp. DT211 | reverse complement strand
TCAGGGACTCGAACCCCGAACCCGCTGATTAAGAGTCAGCTGCTCTGCCAATTGAGCTAATGGCGCGCGAGAAGAAGAGTAGCAGCCCCCGGACCGGGTCAGGACCGGAGCACCACTCACCACGACGAGCGCCCGCCCGCCCCGAGGAGCGGTGCGGTCTGGTCGATGGTGGTGCGCCATCAGGGACTCGAACCCCGAACCCGCTGATTAAGAGTCAGCTGCTCTGCCAATTGAGCTAATGGCGCGCGAGAAGAAGGGTAGCAGCACCCCGCCGTGCCCTCGAAATCGAGTCCCCGGGCTACAGGTAGAGCCCGGTGCGCTCCCCTGGGGCCGGCTGCTCGAAGACCCCGTGCACGTCCCGCTCGCGCAGCAGCACGTAGTCCGTGCCGCCCAGGTCGACCTCGGCGCGCTCGTCCGGGTCGAACAGCACGCGGTCGCCCACCTCGACGCGTCGCACGTTCTCGCCCACCGCCACGACGGAGCCCCATGCGAGCTTCTTGGGCCCGACGGCGGTCGCGGGGATCACGAGCCCCGCGGACGTCTGGCGCTCGGCCGAGTCGGTCTCCGGCAGCACGAGCAGCCGGTCGTGCAGCATCCGGACGGGTACGTGCGGTGCGGGGGTCTCGGCGGCGGGAGTAGGGGTCTTGCTCACGGTCCCACGCTACCGGCCGGCGGCCGCCCACCCGCGCCCGTCCCCAGGCTCGGCAGCCACGCGCGGGCGGCACGTCGCTAGAGTCGCACCGAACCCGACCCACTGGAGGACCCCGTGACCGCGCACCGCCTCGCCGTCGGCGACGACGCCCCCGACCTCACGCTCCCGACCGCGGACGGCGGCACGTACCGCCTCGCGGACCACCGCGGCCGCCGCGTCGTCGTCTACTTCTACCCGGCGGCCGCGACCCCCGGCTGCACCACCGAGGCGTGCGACTTCCGCGACTCCCTGGCGTCGCTCCAGGGCGCGGGGTACGACGTCGTCGGCGTCTCGCCCGACCCCGTCGCCAAGCTGGCGACCTTCGCGGCCGACGAGCACCTCCCGTTCCCCCTCGTGAGCGACACCGAGCACACGGCGCTGGAGGCCTGGGGCGCGTGGGGCGAGAAGAAGAACTACGGCCGCACCTACACGGGAGTCATCCGGTCGACGGTCGTCGTCGACGAGGAGGGCAAGGTCGCGCTGGCGCAGTACAACGTGCGCGCGACCGGCCACGTCGCGAAGCTGCGCCGAGACCTCGTGATCGACCCGCTCTGAGGCCACGCGGGTGTTCGCCGTCGCGCAACCTACGTCTGGTGCCGGAGACGGGAGTCGAACCCGCACGCCCGAGGGCACGGCGATCTAAACGCCGGATGTCTGCCAGTTCCATCACTCCGGCCGGCGGGCGCCAGTCTAGCCACCTTGACCGTCTGCACCGTCCTCACGTTCCCCCGGGGCGACGCATCCGCGGTGCTTGACCGACCGACCGGCGAAGGTCGGCGTCTGGGCATGACAGTTCGGGCACAGAAAGCGAAGGTTCGACGCGCGATTGTCCCTGAAGTCGCCGCTGATGTGATCGACGTGCAACATGAGCGGGGCGCCTTGCCAGCGGCCGTCGCAACCACACGCTTCGCAGCTGTAGGACCGACCAAGCTCGAGCAGGGCCCGCCGCAGGAGGTGAGGCGGCCGACGCTTGGTCCGCACGGGCTCATGGATGAGCACGTCGGCTGCCGCGAGACGATTTGCCCGCACCCGTGCGCCTTGGTCGCGGCGGAAGTGGCTCGTGTCGACGCCTAGCTGCTTCAGCATCCGACCGATGTGCGCGTGCGCACCCCCGGACTCCACCAGGCCGAGGTGTCGGGGGACGGCCGCGACCGAGTCAGAGTTCGCGGCCGCCTCCTGCAGCACCTCGCGCGTGTACCTCCTGCGGGGCGCGAAGTGGCTCGTGTCGACGCCCAGCTCCTTCAGCCGCTTGCTGATATGGCTGTAGGAGCCGCTGCGCGTCGGGACGTCGAGGTACCGGAGCACGCCCGCCAGCGAGTCGGCATGCGCAGCCGCCTCGGTCAGGATCTCGTACGTGTACTTGTGCCGCCTGCTCATAATCGAACACTAGTTCGAACGACAGACAGTGGCCTGGGCCTGCGAGCGGCACCCGGAGCGCTACCGCGGCGCGGCTCAGCTCTGCTGGGCCGCGCTCTCCGCCTTGGCCTTCTCGATCTGGGCGCGCACGTCGTCCATGTCGAGGCCGCGGACCTGGTCGATGACCTGCTGGAGCGCGGAGGCGGGCAGCGCGCCGGGCTGGGAGAACACGAGCACACCCTCACGGAACGCCATCAGCGTCGGGATCGACGTGATCTGCGCGCCGGCGGCGAGGCTCTGCTCGGCCTCGGTGTCGACCTTGCCGTAGACGATGTCGGAGTTCGCCTCCGACGACTGCTCGAAGACGGGCGCGAACATGCGGCACGGGCCGCACCACGACGCCCACCAGTCGACGAGGACGATGTCGTTCTCGAGGACGGTCTTCTCGAACGTCTCGCCCGTGAGTGCCTGGGTGGCCATCTGGCTTCCTTCCTTCGGGGGTTTCCGACCGGTACAGCGGTCCGGGGAGCCGCCGTATTCCCACGACGACGACACCCGAGCCGGGTCCGGCGCCCGACCCGGCCGTGCGCCGTCGGGCGCGCGCACGGTAGAACTGGACCCGTGACCGACACCGCCGACCTCCCTCCCGACGACGACTTCCCGCACGAGCGCCCCCACCCCGCGGGCTGGCTCACGCCGGAGGAGATGGCGGCCGCACGCGCCCAGCTGCCGCTGGTCTACGTGGACGCCGTGCCGGTGCGGGTCGACGAGTCGGGCGACGTGGTCGCCGTCGGGCTGCTGCTGCGCGTGAGCCCGACGGGCGCGATGACGCGCGCGCTGGTGAGCGGGCGCGTGATGTACCACGAGCGGATCCGCGACGCCCTGCTGCGGCACATCGAGAAGGACCTGGGGCCCGTCGCGCTGCCGCTCGTCCCGCCGTCCCCGCAGCCGTTCACCGTCGCCGAGTACTTCCCGACGCCGGGGATCACCTCGTACCACGACCCGCGCCAGCACGCGGTGTCGCTCGCCTACGTCGTGCCGATCAGCGGCGACGCCCAACCCCAGCAGTCCGCGCTCGATCTGGCCTGGCTGACGCCGGAGCAGGCCTGCAGCGACGAGATCCAGCTCGAGATGCACGGCGGGCAGGGCACCCTCCTGCGCCAGGCGATGGCCCACGTGGGCCGGCTCCCGTGAGGCCGCGCACGGTTGCGCTCGCCGCGCTCGCCGACGTCGTGTGGGTGCTCGTGTTCGCGGCGATCGGCCGGCGGTCGCACGACGAGCACGAGGGCCTCGTCGCGGTCCTGGCCACCGCGTGGCCGTTCCTCGCCGGCGTGGCTGTGGGGTGGCTCGCGGCCCGCGCCTGGCGCCGTCCCCTCCCGCTCTGGCCGACGGCCGTGGCCGTGTGGGCGGGCGCCTGGGCCGTCGGAATGCTGCTCCGCCTCGCCACAGGTCAGGGCATCGCGCTCAGCTTCCAGGTCGTGGCCGCGGTGTTCCTCGGCCTGGGGCTCGTCGGGTGGCGTGCACTGGCCGGCGTCGTGGCGCGGCGGCGCGGCGGGGCCTAGTCCCTGGCCTTCGCCAGCACCCCCGCGACGTCGGGCGCAAGGGCCCGGAACGCTCGCCCCCGGTGGCTGATCGCGTTCTTCTCGGCGGGCGAGAGCTCGGCGGTCGAGCGGGTCTCGCCGTCGGGGCGGAACACCGGGTCGTAGCCGAACCCGCCGTCTCCGTGGCGCTCGCGCAGGAGGCTCCCCCGCAGCTCGCCCACGTGCACGACCTCGGTCCCGTCCGGGGTGACGAGCGCGGCCGCGCAGACGAACGCTGCGCCGCGGTGCGCGTCGGGCACGTCGGCGACCTGCGCGAGCAGCAGGTCGAGGTTCGCGGCGTCGTCGCCGTGCCGCCCGCTCCACCGCGCCGAGAAGACGCCGGGGGCGCCGCCGAGCACGTCGACGGCGATGCCGGAGTCGTCCGCGACCGCGGGCAGGCCCGTGAACGCGACGAGCGCCCGGGCCTTGATGAGCGCGTTCTCCTCGAACGTCACGCCGTCCTCGACGGGCTCGGGCGCGCCGACGTCACCCGCGCCGACGACCGCCGCCGGGTCGAGGTCGGCGAGCGCCGGGACGGCGTGCAGGATCTCCCGCAGCTCGCCGACCTTGTGCGGGTTGTGGGTCGCGAGGACGAGCCGAACGCCCTCCGCGGCCCCGCTCACCGGTGGCCCTCGGGCTCGGCGGAGAGCGCGGCCCGCTGGAGCGCGGCGAGCGTCGCGTTGCCCGCGACGGCAAGGTCGAGCAGCGCGTCGAGCTCGGCGCGGTCGAACGGGGCGTGCTCGGCGGTGCCCTGCACCTCGACGAACGTCCCCGCACCGGTGACGACGACGTTCATGTCGGTCTCGGCGCGCACGTCCTCCTCGTACGGCAGGTCGAGCATCGGCACCCCGTCGATGATCCCGACGCTCACGGCCGACACGGAGTCCGTGAGTACCGGCGTCCCCGCAGGCACGAGGCTCGGCCGGACCAGCCCGGAGCGCTGCCCCCACGCGACGGCGTCGGCGAGGGCGACGTAGGCGCCCGTGATGGCGGCGGTGCGGGTGCCGCCGTCGGCCTGGAGGACGTCGCAGTCGAGGACGATCGTGTTCTCGCCGAGGGCCTTCACGTCGACGACGGCGCGCAGCGAGCGCCCGACGAGGCGCGAGATCTCGTGGGTGCGCCCGCCGACGCGGCCCTTGACGGACTCGCGGTCGCTGCGGGTCGAGGTGGCGCGCGGGAGCATCGCGTACTCGGCGGTCACCCAGCCCTCGCCCGAGCCCTTCTTCCAGCGCGGGACGCCCTCGGTGAACGACGCGGCGCACAGCACGCGCGTCCCGCCGAACTCGACGAGGACGCTGCCCTCGGCGGAGTCCAGCCAGCCGCGGGTGATGCGGACGGGGCGGAGCTCGTCGGTGCTGCGGCCGTCGGCCCGGGTGATGGTCGTGGTCGTGTCGTTCGGCATGGACCCAGCCTAGGCGCGCCTCAGAGGGTGTACGTCGTGCCCGCCGCGGCGAGGGCGACGGGCCCGGCGTAGGCGGACGCCGCCTCGGCGAGCGCGACCTGCGGGTCGTTCCAGGCGGGCAGGTGCGTGAGCACGAGGCGCCGCGCCCCGGCGGCGCTCGCCGCCCGGCCGGCGCGGTACCCGGTCAGGTGGATCCCGTCGAGCAGGTCGCGGCCCTCCTGGAACGCGGCCTCGCACAGGAACAGGTCGGCCCCGCGCGCGGCCTCGACGAGCCCGTCGCACGCGTCGGTGTCGCCCGAGTAGACGAGCGTCGCCTGCTCGCCGGGGCGGTCGGTCGAGGGGCCCGTGACGCGGATCGCGTAGGCCTCGACGGGGTGCCGCACGGGCACGACCTCGAGCACGAACGGACCGAGCCGGACCGGGCGCTCCGGTGACCACGCCCGGAACGCGAACACGGACCGCATGTCCTCGTCGTCCCGCGAGCCATAGGCGTCCGCGAGGCGCCGCTCGGTGCCCGACGGCCCCCAGACGGCGAGCGGCCCGAGCGCCGGGTCGTGCAGGACGCCCCGCGACGGGTGGTACCGCCGGTACACGTAGAGGCCGCAGAGGTCGGCGAAGTGGTCCGGGTGCAGGTGGCTGAGCGCGACGGCGTCGACGTCGAACGGGTCCAGGACACGCTGCAGTGCGCCCAGCGCCCCGTTCCCGAGGTCGAGGACGACGGTCCAGGTGCGGCCCGACCCGTCCTCCGCCTGGACCGCGTACGACGACGCGGGCCCGGCGGGGCCGGCGAACGAGCCCGCGCAGCCCACCACGACCAGGCGCATCAGACCTGCTCCACGGCGCGCACCTCGGGGCCGAGGAACCGGCGGGCGAGCTGCTCGAACCGCTCCGCGCCCCCGGTGGAGACGAACCGGTGCTCGGGCGGCCCCGCCAGCGGCGAGCGCTCGAGCCCGTGCGCGACGAGCGTGCGGTAGACGTCGCGGGCGGTCTCCTCCGCGGACGAGACGAGCGACACCTCCTCGCCCATGACGTACGAGATCGCGCCCGTCAGCAGCGGGTAGTGGGTGCAGCCGAGGACGAGCGTGTCGACGCCGACCGTGCGGAGCGGGTCCAGGTACTCGTGCGCGACGTCCAGCACCTCGGGGCCGGACGTGACGCCCGCCTCGATGAGCTCGACGAACCGGGGGCACGCCCGGGACACCAGCGTGATGCCGGACGCGACGGCGAACGCGTCGTCGTACGCGCGCGACTCGATCGTGGCCCGCGTGCCGATGACCCCGACGTGACCGGTGCGCGTGGTGGCGACCGCGCGTCGGGCGGCGGGAAGGATCACCTCGACGACGGGGACTCCCCGGCGGACCGTGTACCGCTCGCGGGCGTCGTGCAGCACCGCCGACGACGCGCTGTTGCACGCGATGACGAGCATCTTGACGCCCTCGTCGACGAGCTGGTCCATGATCGCGAGGGACAGTGCCCGGACCGCCGCGAGGGGCTTGGGGCCGTAGGGGCTGTTGGCCGTGTCGCCGATGTAGTGCAGGGACTCGCCTGGCAGCTGGTCGAGGATCGATCGGGCCACGGTCAGTCCGCCGACACCGGAGTCGAAGATCCCGATGGGCGCGTCGTTCACGGTCCGAGCCTAACGGGGCACCGGCCCCGCGCCCGCCACCGACACCGGCCCCGCGTGGCTCAGTCGACGCGGCCCGCGCGCTCGAGGGCGCGCGACCGCAGCTCGCGGAGCAGCGCGACCCGGGCGCCGTCGAGCACGGCGCCGTCCGGCACGCCGGTCGCCACGACGCGCGTCCGCCAGGGCGAGGACGCCGCCACGTGCTCCTCGACGAGCCCGGCGAGGCGGTCGCCGCCGAGCACCGCCGGCGGGCCGGCGAGGACGAGCAGCCCGGGGTCGAGGACCGCGAGGACCGGCGCGACGCACTCGGCGACCCGGCGCGCCAGCGCCTCGAGCACCGCGTCGGACGCCAGGGCTGCCGCGAGCGCCGCGTCGGGTCCCGCGTCCGGCTCGGCCGGCGCCGTCCCGTGCCGCCGGCCGAGCTCGAGCACCGCGGACACGCTCAGCAGGTGGTGCACCGTCGACGGCTCGACCGGGTCGTCCGCCTCGAGCGCCGCGGGCGAGCGCAGGTAGCCGACCTCGCCGGCCGCCCCGGCGGCTCCCCGCACGACGACGCCGCCCAGGTCCGTCGCGAGCCCCACGCCCTGCCCCATCCACAGGATCGAGAAGCCGTCGGCGTCGCGGGCCGCGCCGTGCTCGCGCTCGGCGAGGGCGGCGAGCTTCACGTCGTTGTCGAGCACGACGTCGCAGCCCAGCGCGTCGCCGAGGTGGCGGCCCACGCCACGGTCTGGCCATCCGGGGAAGTCTTCCGCGAAGCGGAGGGTGTCGGTCCGCGGGTCCACCGCCGCGGAGACGCCCACGACGGCGAGGTCGAGCTGGTCGCGCGCCGCGCCCGCCTCGCGGCACACCCGGTCGACGAGCGCGACGAGCTCGTCCACGCCTCCCGACGTGGCGTCGTGCGGCCCGGGTCCCGGACCGTCGACCGCGCGCGCCACCTCCGCGCGCGCCAGCTCGGTGCCGAGCACGTCGACCGCGACGGCCGCGAGCCGGTGCGCGCGGGCGTCCACCGCGACCCCCACCCGGCCACCCGGGATCGGCCCGTAGGCGACGGCGTCGGGCCCGCGTCCGCCCGACACGCGGGCCACCGGCCCGACGAGCCCGAGCGACTCGAGCCGCTGGACGACCTGCGCGGCCGTCGGCTTCGAGAGCCCGCTGAGCGCGCCCAGGCGACCGCGCGTGAGCGGCCCGTGCGCGAACAGCAGCTCGAGCGCACGCCGGTCGTTGAGCGTCCGGAGCAGGGCCGGCTGACCGGGCTGGGGCGCCATCACGCCCGCGGGCCCGCGGGCGGCCGCCGCCGCAGGTCCGCCAGCATGGCCCCCACGAGCGACTCCTGGAGCCAGCCCGCGGTGACGAAGACCGCACCGAGGAACTGCCGCGACGCGTCGCCCACACCACCCGGCGCGTCGTCGTCCGTCGGCTCCTCCGCGGCGTCGTCGGCCGCGCCCGCCTCGATCTCGGCGTACAGGTCCTCGGCCTCGTCGTCGTCCGTCACCCCGAGGCGCGACGCGAGGACGAGCCGGACGTCCGTGAGCGCCGCGGCCGTGTCGCGCGCGGCGTCGCGCGGGACGACCAGGTCCGTCCGCTCGGCGCGCACGTGCCGGCCGGTGGCGGCCGCGCGGGCGACCTCGTCGTCCAGCAGGCGCTCCGCGAACGCCAGCAGGCGCGTCGCCTTCGCGCCCGCGAGCTCGCCCTGGGTGAGCCGTCGGAACTCGCCCGAGACCTCCGGGTCCGTCGACGCCTCCGGCAGCAGACGCGACAGGGCCGGGTCGCGCGGCGGGAGCGCCTCGGCCTCGAGCGTGCCCCACGGGGAGCCGTCGGCGTCCGGCACGGCGTCCTGGAGCAGCTCGACGACGTCGCCCACCACGTGCGCGAGCACCACCCGCTCCGGCGTGTCCAGCTGCGCGACGTAGCCGCGCCGCGTCGCCTTGAAGGGCCTCACGCGCCGTCCTTCTGGAGGGTCGCCCACAGGCCGAAGTCGTGCATCGCCTGCACGTCCACCTCCATGCGCTCGCGCCCGCCGTGCGAGACGACGGCGCGGCCCTCCTGGTGCACCTGCAGCATGAGCTGGTTCGCCCTCTCCGGCGGGTACCCGAAGTAGCTCTCGAACACGTAAGTCACGTAGCTCATGAGGTTCACCGGGTCGTTCCACACGATCGTCGACCACGCGTCCGCGACGCGCAGCGCGGCGTCGTCCGGGCGCACCTCCGCCTCCGGAGCCGCCGCCGACATCGTGATCAGGTCCACGCCTCCATGCTAGGTGGTGGGACCCGCGCCTCCGCTCGCCGTCCGAGGCCCGGGCCGCGCATGCCACGCCCCGGCGCGTGCCCTAGGTTGTGGTCATGGCCACGCTCCCGGGGCTCACGGTGCACGACGACGTGCCCCGCCTCACACCGCCGCCCGCGTACGCGCCCGGGCGGACCTCGCTCCTGACCGACCGCTACGAGCTCACGATGCTGCAGGCAGCGCTCGCCGACGGGACGGCGGAACGGCACTGCGTCTTCGAGGTGTTCACGCGCCGCCTGCCGGCCGGCCGGCGCTACGGCGTGCTCGCGGGCACGGGGCGGGTGCTGGAGGCGCTCGGCTCGTTCCGGTTCGAGGACGCCGAGCTCGAGTGGCTGGGGCGCGAGCGCATCGTCGACGACCGCACCCTCGCCTACCTCGCCGACTACCGCTTCACCGGCAGCATCACCGGGTACGCCGAGGGCGAGACGTACTTCCCGCAGTCCCCCGTGCTCGTCGTCGAGGGCACGTTCGCCGAGGCGGTGATCCTCGAGACCCTCGTCCTGTCGGTCCTCAACTACGACTCGGCCGTCGCCGCCGCCGCCTCCCGCATGACGAGCGCCGCCGTCGACCGCCCGTGCCTCGAGATGGGCGCGCGCCGGGCGCACGAGCAGGCCGCGGTCGCCGCCTCACGCGCCGCCGTGATCGGCGGGTTCGCCGGCACGTCCGACCTGGAGGCCGGGCGCCGCTACGGGCTGCCCACCATCGGCACCGCAGCGCACGCCTTCACGCTCCTGCACGACGACGAGGAGTCCGCCTTCGCGAGCCAGGTCGCCTCGCTCGGCGCCGGGACGACGCTGCTGGTGGACACCTACGACGTCCGCACGGGGGTCGAGCGCGCGGTCGCCGCCGCGGGCACCGGCCTCGGCGCGGTCCGCCTCGACTCCGGCGACCTCATGGGCCTCGCCGTCGACGTGCGCCGTCAGCTCGACGACCTCGGCGCGACGGGCACGAAGATCGTCGTCACGTCCGACCTCGACGAGCACGCGATCGCGGCGCTCGCGTCCGCGCCCGTCGACACGTACGGCGTCGGCACCTCGCTCGTCACGGGCTCCGGCTCGCCGACCTGCGGGATGGTCTACAAGCTGGTCGCCCGCGAGGGCCGCGACGGCGTCCTCGAGCCCGTCGCGAAGGCGTCGACGCTCAAGACGAGCGCCGGCGGCCGGAAGGTGGCGGCGCGGCGCCTCGACGGCGACGGCCGCGCGGTCGAGGAGCTCGTCGTGACGGGCGACGACCTCGCCCTGCGCTCGTGGGCCGTGCCCGACGACACCCGGCCCCTGCACGTGCCCCTCGTCACCGACGGCGCGGTCGACACCCGGTGGACCGGCCCGAGCGGGGTGCAGGCGGCAGCGCGGCGGCACGCGGAGTCCCGCGCCGAGCTCCCGCGCGGGGCCCGCCGGCTCTCGGTCGGCGACCCCGCGCTCGACACGGTCTACCTCCGCCTCCCGTAGCGCCCGACGCTCAGCGCTTGCCGACGAACCAGTTCCGCACGAGCTCGACGCGCGCCTCGAGCTGGTCGACGGTCGCGAGCGGGACCTCCGGGCCGCCGCACCGGCGCCGCAGCTCGGTGTGCACGCTGCCGTGCGGCTGCCCGCTGCGCCGCGCCCACGCCGACACCAGCTTCTGGAGCTCCTTGCGGAGCTCGGCCGCGCGACGGTGGTCGAACGCCGCCCGCTCGCGCGCCGCCGCGTCCGGGTCCTGCGGTGCCGCGCGGCCGCCCGCCTGGCCCGCCTGCCGCTCGCGCAGCAGGGTCGTGACCTGGTCGGCGTCGAGCAGGCCGGGGAGCCCCAGGAAGTCGAGCTCCTCCGCCGACCCGACCTCCGCGCCCGTCCCGAACTCGCCGCCGTCGAACAGCACGCGGTCGAACGTCGCCTGGGCCTCGAGCGCCTTGAAGCTCGCCTCGAGCCCGTCCGGCCCGACGGCGTCCGGCGCGTCCCGCACGCGGTTCGCGTCGGCGAGCAGGCCGTCCTCCAGGGCGTTCTCGTCCTCGCCCGACGACGGCCGGTCGAGCGCGTGGTCGCGCTCGTCCTCCATGGACCCCGCGAGCGCGAGGAGCTGGGGCACGCTCGGGAGGAACACGGACGCGGTCTCGCCCCGGCGCCGGGCGCGGACGAACCGGCCGACGGCCTGCGCGAAGAACAGCGGCGTCGCGGTGCTCGTCGCGTAGACGCCGACCGCGAGGCGCGGCACGTCGACGCCCTCGGACACCATGCGCACAGCGACCATCCAGCGTGAGTCGCCGGACGAGAACTCCTCGATCCGCGCCGACGCGCCGTCGTCGTCGGACAGCACGACGGTCGGCGCATGGCCGGTGATCCGGCGCAGGTGGGCGGCGTAGGCGCGGGCGTCGGACTGGTCCGTCGCGATGACCATCGCGCCCGCGTCGGGGACGGAGCGCCGCACCTCGGTCAGCCGCGTGTCGGCGGCCTGGAGGACGGACGGGACCCACTCGCCCTCGGGGTCGAGGGCGGTGCGCCACGCCTGCGCCGTCATGTCCTTGGTGAGGGCCTCGCCGAGCGTGGCCGCGACCTCGTCGCCCGCGCGCGTCCGCCAGCGCATCTGGCCCGAGTAGGACAGGAAGATCACAGGCCGCACGACGTGGTCGCGCAGTGCCTCCCCGTACCCGTAGCTGTAGTCCGCGGTCGACCGGCGGATGCCGTCCGGGCCCTGCTCGTAGCGCACGAACGGGATCGGCGCCGTGTCGGAGCGGAACGGCGTGCCCGTCAGCGCGAGCCGCCGCGACGCGCCCTCGAAGGCCTCGCGCACCGCGTCGCCCCAGCTCAGCGCGTCGCCGCCGTGGTGGACCTCGTCGAGGATCACGAGCGTCGGCGCAGCCTCCGTGCGCGCCCGGTGCAGCGCGGGCTTGCTCGCGACCTGCGCGTAGGTCAGCGCGACGCCGTCGTAGTGGGACCCGTGCCGGCCCTGGCTGTTCTTGAAGGTCGGGTCGAGGTGGATGCCCACCCGCGCCGCGGCGTCGGCCCACTGGTGCTTGAGGTGCTCCGTCGGCGCGACGACCGTGACCCGCCGGACCACGCGCCGCTCCAGCAGGTCGGTCGCGATGCGCAGCGCGAACGTCGTCTTGCCGGCGCCCGGCGTCGCGACCGCGAGGAAGTCGCGGGGCGACCGCTCGCGGTACAGGTCGAGCGCGGCCGCCTGCCAGGCGCGCAGCTTCCCCGCGGTGCCCCAGGGGGCGCGGCGCGGGTACGCCGGGCTGAGCTGCTCGGCCGCGAACGTCGACGCGGCCTGCGGGCCGGCGGGCGGGTGCGGGGCGAACAGCGACGGCTGCTCCGCGGCCGCGTGGTCGACGGCGGTGCGGTCTGCGGGAGGACGAGAGGACGGGCGGGTGCGGGGGCTCTCGTTCGCCGTCACTTGCCGCCCTTACCCCCAAAGAAGCCCTTGCGGCCCGAGCCGCCGCCGGAGCCCTTCTGGTCGCCGTCGCCGTCCTGCGGCTCGCGCAGACCCTCGTAGATCTCCTTGCAGACCGGGCAGACCGGGAACTTCTTCGGGTCGCGACCCGGGACCCACACCTTGCCGCAGAGCGCGATCACGGGTGCCCCCGTCACCGCGGACTCGAGGATCTTCTCCTTGCGGACATAGTGGGCGAAGCGCTCGTGGTCCCCGGGCTCGGCGAGCTCGCGGGTCTCCTCCCGCTCGAGCACCGCCGTGGACGACCCGCCGGACGGGTCGTCGTACGCAGGCTGGGGGCTGGAGAGCGGTTCGGTCATGATCCTGATCCTACGTCGGGGGCCCCACGCTCACTTCGCGTTGAGGGTGTCCTCGATCTCCTTGTCGAGCTTCTTGGCGATCGCCGGGACGGAGCCGCCGGCCGCGATCTCCGCGAACGCGTCCTGGAGGTACTGCTTCGACTCGACCGTCGCCCACTGGGGCGACGCCGGGGTCAGGATCGCGTTCTGCGCGGCGCGGGCGCTCGCGAGGGTGACGCTGTCCTGGGGCAGGTTCTCGGCCGACGTGATGCGTGCGGGGATGAAGTCGTTCAGTGCCATGAGGTCCTGGTAGCCGGGCGACGTCATGATCTTGAGCACCTGGTACGCGAGCTCGGGGTTCTTCGACTTCGCGGCGACGCCGAGGTTCGAGCCGCCCGCGAACGTCGCCGCGACGGAACCCTTCTCCTTGCCGGGGAGCGCGAACGCGACGAGCTTCGACGGGTCGCCGTAGGTGGTGCCGCAGCCGGGCGGGTCCGCCTTCTTAGAGGCACTGACGGCGCCGGCGAGCGAGGCGGGTCCCGCCAGGTAGCCGATCTTGCCCTTGCAGAAGACCTTCGCCGCGTCGGCCTCGTCGGCGTCCGCGGGCCCGACCTTCTGGTTGTTGGCCTTCTTCATGACGTTCTGCGCCTGGACGAGCCCGATGATCCCGCCCGACGACGAGAAGCCGGCCTTCCAGGACCCGTCGTCCGCCTGCTTGGCGATGTACCCGCCGTTCTCCCACACGTACGGCATGACGTCGTACCAGTCCTTGCCGGGCAGGTAGATGCCGGAGCGACTGCTCTTCTTCTCCTTGAGCGTGGTGCCCGCGGCGACGTACTCGCCGAGCGACTCGGGGATGGTGCCGCTCACGATGTCGCTCGAGCCCAGCACCACGTGCCCGATCGAGTAGTACGGGGGCGCGAAGAAGCGCCCCTCGTAGGAGCCGATCTCGACGAACCCGGGGAGCAGGTCGTCGCCGCCGAGGTCCTCGTACCTGTCGGTGAGGTCCAGGAGCGCCCCCGTCGCGGTGAAGCCCGGCGTCTGGGTGTTGCCCATCTCGACGACGTCGGGGATCGTGCCCTTCCCGTCGATGAGCTCCTTGGCGTAGTCGTCCTGGTAGGTGCCCCACGCCTCCTTCTCGACCACCAGCTTGTTGCCCGGGAACTTCGCCTCGAACGTCGCCTTGAGGTAGTCGTTCGCCGCGTCCTGCGCTGCTGACGGAGCGATGAGCGACACCGTGATCGTCTGGCCGGTCGGGTACGTCGGGTCGTCCCCGGTCGCCTTGCCCGACGAGCAGGCCGACAGCACGAGGCCGGCGACGCCGAGGACGGCGACGAGCGGGACGGCCGCGCGCCGGCGCCGCGGGATGAGGTGGTGGGACGACACGGACGGGTCCTCTCGATCGTGCTCCGGAGCGCTCGACGTGCGCACCGGACGGGAGCCGGACGCGCAGGCGGCGCGCACAGCCTACAAGGTGCGGCCGACCCGCCGGGCATGCTGCCCGGCGGCCCGGGTCACAGTCCCTGCCACCCCGGCTTCGACGCGAACGTCTGGCGGTAGTAGCCCGCGAGCTGCAGGCGGCTGGCGGCCGCGTCGTCGACCAGGACGGTCGCGTGCGGGTGCATCTGCATGATGGTCGCCGGCCACAGCGCGCTGACGGCGCCCTCGGCGAGCTGGTGCACGGCCTCAGCCTTGCCCTTGCCGGTCGCGAGCAGCACCAGGTGGCGCGCCGACATGATCGTCGCGAGCCCCTGCGTGAGGCAGTGGTGCGGGACCTTGTCGATGTCGTCGTCAAAGAACCGCGCGTTGTCCTCGCGCGTCTGCTGGGTGAGGGTCTTGATGCGGGTGCGCGACGCGAGCGACGAGCCCGGCTCGTTGAACGCGATGTGCCCGTCGGTGCCGATCCCGAGGATCTGCAGGTCGACACCGCCGGCGTCGACGATCGCCCGCTCGTAGGCCGCGCACGCCGTCGGCAGGTCCTCGGCGAGTCCGTCGGGGCCCTGGACGGCCCCGGGCGCGAAGTCGACGCGCGACGCGATCTCCTTCTCGATCACATTGCGGTAGCGCTCGGGGTGCTCGGCCGGCAGGCCGACGTACTCGTCGAGCATGAACGCCCGCGCGCCCGCGAAGGACAGCCCGTCCTCGGCGTGCCGCCGGGCCAGCTCGTCGTACACCTTGAGCGGGCTCGAGCCCGTGGCGAGCCCCAGGACGGCGTCCGGCTTGGTCCGGACGAGCCGCTCGACGGCGTCCGCCGCGAGCCGGGCGAGCTCGTCGGCCGGTGCGATGACAACTTCCATGACTGCTCCAGTCGCTCGGTGGTCGGTGGTCGCTACTCGCTGCGCAGGCCCGCCAGCGCCGCGCCGACGGCCGCGATGGGCACGTCCGACGGCGCGAGGCTGACCCGGTCCGCGATGCGGAGGCTCTCGAGGAACGGCGAGGTCGCGGCCTGCTCGGCCAGAGCCTCGCACAGCACCTCGAGCAGCGGCGCGCCGACCCCGGTCACGCCGCCGCCGATGACGATCCGGCGCACGTCGTACGACAGCACGATGATGCGCAGGCACTCGGCGAGCGCCACCGCGAAGTCGTGCCGGATCTCCAGGGCCCGGGGGTCGCCGTCGGCGGCCGCCCGGAAGACGAGCAGCGGCGCGGGGACGTCCGACGACGTCGGCCACCGCCGCGCGAGGGCGCTGCCGCTCGCGTAGAGCTCCACGCAGCCCCGCTGGCCGCACGCGCACACCGGGCCGTCGGGGCGGATCGGGATGTGCCCGACCTCGCCCGCGGCGCCGCTCGCGCCGCGCCGCAGCTCGCCCCCGAGCACGACGCCCGCCGCCATCCCCGTCCCGAGGGCGAGGTAGGCCAGGTCGTCGGCGTCGGGGCCGAGGGCGAACGACGCGCCCAGGGCCGCGACGTTGAGGTCGTTGTCGACGTGCACCGGCACGCCGCCGAGCTCCGCGCCGATCCTGGCGGCGAGCGGGAACTGGTCGGAGTGGATCCCGAGGTTCACGGCGTGGTGGACGGAGCCCGTCGCGGGGTCCACGAGGCCGGGGACCCCGACGCCGACGGCGCCGATCTCCCGCAGCTCGAGGTCCGCGGCGCGGGCGAGGCGCCGGACGACGTCCGAAGCCGACCGCACCACGCCGTCCCCGCCGCGGATCGTCGGGAGGCGGACGGAGTCCACGACCGTGCCGTCCGCGTCGAGCAGGACACCGAGCACCTTGGTGCCGCCGATGTCGAGCCCGACCGCGAACGTGCCAGGTCGCTGCTCCGCCTCGCCGTCCCCGATCGTCTCCGCGTAGGTCTCGTCGAACGAGGCAGAGATGCTCACGTCAGCCCTTCACCGCTCCCGCTGACATCCCGGCGACCAGGTTGCGCTGGATGATCAGGAAGAACACCACGACAGGCAGCGCGAACAGCACCGAGGCCGCCATCTGGCCGCCGAAGTCCGTGCCCCCGGTGGGCGTCGAGAACGAGTTGAGCCACACCGGGAGGGTGTACTTGCTGGAGTCCTTCATGAAGGTGTAGGCGACGATGTAGTCGTTCCACGCGGTGATGAAGCCGAAGATGCTCGTCGAGATCACGCCCGGCAGGACCAGCGGGAACAGGACGCTCCGCAGGGTGCGCCACGTGCTCGCGCCGTCCATCCAGGCGGCCTCCTCCACCTCGGCCGGGATCGCGACGAAGAACCCGCGCATCACCCAGATGGAGAACGGCAGGACGGCCGCGACGTAAGCGAGGATCAGCCCCAGGTACGTGTTGAGCAGGTGCGCCTGGTTGAAGATCAGGAACTGCGGGATCAGGAGCGCGGTCCCGGGCAGCATCTGCACCACGAGGATCAGCACCATGATGGTGCGCCGCCCGCGGAACCGGAACCGGCTCAGCGCGGCCGACGCGAACAGCGCCAGGACCACGGCAACGATGATCGCCGCGAAGACCACGATCACGCTGTTCTTGAGGTTCGTGAGGAACGTGGTGTCGTTGATGGCGACGTCGAAGTTGTGCAGCGTCGGGTGCTTCGGCACGAACAGCGGGTCGACCGTCAGGAGCTCCGACCGCGGCTTGAACGCGGTGTTGACCATCCAGTAGACCGGGAAGATCCACACCACGCTGAAGACGATCGCGACGAGGTTGATCCAGAACCGCGGCCGCTTGCGCCGCTTCTTCAGGGGGCGCGGGGACGCTCCCGCGGGCGTGATCACGCCCGCCTCGGCGGCGGCGTTCGACTCGGCGGCGAGTGACGTCACAGGTCCTCCCCGGACTTGAGCAGGCGGCGGACGTAGAAGGCGCTGATGACCATCAGCAGGACGGTCGTGACCACGGAGATCGCGGCGCCGGTGCCGATCTTGAAGCTGGTGAACGCCGTCATGTAGGTCCACACGCCCAGCGTCGCGGTGGCGTTGTCGGGGCCACCCTGGGTGACCAGCCAGATCTGGTTGAACACGTTGAAGTCCCAGATGATCGACAGCACCGTGATGAGCAGGAGCGTCGGCTTGAGGAAGTTCAGCGTGATCGAGAAGTAGATCCGCCGCTCGCTCGCGCCGTCGATCCGGGCGGCCTCGCGGTAGGCCGGGTCGATCTGCGTCTGCGCCGCGTAGGTGGTGAGCGCGATGAACGGGACGGCCTGCCACACGACGAGCAGCCAGATGCACAGCAGCGCGAGCCACTTGTCGTTCGCCCACGAGAGGTTCGTGGTGTCGCCGAAGATGTGGAGCTGCTTGAGCAGCCAGTTCACGATGCCGTACCCCGGCTGGAACAGCCAGTTCCACACCTGCGACGAGGCGACGTTGGGCATGCCCCAGGCGAAGATGAGCACGACCGTGACGATGTACTTCATTGCGGTGCCGAGCCGGGTGAGCAGCTCGGAGACCGCGACGCCGATGAGCACGCTGCCGAGCACCATCGCGGCGGTGAACCACAGCGTCAGCGCGAGAGCCCGGTAGAAGTCGGGATCGCTGAAGATGTCGGTGTACTGCTGCAGGCCGACGGCGTCGTACGCGCCCGTGAAGAGCGACCGCTGGTCGTAGTCGGTGAACGACGTGTACACGAGGAACGCGATCGGCGCGACGATCACGAGGACCATCACGATCCCGGCGGGCGAGATCAGCCAGAGCGGGGCCCAGCGAGAGCGCTTGGAGTCACGGCGAGGGGCGCGTGGCCGCCGCCCACGGGGGGCGGCGGCCACACCCTCGTCCGCGACAGTCGCAGTTGAGGAACTCATCGGTTGCTTCCTGTCGAGGGTGGAGCGAGGACGCGAGGGTCAGCCGTTGAGGGCCTTGTTCACGGTCGCGTCCCAGTCCTTCGTGGCGTCCGCGACGGACTTGCTGCCCGAGGCGATGGACTGGAAGAACTGCTTCATGCCCGGGTCCTCGAGCTGGGCCCAGCCGGCCGACGGCGGGGTCGCCTTCGAGTTCTTCGCGGCCGTGAAGAACGCACCGTCGGTGTCGGCGAGCTTGCCGCTCGCGGTCGCCGCGTCGATGCCCTCCTGGCTGTTCGGGATCCAGTGGTCGGTGCCGAACACGTAGGTGTTCTGGATCTCCGGGCTGGCGGCGATCTTGGTCCAGACCAGGGCCAGGTCCTGCTGCTGGCTCTTGGTCGCGATGCCCCAGTCGGAGCCCGCCAGCATGACGGGCTGCGTGCCGCTGCCGGCCTGGCTCGGCATCGCGAAGGTGCCCAGCTTGCCGGTGAGCTTCGGGTTGGCCTTCTCGATGGCCCCGATCTCCCAGTTGTTCCCGACGACCGTAGCGGCCTTGCCGTCCGCGAACACCTGGTCCTGGTCCGGCTTGTCGGTGTTGAGCGTCTGGCTCGCCTTCGACGAGTAGGCGTTCTGGAAGTCCTTCCAGTTCGTCAGGCCCTGCTGCGACTTGTCGCTCCCGAAGCCGGAGTTCCAGGTCGTGCCGGACTGCGTGGCGAGGTCGCCACCCGCGTCCCACAGCCACTGGATGCCCGCGTACCAGTACTGGCCGGGCAGGTAGAACGACGAGTAGTCGGAGGCCGTGTTCGCGGCCTTGATCTTGTCGAGGTCCTGCTTCAGCTCGTCGTACGTCGTCGGCGCGGCGGTGATGCCCGCCTTCGACCAGACGTCCTTGTTGTAGATGGCGGCGCGGGTCGCGCCGAAGGACGGGACGCCGTAGAGCTTGCCGTCGACGGTCGCCGGGTCGACGAGGCCGCCGAGCCAGCTCTGGCCCTGCGCGAGCTCGTCCTTGTAGGGCGTGAGGTCCATGAGGCCGCCGGTGGCGGCGAAGGTCGAGACCTGGGTGTTGCCGATGTCGATGACGTCGGGCGGCGTGCTCGTGGAGAGCGCGGTCGTGATCTTCGTCGCGATGTCGGCCCACTGCTGGGTCTCGACCTTGACCTTGGCGCCGGTCTCCTTCTCGAACTCGGCGTTGATCGCCGCGAGGGACTTGTCCGAGAGGTCGCCGGTCATGGCCCAGACCGTGAGGGTCTTGCCCGAGCCGTCGACGGTGCCGATGGTCTTCTGCGCGCTCGCGCCGTCGGTCTTGTCGCCGCTGCCGCCGCTGCCGCTGCTGGAGCAGGCGGCCAGGCTGAGCGCGGCGACGACGCCGAATGCGCCGATCGCCATGGTGCGTGTCTTCTTCAACGCGTCTCCTTGAGTCGTGCGCGGGTGCGCATTCCAGGGTTCCCGGCGGCGCCCACTGCGATGGGCCCTCCGCAAGGCGGGGTGCACCCCCGGGCCGCCGACGGCCCGGTGCGTGCGGGGTGAACCGACGAGGTCATGCGACCCCCATCTGGTTCGCGAGCACGAGGACGGCCGCGCCTGCGAGCACGTCGTCCTCGCCGAGCGACGCCATCTCGAGCCGGAGCTCGCTGGTGATGGCGGGCATCGTGCGCTCCCGGATCGTCGCGAGAGCGGCCTCACGGAGCGGCCCGTCGAGCAGGTCCGCGGGACCGCTCAGCAGGACGTCCACGAGGTCGAGCGTGCTGATGACCGGCACCAGCGCCGATCCCAGCAGCACGCCGACCGAGGCGAGGGCCGCCTCGGCAGACTGGGGGTCGAGCCCGTCGACGGCGCGGCGCAGCGCCGGCGCGGCCAGGACGGTCTCGAGGCAGCCGGTGCGCCCGCAGGCGCACCGCTCGCCGCCGGAGGTGACGACGGTGATGTGGCCGATCTCGCCGGCCGCGCTCCGCCGGCCGCGCAGCGGTGCGCCGTCGATCATGACGCCGGCGCCCACACCCTCGCCGATCGTGATCACGAGCAGCCCGTCGCCGTCGGCGCCGCCGAAGGTGTACTCGCCGAGGGCCGCGATGTTGGCGTCGTTCGCGACGTGGACCGGCAGCCCGAGACGACCGGAGAGCTCGGCGGCGAGCGGGACGCCGAACCACCGGCGGTTGGGGGCCTCGATCACGACGCCGTCGGCGTCGATGACGCCGGGCGAGCCGATGCCGACGCCGATCACGGGCTGGGTGGCCGACGCGACCAGCAGCCGGGCGAAGCGGGTGAGCAGGTCGACCATGTCGGCGCCGGTGCGCCCTTCGATGGGCAGCTGCTGGCGGTGGACGAAGTCGCCCGTGAGGGTCGAGACGGCCCCGTGCATCACGGCGCCGTCCGTGAGGTCGACGGAGACGATCTGGAAGGCGTCCGTCCGCATCCCGACGAGGATCGCGGGCTTGCCGACGCGCTGGCCGGGGCGGACGCCGAGCTCCTCCACCAGGCCCTCCGCGATCAGCGCGGCGACGAGGTCGGAGATGGTCACCCGCGTGAGGCCGGTGGCGCGGGCGAGGTCGGCACGGGACGTGGGCCCCTCGTGGAAGAGGTGGCGCAGGACGAGCGACCGGTTGTGTGCCCGAGCGTGCTCGGGGAGCACCTTGGTGCTCGGGCGGAGCGAGCTGCCGAGCCCTCTCCGGGGCGCTCCCGCGCCGGTGACCGTCGTCGTCATAGCGGTTAGTAGACCCTCCTTACGAAGCGTCGTCAACTTTTCCCAGATGACTGTGTCCATTCCGTAACCTTGCTCGCGCCGACACCTCTCGGGCGGCCCGTCCCACCAGGCGGCCAGGGCCGTGCGCGGGCAAGCCTCCGCAGGTCACGACTTGCTCACGGCCGGGGGTGAGCACGCTCCCACGGGTGCCGCTGCGGGTCCGGGCTGCCTAGGCTGGCGCCAGCACGTGACCGGCCTCCGGCCGAACCCGCTCACGACCCGGAAGGGAAGCAGCGTGCCCCAGGCCAGCGCACCGTCCCGGCCCGCCGGCGACCTCGGCGCGTACCGTCGCCGGATCGGCCGGCTGACGGAAGCCGCCCGCGGGTCCCACGGGGCGCGGCCGGTCGGGTTCGTCGTGACACGCGTGGTCACGCACTGGGACACCGTCGGGCCCCACCTGGCCCCCAGCCACGTCAACCCCGTCGAGCGCCTCGAGTGGCGCGTCCACTTCGACGACGCCCTCCCCGAGCTCTACTGCGACGACGCCGCCGTGCGGGGCACGTCCGCGCTCGACGCGCTCCGCGACGGGCGGCTCCGCCTCGGTGAGCGCCACCTGCACGTGGCCTGGCTCGACGGCGCCGAGGCTGACGACGTGTGGAGCGCGCTCGGCTGGTAGCGGCTCGGCCCGGGTGGGCGCGTTCTCAGGCACTTCTCGATGTCACGGCCGTCATGTACATATCAGGAAGATTTCAGCAGATCCCAGACTGAAATGGACATTACCGACCACCTTCGCTATTCTCGCCGTGTCGTGGCGCTGCCGCGACTCGGGCAGGGCCATGAAAGTCTGTATTGCACGGACCTATCAGCAGCCCAATAGGAAAGGAATCCCATGAACCGTCTCCTTCGGCGAAGCCTCGCGACGCTCGTGATGATCGCAGCGATCGTGCTGCCAACCGCGTTTTCGGCGACTTCTGCCCAAGCGGCCACGTACGCCTGTACCTCGGCTGCCACAATCGGCGGGCTCTCCGTACCCGTTTACCACACCGGCGCAGGCGAGACCCAGTACTGCACCATGAGCACGAGTCAGAGCGCGACATGGAACGGGGGTGCCTTCGCTCTGCAGTATGCGCTTCACACCTGCTACGGGTACGACCTCGAAATCGACGGTCATTTCGGCCCGGACACAAAGAAGTTCCTCGCAAAGGCACAGGCCCGTGAAGGCATCACCGGCGACGGCGTCTACGGACCGATCACGTCTAGCCATCTGAAGTTTGTTCTGGCGGCGTCACCCTCCAAGTGCGGCGGGCGGGTCTGACGTTCAGCGGACGCAGAAGAGCCCGTCCGAGCGAACTCGGACGGGCTCTTCTGCCACGGGTGGAGGTGCGGGGAATCGAACCCCGGTCCGGTGACGCAGATCCAGGACTTCTCCGGGCGCAGTCTGCTGTTGATTTTCTCGGCCCCAGCACTCACGCAGACAAGGTGCTGACGGGCTCAGTCAACTAAAAGTCCCTGTTGCGCCGTTGACGAGCGCAGCAAGCAGTGGCTCCCTAGATGACGCCAGGAACCGGGGCGAGAGCATCCCCGGGCTGACGGACTTCGAAGACTCGCTCAGGCGGCGAGTGCGAAGTCGGTGCGCTTGGAATCGGCACCTATGGGTTTGCAGGCATCGTTAACGAGATAAGCCTGCGTCCTCGGCCCGCTTCTCCTCGAAGCACGACGACCGTCGAAACCGATCACCCCCGTGTGAAGTTGTCAACGCCAGGACGCCCGTGTGATGACGAGCCCGACGGCGACGCACGCCGGAGCGTGCGCTGACAGCCTACGGGATGAACCGCCCGTCGGGCACGGGTATTCCGGGGAGGCACGGCGCTACCGCCTGACGGCCTCAGAGCTTGCCGCGGCTCACGGAGTCGACGAACAGACCGGCGGCGATCCCGACCAGCCAGGTGTCCTTCGCGAGGCCGATCCCCTGCGGGGACGGCCGGACGCTCCCGTCGCGGGTAGCGCCGGGCGTCTTGACGTAGAGGCCCACGAGGCCGCCCGAGAACACGCCCAGCGCCAGCGAGACGAAGGCGGTCGGGATGAACGGCACGATCAGCGCGACGCCGAGCGCCATCTCCGTGTTCGAGAGGGTCCGGACGAACCTCGCCGGCTCCCAGTCCGCAAGGAACGGGTAGGCCGTCGAGGCCTGACCGTGGAGCATCGCGGCGTGCTCCTCGTCGACGTTGCGCTTGTCGAGACCCGAGCTGAGGATGAACGCGCCCGCAGCGAGCCGTGGAAAGAGCTGGTGCAGCTTGATCATGCTGCCAACCTACGGCGCCACGTCCGATTCGTCACCCGCGGCAGGGTCAGGCCAGCTCCCGGTGCCGGATGGCCCGCTGGGACTCGAGGTTGTCCTGCCGCTCGCGGAGCGCCTGCCGCTTGTCCCACTCCTTCTTGCCTCGCGCGAGCGCGATCTCGACCTTCGCACGGCCGTCGAGGAAGTAGAGCTGGAGCGGGATGATCGTCTGGCCCTTCTCGTGCGAGCGGGAGCCGAGGCGCTCGATCTCCGACTTGTGCAGGAGCAACTTGCGCTTGCGCCGCGGCGCGTGGTTGGTCCAGGTGCCCTGCGAGTACTCGGGGACGTAGACGTTCTCGAGCCACGCCTCGCCCCGGTCCACGAGGACGAAGCCGTCGACGAGCGACGCGCGACCCTGCCGCAGGGCCTTGACCTCCGTGCCGTTCAGGACGATGCCGGCCTCGAACACGTCCTCGATGACGTAGTCGTGGCGGGCCTTGCGGTTGGTCGCGACGACCTGGCGGCCCGTGTCCTTCGGCACCGTGCTCAGCTCCTGAAGTGGTGGGGTGACGACGGCGCGCGGTGCTCCGTCCGACCCACCAGCCTACGGGACCGCGCCCACGGCGAGCCCGCGATTTGTCAGGGCAGGAACGGCTCAGGGCAGGAACGGCATGGGGTTGGTGAAGCTCCCGTCGAGCATGACCTCGAAGTGGAGGTGGCAGCCCGTGCTGAGGCCATAGGTCCCCGCGTGCCCGACCGTCTGGCCCTGACTGACGTGCTGACCGTCCCGGACCGAGTAGTTCACCATGTGGTTGTACGTGGTGAAGAGCTCCTTCGACCCGTAGGACCCGTTGTCGACGACGACCCGGTTGCCGTAGCCGCCCAGCCATCCCGCGTAGACGACGGTGCCGGACGCGGCCGCCTTGATCGGCACGCCGCATGGCGCGTGGAGGTCGACGCCCGAGTGGAGCCGCCAGACGTGGAGGATCGGGTGCAGCCGCATCCCGTACGACGACGTCACGTACGTGTTCGCGACAGGCCACGCGAGCCGGCCGGCGGAGACGTTCGCGCTGCCGGACGAACCGCCCGACGAGCCGGAGCTTCCGCCACCGGACGATCCACCGCCGGACGAGCCGGCCTTCTTCTGCTCAGCCGCCCGCTTCTTGGCCTCCGCCTCCTGGCGCTTCTTCTCGGCGGCCGCACGCGCGGCGTTGCGCTCGCGGACCTGCTGGGCGAAGACCGCGACCTGGTGCTGAGCCGCGGCGGTGTCGGACTCGTTCTGGTCGAGCGACGCCTTGGCCGCGGCCTTCTCCTTCTCGACGGCGGCCGCCTTGGTCTTCTGCTGCGCCTGCAGCTGGTCCAGGGCGGCCTTGCGCTCCTGGGCCGCCTGCTGCGCGGCCTGCGCCTCCTTGACCTTCTGGTCCGCCTCGGCCTTGAGGTCCGCCACCTGCTTACGGACCGCCTCGAGCCGCACCGACCGGTTCTTGGCCACCGCCTCGGTGTCCTGCAGCGACCGGAGCTCGCGCGACTGCGTCCGCGAGACCGTCTTGGCGAGCGCGTAGTCGTCGACGAACTGCTGCGTGCTCTGCGCGCCCGTCACGACGCCCAGGCTCGTCAGCGCCCCGTCGCCCCGCATCGAGCGCCGGGCCATCGCAGCGACGTCGTCGTGCGCGGCGGCGACCTGCGTGGCGCCCTTCGCCACCTGGCCCTCGAGCGCCGTCTCCTGCGCCTGCGCGTCCGCGAGCCGCTGCGCCAGCAGCTGCTGGGCGCGCAGCGTCGACTCGACCTTCCCGTTCGCGACGTCCAGGTCGGCCTGCGCGACGGGGATCTTCGCCTCGATGCCCTTGAGCTCCAGGTAGACCTTCGACAGCGTCGCGGAGGTGTCCTCGAGCTCCGACTTCAGGTTCTCGTTCTTCGCCTCGAGCGCCTTCTGCTTCGCGACCGCCGCGGCTCGTCGGTCGTCGAGGTCGTCGGCGTGCGCCCCGACGGCCGATCCCGCGAGCAGCGTCGCGCCCACCGCCGCGGCGAGGGCGCGCGCCAGCCAGAGCCGCGCCGTCGGGCGCGCGCTCGAGGAACCGGAGGAACGGGTCAGGTCTCGCATCTCACACCCTCGTGTAACGGCGCAGGGTCAGGACGCTCGCGACGGCGGCGAGCACCACGGCGACCGCGAGCAGGACAGGCGCGATCGTGAGCACGTCCCGTTCGGTGACGTACGGCGCCCAGGTCACCGAGCGCGCGAGCCAGTCGTCGACGAGGTACTTCACCGCCAGCCACAGCCCGCCGATCGCGAGGCACGCGCCCAGGAGCGCCGAGAACGCACCCTCGAGCATGAAGGGCAGATGGACGAACCAGTTGCTCGCCCCCACCAGGCGCATGATGCCCGTCTCTCGGCGCCGGCTCATCGCCGACAGCCGGATCGTCGTCGTGGTCAGCAGCACCGCCGCGAGGAGCATGACGGCGGCCAGGCCGGCCGAGAGGTACGACGCGCGGTTCAGGGCGAGGAACAGCGAGTCGAAGATCCGGCGCTCGTCCTGCACGTACTCGACGCCGGGACGCCCGGTGACCACGTCCGCGACCACCTGGTACTGCGACGGGTCCTTGAGCTTGATCCGGAACGACGCCTGCATGTCGTCCTTCGTGAGCTGCGTCCCGTTGTAGCCGTCCGGGTAACGCGCCTGGAACTCCTTGAACGCCTCGGCCGTCGACTCGAACTGGACCTTCTCGACGAGCGGCGCCACCGTCGGCGACTTCATCAGGGCGGACAGCGCGTCGATCTGCTGCTGCGTGGCGGCCCCGCTCGAGCAGCCGGCCTCGGTCGAGCCCTGCGGGCACAGGAAGACCGACACCTCGACCTTGCCGTACCAGTCGTCCTGCAGCTTGCCGATCTGCATCTGGAGGAGCGCCGCCGCGCCCACGAACGTCAGCGACACGAACGTCACGAGCACCACCGCGACCACCATGGTCACGTTGCGGCGCAGGCCCTGGCCGATCTCGGACAGGACGTACTGGAACCTCACGCGATGCGCTCCGATCCGTAGGCGCCACGGGACTCGTCGCGCACCACCTCGCCCGTCTTGAGCTCGATGACGCGCTTGCGCAGCTCGTCGACCATCTCGTCGTCGTGCGTCGCCATGACGACCGTCGTGCCGTTGCGGTGGATGCGGTCGAGCAGGCGCGTGATGCCGAGCGAGGTCGTCGGGTCGAGGTTCCCGGTCGGCTCGTCGGCCAGGAGGATCGGCGGCCGGTTCACCATCGCGCGGGCGATCGCGACGCGCTGCTGCTCGCCGCCCGAGAGCTCCTCGGGCAGGCGCTTCTCCTTGCCGTCCAGGCCCACGAGCTCGAGCACCTCCGGCACCCGGAGGCGGATCGTGTGCCGCGGCTCCCCGATCACCTGCAGCGCGAACGCCACGTTGTCGAAGACCGTCTTGTTGGGCAGGAGGCGGAAGTCCTGGAAGACCACGCCGATGCCGCGGCGCAGCTGCGGGACCTTCCAGCTCGACAGGCGCGACAGGTCGCGGCCGGCGACGAACACCCGGCCGCCCGTCGGGCGCTCCTCGCGGAGCACCAGGTGCAGGAAGGTCGACTTGCCGGAGCCCGAGGCGCCGACGATGAAGACGAACTCACCGCGCTCGATGTCCACGCTCACGCGGTCCAGCGCGGGACGGGCACCGCGCGCATACACCTTCGTGACGTCGTCGAACCGGATCACGCTCGATCACCCCTCCCGTGGGCGCGCCTCGCCGCACGCGGCCACGCGCGGCGGGTTCGACACTATGCACGGCGTCCGGCGGGCCCGACGGCGACACGCCGGGGTGCCGCTTGCCTGGACGGGGCCTGGACGCGGGCGCGCGAGGGCGCTCGAAGGCGCCGGGGAGAGGGAGGGGGGCGGGGTCAGGACGCCTGCGCCGCGCCACGGCGCCAGCGGATCCCGGCCTCGATGAAGTCGTCGATGTCGCCGTCGAACACGGCCGACGGGTTGCCGACCTCGTGCTCCGTGCGCAGGTCCTTGACCATCTGGTACGGCTGGAGGACGTAGGAGCGCATCTGGTCGCCCCAGCTCGCCTTGATGTCGCCCGCGAGCTCCTTCTTCTTCGCCGCCTCCTCCTGCTGGCGGACCAGCAGCAGGCGCGACTGGAGCACGCGGAGCGCGGCGGCGCGGTTCTGGATCTGCGACTTCTCGTTCTGCATCGACACGACGATCCCGGTGGGGATGTGCGTCATGCGGACGGCCGAGTCCGTCGTGTTCACCGACTGCCCGCCCGGGCCCGACGAGCGGAACACGTCGACCTTGATCTCCGACTCGGGGATCTCGATGCTGTCCGTCTGCTCGATCAGAGGGATGACCTCGACCGCCGCGAACGACGTCTGGCGCCGGCCTTGGTTGTCGAACGGCGAGATGCGGACCAGGCGGTGCGTGCCCGCCTCGACCGAGAGGTTCCCGAACGCGTACGGCGCCTTCACCTCGAACGTCGCCGACTTGAGGCCGGCCTCCTCGGCGTAGGACGTGTCGAGCACGTGCGTCGTGTAGCCGTGACGCTCCGCCCACCGCAGGTACATACGCAGGAGCATCTCGGCGAAGTCCGCGGCGTCGACGCCGCCCGCGCCGGAGCGGATCGTGACGACGGCCTCGCGCGCGTCGTACTCGCCGTTCAGGAGGGTGCGCACCTCGAGCAGGTCGAGGTCCTTGCGGATGCCCGCGAGCTCGCGCTCCGCCTCGGCGAGGGTCTCCGCGTCTCCCCCGTCCTCGGTCCCCATCTCGACCAGGGTCTCGAGGTCGTCGATGCGGCTCGCCATGTTCGTGACCCGGTCCAGCTCGGCCTGCGTCTGCGAGAGGGCCGTCGTGACCTTCTGCGCCGCGTCGGGGTCGTCCCACAGGTCCGGGGCGGCGGCCTCCTCCGACAGCTGCGCGACCTTCTTCTCCAGCGCGGCCGGGTCGCTCACCGACTCGATCGACTCGAGAGTGCTACGGAGGGCCTTGATCTCAGCCGGGAAGTCGATGGTCGCCACGAGGTTCTACCCTACGCGACGGCGACGGGCCGCCTCCCCATGGGGGGAGACGGCCCGTCGGGCTGCCACAGGAGTCCGTCAGCTGCTCGGCGCGATCGAGACGATGCGCCACTGGGCCCCACCCTTGCCGTCGGGGGTCACGTTGACGAGCCAGTTGTCGTACGTGACCGACGACGCGGCGTCGCCCGCGTCCGCGATCTGCTTCTTGACCGCCGCCGTCATGCCGGTCTGCGTCTCGACGAACGCGACCACGTCGTCCTGGCCCTTGGCGACCGTCAGGCTGATCTGCCCGTGGTACGGCGTCGCCTTCGCGTCCGGGAACTTCTCGTTGATCGCGTCGGCGAGCTTCTGCGCCGCGACGTCGGCAGGGCGCTGGGTCGCAGCGCCGGTCGCCGCCGCGGCGCTGGTGGTGGTGGCGGACGACGACGAGTCGTCGTCCGAGCTGCAGGCCGCCGCGCCGAACCCGATCAGGGCGGCGAGGGGCAGGGCGACCAGAGCGGTCTTCTTCATGGCAACGGGCTCCTTCATCAGCTGCGTCTGTTCTCGTCTGTCTCGTCAGCGTCACCGCCGGCATCCGACGCCACGAGGGACCGCACGACCCGACGCGGTCGCGCCACGGCGTCAGGTCTGGGGGACAGCTCTTCTGGACGAGGTGCGGGCCGCGCGACGGTGCGACCATCCGGCGCGGTGCGGCGGCACTGGCCCGGTGAACTGCGGGGCCAACGAGGTCGGAACGCCGACGTCGGGCCGCACCCTCGAACGGGATGCCACCACCAAGTTAACACCGCGTTCACATGCTGCCCTCACGGATTTCCCGGTTGGCCCGCTGTGGTCAGGTGGTGCGCCCTGGCTCGGGCAGGCGGGTCGGGGGCTCGGGTCGGTCAGCGCCGAGCAAGCGGATCCGACGTCGAGCAAGCGGGTGATCGCTGCTTGGTCGGCGGAGGACGTTCTTGCTCGACGACGCTGCGCGCCCGATCTCCCCGTCGACGCTCAGTCGGCTCGCGCGCGGGCGTCCGCGGTGACGACGACCCCGCCCGAGAACCCGGCCGTCGCCCACGTGAGCAGCGCCGGCCGGACGCGGGCGCGCAGCACGACCTCCGCGGTGCGACCGTCGGGGGTGGACGCGCTCACCACGCGGACCTCCTGGTAGCCGGCCACGAGCTCTGGCGAGTCGCCGAGCACGGCGGTGACCGCGTCCTGGACGTCGGCGTCGGAGAGCACGAGCGCCGGCGCGGCGCCACCCCCCTGGCTGGCGAAGTAGGCGCCGCGGTCCAGGCGGTCGGCGGCGTCGAGCGCGATCTGGTCGGCGGCGTCGTACAGGCGCTTGCGCTCGAGGTGCACCGAGGACGCCGACGCCACGGCGAGGATGAGCCCCAGCGCCAGGACGACGACGCCGATCGTGAGCAGCATGACCTGACCGGACTCCCGGTCCTCCGTGCGCCTCATCACCACCCCGACAGGTCCGCGTAGCGGGGGAACGTGCCGTGCGCGCTCGCCTCGACCGGAACCGCGAGCGGGACGTGCGCCCGCACGAACGCCGGCACCATCGGGAGCGCGACCTCCACCCGCACGTGCGCGACCACCGCGGTGCCCGACGCGCCGCACGGGCCTCCGAGGCACGACAGCGCGACCGCGCCCGCGGCGTCGTCGAGGGGGACGTGCTGGTCCTCGAACGCGAGCCGCGTCGCGTCCACCGCGAGCGCCGCGCCGGTCCCCTGACCCGGCGCCATCACGAACACCCGGGCCGCGCCGCTGGCCGCCGACTCCGCCGCGAACGACGCGGCCTGGACCCGGCCGACCGTGAGGACGAGGTACACGAGCGGAACGAGCAGCACGAGGCTCGCGCCCAGGAACTCGACGAGAGCGCTCCCCCGCTCCGACGCGTGCCGGCCGGCCCCGGCGGGCCGTGGCGCGGGCTTGCGTCGAAGGTCCGGCGCCCTCACCGAGGCTCCCGGACGGCGTGCCCGACGACGTCGATCACGCCTCCGGGGCCGAGCAGCCCCACGACGGGCAGGGGCGCCTCGACCGAGACCTCGACGACGTCGACGCCGTCGCGGGTCGTGTAGCGGGCCGTCACGTCGCGCGCGTACCGGGACGACAGGTCCGCGGTGACGAGCTCTCGCGTGCGCCGGACGGCGTCGTCCGGCCCGCGGTCGGCCCGGGCGCCGTAGCGGGCGCCCTCCGCCGCGCTGTCGACGAGCATCGACCGCACGTGCTGGGCGAGCGCGACCTGCACGACACCCAGGAACAGCACGACGAGGAGCACCGACACCAGGACGAAGTCGACGACGGCCGACCCGTCCTCCGCGCCTCGCGGCGGCGCGCCACCCGCACGCGGCGCGCCCCGGCTCACGGGCCCTTGACGCTGTTGATCGCGTTGCTGAACGTCGAGGTGAGGGCGGGGCCCGCGATCGCCCAGAGGGCGATGACGAGACCTGCGGTCATCAGCGTGACGAGCACCCAGCCCGGCACGTCGCCGCGCTCGCGGTCGTCGCCCGCACGGCGCGCGAGCCCCGCGCGCAGACGGTGCACGACGGTTCCCGCCAGGACGTGAGCACTCCGGCTCACGAGATCGATCAGCGGCTTCTTCACTGCTACCTCCGGTGTTGCGGCTGGTGGTCGACGCGCGGGGCGGTCGAGCGAACGAGGATCACGACGTCACAGCCCGATGCGGAGCGTGACGAGACTGGGGAAGACCGCGAACACGACAGTCACCGGGAGCACGAGGAACACCACCGGGATCATCATGGCGACCTCCTTCTTGCCGCCCGTCTCCATGAGCGCGCGGCGGCCCGCCTCCCGGACGTCCTGCGCCTGCGCGCGGAGCACGTCCGCGAGCGGGGTGCCGCGCTCGACCGCGACCGAGACGCCGTCGGCGAACCGGGTGACGGCCGGGAGGGCGATGCGGTCGGCGAGCTGCTCGAGCGCCCGCACGAGCGACGTGCCGGAACGCACCGCCGCGAGCGCGACGCCGAGCTCCTCGGCGAGCGCGCCGTGCGCCGTCCGGCGGACCCGGTCCAGCGCGCCGACCGGCGACTCCCCCGCCGTCACCGCAAGCGCGAGGAGCTCGGCGACCGTGGGGAACTCGGCGAGGATCCGCTCCTCCCGCGCCGCGACCTCGCGGCCGAGCAGGTAGTCGCACACGAGCGCGCCGGCGACGCCGCACAGCGCGACGAGCGCGAAGAGCGGGACCACGGACGCGCCGCGCGCGACGAGCAGCAGCACCGCGAGCGCCAGGCCGACGGCGAGCCCGACGACGCCGAAGACGACCTGCCGCGCCCGGTACTGCTCGACGGACTCGGCGCGCCCCGCGCGCAGGAGCCGGCGCGCGAGCTCGGCCCGCGACGACCCGAACCGCTCGAACGCGCGGCCGACGTCGTCGAGCCACGGCGCGGCCAGTCGCTCGAGCGCCCCGAACGGCGTCCGCACCGGGGCGGCCGCGAGGAGCGCCGACTCGGCCGACGGCGCGCGGAGCCACGGCGCGACCCGCTCCACGAGCGTGGTGCGGCGCGCGCGCAGGCGGGCGACGACGAGCAGCAGGCCGAGCGCGAACGCCGCGCCCGCGACGGCGCCCCAGCCGGCGAGGTGGGCCGTCATCGCAGCACCCGCGTCTCCTCGGGCAGGCGCCCGATCCGGATCATGAGCCGGTAGGCGAACGCGCAGCACAGGGCGCCCAGCCCCAGCACGGCGACGCCGGCCACGGAGTCGTAGGCCCGCGCCGTCTCCGGCCGGGTCGCGAGCAGCGCCAGCACGACCCACGGACCCGCGACGGCGAGCCGCGCGGCGTTGACCGTCCACGACTGCCGCGCCTCCAGCTCGCCGCGGGTCCGCGCGTCCTCGCGCAGGAACGTGGACAGGGTGCGGAGCAGACGCCCAAGGTCGGTGCCGCCGACGTCGCGCGTCATGCGCAGCGCCTCGACGATCCGGTCGCCCACGGGGTCGGCGAGCCGCGCCTTCAGCGCGTCGAGGCAGGCGGAGAAGCGGCCCGACGCTCGGAAGTCGGTCGCGAACGCGCGGAACTGCGGCCGGAGCTCGACGGGCCCGCGCTCGCCGAGCTGGGCCACGGCCTCCGGCAGCGACAGGCCGGCGCGGACGCCCGACGCCAGGTTGTCCACCACCTCGGGCCAGACCTCGCGCAGCGCGACCCGGCGGCGTCGGGCCCGCGACCGCACGAGCATGGCGGGGATCCCGGCCGCGAGCAGCGCGAACGCCAGGCTGATGACCCCCGATCGCGTGAAGGCCAGGCCCAGGAGCGCGACGACCACAGCCACCACGGCGCTCGCCCCCACGAGCCCGCCGGGCGTGACGCCCGTGGCGCCCGCCTGGACGAGCAGGTCCTGCGTCCGTGCGGACCAGCCGTCGACCCGGCGGGTACGCGTCGTCGGCGCCCACCACGCGGTCCACACCGAGCACAGGCCCGCGCCGAGCAGCAGCCCCACCACGACGCCCATCAGCGCTCCCCGCCGTACGTGCCCGCGAGCCTGTGGGGGTCGGCAAGCAGAGCGAGGACGTCGACCCCCACCCGCTCGTAACGGTCGAGCGCGGGCGGGACGCCGTCGCCCCGCACCAGCTCGCCGCCGTTCCGGCCGCCGCCGACGCGATGAAAGATCGTCGACGTCTCGACGACGCCCTGCTCGACCCGGCCGGGCACGCCGACGATCTCGCGGACCTGGCGGCGCCCGTCGGGCGCGACGCCGAGGTGCACGACGACGTCGACCGAGGACGCGACGGTGGGGAGCACGAAGCGGTCGGACACGTTCTCGCCGGCCAGCAGCGGCAGGGCCGTCATCTTGCCGATCGCCTCACGCGCCGAGCTGGCGTGCAGCGTGCACATGCCGGGGATCCCCGAGTTGAGCGCGATCAGCAGGTCGAACGCCTCGGCCTCCCGGACCTCGCCGATCACGATGCGGTCGGGACGCATGCGCAGCGCCTCCTTGACGAGGCGGCGCAGGGTGATCTCACCGGTCCCCTCGAGGCTCGGCTGTCGGCACTGCATCGCGACGAGGTCACGCGCCGCGATCCGCAGCTCGAAGACCTCCTCGCACGTGATGACGCGCTGCGTCGCGGGCACCGAGCCCGCGAGCGCGTTGAGCATGGTCGTCTTGCCGGCCTGGGTGGCCCCGGACACGAGCACGTTCAGGCCCGCACGGACGGTCGCGTCGAGGAACGACGCCGCCTGCCCGGTGAGCGAGCCCAGCCCCACGAGGTCGGCCAGGTGCGACGCGCGCAGCACGTGCTTGCGGATGTTCACTGCCATCTCGGTGCGCGTGACGTCGGGGATGACGACGTGCAGCCGCTCGCCCCCGGGGAGGCTCGCGTCGACGAAGGGGCTGGACAGGTCCAGGCGGCGGCCGCTCGAGGCGAGCATCCGCTCGACGAGGTCGCGCAGCTGCTCGTGGCTGAGGATCGTCGTGGTGAGCTCCGGCTCGCCGCGCCGGGCGACGAACACCTGCGCGGGGCCGTTGACCCAGACCTCCTCGACCTCCGGGTCGTCGAGGTACGGCTGGAGCGGACCGAAGCCGGCGACGGCGTCGAGCACCTGCTGCGCGACCGCCTTCGGGTCGGCCAGCGGCGGCACCACACCCTGGGCGGTGCGCGCGTCGTAGTCGCCGAGCGCGTCGGCGACGAGCTGGCGGGCGGCCGCGGCGTCGCGCGTGGGGTCGATGCCCCGCCTGCGCACGAGCTCACGGACCTCGCGCTCGAGGATGTCGGCGCCGTTCACCCGTCCCCCTTTCCGGCCCCCCGGCCGTCCCGACCACACGCCGTCGCGTGGTCCGGTCACGGTAGCGGGGTCAGGCCGTCCCGCGTCCGGCGCCTGTGGATAAGACAGGTGCGGCGCCGAGGTTGCCAGGGGATACCGTTCCAGGTCCACACTGTTCCACGATGTGGGACGCGTTCCGGTCGGGGTGCGGTTCCGGTCGAGGTCAGGCGGGAAGCAGCGCGCGAGAGGCCTCGAGCCCCTCGCGCGTGGCGCGGACGGCGTCGAGCGTCCGGGCGTCCCGCGCCCCGCCGACGACGACGCACGCGATCCCGAGCCGGTCCAGCTCGCCCGCGAGGCCGTCCACGGGCTCCTGGCCCGCGCACACGATCACGGTGTCGGCGGGGACCTCGCGGGCCGCGCCGTCGGCGTCCACGACCTCGAGGACCCCGGGCCGGATCTTCGTGTACATGACACCGGTCACCATCTGTACGCCCGCATGACGGAGCGCGCCGACGACCACCCAGCGCGCCGTGGCACCGACGCCGGCGCCGATCTTGCCCGAGCGGCGCAGCACGGTCACCGACCCGCCCGGCCGCGGGGACGTCACCGGAAAGCGTGCGGGCTCGGGAGCGGCCCACCGTTGGGCGGCGGCGCGACCCGGAAGGCCGCGGTCGACCTCGACCCCGAACCGTTCGCCGAACCGCGCCGCCCGGGCTGCCTCGTCGTGCTCCTCGACGAGGAACGTGGCGACGTCCACGCCGACCCCGCCGCCTCCGACGATCGCGACGGACCCGTCGGGCACCCCCTGGCGGAGGGCGGTCTCGTAGTCGACGACGTGCGGCAGGTCGGCGCCCGGCAGCCCGCCGGGCCCGGGGTCGAGCCGGCGCGGCCGCACCCCGGTCGCGACGACCACCCCGTCGAACCCCACGACGTCGGACGCCCGAGCCCGCTCCCCCACCCGCACCTCGGCCCCGAGTTCCGCGAGCTCGGCCGCGAGCCCCGCCACCGCGGCGGCGTAGTCCTCCTTGCCGGGCACGCGCGCCGCGAGCTCGAGCTGCCCCCCGAGCACGTCCCGCGCCTCGAACAGCGTCACAGGCCTCCCGCGCCGCGCGAGGTCGACCGCTGCGGCCAGCCCGGCGGGCCCGCCCCCGACGACGGCGACACCCCGAGAGGCCGAGACCACGGACGCACGGCCGGAACCACGCGGACGGTCGCGCGCGGACGTGGCACCCAAGGCGACGTCGGCACGAGCGGGCGGCCGGGGATCCTTCGCGCCGTCGTGGAGGGTCTGGCGGGAGGCCCCGAGGGACGAGGGGCCGGATGGAAGACGGCGCGAAGGATCTCCGGCCGCGCGCGAACCCGACGCCGACGCCCGACCGGACCACGATCGAACGCGAGGCAGCGGCAGCTCCACCTCCCGCCCGGCGCGCGGGTTCACGAGGCACGAGACGCGCTCCCCGACGAGCGACCGGTCGATGCACGCCTGGTCGCACCCGAGGCACGTGGTGACGAGGTCGAACCGGCCCACGAGCGACTTGGCGACGATGGCGGGGTCGGCGAGGAACGGCCGGGCGAGGGCGACGGCGTCGACGGTGCCGCGGGCGAGGACGTCCTCGACGTCGCGCAGGTCGGTGAACCTGTTGCTGGCGATGACGGGCACGCCGGGGCGCCCGCTGGACCGGACGGCGGCGGCGACGCGTTCGGCGACGGGGATCCAGGCGCCGTGCGGGACGGCGGACTGGACGGTGGGGACGCGCGACTCGTGCCAGCCGACGCCGACGTTCACGGCGTCGGCGAGCGGCGCGTCGTCGGTCCCGACGAGCTCGTGGACCAGCGCGGCGACCTCGGCCGCGCTCGACGATCCCGGCATGAGGTCGTCGCCGGAGACCCGCACGAGCACGGGCACCTCCGGCCCGACGGCGTCGCGCACGGCCTGCACGACGGCGAGCGGGAAGGCCCGGCGCCGGACGTCGTCGCCTCCCCAGGCGTCCTCGCGCAGGTTCGTCAGGGGCGAGCAGAACTGGTTGACCAGGTATCCCTCGGAGGCCATGACCTCGACGGCGTCGAAGCCGGCCTCCACGGCTGCGCGCGCGGCTGCGGCGAAGTGCCGGACGACGGCCAGCACCCCGGCGTGCGTGAGCTCGCGCGGCACGGCGCCGCGGGCCGCGCGCCAGGGCACGGGCGACGGCGCGACCGCCTGCTCGGGGCCGCCGTCCGCGCCCACGACCCCGTCGAGCAGCGCGTACCGCCCCGCGTGGAACAGCTGCGCGGCGATGCGCCCGCCGGCGTCGTGGACGGCGGCGGTCACCTCCGCGAGCGCCGCCCGGGTGGCCGGGTCGGTGAGCACGGCGTAGTCCGCTCCCCCGCGCCCGGGCCCGTCGACCGCGAGCCCGCCCGTGACGACGAGCGCCGCTCCGCCGTCGACGCGCTCGCGGTAGAACGCGGCCAGCCCGGCGGCGTCGGGCACGGCCGACCACGCGCCGGGCGGGACCGCGCCCGCAGCCTCGAGCCCCGTGTGCATGGAGCCGAGGACGACGCGGTGCGGCAGCTCGAGGCTCCCGAGCCGCCAGGGGCTCCGCGTGCGGGCGAGCGGGTCGGGCGCCATGGGCCGGCCGCTCACTCGACGGCGTCGGTCCGGCCGGCCTCGTGCGCGTCGAGCGCGTCGTCGGCGCCGAACACCGAGGCACGCAGGTCGCCGGTCGTGTCGGACCAGAAGGGCGGCGCGATGACCGTGAGCCCGCCGTCGACGGACAGCACCTGGCCGGTGATGTACCCAGCCTTGTCGGACAGGAAGAAGTCGACGGCGTCGGCCATGTCCTCGGCGGTGCCGGGGCGCTGGAGCGGGAGCTTCTCGAGGACCGTCTCGACGGGCGCCATGCCGGGGACGCGCTCGTAGAAGTACTCGAGCGAGTCGGTGTCGATGAGCCCGCCGTTGACCGCGTTGACCGTGATGCCGCGGGGCCCGTACTCGGTGGCCATGTAGGTGACGTAGGACTCGGCCATGGCCTTGGCGGCGCCGAGCGCGGCGTACGTCGGGAACGCGCGCAGCGAGCCGTAGCTCGACACGTACACGATCCGCCCGCCGCCCGTCATCAGCTCCGCGGCGCGCTGCGCGCCGAGGACGAACGACCGGACGTTCATCGCGTAGCTGCGGTCGAGGTGGTGCAGCTTGAGGGCCGCGACCGGCTTGAACGCCGACGCCGCCGCGTTCGCGACGAAGTGGTCGAGGCGGCCGTAGCGTTCGCGAACGGCCTCGAACAGGGCGTCGATGTCCTCCGGCGACTCCATGTCGGCCCGGACTGCGAGGCCGTCGGCGCCCGCCGCGCGCACCTCGGCGAGCGTCTTCTCGGCGAGGTCCTCGTTGGTCTTGTAGTTGACGACGACGTCGACGCCGCGCTGCGCCAGCTTGAGCGCGAGCACCTTGCCGATGCCGCGGGACGCACCGGTGACGACGGCGACGGGCGCCGGGTTCGGGGTGGTCATGCCTGGTGTTCTCCTCGGGTGGTGACGGGTCAGAAGCCGGCGGTGCCGTCGAGGACGGCGCGGGCGACGACGAGCTTCTGGATCTCGTTCGTGCCCTCCTCGAACCGCTGCGCCCGCGCGTCGCGGTACACGCGCTCGATGGCGTTGCGGTGCCAGTAGCCCTGGCCGCCATGGATCTGCAGGGCCCTGTCGGTCACGCGGGCGAGCATGTCGACGGCGACCATCTTGGACGCGCTGGACAGCGCGCCGGCGTCGGGCGCGTCCGCCTCGTAGGCGCGAGCCGCCTCGAGGACGAGCGCCCGCGCGGCGGCGATGTCCGCGTAGTTCTCCGCGAGGTAGAACTGCACGGCCTGCCGCTCCCGCAGCTTCTTGCCGAACGTCTCGCGGCGGTCCGCGTACTCGATCGCGAGCTCCTGGGCACGCTCGGCGAGCCCGACGCAGCTCATCGCGACCGACACGCGCGACGGGAGCAGGAAGCCGCCGAGCGCGACCTCGAGCCCCTGGCCCTCGTCGCCGAGCCGCGCGGACACCGGCACCGGGACGTCGTGGAAGCGCAGGATCGCGTGGTCGGTGCCGCGCACGCCCATGGTGTCGGAGTCGTCGACGACCTCCGCGCCCGGCAGGCCGGTGTTGGGCACGAGCAGCGCGACCGTGCCCTCGTGCCCGCGCGTGCCCTCGAGCCGCGCCGCGAGCAGCCAGTAGTCGCACCTCACCCCGAACGTGATGAGGTGCTTCTCGCCGCTGAGGTAGTACGTGTCGCCCTCGCGCCGGACGGTCGTGCGGATGTCCGCGCCGGTCCCGGCGGTCGGCTCGGTCAGCGTGAACGCGACGAGCTTCTCGCCCGCCACGGACGGCTTGACGACCTCCTCGAGCTGCTGCGGCGTCGCGTACGGGGCCATGGCGCGCCAGGTCCCGTTGATCACGTGCACGAGCATCCGGATCGACGCGTGCGACCGCGACACGACCTCCATGAGCTCGAGGTAGCGCGGGAACGGGATGCCCCGGCCCCCGAGCTCGGGCGGCGCCGCGAGCGAGAGGTACCCGCGGTCGCGCAGCTCGGCGAACAGCTCGGGCGGCACGTCGCCCGTCGCCTCGATCCGCTCGGACCACTCCTCCCCGGGGCCGGCGACCCAGGCGGCGACCTCGGCCTTGAGGGCCGCGAACGCGGCCTCGTCGAAGGCCGGTGGGGCGGGGGGCTTCTCGACGACGGCGCTCACGCGCGTCCTCCTTCGGTGTCGGCGTCGACGAGCGCGGAGGCGCGCTCGCGCAGGACGTTCTTCTGGATCTTCCCGACGGCGTTGCGCGGCAGGACGTCGACGACCTCCAGCCGCTCCGGCCAGTAGTACTTCGACAGGCCGGCCGCCTCGAGATACTTCTGCATCGACGCGAAGCCGAGCCGCTCGCCCGGCCTCGCGGGCACGACGAAGGCGCAGGCGCGCTCGCCGAGCCGCGCGTCGGGCATCGCGACGATCGCGACGTCCGCGACGAGCGGGTGCTGGTACAGGAGGTTCTCGACCTCGACGACGGGCACCTTCTCGCCGCCGCGGTTGATGACGTCCTTGACACGGCCCGTGATGTGCAGGAACCCGTGCTCGTCGACGTGCGCGAGGTCGCCCGTCCGGTACCAGCCGTCGGCGGTGAACACGTCGGCCGTGAGGTCCGGCCGGTCGAGGTAGCCGTCGAACATCGTCGGCGAGTGCAGCTCGTAGTTCCCGTCGGCGCCGGCAGGGAGCTCGCGGCCCTCGTCGTCGACGATCCGGATCCGGATCCCGGGCAGCGGGCGACCGTCGGTGCCCCAGGCGTCCTCGGGACGGTCGCCGGGCGCGGCCAGGGTGCCGAGGCAGGTCTCGGTGGTGCCGAAGGCCCCGAGCATCGCCGACCCGAGGACCTCGCTGGCCCGCCGGGCGAGGGCGCGCGGCACGGCGGCACCCGTGGGCACGAAGACCCGCAGGGTCGAGGGCTGGGGCGCGCCCGCCTCGACGGCGGCGACCAGGTCCGTGAGGAACGGGGTCGCGGCCTGCACGAACGTGGCGCGCCCGGCGTCCGGGCGGGCGCCGAAGACCTGGTCGAGCGCCACCTGCGCGTCCCAGTCGGGCTGGATGACGGCGGCCACGCCGAGCCGCCACGCGAGCAGCATCCCGTAGAGGAACCCCGTCTGGTGGGCGAGCGGCGAGGGCACGTAGACCCGGTCGCCGTCCCCCAGCCCGAGGTGCGCGACCTCCATCGACGTCGCCCGCGCGAGCGTGCGGTGCCGGTGCTGGACGCCCTTGGGCTCGCCCGTGGTCCCCGACGTGAACAGGAGCTGGCAGCCGTCGTCGGGCCCGACGACGCGACCCTCCGCCTCGACCCGGGCTGCCGCGCCCTCGCCCACCGACGTGAGCGCCGCGTGGTAGTAGCGCCACGTCCACTCCTGGGCCTGGCGCGACTCCGCCGCCTCGACGGGCAGCGGCGGCTCGCCGACCCGCGCGCCCGGGGCGCGCCGCGCCTCGGTGCGCAGGACCACGACGTGCTCGACGGACACGGGCCGCCCGGCAGCGCGCGCCTCCCCCGCCGCCTCGAGCAGCTCGAGCGGGGGCCGGCGCCGGCGGTACGACGTCGGGAGGAAGACCACCCGGGCGCGGGACCGCTGGAGTGTCATCGACGTCTCGCGCGGCCCGAACACGGGCATGATCGGCGTCACGACGCCCCCGACCTGCATGACCCCCAGCGCGATCGCCACGAACTCGCGCCAGTTGGGCAGCTGGAGGGCGACGGGCTCGCCGCGGGTGACGCCGAGGTCGAGGAGCAGCGCCGCGACGCGGTCGGCCTCGTCCTGCAGCTCGCGCCACGTCGTCGCCACGGGCCCGTCCGGCCCGACCTCGACGACGGCGGTCGCCTCCGGCCGGGTGCGCGCGAGCTCCCGCACGCGGTCGGGCAGGACGAGTGCGCCGTCGTCGGACCCGGCCGGTGCGCCGAGCGCGCCCGCCTCGGCCTCCGACACGTCGTCCGTCGCCGCGACGGGGGCCCAGTCCTCCACCTCGGACGCGGCCTGCGCGCTGTCGACGACGGACAGGTCGAGCCCGACGGACGTCATGGCCTCGAGGAACTCGGGGTAGGAGATGCGGTACGCGTGCGGGTAGGTCAGCGTCGAGACGCCCTCCGCGCGCGTCGCGGCGACCGAGAGCGCCATGAGCACGCGGTGGTCGTTGAACGACGAGAGCGGCGCGCCCCGCAGCCGGCGCCCGCCGGTCACGTGCAGCTCGTCGCCGCGCACGAGGCCGGCGTCCGCGCCGAGCCGGCCGAGCTGGAGCATGGCCCCGACCCGGTCCGACTCCTTGAGCCGCACGTGGCCGGCGTTGCGGAACCGGCTCGTGCCCTCGGCGAACGACGCCATCGCGGACAGCACCGGCAGCAGGTCGGGGATGGGCCCGCAGTCGACGTCGACGGGTCGCAGCGGGGAGCCGTCGTGCCGGACCCGCACGAACCCCGTCGCCAGGTCGCGCTCGAACGGCACGCCCATGGCGGCGGCGAGGTCGAGGAAGTCGGCCTCGGGGTGGTCGGTGTCGGCGGCGCGCGTGGCGCGGAGGCCGCGCAGCAGCACGTCGGACGGGTGGGCGGCGGCCGCCGCGATGCCGAACGCTGCAGACCCGATGTCCGGCGGCAGCTCGTAGCGCGCGGGCGTCGCCGTCTGGTTCGCGGGGACGCGGAAGGTCAGCCAGTCGTCGTCCGGCTCCACGACGAGGCCGAAGTGGCGCATCATCCGGACCGTCAGCTCGACGTACGGCCGCTCGTTGAGCGTGCCGCCGGTGACGTGGATGGTCGTGTCCCGCTCGGCGAACGGCGCGAGGAGCAGCAGGCCCGACAGCCACTGCGACAGCGTGCCCGCGATGTGCGCCTCGCCGCCGCGCGGGCGGCGCGGCTGGACCGTGATGGGCGGCCGGTCGGCGTCGGACTCGAGCTCGACGCCCAGCTCGCGCAGCGCGTCGAGGAGCGCCTTGATGGGCCGGCGCCGGAAGTACTTCATGCCCGTGAGCGTCACGGGCCTGTCGGCGAGCGAGGCGAGCCCCGTCAGGAAGTAGAGGGTCGTCCCCGACGACCCGACGTCGAGGACGCCGTCCGCGGCCCGCGACCCGTGGTCCACGAGGTCCCCCGCCCCCTTCGTCGAGTACGGGCCGCCGTCGACGACGTAGTCGTCGCCGACGATCTCGATCCGCGTCCCGAGCGCGCGCAGCACCCCCGTCGTCCACTCGACCTGACGCGTGCCTGACACCCCCGTCACGACGCTCCGCCCCGGCGCCAGCGACGCCAGCACCAGCGCCCGGTGCGCGTGGTACTTGGACACCGGGACCTCGAGCTCCCCCACCACCGCGTCGCCCGTCCCTGCGACCCGTAGCTGCATCGTCGACACCCTCCGCTCCCACGTGGTGCGGACGTGACGGGCGGCCCGCGTCGGACGCGCGGCGGACGGGCGGGCACGCGTCCCGTCGTCCGTCGTGGAGGTCTGGCGCGGCGTCGTCGCACGTCCAGCCTGGCTCACCGGAGGTTACCCCTCCGTAGGCTTCGGCACCGTAGGTTGGCCGTCAGGCGGACGCGTGTCGGGGGACGATCAGGACTCGTCGTGCCGTCCCAGGGTCACCAGCTCGCCCCCCGGGAGCACCACGAACGACGTGTCGGACACGCCGGTGGACGCCTCGCCGAGGATCTCGTGGACGACCGTGAGCGCGTCCTCGATGTCGATCGCGTAGCCCTCCACGTCGGCCGTCCCGCTCGTCGCGGCGGTCGTCATGCCGACGACCTCACCGTCCGAGTCGAGCAGCGCGCCACCCGAGTCGCCCGAGACCACGTCGGCGTCGACCGCGATGACGCCGGTCAGGGTCTCGCCGCTCTCGCCGTACTCCGAGGCCGTCGTGATGGTCTGGTCGAGGGCCGCGACCGTGCCGTCCGCGGCGCGCAGGACTCCCGTGCCGCCCGAGTTCCCGACCGCGGTGACGTCGTCGCCGACGGTGAGGTCGTCGTCGGTGTCGAGCGTCGCCGTGGTGAGGCCGGACGCCCCGGAGAGCTGGAGGACCGCGACGTCGTGCGTCGTCGAGCTCGCGGTGACCGTCGCCGTGTACGACTTTCCGGTCGCCGCGTCGACGACGCGCACCTCGCTCGCCCCCTCGACCACGTGCGCGTTGGTCAGCACCTCGCCGTCCGAGGTCAGGACGATGCCGGTGCCTGCCGACTCCGCGCGCCCGCCGTCGAGGATCGCCTCGACCACCACGACGCCCGCAGCCTCGGACGACGTCGCCGTCGTCTGCTCGAGCGCGGTCGAGGTGCCGGACGCGGTGCCCGACGCCCCGCCGGACGCCGCCCCGCCGCCTCCCGGCATGCCTGACGGCGCCTGGCCGGTGCCGTCCGACCCGCCGGTGCCGTCCGACGGTGCTTCCCCGACCGAGCCGCCGTCGCTCGAGCCGCTCTCGCCCGAGCCGTCGGTCCCCTGGCCGGGCGCGACGCCGGTCCCCGGGCCGCCGAGCCCGGTGCCGACGGACGAGCCGCCCGCCGCCTGGGCGGACTGCCCGCCGCCGACGAGCGCCGTCACGCCGGCCCCGCCGAGCGCGCCGACGACGAGGGCACCCGCGACCGAGCCGGCGAGGACCCGCCGGGACTGCCGAGGGTGCTGCGGGGTCGCCGACGGGCCGGCCTGGTCCTCGGGGGGCGCCGTAGGCGCGGGCGGGACCGGCGCGTCGCTCGCGGGCAGCGCCGGCGGAGCGAAGGGCGGGGCGGGTGCCGCGGCCGACGGCGGGACCGGCCCGAGGGCGTCGGGCGTGCGCTCGTCCTGCTGCTCGTTGTCGTGCTCGGTGGTCATCGTTCCTCCTCGGATCGCGGCACCGGGTGGCGCCTCGGGTCCTAGACCACGCCTCGCACGTGGGTCCGACGTCGGCCGTCGCCCAGCGCCGCCTGTGAGTCCGCTCCAGCCACCCTGGGAACCTGGGTGCTGCCCGAGAGCCGGAGTGCGGCCCCGCGCCGGCGACGTCGTCGGGGCGGCTGGGTACGCTGCCGCCATGCCGTCGGACCCGCTGTCACTCCCGCCCGGCCGCTGGCGCGACGTCGCGCGCGCGACCGGGCTGCTCGCTCCCGACGGCGCCGTCGCGTCGACGGTCTTCGCGGAGATGAGCGCCCTGGCCGTCCGCACGGGCGCTCTCAACCTGGGCCAGGGCTTCCCGGACGTCGACGGGCCGTCGTGGATCCGGCGTGCCGCCGCCGACGCCATCGCGCCCGACGCCGAGCACGGCGCCAACCAGTACCCGCCGGGGCCGGGCATCCCCGCGCTGCGGGAGGCGGTCGCGGCCCACCAGGCGCGTCACTACGGCCTCGAGCTCGACCCGGAGACCGAGGTCCTCGTGACCACGGGCGCGACCGAGGCGGTCGCCGCCGCGCTCCTCGCGCTCGCGGGGCCCGGCGACGACGTCGTGACGCTCGAGCCGTTCTACGACGCATACGCAGCCGGCATCGCGCTCGCCGGCGCGCGGCACGTCACCGTCCCGCTGCTCCCCGGGCCCGACGGGTTCCGCCTCGACGCCGACGCGCTGCGCGCCGCCGTCACCCCGCGCACGCGCCTGATCCTGCTGAACACGCCCCACAACCCGACGGGCACGGTCCTCACGCGCGCCGAGCTCGAGGCCGTCGCCGCGGTGGCCCGCGAGGCGGACGCCGTCGTCGTGACGGACGAGGTCTACGAGCACCTGACCTTCGACGGCGCACGTCACGTCCCCCTCGCCACCCTCCCGGGCATGGCAGAGCGCACGCTCACGGTGTCGTCGTCGGGCAAGACGTTCTCGCTCACGGGCTGGAAGATCGGCTGGGTCACCGGGCCCGCACCGCTCGTGACGGCGGTCCGGACGGTCAAGCAGTTCCTCACCTACGTGTCGGGCTCGCCGTTCCAGCCCGCCATCGCCACGGCCCTCGCCGACGACGCCTACCCCCGCGAGCTCGCCGCCTCGCTCGCCGCGCGCCGCGACCTGCTGTGCGAGGGGCTGGAGGCGGCGGGCTTCGCCGTCGTGCGTCCCCGGGGCACCTACTTCGTCCTGGCCGACGCCGCCCCGCTCGGGTTCGACGATGGCACCGCGCTGTGCCGGACGCTGCCCGAGCGCGCGGGCGTGGTGGGGGTGCCGGTGTCGGCGTTCTGCGCCGCTGGCTCGCCGAGCGAGCGGGCGCTGCGGTCGTGGGTGCGGTTCACGTTCGTGAAGCGCGAGGACGTGCTCCGCGACGCGGTCGCGCGGCTCGCGGCGCTCGCCCGGTAGCGCGGTCGGCTCAGCGGGCGACCAGCGACACCGCGACCAGCACCATCACGACGGCGATCACGCCGTCGAGCACGCGCCACGCGGCGGGCTTCGCGAAAACGGGCGCGAGGGCGCGCGCGCCGTACCCGAGGCCCGTGAACCACAGCCAGCTCCCGACGCACGCGCCCGCCGCGAAAGCCCAGCGCAGCGCGCCGTGGCCGGCGGCGACCGAGCCGAGCAGGAGCACCGTGTCGAGGTAGACGTGCGGGTTGAGCCACGTGAGGGCGAGCGCCGTGAGGACCGTCGCGCGCAGGGCGGCGGGCGGCCGCTCGCCCGCGGGGTGCAGGGCGCCGGGGTCGTGGCGCGGCAGGGCTCTCAGGGCGGACCGGATCCCGTAGCCGACCAGCACCGCGGCCCCGACCCACCGAACCACCTCGAGCGCCGTGCCCGAGCGCGCGACGACGCTGCCCAGGCCCGCCGTGCCCGCCGCGATGAGCGCGGTGTCGCTCGCGGCACAGATCAGCACGACGGTCCCGATGTGCTCGCGCCGGACGCCCTGGCGCAGCACGAACGCGTTCTGCGCCCCGATCGCCACGATGAGCGAGAGGCCGAACGCGAGTCCCGAGAGCACGGCGGCGAAGGTGTCCATCGACGACGACGCTATCGTCCGGCGGCCGGCAGCGGCCGCCGTCGAGCCGTGAAGCACCACGACGGTTTCTGAACAGTCGTTAGCATCGCTTCATGGACTGGGACCTCGCGCAGCTCCGCGCCCTCGACGCCGTCGTGAGCCACGGCACCTTCGACGCGGCCGCCCGCGCGCTGCACGTGACGCCGTCGGCGGTGAGCCAGCGGATCAAGGCGCTCGAGGCCCAGGCGGGGCGCGTGCTGGTCCGGCGCAGCAAGCCCGTCAGCGCGACCGAGGACGGGCGCGAGCTGCTGCGGCTCGCGCGGCAGCTCGCTCTGCTCGTCGCCGAGGCCGAGGCGGCGCTCGCCGGCGACGACGCGCCCGCGCGACGCGTCGTGCTCCCGGTCGCGGTGAACGCGGACTCGCTCGCCACGTGGGCCGTGCCGGCGCTGGCAGGGCTCGGGGACGGCGTGGCTGTCGACGTGCGGCGCGAGGACCAGGACCACTCGGTCGAGCTGCTGCGCGACGGCGAGGTGATGGCCGCGATCACGACCCAGGCACGCCCGGTGCAGGGCTGCACCGTCACGACGCTCGGCGCGATGCGCTACCTGCCGGTCGCCTCGCCCGCCTTCGCGCGGCGCTGGTTCGGGTCCCGGACGGCGCCCGACGTGGCGCCCGACGCGCTGGCCGGGGCGCCCGTCGTCGTGTACGACCGCAAGGACGACCTCCAGGACCGCTACCTGCGGCGTCGGACGCGGCGCCGGATCGACCCGCCACGCCACCACGTCCCGGGCTCGACGGCGTTCGCGCAGGCCGTCCGGCTCGGCCTCGGCTGGGGGATGCTCCCCGAGCAGCAGGCGGACGACCTCGTCGCGCGGGGCGACCTCGTGGTCCTCGACCCGGCCGGCGCCGACGACGTCCGGCTGCACTGGCAGCAGTGGCGCGTCCGCTCCGCGTCGCTCGACACCCTGGCCGCGGCCGTGCGGGAGACCGCGGCCCGCGCGCTGCGCCCGGCGGGCTGACGCCGTCGGGCGCGCTGACGCCGTCGGGCGCGCGAGGTCACGACGACGCGGGGACCCCCGCGTGGAAGCCGCCCTCGCGACGGAACGCGGGCGTGGCGACGGCGAGCACGAGCAGCGCGACCGCGATCGCGCCGACGATGACCGTGCTCATGGCCGTGGCGGTCGAGCCGAGCACCCCGACGAGAGGGCTGACGACACCAGCGATGCCGGTCTGGAGCGCGCCGATCACCGCGGAGGCCGTGCCCGCCATCTCCCCGTGGCGGGTCAGCGCGAGCGCCGACGCGTTGGAGGGGACCATGCCCTGCATCGCGAGCACGAGCCAGAGGCCCGCGAGGACGCCGAGCAGCCCGCCCGCGCCCGTGACGGCGAACGCCACGAGGCCGGTCGCGAACACGAGCTGGACGACGAGCGCCGTCCGCAGGAGGCGGATGGGCGCCACCTTGCGCACGAGCGCCGCGTTGACCTGGGCGGATGCGACAAGCGCGAGGCCGTTCACCGCGAAGAGCAGCGAGAACGCGCCCGACGACAGCCCGAAGTGCTGCTGGAACACGAACGGCGAACCCGACACGTAGCTCATGACGACGGCCTGGCCCAGGCCCGGGATGAGCGCGAGCGCGAGGAAGCGGCGGTCGCGCACCAGGGTCCGGTAGCCGCGCAGCGCGGCCGGCAGCCCGCCCGTGACGCGGCGCTCGGCGGGCAGCGTCTCCGGGAGCGCGCGCAGGACGACCGCCCCGAGCGCGACCCCCATGAGCGCGAGCACGAGGAAGATCCCGTGCCAGCTCCCCCAACCCTCGACGAGCGACCCGACCGTGGGCGCGAGGAGCGGCGACAGCCCGATGACGAGCATCAGCCGGGAGAACATCCGGGCTGCCTCCGCGCCGCTGAAGCGGTCACGGATGATGGCCATGCTCGTCACGGACGCCGACGCGTTGAAGAAGCCCTGGACGACGCGCAGCACGATCAGCAGCGTGATGTTCGGGACCATGATCGACAGCACGGACGTCACGACGTGCCCGGCGAGGCCGACGAGCAGGGGGGCGCGGCGACCGAAGCGGTCGGACAGCGGCCCGATCACCAGCGTGCCGAGGGCGGCGCCGATGAGCATGGCGGACATCGTGATCTGGGCACCGGCGTCGGTCGTGTGCAGGTCGCGCGCCACGTCCGGCAGCGCCGGGAGGTACATGTCCGTCGTGAACGCCGGGAGGGCGGAGAGCGAGCCGAGCAGCATGATCCAGGCGGCGGTCGAGCGGGGGCCCGTGCGCGGGCCGGTCAGGACACGGCGGCGGAGGGTCGCTCGGGGGGCTCGGGATGCGGAGGCCTGCGGCGCCGGGGCCGCGGGAGTCGTCGCGGCGGTGAGGTCGGGGCTGGGGTTCGGATCATCGGGGTCGTCGGCACGAGTCACGGCACCCAGTCTATCGAATCGTTTCGAGCGTGCCGAGCGGATGGGCGATGGCTCGGCGTGACGATCCTGTGCGGATGGGACGGACACGGCGTGCTGCCGCGTCGCCGGACGGCGCCTGCCGCGGCGCGATGTCGGTGGCGTGCCCGACCATGGAGCCATGTGCGGCCGCTACGCCTCGTTCCGAGAGGCCCAGGACCTCGCCGACGCCTTCGCGATCGACGCCGCCCTCGTCGAGCCCGCCGTGCGCGAGCTCGCCCCGAGCTGGAACGTCGCGCCGACGCAGGACGTACGGATCGTCGTCGAGCGCGCGCCCAAGACGGGCAGCGGGGAGCCCGAAGCCGCCCCCGCGCGGTCGCTCCGACTCGCCCGGTGGGGGCTGGTGCCGAGCTGGGCCAAGGACCCGTCCGTCGGGAACCGGATGATCAACGCCCGCGTCGAGTCGCTCGCGGACAAGCCGGCGTTCGCGAAGCCCTTCGCCGCCCGGCGCTGCCTGGTCCCCGCCGACGGCTACTACGAGTGGAAGAAGCTGCAGCCCGCCCCCGGCTCCGCGCCGTCGGGGAGGGCCCGCACGCCCAAGCAGCCGTTCTACATCACGCCCGCCGACGACGACGTCGCCGCCCTCGCGGGCCTGTACGAGTTCTGGCGCGACCCGAGCCGCGCGGCCGACGACCCCCGGCGCTGGCTCGTGTCCGTGACGATCGTCACCATGCCCGCCAGCCAGGACCTCGCCACGATCCACGACCGCATGCCTCTCGTCCTGCCACGTTCGGCGTGGGACGCATGGCTCGACCCGTCGGTCGGGGCCGAGGGCGCGTCCGCCCTGCTGCGCGCCGCGCCGGAGCCGCTGCGCTTCCGCGAGGTGTCGTCGCTCGTGAGCAACGTCAACAACGACTCCCCCGCGCTGCTGGAACCGGTCAGCCAGGCGTCGTGACCGCCCGTCGGCGGGTTCCGACCGCCCGCCTGTAGAGTCCCGCGAACGAGGCCAGCCCGCCGACCACCGAGGAGAAGACGAACCGTGTGCCACCCCGCGACCTGCCCCACCTGCGGCAAGACCACGTGGACCGGGTGCGGCGAGCACGTCGACGCCGTGCGCCGCGACGTCCCGCCCGAGCAGTGGTGCGACGGGCACCCTGACGCACCGGAGAGCACCTTCCTGTCTGCGCGCCTGGGTCACTGACGGACGACCGGCTCGGGCCGCTGACGGTGATGTCGGGTCCGCCGACGGTGACGTCCGGTCCGCCGACAGCGACGTCCGGTCCGCCGACCGTGACGTCCGGTCCACCGACGGTGACGTCCGGTTTGCCGACGGTAACGCGGCGGGGCTTCATGAGGTAACCGCTGGCTCGTGGGCCCGGGGGCTCGCCGGGCGACGAGCGACCGGGTCTGCGACCCAGGCACCGATCACGCTCGCACGTCCGCTGCGCTCCTCGCGCCGGGCGCTGAACGGTCGGCGAGCGTGTGCCGGAGTGAGCGCGCTGCAGGTCCAGCCCGCGCGTTGAACGGCCGAGATTTGGCGGGCTCCATTGCTTGCGGGACGGACCGCTCCTCCCATAGAATCGAACACATGTTCGAACG
>NZ_JBNCMC010000009.1:19168-97835 GCF_049844995.1 Luteimicrobium sp. DT211 | reverse complement strand
GGCGTGTGTTCTTAACCCCGGGGGGGCCCCCCCCGCCCGCCCCCGCCCCCCCGCCCCCCCCCCGCACGACCGCCCCGACACGGCGGGGGCGCGCGGCTGACATCCGACGCTCCGGTGGTGTGCAATGGGACGATGAGGGACCGGCGGGCGGACCGCCGGTGCCAGCCCCCGCCTGCCGGGGGTCCGACGGACGGAGGCAATCCGTGGCCCGACTCGGTGATGGTGCCGACCTGCTGAAGTGCTCGTTCTGCGGCAAGTCGCAGAAGCAGGTCAAGAAGCTCATCGCAGGCCCAGGCGTGTACATCTGCGACGAGTGCATCGAGCTGTGCAACGAGATCCTCGAGGAGGAGTTCACCGAGGCGGTGGAGCTCGGCATGTCCGAGCTGCCCAAGCCGAAGGCGATCTTCGAGTTCCTCGAGCAGTACATCGTCGGTCAGGAGCCCGCCAAGCGGTCGCTCGCGGTGGCGGTCTACAACCACTACAAGCGCATCCAGGCGGGCGAGGCTGCCTCCGGGGCGCCCTCCTCGTCGTCGGGCAAGGCGGGCGACGACAACGGCCCCGTCGAGATCGCCAAGTCGAACATCCTGCTCATCGGACCGACGGGCTGCGGCAAGACGTACCTCGCGCAGACTCTGGCGAAGATGCTCAACGTGCCGTTCGCGCTCGCCGACGCGACCGCGCTCACCGAGGCCGGCTACGTCGGCGAGGACGTCGAGAACATCCTCCTCAAGCTGATCCAGGCCGCGGACTTCGACGTCAAGAAGGCCGAGACGGGCATCATCTACATCGACGAGATCGACAAGATCGCCCGCAAGGCGGAGAACCCGTCGATCACGCGCGACGTGTCCGGCGAGGGCGTGCAGCAGGCGCTGCTGAAGATCCTCGAGGGCACGCAGGCGTCGGTGCCGCCGCAGGGCGGTCGCAAGCACCCGCACCAGGAGTTCATCCAGATCGACACGACGAACGTCCTGTTCATCGTGGCGGGTGCCTTCGCGGGCCTGGACGAGATCATCTCCTCGCGGGCCGGGCGGCGTGGCATCGGGTTCGGCGCCAACGTCGAGCGCGACGACACGGCGGACCTGTTCGCTGACGTCATGCCCGAGGACCTGCTCAAGTTCGGCCTCATCCCCGAGTTCATCGGGCGCGTTCCCGTCATCACGACGGTGGCGCCGCTGGACCGCGGGGCGCTCGTCCGGATCCTCACCGAGCCCCGGAACGCGCTCGTCAAGCAGTACCAGCGCATGTTCGAGATCGACGGCGTCGAGCTCGAGTTCGACGACGAGGCGCTCGACGCGATCGCGGACCAGGCGCTGCTGCGCGGCACGGGCGCGCGCGGGTTGCGGGCCATCATGGAGGAGGTCCTCCAGCAGGTGATGTTCGAGGTCCCGAGCCGCGACGACGTGGAGCGCGTGGTCGTGTCGCGGGAGGTCGTGCTGGCCGGCGTCAACCCGACGCTCGTGCCGCGTGCCGTCTCGCGGCGCACCCCGCGCGAGAAGAGCGCCTGAGCCGCGTCCGTCGTCGGACGCGGGGCGGGGGCGCCAGGGCCGCCGTGGGAAGATCGGTCCATGCCCGAGATCCCTCCCGAGATCCTGACGCTCCGCGCGAGCATCGACAACATCGACGCCGCGCTCATGCACCTGCTGGCTGAGCGCTTCAAGTTCACGCGCCGCGTCGGCGAGCTGAAGGCGGAGGGCGGGCTCCCGCCGGCCGACCCGACCCGGGACCGCCAGCAGATCGACCGCCTCACCGCCATCGCCGAGGCGTCCGGGCTCGACCCCGAGTTCGCGGAGAAGTTCCGCGAGTTCATCGTCGCCGAGGTCATCCGGCACCACGAGCTGATCGCCGCCGCGCACGCGGACGCCGAGGTCCCGCCGCTCGACACGTACGCCTGAGCGACCACTACACCGGGTCAGCGACGAGGCTCACGGCGACGACGTCGTCGAGCGCGGACAGGGCCCGCTCGACGCTCGCCGTGCTCGCGGGCAGCAGGGGGAGCCGGACGTCCGCGGTCGGCAGGCGTCCCTGCGCGTGCAGCGCACCCTTGACGACGGCGGGGTTCGGCTCCGCGAAGCACGCCGCGGACAGCCGCGCGAGCCGCGCCCCCAGCGCGCGGGTGCCCGCCAGGTCCGGGACGCCCGGCCGGGTCCAGGACCCGACGAGACGCGCGAACGCTCCGGTCGCCAGGTGGGCCGACGCCAGGATCCCGCCCGACGCCCCGAGCGCGAGCATCGGCGCGAGGACGACGTCGTCGCCGGCGAGCACGTCGAACCCCGCGGGGAGCGCGCCGAGGAGCTCGACGGCCGCCGGGTCGACCGCGGTGCTGAGCTTGAGCCCGACGACGCCGTCGAGCAGCGCGAGACGGCGCAGCGCCCGCGCCCCGAGCGGCTGCCCGGTCCGACAGGGCACGTGGTAGACGACCAGCGGCACGGGGCTCAGCCGTGCCAGCGCGGCAAGGTGTGCCACGGTCCCGTCCTCGCCGGGGCGGACGAAGGGCGGCACGAGCGTCAGGGCGGCCGTGACCTCCGGCCGGCCGCGGAGCGCGGCGAGGTCGCCGGAGGTGCTCGCCCCCACGACGAGGGTCGTCCGGCGCTCGGCCGCTACCCTCCCGACGACGTCGAGCACCGCCGACCTCTCCTCGGGCGTGAGGGACGCGGGCTCCGCGGTGGTGCCGAGCGCGACCACCCCGGCCGCGCCGTCGTCGAGGACCTGGTGGGCGAGCGACTCGAGCGCGTCGAGCGCGACGGTACCGTCCGCGGCGTAGGGCGTGACGAGCGGCACGAGGACTCCGGTGAGCGCCATGGGCTCAGCCTGACGCCTCTCGAGCATCAGCGTCGAGCGCGAATTGCTCCACCAGAGCATAAGATCTGCTGATGCTGGATCCGCGCCGTCTTCGTCTGCTGCAGGACCTCGCCCGGCACGGCACCATCGCCGCCGTCGCAGGGTTCCGGGGGTACACCGCGTCCGCCGTCTCCCAGCAGCTGTCGGCGCTCGAGCGCGAGGCCGGCGCGCCCCTGCTCGAGCGCACCGGGCGCGGCGTGCGGCTCACGGCCACCGGCCGGGCGCTGGCCGCGGCGTCGGACGACGTCCTCGAGGCGCTCGAGCGCGCCGAGGCCGCCGTCGCGGCCGGCCGGGACGACCCGGTGGGGCGGCTCCGCATCGGCGCGTTCCCCACGGCCGTCCGCACGCTCCTGCCCGCGGCCCTCGTCGCGCTCGGCGAGCGGCACGCCGCGCTCGAGCTGCACGTCGTCGAGCTCGACCCCGCCGACGTGCCCAGCGCGCTGCGGGACCACCGGATCGACGTCGGGCTCGTGCAGGACTACGACGTCGTGCCGCGGACCACGTCGCCGGGCGTCGCGAGCGTCCCGCTCTGCGTCGAGCAGGTCCACCTCGCGATCCGCGGGCCCGGCGGCGCCCGCACCGTCGCCGACGCGCGCGACGAGCCCTGGATCCTCGCCGGTCCCGGCACCCTGTGCCGCGCGGCCGCCGAACACCTGTGCCGGGAGGCCGGCTACGAGCCCGCCGAACGGCACGTCGTCGACGACTTCACGACCGTCCTCGCGCTCGTCGCGGCCGGTCAGGGCGTCGCCATCGTGCCGCAGCTCGCCGCCGCGGCGGTGCCCGGCGTCGTCCGGCTCCACCCCGTCGGCACCACCCGCCGCACCCGCGTCGCGCACCGGGCGGGCGCCGACCGCCGGCCCGAGATCCGCGCGTTCACGGGGGCGCTCCGGGACGCGTCCGCCGCCGCGTTGGGCGACTGAGCTCGTCCGGTGGCGGGCGCGCCCGATCAGGACGACGCTGGGGGGAACCCGGGGCGCCGGCCCTCACGGATGGACTCGTGGGCGACTCCACCGAGCGGCCAGCGCCCGCCGTCGACGCCCGGAGGTGCGTACGTGAAGATCGACTGGCTGCGGCCCCTGGCCGGACAACCCGGCCCGTTCGCGACCGTCTACCTCGATGCCACGCGAGGGATCGAGGCCGCCGACCCGGATGTCGAAGGGCGGTGGCGGGTCCTGCGACGCGACCTCGCCGCCCAGGGCGCGCCGCAGGGGGTGTGCGACGCCATCGAGGCCCGCGTCCTCAAGCCGCTGCGGGTCCCCGGGCCCCACGGGCGCGTCCTCATCGCCACCGAGGACGGTGGGGTGCTCCTGGAGCGCGTGCTCGCCGTTCCGCCCACCGTCTCCCGCGCCGAGTACGGCCCGGTGCCCGTCCTGCTCGACGCCGCCCGCTCGGCCGACGAGTCCGTCGACTACCTCGTCGTCGCCGTCGACCGCGTCGGCGCGGACCTGACCTGGTCCTGGGGCGGCGACCCGAGCCACCAGCCCGAGCCCCTCACGGTCGAGGCCGGCCACGACGTCCTCAACAAGGTCCGCACCGGCAGCACCGCCGACAAGCGCATCGACCACCGTGCCGAGGACTCCTGGGAGCGCAACGCCGAGGCGGTCGCCCACGAGGTCGACCGCCAGGTCACCCAGCACAAGCCCGAGCTCGTCGTCCTGACCGGCGACGTCCGCGCCCTCGCCCTCGTCCGTGCCGAGCTCTCGCGGCAGACGCTCGACCTCGCGGTCGACGTCCCCGGCGGGTCCCGCGCCGCCGGCACCAAGGAAGGCGTGTTCGCCGCCCGGCTCGCCGAGGCCGTCACGGCGTGCCGCGACCGCCGCCGCACGCGCGTCATCGACGCCTACCGGACCGGTCAGGGGCGCGACGACGGCAGCGTCACGTCCCTCGGCGACGTCGTCACGGTCCTCCAGCGCGGCCAGGTCGCCGACCTGCTGCTCGCCGAGAGCTTCGGCGGGGAGGGCGAGCTCGACGACCGCGAGATCTGGGTCGGGCCCGAGTCGCTCCAGATCGGCGTCGACCGCGGCGACGTGCAAGAGCTCGGGGCCGCTGACGGCGTCCACCCCCTGCCCGCGTCCGTCGCCCTCGTCCGCGCCGCCCTCGGCCAGGATGCCGGTCTTACGTTCGTCCCGGACGGGGCGGTCGAGCTCGTCGACGGCGTGGGCGCGGTGCTGCGGTGGCACGACGCCGGCACGCCGAGCGAGGCGGCGCCCACGATGTCGGCGGATCGAACGCGGCTGCGCGACGTCGTCTGAGGTTCGCTGCTCCTTCCGGTGCTGCCCCTCGATCTCGGACGGTGCTCAGGCTCGAGACGCCTGCCGAAGACATGCCTCGGTGCAGAGGGAGCGCCACCGGTGCGGGTCGGTAGCCCAGAAGTCGTGGGCCACCCCGTCGACGACCTCGAACGTGCCGCGCGGCACCAGCTCGGCGAGCTGTCGCAACGGCCAGCTCGGCCGGATGTCGCTCTCGGCGGCGAGGAAGGCCATCGGCACGGCGGCGTCGGCGAGGCGGCGCCACAGCGTCGGCTCGTGGATCCAGACCTTGAAGTCGTCCCAGAGCGAGGCGTGCACCTCCGGGACCCAGTCGATCGGGACGGGCTCCTCGGTCGCCCGACCTGCCTCGTACGCCGCGGACCACTCCCGGTCGCGGTGGAGCCCGTGCCCTGCGATGCCCACCACGCCACGCACCCGGCCGGGATGATCCAGGGCGTAGCGAACCGCGAGGTCCGATCCCCACGAGTGGCCCAGGACGATCCAGTCCTCGGCGCCGGTCGCTCGTCGGACGGACTCCAGGTCAGCGACGGCACGCGCCATGGCGTGGGGTCCGCCCCCGGACCGTCCCACCCCTCGTGGGTCGGGGAACCAGCACCGGAAGCCGGTCGGTGCGAGGGCTTCGTCCGCCAGGTAGTGGACGCACCCTGGGCCGCCCGACAGCACGACGACGTCCGGGCCGGTGCCGCAGGTGGCCACGTGCAGGGTCACGCCGTCGTCCGTCGGCACGCTGATCGACTTCACGGCGTCACCGTTCCACGCGCTCGTGCACGCCCGCTCGGCGGCTCAGGCGCGGGGCTTCTTGGGCTCCGCCTCGCCGAGCTCCGAGCTCACGACGACGATCCCGCCCTGCACGGCCGGGTCGCCCTGGCCGTCGGTGGGCTCGACGATCTCGAGCGGACCGGTGACGCGCCCGGCGCCGCGGACGTCGTCGACGGCGGAGCGCACCCCGGGCTGGAGGGCGGCGGGGACGGCGACTGTCGCGGCGAGGATCGGGACGCGCATGGAGACCTTGGCCTCGGACTTGATCTTGCGCAGCGCGGCGAGCGCGTGGCCGGCGGCGGTGAGCACGACGGGGTCCGCACCGGCCGCGGCGCCCCGCAGCGGGGCGGCAGCGGGCCAGGGGGCGCGGTGGATCGACCCCTCGCGCCACCAGGACCAGACCTCCTCGGTCGCGAACGGCACGAACGGCGCGAAGAGGCGCAGGAGCGTGTCGAGCGCGATCGCGAGCGCGGCGCGGGCGGACGCCGTCTCGGGGGAGGCATCCTCGGCGCCCGCGCCGGCCCCGTAGGCGCGGTCCTTGACGAGCTCGAGGTAGTCGTCGCAGAACGTCCAGAAGTAGGTCTCGGTGATCTCGAGGGCGCGCGTGTGGTCGTACGCCTCGAAGGCCTCGGTGGCCTGCTCGACGACGGCCGCGAGCCCGGTCAGCATCGCGCGGTCGAGCTCGACGGTGACCCGCGACGGGTCGAGGGAGACGGTGTGCGACGCGCCGCTGTCACCGGCCTCGCCCTGCGCGGCCCCGAACGACAGCGCGAACTTGCTGGCGTTGAGGATCTTGATCGCGAGGCGTCGGCCGATCTTCATCTGGCCGACCTCGAACGCCGCGTCGGTGCCGAGCCGCGCGGACGCTGCCCAGTAGCGGACGGCGTCGGACCCGTGCTCCTCGAGGAGCCCCATGGGCGTGACGACGTTGCCCTTGGACTTGGACATCTTCTTGCGATCGGGGTCGAGGATCCAGCCGCTGATGGCCGCGTTCTTCCACGGCAGCGTGCCGAACTCGAGGTGCGAGCGGACCACGGTCGAGAAGAGCCACGTGCGGATGATGTCCTGGCCCTGGGGGCGCAGGTCCATCGGGAAGACGCGCTCGAACAGCTCGGGGTCCTCGAGCCAGCCGCCCGCGATCTGCGGCGTCAGGGAGCTCGTCGCCCAGGTGTCCATGATGTCGGGGTCGCCGACGAAGCCGCCGGCGACGCCACGCTGGGCCTCGGTGTACCCGTCCGGGACGTCGGTCGACGGGTCGACCGGGAGCTGCGCCTCGGACGGGGCGATCGGGGCGTCCCAGCGGGGCTCGCCGTCGTCGCCCACGGGGTACCAGACGGGGATCGGCACGCCGAAGAACCGCTGGCGCGAGATGAGCCAGTCGCCGTTGAGGCCCTTGACCCAGTTCTCGTAGCGCACGCGCATGAAGTCGGGGTGGAACCCGAGCTCGTCGCCGCGGGCCAGGAGCTCGGCGCGGAGATCGCGCACCGGCTCGCCCTCAGGGGACTGCCACTCGCGCCCGCCGTTGCGGATGTACCACTGGCGGCTCGTGACGATCTCGAGGGGCTTGTCGCCCTTCTCGTAGAAGTTCGCCTTGCGCTGCGTGGCGACCGGCTCGCCGACGAGGTCACCGCTGGCCCGCAGCGCGTCCACGACGGCCGTGCGGGCGGAGAACGTCGTCTTGCCGGCGAGCTCCGCGTACAGCGCGCGGCCGGCCTCCGCGGTGACCCAGTCGGGCGTGTCCTCGACGATGCGGCCGTCGCGGCGCACGACCGGGCGGGTCGGCAGCTGGAGCTCGCGCCACCACTGGACGTCGGTGAGGTCGCCGAACGTGCAGCACATCGCGATGCCGGCGCCCTTGTCGGGCTCGGCCGCCGCGTGCGCGAGCACGGGGATCTCGACGTCGAACAGCGGGGTCCGCACGGTGGTGCCGAACAGGTGCTGGTAGCGCTCGTCGTCGGGGTGGGCGATGAGGGCGACGCACGCCGGCAGCAGCTCGGGACGCGTCGTCTCGATCTCGACCGTCGCCCCCTCCGGGGCGTGGAACGAGATCTTGTGGAAGAAGCCCGGGTAGTCGCGCGCCTCGAGCTCCGCCTGCGCGACCGCCGTCTGGAACGTCACGTCCCACAGGCCGGGGGCCTGCGCCTGGTACGCCTCGCCGCGCGCGAGGTTGCGCAGGAACGCGGTCTGCGCGACGCGCTGCGAGGAGCGGCCGACCGTCTGGTAGTGCTGCGCCCAGTCGACCGAGAGGCCGAGGTGGCGCCACAGGGCCTCGAACTGCTTCTCGTCCTCGGACGTCAGGCGCTCGCACAGCTCGACGAAGTTGCGGCGCGAGACGGGCTGCTGGTCCGCGGCGCGGCCCTTGCCGGTCGACGCGTCGCCCTGCTGCGGCGGCTCGTAGCCCTCGACGTAGGGGAGCGACGGGTCGCAGCGGACGCCGTAGTAGTTCTGCACGCGGCGCTCGGTGGGCAGGCCGTTGTCGTCCCAGCCCATCGGGTAGAAGACCTCCCGGCCCTGCATGCGCTGGTAGCGCGCGACGAGGTCCGTGTGCGTGTAGCTGAACACGTGCCCGACGTGCAGCGAGCCCGAGACCGTGGGCGGCGGGGTGTCGATGGAGAAGACCTGCTCGCGCGTCGCGGACCGGTCGAAGGCGTACGTGCCCTCCTCGCGCCAGCGCCCGCCCAGCCTGTCCTCGAGCCCGTCGACGGAGACCCGGTCCGGTACGCCCCGGACCACGGCGTCCGTGGCTACGGCGTCGGCAGTGGTGGGGGCGTCGGGACGGGCGGACGTCGGGTGGAGGTCGCTCATGCCGGTCATTCTCCCAGATCGCGGGCGCCCGGCCGGCACCACCGCGACGTCGCGGACGACGCCGGCCTCACGGCGCGCCGCGCACGTTCCAGCGGTGCCCGGACGGGTCCACGAGCCAGCCGGACCGGGTGCCGCCGCCGTCCGTGGCGACCGGGCGGTCGGCACGTGCCCCCGCGAGGACCGCGGCGGCGTACACGGCGTCGGCATCGGGCACGGTGAGCACGACGGCGACGGTCGACGCCCCGACGGTCGCGGGCGCGACCGCGCCCAGGCCGGGGAACTCCGACGACACGAAGAACACGGCGTCGCCGACCCGGAGCGTGGCGTGCGCGACCTGGTCGCCGTCGTCGTAGCGCTCGACGACCTCCGCCCCGAACGCCTGGGCGTAGAACTCGAGGGCTGCCGGTCCGTCGTCGACGGTGAGGTACGGGGAGATCGTGGCCATCGACCCAGGATGGCGCGACGTGACCGTCGACGCTACGGCGCGGTCGTGGGCTTGTCCCGGGCGGCGGCGTCGAGCGGGGTGAAGAGGTTGACGAGGTTGCCGTCCGGGTCGCGGAGCAGGAGCGACCGGTTGCCCCACGGCATGTCCGCGGGCTCGCGCACGAGGTCGGTGAGGACGGGGCGCAGGCGTGCGTAGGCGGCGTCGACGTCGTCGACGAGGAAGTCGAGCACGACCGAGCGGTTCGCGCCGGCCTCGGCGACGCCCGACCCCATCGCGGGCACGGTGCGCGAGCTCGCGATCGCGAGGGTCCCGGTGGGCGTGCGGAGCTCCGCGAACAGCTCGTGCAGGCGCGTGGGCGTGGTTCCCGTCACCGCCTCGTAGAACGTGACGAGGCGGTCGACGTCGTCGGTGACGATGCGGGTGGCGGACAGGTTCACGGTGGGCCTCCTGGTGGTCGGGCGCGCGGCGACCCGCGCGCTCCGCCCTCACGTTAGGAAAGATAGGGGGCAGATCCGGTCCACTTGAGCGGGGAGATCGAGGAGATCATGAGCGTCACGGGGGCGGGGACGGGCGCGCGGATGCTGGCGCTGCTCGAGCTCCTGGAGTCGGGCGGCCTGCGGGGGCGTTCCGAGCTCGCGCGGCGCCTCGGCGTCGACGAGCGCACGGTGCGGCGCGACGTCGTCCGGCTGCTCGACGCGGGCATCCCGGTGGAGTCCCTCCGCGGCCGCTACGGCGGGTACCGGCTCGCACAGGGATACCGGCTCCCGCCGCTCATGCTGACCGACGACGAGGCGGTCGCGGTCGTCGTGGCGCTCGCCGCGGCGAGGGGCCGGGACGAGTCGGACGTGCCGGCGGCGACGGCGGCGGCCAAGATCCGGCGTGTGCTCCCCGCCCGGTCGGCCGAGCGGCTCGCGTCACTGCTCTCGGCGGCGGTCGTCCCCGACGACGCCGACGAGCCCGTCGCGGCGTCCGTCCTGCTGGCCGCGGCGGACGCGGTCAGCGAGCACCACCCGCTCGAGATCGTCCACCGCCGCCGCGGCGAGGCCACGGGCACGGCGCCCGCCCCGCGCGTCGTGCACCCGTACGGCCTGGTCCGGCGGTCGGGACGGTGGTACCTCCTCGGGCTCGCTCTCGACCGCGGGGCCGAGCGGACGTTCCGCCTGGACCGGATGGAGCGTGCGCGCGCGCTGCCCGGGCGCTTCCGCCCGCCGCCGGGCTACGACGCCGCCGCGCGCCTCGAGGAGCTCCAGGCGACGGGCTACCGCTACGACGTCCGGGTCCGGATCCGCGCCGCCGAGCAGGACGTCCGTCGGTTCCTGCCCGCCTCGGTCGCTCGGGTCAGCCTCGACGGACCGGGGACGGGCGACGGGTGGCTGCGGGTCGAGCTCGGCACCGACCGGCTTGACTGGCTCCCCGGGGTGCTGGCGGCGCTCGACCGGCCGTTCGTCGTCGAGCGGCCCGCCGAGCTGCTGCCGCTGCTGGACGAGTTCGTGCTGCGCCTGCGTGCGCGCGTGAACGAGGCACGCGCGGACGTAGGCTCCTGACCATGGGTCTGACGATCGGATACGTGGCAGAGCTCGAGCAGTTCCACCCCACCGAGGCCGTCGAGCTGTCCGCCTACGCGGAGCAGCACGGCTTCTCGGGCGTCATGGCGGCGGACCACTTCCAGCCGTGGGTCCCCGCGCAGGGACAGTCGCCCTTCGTGTGGAACGTCCTGACGGCGCTCGGCGAGCGGACGACGGGCGACATGGGCCCCGGCGTGACGGCGCCGACGTTCCGCTGGCACCCGGCGATGGTGGCGCAGGCGTCGGCGACGCTCGCCGCGATGTACCCCGGACGCCACTGGCTGGGCCTCGGCTCGGGCGAGGCGCTCAACGAGCACATCACCGCCCAGTACTGGCCCGAGGCGCCCGAGCGGATCAACCGGATGTTCGAGGCCATCGACATCATCAAGAAGCTGTTCTCGGCGTCGCTGGCCGGCAAGGACGCGAAGCACTCGGGCCAGTTCTACAAGCTCGAGTCGACCCGGCTCTGGACGATGCCCGAGGAGGCGCCCGAGATCCTCGTGGCGACGGGCGGCCCGGTGACGGCCAAGCGCGCCGGCCGGGTCGCCGACGGCCTCATCACGGTCGGCGCGCCGCTCGAGAAGATCTCCATGCTGTTCGGGAAGTTCGACGAGGGCGTGCGCGAGTCCGGGCGCGACCCCGAGCACATGCCTCGCGCGCTGCAGATCCACCTGTCGTGGGCGCCGACCGACGAGGAGGCGCTCGCCAACGCGATGCACGAGTGGCCGAACGGCGGCATGAAGTTCCCCAAGGCCGACATCCGTTCGCCGTTCGAGTTCGAGCAGATGGCCAAGCTCGTGCGCCCCGAGGACTTCGAGGGCCGGATGGTCATCTCGTCCGACCCCGACGTGCACCGCGAGGCGATCCAGAAGTACGTCGACCTCGGCTTCGACCGCGTGTACCTGCACAACGTGGGTCGCAACCAGCGCGAATGGATCGAGGTCTTCGGCCGCGACGTCCTTCCGAAGCTCACCCGCTGATTCCGGTGGGCGCCTCGGGCGGGCGGTCGGTACCGTCGCCGCATGCTGCCGTCCGACTGGGTGCCCCACCGGCGCGCCGGCGACCGTGAGGTCGTCGGATGGCTCCGGCCCGACGGCGACCGCTGGGTCGCCGTGTCCCTCCTGGGGCGCGACCTCACGGCCGCGGTCGAGTGGCCGGACGCCGAGGAGGCGCTCGAGGACACGGGGCTGGGATGGTTGAGCGGCGTCTGGCTGCTCGACCGCGACCACGGCGAGCCGGTGCGGGTGCGGCTCGTCGAGGTGACCCCTGAGCGCGTGGTCGTGCAGACCGACGACTTCGGTGCGATCGACGCGCCGGTCGAACGGCACGTCCTGCCGTGGCCCGCACCGGCCGCGCTGCGGCCGCGGGACGGTGTCGTGCCCGGGCTCGGCACCTCGCCGACGGGCTGACCGGTCTCCCGGCCCGGCGGTCACGAACCCGCCCAGCGCTGGACAACGTCGGCACAATGGACGCAGGGTCCGGCGACGGCCGGCCACGCACGACGCACGGAGAGATGAGGCGCATGGCGACGAGCGGTCTGTGGGTGCGGCCGGTGGAGGGCATCGGCGAGGTCGAGGCCGGCGACGACGTCGCGAGCCTCGTGGTCGAGGCGCTCACCGCGGCGGACGGCGGGGGAGAGCCGGGCGTCCCGCTCGAGGACGGCGACGTCGTCGTCGTCGCGAGCAAGATCGTCTCCAAGGCCGAGGGCCGCCTGGTGCGCGCGGACGACCGCGAGCAGGCCATCACGGACGAGACCGTCCGCGTCGTGGCCACGCGCGAGCACGCGGGCGGCGTCACCCGCATCGTGGAGAACAGGCAGGGCCTGGTGCTGGCGGCCGCGGGCGTGGACGCGAGCAACGTGCCGCCCGGCACCGTGCTCCTCCTGCCCGAGGACCCCGACGCCTCGGCCCGCCGCATCCGCGCCGGGATCGCCGAGGCCACGGGCCGCAGCGTGGGCGTCGTCGTCGCCGACACCGCGGGCCGCGCCTGGCGCCAGGGCGTCACGGACATCGCGATCGGCGCGGCCGGCATCGTCGTGCTCGACGACCTGCGCGGGTCGGTCGACCGCGAGGGCCGGCCTCTCACGGCGACGGTCGTGGCCGTCGCCGACGAGCTCGCCGCGGCCACGGAGCTGGTGCGCGGCAAGAGCGCGGGCGTGCCGGTCGCCGTCGTGCGCGGGGCGGACGCGTGGGTCACCGCGGAGGACGGGCCGGGCGCGCGCGCGATCGTCCGCCCCGCCGAGGACGACATGTTCCGCACCGGCAGCGCCGAGGCGTACGACGAGGGCTACGACGCCGGCTACGACGAGGGCGTCGAGTCGGGCCGGTCCGACGGCTTCACCGGCGGCTACGAGCAGGGCTACAGCGACGGCGAGTCGCAGGTGGAGTCCAGCGCGCTCTGATCGTCGCTCACGACGCGCGGTGCGGCCGCGCCAGGAGGACGTCCTCGGTGCCGAGCGGGCCGAGGAACGTTCGCGGGAACCAGGGGAGCAGCGCCAGCGCCTCTGGGCCGTGGACGAGCCGGAGGTCGTCGAGCCGGTAGTGCACTCCCTTGCGCACGAGAGTCAGCGTGCCCGCCGTCTCGCCGATGCGCACCCAGTCCACGCGCGACCCGTACGGCAGGGCGAAGACGGCGTCGACGCCGCCGTCGAGGCGTCGTCGGGCCATCGCCATCACGGGCGTGCGGTACGTGCGGCCGCTGCGCCGTCCGACGTGCTCGATCACCCCGAGCGGCGGCACCCGCTCCGCGACCGGCATGATGCGCGGGTTGAACCGGCGGCCGCCCTTCTCCGGGATCGACATGGGCAGGGGCATCAGCGGGCCTTCCTCGTCGCGGCGGCCTCCGCCTTGACCGCCTTCTTGGTCGCGCGGACCTCCTGGAGCGAAGTCTCGTCGACGACGTCCGCGACCGAGCGCCGCGCGCCCGGCTCGCCGTACGGGCCGGCGACCTCGCGCCAGCCGTCGGGCTCGACCCCGTACTGCTTGCCGAGGAGCGCCAGGAAGATCCGCGCCTTCTGCGGGCCGAAGCCCGGGAGCGCCTCGATGCGGGCCAGGAGGGTTTTCGCGTCCGGGGTGCTGCCCGACTCGTCGAGCGCTGTCCACAGGCGCGACGCCTCGCCGTCGTAGCGGTCGACGAGGATCCGGGCGAGGGCCTGGACGCGCTGCGCCATCGACCCGGGGAACCGGTGCACCGCCGGCGGCCGGGCGAAGATCGCCGACAGCTCGTCGGGCGGCGCGTCCGCGACCGCCCGGACGCTGAGCCCGCCCATCCGGTCCGCGATCTTCGCTGGCCCCGCGAACGCCGTCTCCATCGGGACCTGCTGGTCGAGGAGCATGCCGACGAGCAGGGCGAACGGGTCCTTGGTCAGGAGCGCGTCGGCGTCGGAGTCCCCGGTGAGGTGCAGCGCGGAAGGCATGCATCCCACCGTAGCCGCGGACCGCCGGTCGCGGGACGCGGCGATCTGCTGATCTCACGTCGTCGAGCAGCAGATCGCCGCGTCTCGACGTGGGGGCGCCCCGCTGCCTCGGCGCCCACCACGCGCGGGCGACGGGAGAATGGGGGGCATGACCTCGCCCGCGTCCGGTTGGACCGTCGTCGTGCCCGTCAAGGGCGGCCCGGACGCCAAGTCCCGGCTGGCGGAGCGCCTCGACCCCGCGGCACGTCGCGCGCTCGCCGACGCGCTCGCGCTCGACACGCTCGACGCCGTGCTCGCGGCGCGGTCGGTGGCGTGCGTCGTCGTGGTGACGGGGGAGCGCCGCCTGCTCCCGGGGGCCGACGACGGCCCGCGCGTCGTCCACGTCGACGACCCCGGGCTGGGCCTGGGTGCCGCAGTGCGGGAAGGGATCGGCGCCGCACCGGACAGCCCGTGCGCGGTGCTCCTCGGCGACCTCCCGGCGCTGCGGCCCGAGGACCTCGACGCGGCGCTCGCGGACGCCGCCCGTCATGAGCGCGCGTTCGTTCCCGACGCGGACGGCACCGGCACGACGCTGCTCACGGGGCGCACGCCCGCCGCGCTGCGTCCGCACTTCGGTCCCGGTTCGGCGTCCGCCCACACCGACGCCGGGCACGTGGCGCTCGACGCGCGCCCGAGCCTGCGACGCGATGTCGACACCGCCGAGGACCTCGACGACGCGACGGTGCTGGGCGTCGGGCCGCGCACCGGTGCGTTCCTCGCCGCGCGCGTCGTCTGAGTGGCAGGCGGTGCGTCGACGCCGACCCTCGCGCGTCGAGAAGCCGAGATCCGTGCGTGGGAGCGGCACGAGGAACGGATTCCGGCTTCTCGCGGGACGATGCCGGGCGTGCGGCGTCGTCAGGACGCCAGTGAGGCGACCCGGTCGCCGAGACCCGCGAGCTCGAGCGCGGCGACGACGATGGCGTCCGTCGCCGAGAGACCGTTGGGTCCGAGGTCGTCGCCCATGAGCAGCGGCAGCGCCCGGGCCTCGATGCCCGCGGCCGCCAGGGCGGGCACTGCGTCGGCGTCACCGGTGTCCACGAGCCACCCGTCGAGCAGCCCGCCGGCCGCCCGCGCTCCGTAGTGCTCGCCGACGGCGAGGGCGGACGTCTCCACCCCGATGGTCGTCAGGCACGCGTCCGCCACGCCGCGCACCGGCGCGCCCCCGACGATCGGCGCGACCCCGACGACGGGCGCCCCCGTGGTGCGCAACGCCTCGCGGATCCCGGGCACGCCGAGCACCGTGCCGATCGACACCACGGGGTTCGACGGCGGGAGCAGGACGACGTCGGCCGTCGCCAGGGCGTCCAGCACGCCCGGGGCGGGTCGCGAGTCCTCCACACCGACCTGGACGAACCGCCGCGCGGGGACGCCCGCGCGCAGCCGCACCCACCACTCCTCGAAGTGCACCAGGTCGGTCTTGCCGGGCCCGCTGTCCAGTTCCACGTGCGTCTCGACGCTCTGGTCGCTCATCGGCAGCAGCCGCGCGCCGAGGTCCCAGCGCCCCGCGAGGCGGGCGGTGACCTCCGACAGCCCGAGCCCGCGACGCAGCAGCTCGGTGCGCGCCACGTGGGTCGCGATGTCGAGGTCGCCGAGCGTGAACCACGGCCAGCCGAGCCCGTACGCGTGCAGCTCCGCGGACACGCGCGTCGTCTCGCCCTCGCGGCCCCAGCCCTGCTCCGGGTGGACCACGCCCGCCAGCGTGTACATCACCGTGTCGAGGTCCGGGCAGACGCGCAGGCCGTCGAGCCACATGTCGTCGCCCGTGTTGACCACGACGGTGAGCTCGGCGGGCACGCCGCGTCGCCGCAGCAGGTCGCGCAGCCCGCGCGTGAACCGCGCGCCGCCGACGCCCCCCGCCAGCAGGGTCACGCGGAGCGGCCGGGCAGCGTCGGGCTGCCCGACGGCGTCGGGCGGGGTGGTGGGGCTCACGGTGCCTCCGGGGGAAGGAAAGGGGCGGCTCAGGACTCGGTGTAGGCGAGGACGGGGCGCCCGGTGCGGGGGTGGCGCAGCACGTCGACGCGCACCCCGTAGACGGGCTCGAGCACCTCGGGGACGAGCACGTCCTCGACGGTCCCGGCAGCGACGACGCGCCCGCCCGCGAGGAGCACCACGTGGTCGCACGCGTGCGCGGCCATCGTCAGCTCGTGCAGGGCGGTGACCACGCTCACCCCGTCGGCGGCGAGCTTGCGCAGCACGGTCATGGTCTCGAGCTGGGCGCGCACGTCGAGGTGGTTGGTGGGCTCGTCGAGGAGGAGCAGCCGCGGCTGCTGCGCGAGGGCCCGCGCGAGGTGGACGCGCTGCCGCTCGCCGCCGGAGAGGGTCGTGACCTCCCGGTCGCGCAGCGTGGCCGCGCCGGCGGCGTCGAGCGCGTCGAGGGCGACCGCCCGGTCCTCGGCGCGTGGGCCCGCGAGGAACGAGCGGTGCGGGATGCGGCCGAGCAGCACGGCGTCGAGCACGGTGATGGGGAGGTCCGTCGCGGCGTCCTGCTCGACGAGCGCCACGGACCGCGCCCGCGCCCGCGGCGAGGCCGCGTGCAGGTCGGTGTCGTCCAGCAGGACGGTCCCGTCCTCCGGCCGCCGGACCCCGGCCAGCAGCCGCAGGAGCGTCGTCTTGCCGGACCCGTTGGGGCCGAGGAGGCCCGTGACCGTCCCGGGCGGCGCGGTCACGTCGACCCCATCGACGAGCAGGCGGTCGCCCGCGCTCCAGCGCAGCCGCTCGGCCTGCAGCCCGCCCGGGGAGCGTGCGCCGTCGTCGGACCGGAGGCTCATCCCCGACCCCTCCCTCGCCACAGCAGGAACGCGAACACGGGCGCGCCGACGGCCGCCGTCATGACGCCCACGGGGATCTCGCGCGGCGCGAACACCGTCCGGGCGGCGGTGTCCGCCCAGACGAGGAAGCTCGCCCCGAGCAGCCCGGACAGCGGCAGCAGCAGACGGTTGCGCGTCCCGACGACGAGCCGGACGGCGTGCGGCAGCACGAGCCCGACGAACCCGATCGACCCGGACTGCGACACGAGCGCGCCGGTGAGGATCGCGACGAGCACGAGCAGGATCCGCCGCGCCCGCTCGACCGGGACTCCGAGCGCGGCGGCGGCGGTGTCGCCGAACGTGAACGCGTCGAGCAGCGAGCCGCTGGCGGCGAGCACGCTGCCGAGCACGAGCGTCGCCCCGCAGGTCACCGCGACGGACGTCCACGTCGCGCCCGCGACCGAGCCGAGCAGCCACGAGAGGATGTCCTGGTAGGAGTCGCCGGTCGACGTCCAGAAGATCACAAAGCTCACCCCGGCCGACGCGAGCTGGCTCACCGCGAGCCCCGCGAGCACCGTGCGTGACGGCGTCAGCCCGCCCGCCGCGCCCGCGAGGCCGAGCGTCGCGAGCAGGGCAAGGAGGGCGCCCGCGAACGCGGCGACGGGCAGCACGGGCGCGACGCCCAGGCCGAGCACGCACACCGCGCCGAGGGACGCCCCCGACGACAGCCCCAGCAGGTACGGGTCAGCGAGCGGGTTCCGCGTGAGCGACTGCATGACGACGCCGCAGACCGCCAGCCCCGCGCCCACGCCCGCCGCCGTCAGGACGCGCGGCAGGCGCAGCTCCCAGACGAGGCCGTCCGGCAGCGGTGCGAGCCGTTCGAGCCCGAGCGGCCCGTCGAGCCGCAGGTGCTGCGCCACGGAGCGCCACACGTCGGACACCGGCAGGTGCGCCGGGCCGAGCGTGACGGCGACCGACACGGACACCACGAGCAGCACGGCGGCGCCCACGAGCCAGACGGCGGCGCGGGGCGCGCGCGCACCGTCCGGCGCAGGGGTGTGCTGCGCCGTCGGGCGGCCGGTGGCGACGGGAGTGGTCACGGGGGCCGTCACGACCAGTCGAGCTTCTTCAGGTCGGCGGCGAGCTGCGTCGCGGCGTCGACGTTGCGCACCCCGGCCTCGGTGCTGGCGAACGGCAGCACGACGTAGCGGTGGTGCTTGACGGCCTGGAGGTTCTTGGTCGCGGCGTTGGACTCGAGGTAGTCGATCTTCGCCTGGGCGGTGTTCCACGACGCGTCGACGAGCACCAGGACGTCCGGGTCGGCGGCAATGATCTTCTCCCACGACAGCGGCGTCCAGGTCATGTGGACGCCGGCCGCGACGTTCTTCAGGCCGACGGCGTTCATGATCATCTCGGGCGCGCCGATGCCTGCGCCGACGTACGGGGTGCCGTTGCCCGACGACCACCACAGCGCGGTGTGCCCGCCGCCGTCCTTCGGGACGGCCGCGAGCTCCTTCTTCTGGTCGGCGACGAGCGCGGCGGCCCGGCTCTGCACGTCGAAGACGCTGCCGACCTCGGTGATCTCGGCGAACACGTCGTCGAACGTGAGCGGGTCCGGCTGGTAGGCCTTCTCCTGGCACGCCGACGGCGACACGTACGTGTTCACGCCGAGCTTGGCGAGGGTGGGCCGCGCGCCGGCACCCTGGGCGGAGACGTTGGACTCCCAGCCCGCGTAGACGAGGTCGGGCTGGAGCGCCAGGACCGCCTCGGAGCCGGGGACCTGCGAGGCCATGGGCGACGTGATGGCCTTGTTCCCGGCGGCGGCCACCGTGAGCGAGTCGGGGAGCGGGCCGTCCAGGAACGCCGACCCGACGACGTGGTCGCCGAGCCCCAGGGCGAGCATCATCTCGGTCGTCGACGACTTGATCGTGACGACGCGGTCCGGCGCGGCCCGGAACGTGACCTTCGTGCCGCAGTTGTCGAGCGTGACGGGGTAGGAGGTCCGCGGGCCGGTGTCGGCGGGGGCCGGGCCGGCGGCCGTGGGGCTGGTGGACGCGTCGCTCCCGGAGGAGCAGGCGGCGACCGCGAGGGCGACGACGGCGCCCGCGACGACGGCGCCGACGAGGGCGCGCGCGCGAGCACGACGGGGCGGTGAGGGGACGGTCGACAAGGACGGAGCCTTCCGGCGGCGGGGACGGTGCGGTGCGTGAACGGCAGGCCCGTGGCGGGCGCCGGGCCCACGACGACGGCGCAGGCCGGGGACACGCGGTCCAAGTCCGGGCCGCCGCGACGAGCCAGGCACGGCTCGCGATCCCACGATCAGCCTAGTCGCGCTCGCGCCCTGGCGGGAGCCGGGTAGCGTTCCGAGCATGACTGAGAATCGGACGACGACGGCGGGCAGCGGCCCGCACGGGCGGGCGCGGCGCGCGGTGGTGACGGGGGCGTCGTCGGGCATCGGGGCGGCGAGCGTCGCGGCGCTGCGTGCGGACGGCTGGGACGTCGTCGCCGTCGCGCGCCGCGAGGACCGCCTGCGGGAGGTGGCCGACCGCACGGGCGCCACCTACGTGGTCGCGGACGTGACCAGTGACGACGACGTGGCGCGCCTGGTCGAGCAGGTCGTCGCCGGCGGGCCGGTGGACGCCCTGGTGAACGTGGCCGGTGGGGCGCTGGGCGTCGACCCGGTCGCGCAGGCCGACCTCGAGCAGTGGCGGCAGATGTACGAGCTCAACGTGCTCGGCACGGTCCGGATGGTCCAGGAGCTCCTGCCCGCGCTGCGCGACGCGGAGGGGACGGTCGTCGTGATCACGTCGACTGCCGCCCACGAGCCGTACGAGGGCGGCGGCGGCTACGTGGCGGCCAAGACGGCCGAGCGGGTCGTCGCGCGCACCCTGCGGTTCGAGCTCGTGGGCGAGCCCGTGCGCGTGATCGACATCGCGCCCGGGATGGTCCGGACCGAGGAGTTCTCGCTCGTCCGCTACGGCGGCGACCAGGCCAGGGCCGACGCCGTGTACGCGGGCGTCCCCGGGCCGCTCACCGCCGACGACGTCGCCGAGGCCGTGCGCTGGACGCTGTCGCTCCCGCCGCACGTCGACGTCGACGAGCTGGTCATCCGTCCCCGCGCCCAGGCGTCGGCGCAGCGCGTCGACCGGCACGCCTGACGGGGCCCTGCGTCGGCCCGCCACCGGCGGGCCGTGTCGTGTTCACCTGTCGTTCGCCGTCCGGTCGGGCGGGTCCGCCTACGATCCGCGGACCCACCCCGCTGTCGGCCGAATCGGTGAGATGAACCAGAAGCTCAAGAAGGTCCCGCTCGTGCGCGCCGCCGCGTGGCGGATCCGCGCCCTGGACAAACGACTGTTCGGGCACGCCGCCCGCGTGGCCGCCGACCGCGGCCGCGGCGGCGGCAAGGGCGCCTACGTCGACGACCTGGCCCTCACACGCGCCGAGTGGCGCGACCAGGGCGCGACGCCCGCGCTCGTGGCGCGCGCGCGCTCGATGAGCCTCAACTCGGTCGCGTGGACCGTGCTCCCGACCAAGCTGTGGCTGGTGTTCTGCGGTGCGCTGCTCGAGGCCGGGGACCGCGACGGCGCCGAGCGCCTGGTGCGCACGCTGCTGCTCAAGCGTCCCGAGGACGTCGACCTCCTCGCGTCCTGCCTCCCGGTCGCGCGGTGCGCGCGCGACCTGGGCGTGCCCGACGCGGACGTCGCGCGGGCCGCCGACGCCGCCGACGTGCTCGCCGGCAACGTCGCGGACGACGTGTTCGGGCGTCTCGTCGCCGGGCGCACGATCGCCGTCGTCGGCAACGGGCCCGGGTGCCTCGGCGCCGGGCGGGGCCCGGAGATCGACGCGCACGACCTGGTCGTCCGGTTCAACAACCACCCGAGCGGCTACGAGGCGGACTACGGGGCTCGGACGGACGTGTGGGTCCGAGGCGCCCACAAGGACGTGCGGGACCGCCCCGAGATCGAGGAGCTGCAGCTGGTCCTGTGGGAGATGGACTTCTTCCGGAACCTCCTCGAGGTCCCGGAGCACGGCGACATCCTGCAGCGCGACACCCAGTTCTCGCCCGAGAAGGTCACGCACGTCCCGACGGCGGCCAAGCAGTCGTTGCGCGACGCGTCGGGCCTTCTCCTCCCGACGAGCGGGGCCCAGCTCCTGTGGATGCTCCACCAGGCGCGGGGCGGGCTCGACGGCGTCGACGTGTACGGCTTCTCCACGATCGACGGCAGCGAGGAGCTCGGCCACTACTTCGACGGCCTGGGCGACATGGGCCACCGGCACGACGCCGACGGCGAGGGCGCGTTCCTGCGCGGCCTCCTGGCCGCCGGCTCGCAGCAGTCGGACGGCGCAGCGGACGGCATGACCGACGAGCTCGCGGTGCGCCGCTCGGCCCGGGACGCCGTCCCGCACGCCGGCGAGGTCACGGTGGTCAGCTGCGCCTACCGGCAGTACGACCCGGCCACCGGCAAGACGGGCGGGCCCGGCGGCGTCCTCGCGACGCAGCGGCTGGCGCTCGGCGACGAGTACCGCGGACAGCGGCTCGCGTACCTGTTCGACGAGGGCGGCAAGGGCGCGCTTCGGGACCGGCTGGCCGTGCAGCTCGCGGGGCTGAGCGCCAAGGTCGCGGACATCGTCCTCGGGGCCGAGTACGTCCGGACGTCTCCCGAGGTCCTGCGGGCGCGGGCGGAGGGGCGCAAGCTCCTGCTCGTCTGCCACGAGCTCGGGACCGCGTACGGGGCCCACCTGCTCGGCGTGCCGTACGTGCTCGTCTACCACCAGCAGGGCAGCACCCTCCAGGAGATCCGGTCGCTCGGCCGGCAGCCGGGAGCGCACGAGGCGCACGTCGCGGACCGGCTGGAGCGGCTCGTCCTGGAGAACGCCGAGCGGGTCTACTTCCCGAGCCTCGGCGCCCGCGAGGCCTACCGTTCGACGTCGCGGATCGACGAGGCCGGCCATGTCGAGCTCGCCGACACCGCGCTGTACAACACGGTCTCGGCCGTGGACCACGGCGAGGACGACGGCGACCGTGCCGCCCTGCTCCGTACGCTCGCGCACGAGCTCAAGCTGCCCGAGAAGGACGACCGCACCGACGTCTTCGTCAGCGTCGGCGACTTCAACAGCGACAAGGGCCTGGACCGCGTCCCCGCGCTCCTCGACCGCTACGCGGAGCTCACGGGCCGGCAGGTCGTCTGGGTCGCCGTCGGCGCGGCCGCCGACCGCGCCGAGTTCCTCGCGTTCCGCGACGCGCAGAAGAGCCGGCGGTTCGTCGCCCGGCTGTTCGGCGAGCGGATGACCCACGACAAGCTGCTGGCACTCCTCGACTACGCCGACTACTACGTGATGCTCCACCGCAGCTCGATCTTCGACCTCGCGACCCTCGAGGCGATGCGCGCGGGCAAGGCGCTCGTCCTCTCGCCGGTCGGCGGCAACCTCGAGGTGGACCTGGACGGCAACGTCCTGTTCGTCGACGACGCCACGATCGACGACGCGTGCCGGGTCATCGAGAGCCGCGACGCGGTCGCCTGGGGCGAGCGCAACCGCCGGGTCTTCGAGGACCACTTCTCGCTCGCACACTTCGCCGAGCGCTACCGGGCGATGCTCGACGAGCAGCTCGACGCGCTGCTCGACCCCGCGCCGTCCGACGCGGCCGAGGGGCAGGCGTCGTGAAGCGCGCGCTCTGGATCACGTGCGGGCCGCGCGGCAACGCCGGCGACGCGCTCCTGTACGAGGTCACGCGGTCCCTGTTCGACGGGCTCGTCGACCTCGACTTCCGGCACGTGAGCGACACGTCGTACCTGCGCCGCGGCGACAGGCGCACGGACAACGTGATCATCGGCCCGGGCGGGCTCTTCGTGCAGACCAACTCCTCGCGCCACCTGCACGCCAAGCTCGCCAAGCAGTGGGACGCGTTCGAGAGCAAGAAGTTCTTCCTCTGGTCGACCGGGATCCTCCAGCAGCCGTCCGAGGAGGAGCTGCCGGCGGTCCGTCGGGTGACCTCGCGCTCCCGGCAGATCGTGGTGCGGGCGACCAAGGAGGCGGAGCTTCTCCGCGCGATCGGGCCCGTCACCGACCCGGTGTGGGCGCCGTGCGCGTCGCTGTTCACCGACCGCCTGCTCGACGTGCCGAAGACCGTCCGCGACGTCGTCGTGCTCAACCTCGACGCGTTCCTGTTCACGGCGGAGAACGCTGCCGACCACCCGCTGCGCCGGTTCGTCGACCACGCGAACGCCCAGGGCCTCGAGGTCAGGTCGATGGTCAACGCGTCGGGCGACTTCAACCCCTGGCTGCTCGACCTCGTCCCGCCGATCGACATCGACGCCGCGCCGTTCAAGGCCGCGCTCGACGCGCAGCTGCCCGCCAAGGACTTCCACCGGACGTTCAACGAGGCGCTCGCCGCGCACCCGTCCTACGGGGCGCGCTACACGTCGTGCCGGTTCGCGTTCGGCAAGCGCCTGCACGGCTGGCTGCCGTTCCTCGCGTTCGACCAGCCCGCCGCGTTCGTCGGGATGCAGGCGCGCCGGGGGATGCCGCGCGACTACTTCGGAGACGACACGTTCCTGTGCGCCGTGCCGCGCCGGAACCCGATGTCTGGCGCGCAGCTGGATGCGACCGCCGACGCGATGGTCGCCAAGCTCGACACCTTCATCCGGGACGAGGACATGCTGTCGGCGCGGATCGCCGAGCGTCGCGAGGAGCTCTGGGCCCAGCTCCACGGGCAGGCGCGGGCGCTCGCCGACGCGCTCACCTGACGCGACGACCCGTCGCGGCTCGCTAGGATGGGCGGCACAAGGCGTCGACCCGGCCATCACCGGCGAGCCTCCGGAAGAACGGCCGCCGCGACGGGGCTCAGTAGAACCGGACGGGAGGGCCCGTCACAGCCCTGAAGGAGCGGTCGTCGGAACGCCGGCGACAAGCGGGGTGGTACCGCGGTCCGCCGCCGGGCAACCGGTCGGCAGGTCGTCCTCGCAGCACCGCCGCACGCGACCACCCTCTCCACCGCTCCGGGAGCCGAACCGATGGCCCAGTATCCCCAGCACCGCTCCGGCGACGACGCGCGCGTCCCCGCCTCGCCGAACCTGCCCGCCGTCGAGCAGGCGAGCCTCGCCTTCTGGAAGGCCGACGGCACGTTCCAGGCGTCGATCGACCAGCGGCCGGCGGGCGAGGACGGCAGCAACGAGTTCGTCTTCTACGACGGCCCGCCCTTCGCGAACGGCCTGCCGCACTACGGCCACCTCCTCACCGGGTACGTCAAGGACGTGGTGCCGCGCTACCAGACGATGAAGGGCCGCCGGGTCGAGCGGCGCTTCGGCTGGGACACGCACGGCCTGCCCGCGGAGCTCGAGGCGGAGCGGATCCTCGGCATCACGGACAAGTCGCAGATCGACGAGATGGGCATCGCGGCGTTCAACGAGGCGTGCCGCGCGTCGGTGCTGAAGTACACGAAGGAGTGGGAGGACTACGTCGAGCGGCAGGCCCGCTGGGTGGACTTCGAGCACGACTACAAGACGCTCGACGTCACCTTCATGGAGTCGGTGCTGTGGGCGTTCAAGCAGCTCTACGACAAGGGTCTCGCGTACGAGGGCTACCGGGTTCTGCCGTACTGCTGGCGCGACGAGACCCCGCTGTCCAACCACGAGCTGCGGATGGACGACGACGTGTACGCGTCGCGCCAGGACCCCGCTGTCACGGTCGGGTTCCGGTTCGCGGGCGCCCGGGACGGGTCGGCGGCAGCGGCGCTGACGCCCGAGGTGCGTTCAGTCGTCGACGGCGCCCTCGTGCTCGTGTGGACCACCACCCCCTGGACGCTGCCCTCGAACCTGGCGGTCGCCGTCGGGCCGGACGTCGACTACGTCGTCGTGCAGGCGCAGGACGGCTCGCCGTTCGCCACCGAGCACCCGGGGGAGCGCGTGCTGCTCGCGCAGCCGCGCCTCGGGGCGTACGCCCGCGAGCTCGGCGAGGAGCCGACCGTCCTCGCGACGGTCCGCGGCGCGGACCTGGCGGGCGCGACGTACCACCCGCCCTTCGACTACTTCGCGGGCCACGAGAACGCCCACCAGGTGCTCCTCGGCGACTTCGTCACCACCGAGGACGGCACCGGCGTCGTGCACATGGCGCCCGCGTTCGGCGAGGACGACATGGCGGCGTGCGACGCGGCGGGCATCAAGCCCGTCGTGCCCGTCGACCAGCGCGGCCGGTTCACGAACCAGGTGGGCGACTACGCGGGCGAGCAGGTCTTCGACGCCAACCCGATGATCATCGCGGACCTCAAGAGGGTCGCCGGGCCCGTCGAGCGCCGGGCGGCGGACGAGCGCCCCGTGCTCGTCCGGCACGAGACCTACCAGCACTCCTACCCGCACTGCTGGCGCTGCCGGAACCCCCTGATCTACAAGGCGGTGTCGAGCTGGTTCGTGCGCGTCACCGAGTTCCGCGACCGCATGGTCGAGCTCAACCAGGAGATCTCCTGGACGCCCGAGCACATCAAGGACGGGCAGTTCGGCAAGTGGCTCGAGGGCGCACGCGACTGGTCGATCAGCCGCAACCGCTACTGGGGCTCGCCCATCCCCGTGTGGCAGAGCGACGACCCGGCGTACCCGCGCACCGACGTGTACGGGTCGCTCGCGGAGCTCGAGCGCGACTTCGGGCGCCTGCCCACCAACGAGGCGGGCGAGCCCGACCTGCACCGCCCGTTCATCGACGACCTGGTGCGCCCCAACCCGGACGACCCGACGGGCCGCTCGACGATGCGCCGCATCCCCGACGTGTTCGACGTGTGGTTCGACTCGGGCTCGATGCCGTTCGCCCAGGTGCACTACCCGTTCGAGAACACCGAGTGGTTCGAGCACCACTTCCCGGGCGACTTCATCGTCGAGTACGTCGGCCAGACGCGCGGCTGGTTCTACCTGCTGCACGTGCTGTCCACGGCGCTGTTCGACCGCCCCGCGTTCCGCACGGCCGTCTCGCACGGCATCATCCTGGGTGACGACGGCCGCAAGGCCAGCAAGTCGCTGCGCAACTTCCCCGACCCCCGCGAGATGTTCGACGCCTACGGCTCGGACGCCGTCCGCTGGTCGCTCATGAGCAGCCCGGTGCTGCGCGGCGGCAACCTCGTGGTCGCGGAGGACAGCATCCGCGACTCCGTCCGCCAGGTCCTGCTGCCGCTGTGGAGCACGTACTACTTCTTCACGCTGTACGCGGGCGCGGTGAACGGTGGCGAGGGCTACCTCGCGCGAACGATCGGCGCCGACGGCGGTAGCTCGCCTGCGAGCCTCGGCGCGCTCGACCGGTACGTCCTCGCGCGCACGCGCTCGCTCGTCGGGCGCACCACCGAGCTGCTCGACGCGTACGACGTCGCGGGGGCGTGCGAGGCCGTGCGCGAGCACCTCGACGTGCTCACCAACTGGTACGTGCGCACGCAGCGGGACCGGTTCTGGGCCGAGGACCGCGCCGCGTTCGACACGCTCTACACGGTCCTCGAGCTCCTCACGCGGGTCATGGCGCCGCTGGCGCCGCTCGTCACGGAGGAGGTCTGGCGCGGGCTGACGGGAGGGCGCTCGGTGCACCTGGCCGACTGGCCCACCGTCGACGAGCCGGCGCTCGCGGGCGTCGGCGACGCCGCGGCCGAGGCGCTCGTCGCGTCGATGGACGAGGTCCGGGCCGTCGTGTCCGCCGCGCACGGCGTGCGCAAGGCGCACCAGGTGCGGGTGCGGCAGCCGCTCGCGCTGCTGACGGTGCTCGTCGCCGAGCCGGGGGCGCTCGCACCGTACGCGGAGCTGATCGCCTCCGAGCTCAACGTGAAGGCGGTCGAGCTCGGGGGGACATCGGACACCGGGTCGGGCGCCCCCGCGGCCCGCTTCGGGATCAGCCAACGCCTCGCGGTCAACGCGCGGGCCGCCGGGCCGCGCCTCGGGCGCGGGGTGCAGGCCGTCATCAAGGCCGCGAAGGCGGGGGACTGGTTCGTGTCCGACGGCGACCGGGTCGCGGTCCGCACGCCCGACGGCGACGTGCCGCTCGAGCCCGCCGAGTACGAGCTGAGCACGGTCGTCGGCGGCGGGACCTCCGAGGGCGCGGAGGAGAACGTCGGCGCCGCCGTGCTGCCGGGCGGCGGGTTCGTCGTCCTCGACCTCGCGCTCGACGACGCCCTGCGCTCCGAGGGCTACGTGCGCGACCTCGTGCGCGCCGTCCAGGACGCGCGCAAGGCCGCCGACCTCGACGTGGCCGACCGGATCGACCTACGCGTCGAGGTGCCCGCCGAGCACGTGGCCGACGTCGAGGCGCACCGGGAGTTCCTGGCCGCCGAGACGCTCGCCACGAGCCTCGACCTGGCCCCGCTCGCGGACGTGGCGCAGGACCGCGCGCCGGTCGTCGTCGTGAGCCGGGCGGTGCGGTCATGAGCCCGCGCAAGGGCGGCGCGGCCGAGACGCCCGCGGACGCCGCCGCCCGGGCCGACCTCGACCGGATCTGGGCGCACATCGTCGCGCGGGCGCCGGAGCACGACTTCGACCCGACGCTGGCGCGCGTCGCCCGGGTGTTCGAGATCCTCGGTGACCCGCAGCACGCGTTCCGCTCGATCCACCTGACGGGCACCAACGGCAAGACGAGCACCGCCCGGATGGCCGAACGGCTCGTGCGCGAGCACGGACTGCGGACCGGTCTCTTCACGAGCCCGCACCTGTCGAGCGTCACCGAGCGCATCCAGATCGACGGCGAACCGATCTCGGCGCAGCGCTTCGTCGACACCTGGAACGACGTGTTCCCGTACATCCAGATCGTCGACGGCGAGCTGGAGGGCTCGGGCCAGTCGCAGCTGTCGTTCTTCGAGGTGCTGACCGTCGTCGCGTTCGCGGCGTTCGCGGACGCGCCCGTGGACGTGGCCGTCGTCGAGGTCGGGATGGGCGGCGAGTGGGACTCGACGAACGTGATCAACGCCGAGGTCGCGGTGGTGACGCCGATCGCGCTGGACCACCAGCGCTGGCTCGGCAACACGGTGGGCGAGATCGCGAGCGTCAAGGCCGGGATCATCAAGGACGGCGCGACCGTCGTCACGGCGGAGCAGTCCGAGGAGGCGGCCGAGGTGCTGGCGGACGCTGCGGCCGCTCGCCACGCCCGGCTCCTGCGCGAGGGCGACGAGCTCGCCGTCCTCGAGCGGACGGTCGCCGTCGGCGGTCAGATGCTCACGCTGCGCACCGCCGGCGCGGTCTACCAGGACGTGTACCTCCCGCTGTTCGGCGAGCACCAGGCGCACAACGCGCTGCTCGCGCTGGCGGCCGGCGAGGCGCTGCTCACCGGTGGGCGCGCGCTGGACGGCGCGGTCGTCGAGGCCGCGTTCGGGGACGCGACGTCGCCCGGCCGGCTCGAGGTCGTGCGCTCGTCGCCGACCGTCGTCGTGGACGCCGCGCACAACCCGGCCGGCGCGGAGGCGCTCGTCGCCGCGCTCGACGAGGCGTTCGCGTTCACGCGCCTGGTGGGCGTCGTCGGGATCCTCGGCGACAAGGACGCCGAGGGCCTGCTCGCGGTCCTCGAGCCTGTCCTGGCGGAGGTCGTCGTCACCCAGTCGTCGTCGCCGCGCTCGACGGCGCCCGAGGACCTCGCCGAGATCGCGAGCGACGTGTTCGGCGAGGACCGCGTCCACGTCGCCGACCAGCTCTCCGAGGCCCTGCAGATCGCCGTCGACCTCGCCGAGGCCGGCGACGAGACAGGCGTCGGCACCGGCACGGGCGTCCTGGTCACGGGCTCGGTCATCATGGCGGCGGACGCCCGGACCCTCCTCGGCCGCGGCTGAGGAGGGTCCGCGGCGGCGGGAAGGGGCGCACGGTCTTCCATCCGCCTCGCTCGTTCCTCGCTCGGCTCCCGCCAGACCCTCCACGACCGTGCGCCCCTTCCCGCCGCCGCTTCTCGTCGGTCACCTCCGGCGGGGGTCCGTGCACGTTCTCTCGGGCGCCGGGCGCGAACGCGCACGCCGGTGTTTGATTGATCCAGGCGGCGGGCACCTGGGGGCGGCGCACCGTCGGCGACGTCGCCCCGGGCACCTCCGGGGCTCAGCACAGCCACGGAGGACGAGCACAGTGAAGAAGCTGCTGAACGATCCCGCGAACGCCGTCGTCGAGTCCGTGGAGGGCTTCGCCGCGGCGCACTCCGACATCGTCGAGGCGCACTACGACCCGATCTACGTGACGAGGGTCGGCGGCGCCGTCCAGGGCAAGGTCGGGCTGGTCTCCGGCGGTGGTTCGGGGCACGAGCCGCTGCACGCCGGCTTCGTCGGGCAGGGCATGCTCGACGCCGCCGTGCCGGGCCCGGTGTTCACGTCGCCGACGCCGGACCAGATCGCCCCGGCGTTCGTCGCGTCGAACGGTGGCGCGGGCGTCCTCGCGATCGTGAAGAACTACACGGGCGACGTCCTGAACTTCGAGACTGCGGTCGAGCTGGCGGAGGCCGAGGACGTGGAGGTCGCGTCGGTCGTCGTGAACGACGACGTGGCCGTCGAGGACTCCCTCTACACGGCGGGACGCCGCGGCGTCGCCGGGACGGTGTGCGTCGAGAAGATCGCGGGCGCGGCGGCGGACCGCGGCGACGACCTCGCGGGGGTCGCGGCCGTCGCGGGGCGTGTGGTCGCGAACGTGCGGTCGATGGGCGTGGCGCTGACGGCGTGCACGGTCCCGGCGTCGGGCCGGCCCAGCTTCGACCTGCCGGACGACGAGGTCGAGATCGGCATCGGAATCCACGGCGAGCCCGGACGGCACCGGATCGGCCTGGAGCCGGCGGACGCGATCACGCAGCGCCTGCTCGACCCGGTCGCGGACGACCTGGCCCTGGCGGGCGGCGAGAACGTGCTGCTGTTCGTCAACGGGATGGGCGGGACGCCGTCGTCGGAGCTGTACGTCGTCTATCGTCAGGCGCGCAAGCTGCTCGAGGCACGGGGCGTCGTCGTGACGCGCTCGCTGGTCGGCAACTACGTGACCTCGCTCGAGATGCAGGGCGCGTCGGTGACCGTCCTGCGGCTCGACGACGAGCTGACGACCCTGTGGGACGCTCCCGTGCACACGGCGGCGCTGCGCTGGTGACGCCGGCGGGCACCGGCCGAGGAGCACGGACGACGAGAACGAGGAGGGCGGCATGGCGGCTGACGTGGCATGGGCGGAACGCTGGGTCCGGGGATGCGCGCGCAGCATCGCGGAGCACAAGGACGAGCTGACCGAGCTGGACCGGCAGATCGGCGACGGCGACCACGGCGAGAACATGAACCGCGGCTTCACGGCGGTCGTCGCCAAGCTCGACGCGCTGCCGGAGCCCCCGGCGCACGTCTCGGACGTCCTCAAGCTCGTCGCGACGACGCTGATGTCGACCGTCGGCGGCGCCGCCGGCCCCCTGTACGGGACGGCGTTCCTGCGGGCCGCGAAGGTCGCGGACCTGCCGGAGCTCGACGGCCGCGGGGTCGTCGCGGTCCTGGAGGGCGCGCTCGAGGGGGTCCAGGCGCGCGGGAAGGCGACGGTCGGCGAGAAGACCATGGTCGACGCGCTCAGCCCAGCCGTGCAGGCGGCGGTCCAGGCCGCCGACGAGGGCGGCGACGCGCGTGCCGTGTTCGCCGCGGCCGCCGCTGCCGCGCAGCGGGGGGCCGAGGAGACCATCCCGCTGCTCGCGACGAAGGGCCGCGCGAGCTACCTCGGCGAGCGCAGCGTCGGGCACGAGGACCCGGGCGCCGCGTCGACGGCGCTGGTGCTCGCGGCCGGGGTGGCCGCGTCCGAGGGCGCGGACGGCGGGGAACCGCTGCCATGACGGACCCCGACACAGGCCGCCCGCACACCGCGCTCGTCCTCGTCTCCCACGCGGACGAGCTCGCCCGCGGCGCCGCCCGGCTCGCCGCGCAGATGGCCCCGGCCGTCACGATCGAGGTCGCGGGCGGGCTGCCCGACGGCGGCCTCGGGACCGACTTCGATCGCGTCCAGGAGGCGCTCGGGCGGGCGCTCGCGGCCGCGGACGGCGTCGTCGTCCTGGCCGACCTCGGTTCGGCGATCCTCACGGTCGAGTCCGCGACCGAGTTCCTCGACGCCGACGACGCCGCGCGCGTCCACCTCGCGACCGCGCCGTTCGTCGAGGGCGCGGTCGCCGCTGCGGTGTCCGCGAACGGGGGCGCGGGCGCGGAGGAGGTCCTGCGGGTCGCGGAGCGCGCCGGCGGGTCCTTCGCGCCGACGACGACGCCGGGACCGCCGGCGCCCGCCGCGCTCGACGCCGGCGGCAGGGCGGGCCTGGGCGCGCCCGCCGAGGTGCTGCGCCGGACCGTGACGATCCGTAACGCGCTCGGCCTGCACGCGCGCCCCGCGGCCGAGCTCGCGCGGACGGCGTCCGGATTCGACGCCGAGGTGACGGTCGGCGGGGTCGAGGCCGCGAGCGTCCTCGAGCTCATGGGCCTCGGCGCGACGGGCGGGCAGGCGGTCGAGGTCACCGCGCAGGGGCCGGAGGCCGCCGAGGCGCTCGACGCCGTGGCCGGTGCGATCGAGGGCGGCTTCGGCGAGGCCTGACCGCCGCCCCTCCGCGAGGTAGACGGGCGGCCCGTCTGCTTCGCGAGAGTGGGGGAGCCGCGCCGGACCGTATCCTGGAGCGGTGAGCAGCACCCCCTCCGACGGACCCGCGCGGCCCGAGCCGCCGCGCCGCACCCTGCCCAAGGACGTGCCGCTGCCCGGCGACCGGATCAAGCCGCGCGCCGCAGCGAAGCCGCAGTTCACCCAGACGGTGCTGCTGCTCGAGGCGTTCGTCGTCTTCTTCTGCACCCTGGTCGCCTACGGGCTGCGGACCGTCCCGAACGCGTGGCCGCTGTTCGACCCGCCGAGCGGCGCGGTCATCTGGACCGTCGGGCTCGTGCTCTCGGTCGTCCTGCTCGTCCTGTCCCGCGTCGTGACCCGGCCGGGCGGCTACGTCGCAGGCACCGTCGTGCAGGTCCCGGTCATCGCCGGGGGCCTCGCTGTCCCGTTCATGTTCCTGGCGGGTGGCATCTTCGCGGTGCTCTGGGTGGCCGCCCTGCGGCTCGGCGGGCGCGTCGACGTGGAGCGCGCGCGCTACGACGCGGAGCACCCCGAGACCGCCCCGAACGTCCCGCCGCGCGCGGCCGGGCGCCGCCCGGCGGGCAGCGACCCTGCGAGCTGACGCGAGCGGGAACCGGGCAGGGCGGCCTTCGCCGCGCCGGTAGGGTGTGGCCCATGAGCACGCCGAACAGCACCGAACGCACCCTCGTCCTCGTCAAGCCCGACGGCGTCCGCCGCGGCCTCGTGGGGGAGATCCTGCGCCGGGTCGAGGCCAAGGGCTACACGCTCGCGGCGGTCCAGCTGCTCACGGCGTCCGACGACCTCCTCGCCGCGCACTACGCCGAGCACGAGGGCAAGCCGTTCTACGGCCCGCTGGTCGAGTTCATGAAGTCCGGGCCGGTCGTGGCCGTCGTCGCCGAGGGACAGGGCGTCATCGCCGGCTTCCGCTCGCTCGCGGGCGCGACCGACCCCACGGCGGCGGCTCCCGGCACGATCCGCGGCGACCTCGGCCGCGACTGGGGCCTCAAGGTCCAGCAGAACCTCGTGCACGGCTCGGACTCGACCGAGTCGGCCGAGCGGGAGATCGGGCTCTGGTTCCCCGGCCTGTGAGCCGCCCGGCCCCGCGGCGCCGGCCGACCCGGCGGGCGCCCGAGGTCCCCGGAATCCCGCGGCCGTCGAACTAGGCTCGGGGCCGTGCACCTCAAGACGCTCACGCTCCGCGGGTTCAAGTCGTTCGCGTCGGCGACGACGCTGCGGTTCGAGCCCGGCGTGACGTGCGTGGTGGGGCCGAACGGCTCGGGGAAGTCCAACGTCGTCGACGCGCTCGCCTGGGTGATGGGCGAGCAGGGCGCCAAGTCGCTGCGCGGCGGCAAGATGGAGGACGTCATCTTCGCCGGCACCTCCGGCCGCCCGCCGCTGGGCCGCGCCGAGGTCTCGCTCACCATCGACAACGCCGACGGCGCGCTGCCGATCGAGTACTCCGAGGTGACGATCAGCCGCACGCTGTTCCGCAGCGGCGGCAGCGAGTACGCGATCAACGGGTCGTCGTGCCGCCTGCTCGACATCCAGGACCTCCTCTCCGACTCGGGCATCGGGCGGGAGATGCACGTCGTCGTCGGCCAGGGCCAGCTCGACGCGGTCCTGCGCGCGACGCCCGAGGAGCGCCGGGGTTTCGTCGAGGAGGCCGCCGGAGTCCTCAAGCACCGCAAGCGCAAGGAGAAGGCGGTCCGCAAGCTCGACGCGATGCAGGGCAACCTCACGCGGCTCGCGGACCTCACGGCCGAGGTGCGGCGCCAGCTCGGGCCCCTCGGGCGGCAGGCCGAGGTGGCGCGCAAGGCGCAGACCATCCAGGCCGACGCCCGGGACGCGCGGTCTCGCCTCCTCGCCGACGACCTTGCGCAGGCGCTCGCGGCGCTCGAGCAGGACCTGGCCGGCGAGACCGCGCTCCGGGAGCAGCAGGCGCGCGTCGAGGCCGCCCTGGCGGCCGCACGTGAGGCCCTGGCCGCGCTCGAGCAGCAGGCCGCGGAGGCGAGCCCGGCCGTCGCCGAGGCCAACGACACCTACTACCGGCTGTCCGCGCTCCGCGAGCGGCTGCGCGGCACGCAGACCCTCGCGGCCGAGCGGCTGCGGCTGCTCGGCGCCGCGGAGCCGGTCCAGCGCGGCGCCGACCCCGACGACCTCGACGCGCAGGCCGAGCGCGCCCGCGACGCCGAGCGCGAGCTCACGAGCGAGGTCGAGCTCGCGCGCGCGGCGCTCGAGGCGGCGGTGGCCGGCAGGGCCGGGGCCGAGGACGCGGCAGCCGCCGCCGAGCGCGAGCTGGCGACGCTGCAGCGCGCCGCCGCCGACCGGCGCGAGGGCCTCGCTCGGCTCTCGGGCCAGGTCGCGGCGCAGCGTAGCCGCGTGGAGGCGACCCATGCCGAGCTGGGCCGGCTGCGCGAGGCCGTGGCCGAGGCCGAGCGCCGCGGCGTCGAGGCGGGGGCGCGCTTCACGGAGCTGGAGGCCCGGGTCGTCGGCGACGAGGCGGGCGAGGTCGACCTCGACACCGAGCACGAGGAGGCGTCCCGGGCGCTCGAGGCCGCGTCCGCGCGCGTCGCCGAGCTGCGCGAGCAGGCCGCCACGGCCGAGCGCGACCGCACGCAGTGGTCCGCGCGCGTCGAGGCGCTCGAGCTCAGCCTGGATCGCAAGGACGGCGCGGGCGCGCTGCTCGCCGACGACCGACCCGGCACGCTCGGCTCGGTGGCCGCGACCCTCGCCGTCGAGCCCGGCTTCGAGGACGCGGTCGCCGCCGCGCTCGGCCCGCTCGCCGACGCCGTCGCCGTCGAGTCGCTCGACATGGCGGTCGACGCCCTCCGCTGGTTGCGCGAGCAGGACGCCGGACGCGCGGCGCTCGTCGTCGGCGAACCCGCCGGGTCCGCGGCGCCTCGCCCCGACGACGTCCCGCTGCCCGACGGCGCCCGCTGGGCCTCCGACGTCGTCACCCCGGCCCCCGACGCGCGGGCGGGGATCGGCGCGCTGCTCGCGGACGTCGTCGTCGCGCCCGACCTCGCCCACGGGCGCGCCCTGGTCGCTGCGCACCCCCGCCTGCGGGTCGTGACCCTCGCCGGGGACCTGCTCGCCGGGGCGCACGCCGTGGGTGGCTCGGCCTCCTCGCCCAGCGTCCTGCACCTCCAGGCCGCGCTCGACGAGGGACGGCAGGCCCTCGACGTCGCCGTCGCGGCGGGGGAGCGCGCCCGCTTCGAGCTCGCCGGCGCCACCCGGGCCGAGGAGTCCGCCCGGGAACGGCACGACGAGACCCTCGCCCGCCTCAACGAGTCCGACGCGCGGCTCGCGGCCGTCGCCGAGGAGCTCGGGCACCTGGGCGCGACCGCCCGCGCGGCCCGCGCGGAGGCCGAGCGGGCGGGGGAGCGGCTCGCCGCGGCGGAGGCGTCGCTCGTCGAGCAGGAGGAGGCGCACGCGGCCCTCGCGGCCCGGCTCACGGCCGCCGAGCGAGCGCCCGAGGAGTCCGAGGACGCGATCGACGCGGCGGCCGCCGAGCGGGACGCGCGCGCCGAGGCCGCCACGGCGGCCCGGCAGCAGGAGACCGAGGCGCGCCTCGCTCTGCGGACGAGCGAGGAGCGGGCGCGCGCCCTGGCGGGCCGCGCCCAGTCGCTCGCCCGGGCGGCCGCCGCCGAGCGCGAGGCGCGCCGCGTCGCGGCCGAGCGCGAGCGGGCCCGAGCCGTCCAGGCGGCCCGTGCGCGCGCCGTCGGCGCCGGGGCCGCGGAGGCGGCGGGCGCCGTCGAGCGTGCCGTCGCCGGAGCCGCCGACGAGCGCGCCGCCGCCGAGGTCGCCCGCGCCGAGCGGGAGGCGGGGCTCGTCGCCGCCCGCGCCGACGTCGAGAAGCTCACGGGCGAGCTGCGCGAGCTCACCGACGTCGCCCACCGCGACGAGGTCGCGCGGGCGCAGCAGCAGCTCCGTGTCGAACAGCTCCAGCAGCGCGCCGTCGACGAGCTCGGGCTCGACCCCGAGGTGCTCGTCGACGAGTTCGGGCCGCACCGGCCGGTCCCTGTCCTCGGGGGCCCGCCCTCCGGGGGCGAGTCCGACGACGACGCCGAGGACGCCCCGCGCGAGGTCCCCTACGACCGCGCCGAGCAGGAGAAGCGGCTCCGGACCGCCGAGCGCGGACTCGGGCAGCTCGGCCGCGTCAACCCCCTCGCGCTCGAGGAGTTCGCCGCCCTCGAGGAGCGGCACACGTTCCTCACCGAGCAGCTCGCCGACCTCAAGAAGTCGCGCGCCGACCTGCTCGAGATCGTCAAGGAGATCGACGAGCGCGTCGAGCGGGTGTTCGCGGAGGCCTACGCCGACACGGCCGCCCAGTTCGAGCAGGTCTTCCCGCGGCTCTTCCCCGGGGGCGAGGGGCGGCTCGTGCTCACCGACCCGACCGACATGCTCGCCACCGGCATCGAGGTCGAGGCGCGGCCTGCTGGGAAGAAGGTCAAGCGACTGTCGCTGCTGTCCGGCGGCGAACGCTCCCTCACCGCTGTCGCGCTGCTCGTGTCCATCTTCAAGGCCCGGCCCAGCCCGTTCTACGTCATGGACGAGGTCGAGGCCGCGCTCGACGACACCAACCTCGGGCGGCTCCTCGAGATCTTCGCCGAGCTGCAGCGCGACTCCCAGCTCATCGTCATCACGCACCACAAGAGGACGATGGAGATCGCCGACGCGTTGTACGGCGTGACGATGCGTGGGGACGGCGTGACGACCGTGATCAGCCAGCGGCTGCGGTCGGAGGAGTCGGTCGGCGCGTAGGCGAGGACGCGTGCAGACTCGGCGAGGCGGGCTTGCCGCTCATCGACCTCCCACCACGTCACGGTGAGGTCACGGATCCGTAGCAGTTGTGTGCCCCGAGTGAAGGTGTGTATCGATTCGGATACGCACAGGGTGCCTGACGTGCGCGCCCAGGGTGGGCCACGATACTGGGACCGTGGTGCAGCTCTGGTTCTGGATGGTTCTCGCTCTCGTCGCCGCCGTCGCGGTGCTCTACGCCGTGCACCGGGTCGAGCGGCGGGACAACCCCGAGCTGCCCTCGACGGGGCTCAGGGGCTTCGCCGGTGACTTCCGCGCCGGCTGGCAGGACATCCGTGCCGAGCGCTTCGCGCGGCGCCACCCCGACCGGGCGCTCAACGTCGCCTCGCACCTCGCGCCGCCCGTCGTCGACACGGACCTCGACGAGGTGTTCGAGTGGTCCGAGCCCGACGACGCCGACCACGACTGGCACGACTGGCGGCACGCCGCCCGCGGCTGAGCGCACGAGGCCGGTCCCGCCGTCACCGGCCGACTGCGTCGAGCGGGTCGGGTAGGCCGAGGCCGCCGGGCCTGGAACACTGGTCCGCGTGAAGGACCTCTGGCTGTGGATCGTCATCGCTGTCGTGCTCGTCGCCCTCGTGGCGGGCTTCGTCGGGAACCGGGTCGCGACGTCGCGCAGGCGTGGCGCAGATGCGGGAGCGCCGCCCGTCGCGGAGGCACCGCCGTCCGCGGCGCCCGGGCCGGCCGGTGCGCCGGCCCCCGAGGCACCCGAGACGCCCGAGACGCCCGAGACCCCCGAGGCCGAGCTTCCCGAGGCGGCGCCCGCGCTCGAGCAGCCCGAGCCCGTCGCCGGCCGGCTGGTCCGGCTCCGGGGGCGGCTCGCCCGGTCCGGCTCGCCGCTCGGCGCGCGCCTGCTGGCGGTCCTCTCGCGCGACCACCTGACCGAGGACGACTGGGACGAGCTCGAGGAGACGCTCCTGCTCGCCGACGTCGGCGCCGGCCCGACGGGTGAGATCGTCGAGGCGCTGCGGACCCGCGTCCGCGTCGAGGGCGTGAAGGACGCGGCGCAGGTGCGTGAGCTGCTGCGCTCCGAGCTCCTCGCGATCGTGGACCCGACCCTCGACCGCTCGCTCGCGACCGAGCGTCACCCCGGCGCCGACGGGAACGACGTCCCGGCGGTGCTGCTCGTCGTCGGCGTCAACGGGACCGGCAAGACGACGACCATCGGCAAGCTCGCCCGCGTGCTCGTCGCGGAGGGGCGCACCGTCGTCCTCGGGGCCGCGGACACGTTCCGCGCCGCCGCCGCCGACCAGCTCCAGACCTGGGGCTCGCGCGTCGGCGTGCCGACGGTGCGCTCCGACCGTGACGGTGCCGACCCCGCCGCGGTGGCGTTCGACGCCGTCCGGACGGGGCGCACGGAGGGCGTGGACGTCGTCGTCGTCGACACCGCCGGCCGCCTGCAGAACAAGGCCGGTCTCATGGACGAGCTGGGGAAGATCACCCGGGTGATCACCAAGGAGGCGCCCCTCACCGAGGTGCTGCTGGTCCTCGACGCGACCACCGGCCAGAACGGGCTCACGCAGGCCCGCGTGTTCGGCGAGGTGGCCGGGGTCACCGGCATCGTGCTGACCAAGCTCGACGGCACGGCTCGCGGCGGGATCGTCGTCGCCGTGCAGCGCGAGCTCGGGGTGCCCGTGAAGCTCGTCGGTCTCGGCGAGGGCCCGGACGACCTCGCGCCGTTCGACCCCGAGGCGTTCGTCGACGGCCTCCTGGGCGACTGACGGCCGCGCGAAACCCAACATTTACGCTCGCGAGGTTCATGTCACCTGCCCGTAACACGGCCCGCGACCGAGTGAAACCTGTCGCCGAGAACGTTGTCCCCGACCGGCCGCCCAGGTCGGCGGAGGGAGAGACGGGCACATGGCAACAGGAGCCTTGATGGCAGCGGATGCCTTCAAGCTGGACACGGGCAACACGGCGTGGATGATGACGTCGGCGGTCATCGTGCTGATGATGACGGTCCCCGGGCTGGCGTTCTTCTACGGCGGCATGGTCCGCTCGAAGTCGGTCCTCAACATGATGGTGATGAACTTCGTCGCCGTCGGGGTCGTCGGGTTCATCTGGATCCTCTACGGGTACTCGATGACGTTCGCGGGCAACACGACGGGCTACGCGCAGTTCTTCGACAACCCGTTCAAGTACTTCGGCCTGGTCGGCCTTCAGGACGACGGCGGCCTGGGTGCCGCCACGGGCGTCCCGGCGCTCGTCGGGGTCGGGTTCCAGGCCACGTTCGCGGTCATCACGGTCGCGCTCATCACGGGCGCCATCGCCGACCGCATCAAGCTGGGCAGCTGGATCGCGTTCTCCGCCGTCTGGGTCACGGCCGTCTACTTCCCGCTCGCGCACATGGTGTGGGGCGGCGGCTTCCTCGGCGTCGGCGGCAAGGTCTCCGAGTGGCTGTCGACGCCCATCGACTTCGCGGGCGGCACGGTCGTCCACATCGACGCCGGTGCGGCGGGCCTCGCGCTCGCGCTGCTGCTGGGCCGCCGCAAGGGCTGGCCGAAGGAGCCGATGCGCCCCCACAACCTGCCGTACGTGATGCTGGGCGCGGCGCTCCTGTGGGTCGGCTGGTTCGGCTTCAACGCGGGCTCCGAGGGCGCGGCCGACGGCACCGCCGGGCGCGCGTGGATCAACACCTTCGTCGCCACCTGCGTCGCGATGCTCGCCTGGATGCTCACGGAGAAGTTCCGCGACGGCAAGGCCACGTCGCTGGGCGCCGCGTCGGGCGTCGTCGCCGGCCTCGTCGCGATCACCCCGGCCGCCGCGGCGGTCGACTCGTACGGCGCGATCGTCATCGGCCTGGTGGCCGGCGTCGTCTGCGCGCTCGCCGTCGGGCTCAAGTTCAAGTTCGGCTTCGACGACGCGCTCGACGTGGTCGGCGTCCACCTCGTCGGCGGCCTGACGGGCACGATCCTCATCGGCTTCTTCGCGACGAACAAGCAGGGCGGCTGGTACCCCGACGGCGCCAAGAACGGCCTGCTCTACGGCGGCGGCCTGACCCAGCTCGCGACCCAGGTGCTGGTCGCCGTGATCGCCGTCGTGTTCTCCTTCGTGCTGACCTACGTGATCGGATACATCATCAAGGCCATCACCGGCCTGCGCGTGGCCGAGGGCGACGAGGTCGGCGGCGTCGACTTCGCCATCCACGGTGAGACCGCGTACGACACCACCCCCGCCACCGGCGGGCGCGTCAAGGAGGGCATCTCGGCATGAAGCTCGTCACCGCAATCATCCAGCCTCACCGGCTCGACGACGTGAAGTCGGCCCTCGAGGCGGCCGGCGTCAAGGGCATGACCGTCTCGGAGGCGAGCGGCTACGGGCGCCAGAAGGGCCACACCGAGGTCTACCGCGGCGCCGAGTACACCGTGGACCTGGTCCCGAAGGTCCGCGTCGAGGTCCTCGTGGACGACCCGGACGCGTCGGCCGTGACCGAGGCGATCGTCTCGGCGTCGCAGACCGGCAAGATCGGCGACGGCAAGGTCTGGACCGTCCCGGTGGACGCGGTCACCCGGGTCCGCACCGGGGAGAACGGCGCGGAGGCGCTCTAGCCGATGACCGACCCACGACAGCCTGCCAGGGGGCAGCAGCCTGTCGGGGAGCCGCACGAGCCGCAGGTCCCGGGCCCCGCTGGGGTCCGGGACCTGCGGTCCGCGCTCCTCGAGACCGGGACCCGCCTGTCGGGTCCGGGACGCAGCGGCGTCGCGCGTCGCGCGGCGCTCGTCGAGCTCGTCGAGGACGCGCTCCGGGGACTGTGGTCGGAGGCGACCTCGGACCTCGCCGACGACGACGGCGCGACGCCGGGCCTGGCGCTCGCCGCGGTCGGCAGCCTCGGCCGGCGTGACCTGGGGCCGGCGAGCGACCTCGACCTCGTCCTCGTCCACGACGGGCGGACCCACGACGCGGACACCGTGACGCGCGTCGCCGAGGGTCTGTGGTACCCGCTGTGGGACGCGAAGATCGAGCTCGACCATGCGGTCCGCACGCTGTCGCAGTGCCGCCAGGTGGCGTCCAAGGACCTGCCGGCGGCGGTCGGCTGGCTCGACGTGCGCCCGGTGGCGGGCGACGCCGTCGTGGTCCACCGGGCGGCGTCGGCGGTGCTGGGGGACTGGCGGTCGGCGTCGCGCCGCCGCCTGCCCGAGCTGCTTGCGTCGACCAAGGAGCGCGCCGACCGCTTCGGCGAGCTCGCCTACCTGATCGAGCCGGACCTCAAGGAGTCCCGCGGCGGCATCCGTGACGCCGTCGTGCTCTCCGCGCTCGCGGCGACCTGGCTCACGGACCGCCCGCACGGCGACGTCGACCGGGCCGCGTCCCACCTCCTCGACGTGCGCGACGCCGTCCACGTGGTCGCGCGCCGGCACACCAACCGGCTGGTCCTGCAGGACCTCGACGACGTGGCCGCGGTCGCCGGCTACGACGACGGCGACGCCCTCCTCGCGAGCCTCGCCGAGTCCGGGCGCGAGGTCAGCTACGCGCTCGACACGACGGTGCGCCGGGCCCGGCAGTCGCTCCAGCGTCCGCGCCTCGGCCGGCCCGTCCTCGTCCGGGGTCGACGCGCCGCGCCCCGGCTGCGCCCCGTGGGGGACGGGCTGGTCGAGCACGACGGCGAGCTCGTCCTCGCCGTCGACGCCCACCCCGAGGCCGACCCGGTCCTCCCGCTGCGGGCGGCGGCGACGGCGGCGCGCACGGGCCTCGTGCTGTCGCCCGTCTCGGTCGGCTCGCTGGCTCGCTGTCCCGCCCTGCCCGAGCCCTGGCCTCGCGCAGCCCGTCAGGCGTTCCTCACCCTGCTCGGCAGCGGCCACGCCCAGGTGCCGGTCTGGGAGGCGCTCGACCTCGCGGGCATCGTGACCACCTGGATCCCCGAGTGGGCAGGGGTGCGGAACCGCCCGCAGCGCGCCGCGATCCATCTGCACACCGTCGACCGGCACCTGGTCGAGGTGGTCGCGCGGGCCGCCCGGGACAAGCGGCAGGTCGCGCTGGGCGACACGCTCCTGCTCGCCGCGCTCCTGCACGACATCGGCAAACGAGCCGGCGCCACGGACCACTCCGTCGAGGGAGCGCGGCTCGTCCCGGCGATCCTCGACCGGATGGGCTTCGAGCCCGGCGTGCGCGACGACGTCGCGCTGCTCGTGCGCCAGCACCTGACGCTGTCGCGGCTCGCCGTCGGCTCTGACCCGGACGACCCGGAGACGGTCGCGGCGCTCGCCGCCGCGGTGGACCACCGGGCCGACCTGCTCGAGGCGCTGCGCGCCCTGACCGAGGCCGACGCCTCCTCGCTCGGGCCGGGCGCGTGGACGGCGTGGCGCCGTCGGCTCGTCGACGACCTCACCGGGCTCACGAGGGTCGCGCTGGGGGGCGTCGCAGCCGACGGATAGGGGTGGGGGCGCGGCCCGACGCCCGCGGGTCCGAGCCCGCCGGGTAGGCTGGTGACGCTCAGGATCCCGAGCCCTGCGTCTTTCGAAACCGTCCCCGAAACCTTGAGGTCCCCTGGTGTTCAACACGCTCTCCGACCGGCTCGCGCAGACCTTCAAGAACCTGCGCACCAAGGGTCGCCTGTCCGAGGCGGACATCGACGCGACCGTCCGCGAGATCCGTCGCGCCCTGCTCGACGCCGACGTCGCGGTGCCCGTCGTGCGCGAGTTCACCGGTCAGGTGCGCGAGCGCGCCCTGTCGGTCGAGGTGTCGGGCGCGCTGAACCCGGCGCAGCAGGTCGTCAAGATCGTCAACGAGGAGCTCGTCGGCGTCCTCGGCGGCCAGACCCGCACCCTGCGGTTCGCGAAGAACCCGCCGACCGTGATCATGCTCGCGGGCCTGCAGGGCGCCGGCAAGACGACGTTCGCGGGCAAGCTGGGGCGCTGGCTCAAGGAGCAGGGCCACACGCCGCTCCTCGTCGCGGCGGACCTCCAGCGCCCGAACGCGGTGACCCAGCTGAGCGTCGTCGCCGAGCGCGCGGGCGTCCCCGTCTTCGCGCCGCACCCCGGCAACACGAGCGGCGCCGACGCGGAGGACGGGCCCGTCATCGGCGACCCGGTCGCCGTCGCCCGCGACGGCGTCGAGACCGCGCGCCAGCGCCAGCACGACGTCGTGATCATCGACACCGCGGGCCGCCTCGGCGTGGACGCGCTGCTCATGCGCCAGGCGTCGGACATCCGCGACGCCACGCAGCCCGACGAGGTCCTGTTCGTCATCGACGCGATGATCGGCCAGGACGCCGTCGCGACCGCGAAGGCCTTCGAAGAGGGCGTCGACTTCACCGGCGTCGTCCTGTCCAAGCTCGACGGCGACGCGCGCGGCGGTGCCGCGCTGTCCGTCACGGGCGTCACGGGCCGGCCCATCCTGTTCGCGTCGACGGGCGAGAAGCTCACCGACCTCGAGGTCTTCCACCCCGACCGGATGGCCTCGCGCATCCTCGACATGGGCGACGTGCTGACGCTCATCGAGCAGGCCGAGAAGGCGTTCGACGCCGAGCAGGCCGCCCAGATGGCCGCCAAGGTGGAGTCGGGGCAGGACTTCACGCTCGCCGACTTCCTCGTGCAGATGCAGCAGCTCAAGAACATGGGCTCGATGAAGAAGATGCTCGGGATGCTCCCGGGCATGGGCCAGATGCGCGACGCGATCGAGAACTTCGACGAGCGCGAGGTCGACCGCATCGAGGCCATCGTCCGGTCGATGACGCCCGCGGAGCGCGAGAACCCGAAGATCATCAACGGCTCGCGCCGCGCGCGCATCGCGCGGGGCTCGGGCAGCACCACGACGGACGTCAACCAGCTCCTCGAGCGGTTCGAGAACGCGCAGAAGATGATGCGCCAGGTCGCGCGCGGCGGCGGCGTCCCCGGGATGCCGGGCATGGGCGGGATCCCCGGGCTCGGCGGCGGCAAGAAGGCGCGCGGGCGTCAGGCGCCGCAGCGCAAGGTCAAGGGCAAGTCCGGCAACCCCGCCAAGCGCGCGGCGCAGGAGCGCGCCGCCGCCGCCCGGGCCGCCGGGCAGACGGTGGCCGGCCCGAGCGCGCCCGGGTCCGCGTTCGGCGTCGGGGGAGGGGCCGCGTCGTCGGACCAGGCCGGCGCCGGGCTCGACGGCCTCGAGCTGCCCCCGGACCTGGAGAAGTACCTGGGTCGATGACGGCCCACCGAGCCGCTATCGTTTCGTCACCCGGCCGGGCGCGCTCACCGCGGCGCTGACCCGCACGCCGGCGGCGGCCGCGGCCTGAGATCGTCCGTCGTGCCGTCCGTCGTGAAGGAGCCGAATGTCCGCGCTCGAGGGCCCGTCCCTGCATCTTCGCGGCCACGTGCTGCTCGGCGACTCCCGCGAGCTCACGGAGCTCTGGGTCAAGGACGGCGTCGTGACGTTCACGCGGCCGTCCGCGCCCGGCACCCACCAGCGGACCGTCGAGGGCTGGGTGCTGCCGGGGCTGGTGGACATGCACGCGCACGTCGGGCTGGGAGCGTCCGGCGCGGTCGGGCTCGCGGAGGCCGAGGAGCAGGCGCGGGCGCACCGCCGCGCGGGCGTCCTCGCCGTGCGGGACGCCGGCTCGCCGACGGACACGTCGCCCCTGGTGCACCGGCCCCACCTGCCGCGCATCGTCCGGGCGGGTCGGCACCTCGCGCGGCCCAGGCGCTACGTCCGCGGCCTCGCCCGCGAGCTCGACGACGTCGCCGGGCTGCCGGAGGCGGCGCGCCAGGAGGCGCGCGCGGGGGACGGTTGGGTCAAGCTCGTCGCCGACTGGATCGACCGCGACCTCGGTGCGGACGCCGACCTCACGCCCCTGTGGCCGGGCGACGTGCTCGCTGCCGCGGTCGCCGCGGCGCACTCCGAGGCCGCGCGGGTCACGGCCCACACATTCTCGGCGGAGGCCGTCCCCGGCCTGCTCGCGGCGGGGGTCGACTGCCTCGAGCACGGCACCGGCGTGCCCCCGGAGCTCATGGGCGAGCTGGCGGCGCGAGGCGTCCCCGTCGTGCCGACGCTGCTCCAGGTCGGCCAGTTCGACCGGTTCGCGGCGCAGGCCGACGGCAAGTACCCGCGCTTCGCGGCGCGCATGCGGCGCATGCACGAGAACCGCTACGCGCAGGTCCGTGCGCTGTTCGACGCGGGGGTCCCGCTGCTCGTCGGGACGGACGCCGGCACGACCGTCGAGCACGGCCGCCTCGCGGACGAGTGCGCCGAGCTCGTGGCCGCCGGCATCCCGGCGTCCGAGGTGGTCGCGGCGGCCAGCTGGCGTGCGCGGCAGTTCCTGGGCCTCGGGCAGCTCGTCGAGGGCGCGGTGGCCGACCTCGTCGTGTACGACGCGGACCCGCGCGAGGACGTCAGCGTGCTGCGGTCGCCGAAGGCCGTGATCGTCGCGGGGGAGAACCCGCGCCGGTAGGCGTCGTCGTCGTGAAGGGGCCGGCTTGGAGCCGGTTGTCGTCGTCTGGCACAATGGAGCCGTACTCGGCGTGCCCGGCCCCTCTCTCCGCGCACCGCCGCGTCCCTGGTCCACCATCGTCCCTGGCCCCACCTGGGACGGAGCACGGACCTCACCCCACGAACCAGGAGAGACCACCACTGTGGCCACCAAGATCCGTCTGAAGCGCCTCGGCAAGATCCGGGCCCCGTACTACCGCGTCGTCGTCGCCGACTCGCGCACCCGCCGTGACGGCCGTGCGATCGAGGAGATCGGCAAGTACCACCCGACCGAGGAGCCGTCGTTCATCGAGATCGACAGCGAGCGCGCGCAGTACTGGCTGGGCGTCGGCGCGCAGCCGACCGAGCAGGTCCTCGTCCTCCTCAAGATCACCGGCGACTGGCAGAAGTTCAAGGGCCTGCCGGGCGCCGAGGGCACCCTGCGGGTCAAGGGCGAGAAGACCGACGCCGCTGCCGCGGTCGCGGCCGCCGCCGAGGCCGCCGAGAAGCACAAGGCCACCGTCGCCGAGAAGGCCGCCGCCAAGGCGACCGCGCCTGCCGAGGAGCAGGAGCCGGCCTCCGACGAGCAGGCCTGATGCTCGCCGACGCGCTCGAGCACCTCGTCCGGGGGATCGTCGACAACCCTGACGACGTGCGTGTCGCGTCGCGTGCGACGCGCCGCGGCGACCTCCTCGAGGTCCGGGTCCACCCGGACGACCTCGGGCGGGTCATCGGCCGCGGCGGCCGCACCGCCCGCGCGCTGCGCACCGTCGTGGGTGCGCTCGCGCGGGACGAGCAGGTGCGGGTCGACGTCGTGGACGTCGACCGCCGCTAGGCACGGCTGTCTCGTGCCCGGCGCTCCGGTGCCTCGGCACCGCAGCAAGCATGACGCGTGAGGCCCGGTCCCCCCGTGGGGCCGGGCCTCACGCGCACCACCGACCCGAACGAGAGGACGCCCCCATGGAGCTGACCGTCGCACGCATCGGACGCGCGCACGGCCTGCGCGGCGAGGTGCGGCTCGACCTGCGCACCGACGACCCCGAGACGCGGCTGCACGTGGGCGCCCGGCTCACCACGGTGCCGGCGTCGGCGGGCCCGCTCACGCTGGACGGCGTCCGGAACCAGCACGACGCGTGGTACGTGCGCTTCGCGGAGGCGTCCGACCGGACGGCCGCCGAGGGGCTGCGCGGCGTCGAGCTCGTCGTCGACGCGGAGGACTCCGACGAGGAGGACGCCTGGTACCCCCACGAGCTGGCGGGCCTGCGGGTCGAGCTCGCGGACGGCACCGTGGTCGGCGAGGTCGAGGGGCTCGACACGTCGTCGCCCGCGCACGACCTGCTCCTCGTCCGCGAGACCGGCGGCGAGCGCACGCTCGTGCCGTTCGTCCGAGCGATCGTCCCGGTCGTGGACGTCCCCGGGGGCCGCGTCGTCCTCGACCCGCCGGGAGGCCTCCTGGCGCGGGACGCCGCGCTGCTCGAGGTGGACCTTCCGGACGACGGCGCGGCCTCCGAGGGCGGGGCCTGACGTGCGCGTCGACGTCGTCTCGATCTTCCCCGACTACCTGGCGCCGCTCGAGCTGTCCCTCGTCGGCAAGGCGCGGCAGTCCGGCCTGCTGGACCTGCGCGTCCACGATCTGCGCGAGTGGGCGCACGACCGCCACCGCACCGTCGACGACACCCCGTTCGGCGGCGGAGCGGGCATGGTCATGCGCCCCGACGTGTGGGGGCGCGCGCTCGACGACGTCATCTCCGGCGAGGACGACGCGGTGCGCCTGGTCGTCCCGACACCGTCGGGCGAGGTCTTCACGCAGCGCACCGCCGAGGCGTGGGCGCAGGACGACCGGCTCGTGATCGCCTGCGGGCGCTACGAGGGCATCGACGCGCGGGTCGCGGACCACTACCGCGAGCGCGGCGTCGTCGTGAGCGAGATCTCGATCGGCGACTACGTCCTCAACGGAGGCGAGGTCGCGGCGCTCGTGGTGGTCGAGGCGGTCGGCCGCCTGCTGCCCGGCGTCGTCGGGAACCCGGAGTCGCTGGTCGAGGAGTCGCACGGCGCTGCCGGGCTCCTCGAGTACCCCGTCTACACGAAGCCGCCGGCGTGGGCGGGCCTCGAGGTGCCCGAGGTCCTGCTGTCGGGCCACCACGCGCGGATCGCCCGGTGGCGGCGGGACCGCGCGCTCGAGCGCACGGCGGCGCGCCGGCCGGACCTGCTCGCGGCACTCGACCCGGACGCCCTGGACGCGCACGACCGGGAGGTCCTGCGCGCGGTCGGCTGGGAGTCGCCGGCGTCCTGAGGACGCCGCGCTGCGTCGGCCGGGCGCCGGAGTCGGCCGTCCATTGGTGGGCAGCGGCCCCGCTGTGGCAAGATTGGCCCCTGGTGTGCGCCCGACGTCGCCGTCCCGCCCGCTCTGCCACGGGGGAGCAAGGGACGCACGGGCACACGCGCACCACACCCGCATCCCGCACCGGACCGTCCGCGGCACGCCCGCCGACGGCCACGAGATCGGACCTGACCCGTGGCAGGCCAGGAGACCGACATGCACACGCTCGACAGCGTCGACGCAGCATCGCTGCGCAGCGACGTCCCGGCATTCCGCCCGGGCGACACCCTCAAGGTCAACGTCAAGGTCGTCGAGGGCACCCGCTCCCGCGTCCAGGCGTTCCAGGGCGTCGTCATCGCCCGCCAGGGCGGCGGTGTCCGCGAGACGTTCACCGTCCGCAAGATCAGCTTCGGCGTCGGCGTGGAGCGCACGTTCCCCGTGCACTCGCCGCAGATCGACACCATCGAGGTCGTGACGCGCGGTGACGTGCGTCGCGCCAAGCTGTACTACCTGCGCAAGCTGCGCGGCAAGAAGGCCAAGATCAAGGAGAAGCGCGAGACCACGCCCTCGAAGTAGGCATCGCGCAGCACCCCGCGACGGGCGGTCGTCCTCACCGGACGGCCGCCCTTCGTGCGTTCGGGGAAGGCGCCCTTCCGGCCGACACGTCCAGTCGAGCCGCGTTTCGTGGGGCACAGGTGAAGGTGGCACAGTGGGCGGCGTGACCGAACCCACGCCGGACGTCGCGCGCGTCCCGACGCCGCCCGTCGACGCCCAGCCGACGGACGCCCAGCCCACGGCGGGCGCCGACCCCCACCCCCACGAGCCCGCGGCCGGGCACGGCTCGGACGATGGCCGGGCGACGTCGAGGCATGCCGCGGCGGCGGCCCCCGCGCCGAGGCGGTCGTCGGTCCTGCGGGAGACGGCGATCATCGTCGTCGCCGCGCTCGTCCTGTCGTGGCTCATCAAGACGTTCCTCGTGCAGGCGTTCTACATCCCGAGCGAGTCCATGGAGGACACGCTCCAGATCGGCGACCGGGTCATGGTGTCGCGGCTCGTCCCGTCGCACCTCGACCTCCACCGCGGTGACGTCATCGTCTTCAAGGACCCGGGGGAATGGCTCCCGCAGCAGGAGAAGGCGGACCACGGTCCGGTGGGCAACGCCGTCGTCGACGCGCTCACGTTCGTCGGGCTCCGGCCCAACGACGCGGTCGGGCACCTCATCAAGCGGGTGATCGGGCTGCCGGGCGACACGGTCGCGTGCGCGGGCCCGGGCAAGCCGGTGACCGTGAACGGCGTGGCGATCGACGAGCCCTACATCAAGCCGGGCTCCGAGCCCAGCCAGGACGCGTTCAACGAGAAGGTCCCCGCGGGCATGCTCTTCGTGATGGGCGACAACCGGCAGGACTCGAGCGACTCGCGCTACAACACCGGCAAGCCCGGCGGCGGCTTCGTGCCGCTGGACGACGTCGTCGGGACCGCCTTCGTCAAGGTCTGGCCGCTGTCGGACGCGGGGCTCATGCGCAACCCCGGCGACACGTTCAAGGACGTCCCCAACCCGTGACGACGACCCCCACCCGCACCTCCCGTCCGGCGGCCACCCGCCCGGCGGCCCGTCCCCGTACGGCGCACCTCAAGCGCGAGACCGCGTGGTTCGAGTCCGGGGCGCGGACCGTCGCGGGCATGGACGAGGTGGGGCGCGGGGCGCTCGCCGGTCCGGTCACGGTCGGGGTCGTGGTGGTCGACGTGACCACCCGCCGCGCGCCGCGAGGGCTCACGGACTCGAAGCTCCTCGCGCCCGCGCTGCGCGAGGAGATGGTGCCGCGGGTGCGCCGGTGGGGGCTCGCGTGGGCCGTCGGGCACGCGAGCAGCGCCGAGATCGACGACGTCGGGATCATCGGTGCGCTCCGGCTTGCGGGCCGGCGCGCGCTGGCCACGGTCGCGGACGCGGGGGTCGAGGTCGACGCGGTGCTCCTCGACGGCTCGCACGACTGGCTCTCCGACCCGCAGCGCGACCTGCTCGACGAGCTCGAGGCGCTGGACGGCGAGCCGGGCCCGGACCCCGTCCCGGCCCCGGCTCTCGGCACGCGGTACCGGACGCTCGACCCGGCGACCCTGCCGGCGCGGGTCCCGCCGCTCGGCGTGCGCACCCTGGTGAAGGCTGACGTCCAGTGCGCGTCCGTCGCGGCGGCGAGCGTCCTCGCCAAGTGCGAGCGCGACGCGCTCATGCGGGACCTCGCCGGCGAGCACCCGGCGTACGAGTGGCACCAGAACAAGGGCTACGCGACAGCCGCACACGTGCGGGCGCTCGCGGAGCACGGCCCGAGCGCCCTGCACCGCACGAGCTGGAACCTGCCCGGCGTCACGTCGTCCGGCGGCGCGGGCGGCGCGGCCGTCGTCCTTGATGGTCCATGATGGACGCGTGAGTGCCGAGGACCTCGAGAACTACGAGACAGAGATGGAGCTCGCGCTCTACCGCGAGTACCGGGACGTCGTCGGGCTGTTCTCGTACGTGGTGGAGACCGAGAGACGCTTCTACCTGGCGAACCACGTCGACCTGCAGGTGCGGTCGGCGGCGGGCGAGGTCTACTTCGAGCTGAGGCTCGCGGACGCGTGGGTGTGGGACGTCTACCGGTCGGCGCGCTTCGTGAAGTCGGTGCGCGTCGTGACGTTCAAGGACGTGAACGTCGAGGAGCTCGCGAAGGCCGAGCTCCAGCTCTAGCCTCGCCGCGGACCTGGGGGGCCACCCACAGGGACCGGCAGCGACCGGCAGCGCACAACGGCCGTACCGCCCTCCGCACGAGGACGCCGCCCCCGGGCAGGGTTGCCCGCGGAGGTGAGGCCCATGCGGGCGAAGGACGCGGTCGGGCGGTACGGCGAGAAGGTGGCGGCGCGCCACGTGGAGGGGCGCGGCTGGCGGGTCGTGGACCGCAACTGGCGGGGACCGGGCGGCGAGCTCGACCTGGTCGCGCTCGACGGCGACGTGCTCGTCGTGGTCGAGGTCAAGACGCGGCGGGGCCTCGGCTTCGGGCATCCGGCCGAGGCGGTGACGCCCGTGAAGCTCGCGCGGCTGCGCCGGCTCGCCGCGGGCTGGCTGACCGCCCACCCGGAGGTGCGGTTCCGCTCGGTGCGGATCGACGTGGTGGCCGTGCAGCTGCCCCGCGCCGGGGCCGCGCGGGTCGAGCACCTCGAGGACGTCGCGTGAGCGCGCTCGGCACCACGCGCGCCGTCGCGCTCGTCGGCCTCGAGGGCCACGTCGTCGAGGTCCAGGCGCACCTGGCCGCTTCCGTTCCCGGCTTCACGCTCGTGGGCCTGCCCGACGCCGCGCTGAGCGAGTCCCGGGACCGGGTGCGGGCGGCGGTCGCGTCGTCCGGGCTGCGGTGGCCCAACAAGAAGATCACGGTCAACCTGTCGCCGGCCGCGCTGCCGAAGGCCGGCTCGAGCTTCGACCTCGCGATCGCCGTCGCAATGCTCGCCGGGGCGCGTCTCGTCGACGCCGAGCGCCCGCAGCAGGTGGTCCACCTCGGGGAGCTCGGCCTCGACGGGCGCGTGCACCGCGTCCGCGGCGTCCTGCCCGCGGTGGCGGCCGCCGTCGCGGCCGGCTACCCGCGTGTGGTGGTCCCCGAGCACGACGCGAGCGAGGCGCGGCTGGTGCCCGGCGCGGAGGTCGTCGGGGTCCGGCACCTCGCCGAGCTGGCGGCGCTGTACGGCGCGGACCTCGAGGAGCTGCCGGACCTGCCCGGGGACCTACCGGCCCCGCCCGTCGCGACCACCGCGGCGACGGGCGACCTGGCCGACGTCCTGGGCCAGGCCGAGGCGCGTGCGGCCCTCGAGGTGGCGGCGGCAGGCGGCCACCACCTGCTCATGGTCGGGCCGCCGGGCGCCGGCAAGACCATGCTCGCCTCGCGGCTGCCCGGCATCCTGCCGGACCTCGACGAGGCGGCGGCCGTGGAGGTCACGGCCATCCACTCCGTCGCCGGCACCCTCGACGCCGCGCAGGGCCTCGTCCGCCGGCCGCCGTTCGAGGACCCGCACCACACGGCGACCCCGGCCTCCGTCGTCGGAGGCGGGTCGGGGCTGCCGCGGCCGGGCGCGGCGTCGCGCGCGCACCGCGGCGTGCTGTTCCTCGACGAGGTGCCCCACTTCGGCTCCAGGGTCCTGGAGACGCTGCGGCAGCCGCTCGAGCACGGCGAGATCGTCATCCACCGCGCCGCCGGGACGGCGCGCTACCCCGCACGGTTCCAGCTCGTGCTCGCCGCCAACCCGTGCCCGTGCGGCAAGGCCGTCGGCAAGGGGCTCGACTGCACGTGCACGCCGATCGAGCGCCGGCGATACCTCGGGCGGCTCTCGGGGCCACTGCTGGACCGGGTGGACGTCCAGGTCGAGCTTCCGCGCGTGAGTGCGGTCGAGCGGCGCGAGCGCGGGGAGGCCAGCGCGGCCGTCGCGGCCCGGGTCGCGGCGGCGCGGGCCGCGGCCGCCGAGCGGCTCGCGGGCACGCCGTGGGCCCTCAACGCCGACGTGCCGGGCACCTGGCTGCGCGAGCGGCTCGGCCCCGCCCCGAGCCTCCTCGTGGACGTCGACCGAGCCCTCGAGCGAGGGACGCTGAGCCTGCGCGGCGCCGACCGGGTGCTCCGGCTCGCGTGGACCCTGGCGGACCTCGCCGGCCGGGAGGCGCCCAGCCGGACCGACGTGGGCCGAGCCCTGACCCTGCGCACCCGAGGTCACCGTGGCTGACGCGCGCGTGGACCTCGACGACCCGCGCGCGGTCGCCGCCGCGTGGAGCCGCCTGGCGGAGCCCGCGGACGTGGGCGCAGGCCGGCTGGTCGGGGCGCTGGGGGCCGCGGCGGCGCTGGCGTGGCTGCTGGAGGCAGCGCCCGGACCCGACGTCGCGGAGCGCGCGATCCGGCGCCTGCACGCCGAACGGCCCGCGCTCCCGGAGGACCTGGCGCCGGCTCGCCTCCTGCGTGCCGTGTCCCGGTGGGCGCCCCGCACGCGCGGGCTGGACCCGCGCCGCGAGCTGCGCGCGCTCGACCTGCTCGGCGGCACGCTGCTGCTGCCCGGCGACCCGCGCTGGCCCGGTGCCCTCGCCGACCTCGGGGCCGCCGCGCCGCACTGCCTGTGGGTCCGCGGGGCCCCCGACCTCGCGGAGCCGGCCGCGCGCTCCGTCGCCCTGGTGGGGGCGCGCGCCTGCACGGAGTACGGGCGGCACGTGGCCGCCGAGCTCGGTCACGGCCTCGTCGGGCGCGGGTTCACGGTCGTGTCCGGCGGCGCGTACGGGATCGACGCCGCGGCGCACCGGGCCGCGCTCGCGGGCGACGGGCGCACCGTCGCCTTCCTCGCGGGCGGCGTCGACCGGCTCTACCCGGCCGGGAACGCCGACCTGCTGCGCGGCGTGCTCGACGCCGGCGGGGCGGTGGTCAGCGAGGTGCCGCCCGGCTCCGTACCGAGCCGGGTGCGGTTCCTGCTGCGCAACCGGCTGATCGCCGCGACCGCCCGGGCGACCGTGGTGGTCGAGGCGGCCTGGCGGTCGGGCGCGCTCTCGACCGCGACCCGGGCGACGGAGCTCCTGCGCCCGGTGGGCGCTGTCCCCGGGCCGGTCACCTCGATGGCGTCCGGCGGCTGCCACCGGCTGCTGCGCGACGGCATGGCGGTCTGCGTCACGGATGCCGACGAGGTCGCCGAGCTCGCGCTGCCGGCCGGCGCCGGCGAGGCGCCAGGTACGGGCGGCCGGGGCGCCGGCGCGGGCGCGGGGGAGACCGAGGCGCTGGACGACCTCGACGGTGTGGGGCGGCGGCTGTTCGACGCGCTGCCGCTCCGGCGGGCCGCCGACGTCGCGTCGATCGCCCGCGCCGCTGGGCTCGCCCTCGACGAGACGCGCGGCGCGCTCGGGCTGCTCGAGCTCGCCGGGTTCGCCGTGCAGGAAGCGGGGTCGTGGCGGCGGGCTCCGCGCGGCTCCTTGCCCCGGGGCGACCGCTCCGCGACCCTGGGGACGTGAGCGCATCGCACGGCGAGTTCGAGGAGGCGGTCGCGGCGTTCGTCCGGCACCTCGACCTCGAGCGCGGGGCGAGCGCCCACACGCTGCGCGCCTACGCGGGAGACGTCGGCGGCCTCGCGGACTTCGCGCGCGAGCACGGCGCCCGCGGGCCCGGGGACGTCGACCTCGCGCTCCTGCGCTCGTGGCTGGCCGACCTCGCGTCGACGGGCCATGCGCGCTCGACGCTCGCGCGACGCAGCGCCGCCGCCCGCGCGTTCTTCGCGTGGACGGCGCGGACCGGGCGCACCCCGACGGACCCGGCGTCGCGCCTCGGAGCACCCCAGGTGGACCGGCACCTGCCGCAGGTCCTGTCCGTCGCCGCCGCGCGCACGCTGGCCGACCACGCGGCGGCGCTCGCGGCCGACGGCGCGCCCTCGCGCCTGCGGGACTGGGTGACGGTCGAGCTCCTGTACGCGACCGGCCTGCGCGTGGGAGAGCTCGTGTCGCTCGACGTCGACGACGTCGAGCTCGGCACCCGCACGGTCCGAGCGCTCGGCAAGGGCCGCAAGGAGCGCGTCGTGCCGTTCGGCGTGCCAGCCGCGCGGGCGGTGGACCGGTGGCTCGGCGGGGGGCGGCCGGAGCTCGCGACGCCGACGAGCGGCCCGGCCCTGCTGCTCGGCGACCGCGGGGGGCGCTGGGACCAGCGGCGGGCGAGGGAGTCGGTGCACCGGCTCGCGGCGGACGCGGGCGTGCCGGACCTCGCCCCGCACGCGCTGCGGCACACCGCGGCGACGCACCTGCTCGAGGGCGGCTCGGACCTCCGGAGCGTGCAGGAGGTCCTCGGGCACTCGAGCCTCGCGACGACGCAGCGCTACACGCACGTCAGCGCGGAGCGGCTGCGGGCGTCGTACCGGCAGGCGTTCCCGCGCGCCTGAGCGCGGACGCTCAGCCCAGCGGCAGGAGCACGATCGGCTCGGTCGCCACGAGCGCCATCGGGTCGAGGTAGGTCTCGCCCCGGCGCACGCCCCAGTGGACGCACGAGGCGGGTAGGCAGTGCCCGCCGGGCGTCGCGTCGTCGAGCGTCGCGACCGGGTCGCCCTGCCCCACCCGGTCCCCGGCATGCAGCGTCGTGGTGACGGGCTCGAACGAGCTGCGGAGGCCGTCGTCGTGCAGGAGCGTGAGCACGCCTCGCCCGGCGACGGTACCGGCGAACGCCACGGTGCCCGCGGCGGGCGCGCGCACCTCGTCGCCGACGGCGGCCGCCAGGTCCACGCCCCGGTGCCCGGCGCCCCACCGCACCGCGGGCGGGTCGAACGCGCGCACGACGGCGCCCGGGACGGGCACGCGGAACGCGGCGTCTGTGGCGTCGGGCGGCTCGTCCGCGGCGCCGGCGGTGCCGGGGGCGGGAGCGATCAGCGCGGCCGCGAGCGCGACGACGACCGCGGCGGCCCCGCGGCGCGCCGGTGGCCGACCGACGGGGCGCCGGGGCGGCGCGAGCCGTTGCTTCCGGACGGGGTGGCGGGGGAGCCTCATGGCCTCAGCGTGCCCCGCCCGCGCGCGAGCCGGTCGGCGGCGGCCGCGCCCTGTGGACGAGCGGCCTCCGCGCGCCCCGGTGGGTGGCGTCCGGCTCCCGTCGGCCGGTCGGCCCCGGGCACGGACGGCCGCTCGTCATCCGGTAGACTTTCCGGTGCATGCGCCCAGCGCATGACATCGCGCACCACACACGCTCCCGTTGCCGGCTCTGGCCGGCGCGCGTGCTGCCCGTCGGACGTCGTCCGCCGCGCCGCCCGCACCGGAGCCGCGGCGTGGGCGACGGTCTTCCGGTCCCGTCCTCGGGCGAGCCGGAGGCGTCCCGCCGCGTGGTGCCAGGGACGACGGCCGACCGGCCGCCGTCGACAACCGGAACAGCGGCACCGCCCCGGGCGGGCCGCGCAACCCGTGCGCAGGCGAGGGACTCGCGGCGCACGACGAAAGGACGTGCCATGGCCGTCGTGACCATGCGCCAGCTCCTCGAGAGCGGTGTCCACTTCGGGCACCAGACCCGCCGTTGGAACCCGAAGATGAAGCGCCACATCCTCACGGAGCGCAACGGCATCTACATCGTCGACCTGCAGCAGTCGCTGTCCTACATCGACCGCGCGTTCGAGTTCGTCAAGGAGACGGTCGCGCACGGCGGCTCGATCCTCTTCGTCGGCACCAAGAAGCAGGCGCAGGAGCCCGTCGCCGAGCAGGCCGCGCGCGTCGGCATGCCGTACGTGAACCACCGCTGGCTGGGCGGCATGCTCACCAACTTCTCGACGGTCCACAAGCGCCTCCAGCGCCTCAAGGAGCTCGAGGAGATCGACTTCGACGACGTCGCCGGCTCGGCGCTCACCAAGAAGGAGCTCCTGGTCCTGCGTCGCGAGAAGGACAAGCTCGCCCGCACGCTCGGCGGCATCCGCGACATGGCCAAGGTCCCCTCGGCCGTGTGGATCGTCGACACCAACAAGGAGCACCTCGCGGTCGACGAGGCGCGCAAGCTCGGCATCCCCGTCGTCGCGATCCTCGACACGAACTGCGACCCGGACGACGTCGACTTCCCGATCCCGGGCAACGACGACGCGATCCGCGCCGTGACGCTCCTGACCCGCGTGGTCGCGGACGCCGTGGCCGAGGGCCTGCTGCAGCGCCACTCGGGCCGCTCGGGCGCCGAGACCGGCCCCGACGCCGACGCCGAGCCGCTCGCCGAGTGGGAGCGCGAGCTCCTCGCCGGTGCCGAGAAGCAGCTCGAGCAGGACGAGGCAGCCGCCGGCGCCGAGGTGACCGCCGCTGTCACCGAGGCCGTCGCCGAGGAGGCTGCCGAGGTCGCCGAGGAGGCTGCTGAGGCCGCCGTCGAGGCCGTCGAGGCCGCCGCCGAGGCCGAGGTCGTCGCCGAGGTCGCGGCGGAGGCTGCTGCCGAGGCCGACGTCGAGGCGATCGTCGCCGAGGAGAACGCCGAGGGCGACGCCGACGCGAAGTGACGAGCAGGGACGCGCCGCGCACCCGAACGGTGCGCGGCGCGTCCCCGCCCCGCGGGCGCGTCCCGCCACACGCATCGCCCGGCCCGCGCCGGGCACCCGAACAGCCGAAGGAATGTGACATGGCGAACTACACCGCCGCTGACATCAAGGCGCTGCGCGAGCGCACCGGTGCCGGCATGCTCGACGTCAAGAAGGCGCTCGACGAGGCCGACGGCAACGCCGACAAGGCCATCGAGATCATCCGCAAGAAGGGCCTGGCGCGCGCAGCCAAGCGCGAGGGCAACGCGACCACCGAGGGCCTCGTGGCCGTCAAGGTCGAGGACGCCGCCGCCGGCCAGGTCGCCACGCTGATCGAGCTCGACGCCGAGACGGACTTCGTCGTCAAGAACGAGAAGTTCCTCGCGCTGGCCGACGCCGTCCTCGACGCCGCGGCCGCCGCGGGCGCCACGGACGCGGAGTCCGCGCTCGCCGCCCCGGCCGGCGAGGGTACCGTTGCCGACGCGATCGCCGCCCAGGGCGCGACCCTCGGCGAGAAGATCGTGCTGAGCCGCGTGGCCCGCGTCGAGGCCCCGAAGGTCACGACGTACCTGCACCGCACCGCCAAGGACCTGCCGCCGTCGATCGGTGTGGTCGTCGCGACGGACGAGGCCGCCGAGCCGGTCGCCAAGGACGTCGCGCAGCACATCGCCGCGCTGGCGCCGCGCTACCTGTCGCGCGAGGACGTCCCCGCGGACGTCGTCGACAAGGAGCGCGAGATCGCCCGCGAGGTCTCGATCGCCGAGGGCAAGCCCGAGGCCGCGCTGCCGAAGATCGTCGAGGGCCGCCTGAACGGCTTCTTCAAGGACGCCGTGCTCGTGGACCAGCCGCTGGCCAAGGACACCAAGACGACCGTCGCCAAGCACGTCGCCGCCACCGGTGGCAACCTGCTCGGCTTCGTCCGGTTCCGCGTCGGCAGCTGAGGCGCCTGCGACGCAAGGATCCGTCTGTGCACCCCGGGGCCCGGGTCGCCGCTCTCGCAGCGGCCCGGGCCTCGGTGCGCGCGGGCGGTCGCTAGGGTGGGACGGGCGCCCGGCACGGTCGACGACCTGCGGGCCCCGACGGACAACGCACGCGCCCCAGGCGGCGCGGACGACGAGAGAAGACGGGTGAGGTCGTGACGGACGGTGTCGTGACGGACGGTGTCGTGACGGACAGCGAGGGGGCCGAGGCGGCCGCCACCAAGGCGAGGCGCGTCCTCCTCAAGCTCTCGGGCGAGGTCTTCGGCGGCGGCGAGGTCGGGCTCGCGGTGGATGTCGTGCAGGCGACCGCTGCCCAGATCGCGGCGGCCGTCGCGGAGGGCGTCCAGGTCGCCATCGTCGTCGGAGGCGGCAACTTCTTCCGGGGCGCCGAGCTGTCGCGCTCGGGCCTGGACCGGGCCCGCGCGGACTACATGGGCATGCTCGGCACCGTGATGAACTGCCTCGCGCTCCAGGACTTCCTGGAGCAGCAGGGCGTGAAGACCCGCGTGCAGACGGCGATCGCGATGGGGCAGGTCGCCGAGCCCTACATCCCGCTGCGCGCGATCCGCCACCTCGAGAAGGGCCGCGTGGTCATCTTCGGCGCCGGCGCCGGCATGCCGTACTTCTCGACGGACACGGTGGCCGTCCAGCGGGCGCTCGAGACGCACTGCGACGAGGTCCTCATGGGCAAGAACGGCGTCGACGGCGTCTACACGGCCGACCCGCGCACCGACCCGACGGCCACCAAGCTCGACCACATCACGTACACCGACGCGCTCGTCCAGGACCTCGGCGTCATGGACACGACGGCGCTCAGCATGTGCCGCGACAACGACCTGGAGATGCGCGTGTTCGGGATGAACGAGCCCGGCAACGTGACGCGGGCGCTCGTGGGCGAGAAGATCGGCACGCTGCTCACGACGACCTGAGCCCGGTCCGCACCGGACCTGCGGGCGGCCGAGCCGCAGACCACCACCGTGACAGACGGAAAACCGTGACAGACCGAACCAAGGAGCACCGGTGATCGACGACACCCTCCTCGAGGCCGAGGACAAGATGGACAAGGCGATCGAGGTCGCCAAGGAGGACTTCGCGGGGATCCGCACGGGCCGCGCGAGCGCGGGGATGTTCGCGAAGATCTCGGTCGACTACTACGGCGCGCCCACCCCGCTCCAGCAGCTCGCGTCGTTCAACAACCCCGAGGCCCGCACGATCCTCGTCTCGCCGTTCGACAAGTCGGCGACGCCCGCGATCGAGAAGGCGATCCGCGACTCGGACCTGGGCGTGAACCCGTCGACCGACGGCAACGTCATCCGCGTCGTGCTGCCGGCCCTCACGGAGGAGCGCCGCCGCGACTACGTGAAGCTCGCGAAGGCCAAGGCGGAGGACGCGCGGGTCTCGATCCGCAACGTCCGGCGCCGCTCCAAGGAGGAGCTCGACCGCATCGTCCGCGACGGCGAGGCCGGCGAGGACGAGGTTTCCCGCGCGGAGAAGGAGCTTGAGTCGCTCACCAAGAAGCACGTCGATGCGATCGACGCGCTCCTGGCGGGCAAGGAGAACGAGCTGCTCGAGGTCTGATGGCGGCCACGAAGCGCAGGAAGTCCGGCCGGCCGACGCCGTCGTACCGACGGTCGGCGGCGGGTGCCCCGGCCCCCGGCGACGCGGTCGCCGGTGACGTCGTCGCCGGCGACCCCGCCGACCGCGCCCGCGCGGAACCGTCCACGGACCCCGCGCCCGAGGGCGCGGCGCCCGCGTCCGCGCAGCCCGCTCCGAAGGCGGGCCGGAACCTGCCCGCGGCGATCGCCGTCGGCGTCCTCCTGCTGGCGCTCGTCGCGGCGTCCCTCGTGTTCCGCCCGGAGTTCTTCGTGGCGTTCGCGGTGCTCGCCGTCGGCGGCGCCGTCTGGGAGCTCGCGCAGGCGTTCAAGCGCAAGAACATCCGCCTGCCGCTGCTCCCGCTGCTCGTGGGCACGGCGGGGATCCTGGTCTCCGCGTACTACTCGGGCTCCGAGGCCCTCATGGTCTCGTTCCTGCTCACCGTGGGCGGCGTCGTGGTCTGGTGCGCGCTGGAGGAGTCCGGCGCGGCCGGGGTCCGCGACGCCGCGGCGGGGGTGTTCGCGACGGCGTGGCTCCCGTTCATGGCCGGGTTCGTCATGCTCCTCTTGGCCGAGCCGGACGGCGAGCTCCGGGTCGCGCTGTTCGTCCTGCTGGCCGTCGCGAGCGACACCGGCGGCTACGTCGCGGGCGTCCTGTTCGGCAGGCACCCGCTCGCGCCGACGGTGAGCCCGAAGAAGAGCATCGAGGGCCTCATGGGCTCGTTCGTGCTGGCGATCGCCGTCGGCCTGGTGGGCGCGCACGTGCTCGACGCCGACCCGTGGGTGGGCGTCGCGCTCGGCCTGCTCGCGCCGCTGACGGCCACGCTCGGGGACCTCGCCGAGTCGCTCCTCAAGCGCGACCTAGACTTGAAGGACATGGGACGCCTGCTGCCGGGCCACGGCGGCATCCTCGACCGGCTCGACTCCCTGCTCATCACGGCCCCCTTCGTGTACGTGCTCCTCGCGGCCGCCGTGCCGGGGAGCTGACCCTCGCCTGCCGACCACCCTCCGACCTCTGGACCCCGACATGCCGACCGTCACCCCGCCCGCGGGCCGCACCCCGCTGCAGCTCGCCGCCCCCCGCAGGGGCAAGCCGCCGCGCCACTTCGCGGACCTCACCTCCGAGGAGCGCGCGCAGGCGGTCGTCGACCTGGGTGAGAAGCCGTTCCGGGCCAAGCAGCTCGCGACGCACTACTTCACGCACCTCACGTCGGACCCGCAGGCGATGACCGACCTGCCGGCCGCGACGCGCGACGTGCTCGCCCAGACGCTCTTCCCGCCGCTGCTGGAGAAGGCGCGCGTGCTCGAGGCGGACGGCGGCACGACCGTCAAGACGCTCTGGCACCTGTTCGACGGTGCCAAGGTCGAGTCGGTCCTGATGCGGTACACGAGCCGCACCACGCTGTGCGTGTCGAGCCAGGCCGGCTGCGGCATGGCGTGCCCGTTCTGCGCGACCGGCCAGCTCGGGCTGACCCGCAACCTGTCGACGGCGGAGATCGTCGAGCAGGTCCGCTCGGCCGCGCGGTCGCTCGCCGACGGCGAGGTGCCCGGCGGCCCGACACGCCTCAACAACCTCGTGTTCATGGGCATGGGCGAGCCGCTCGCCAACTACAAGGCCGTCCTGGGGACGGTGCGCACGCTCGTCGCCAAGGAGCCCGAGGGCCTCGGGATGTCGGCGCGCAACGTGACCGTCTCGACGGTCGGGCTGGTGCCCGCGATGCGCAAGCTGGCCGACGAGGGCATCCCCGTGACCCTCGCCCTGTCGCTGCACGCGCCCGACGACGAGCTGCGTTCGGAGCTCGTGCCGATCAACACCCGCTGGTCGGTCGACGAGGCGCTCGACGCCGCGCGCCACTACTTCGAGGTGACCGGGCGCCGCGTCAGCATCGAGTACGCGCTGATCCGCGACATGAACGACCACGCCTGGCGCGCCGACCTGCTGGGCGACAAGCTCAACGCGCGGGGCCGCGGCTGGGTGCACGTCAACCCCATCCCGCTGAACCCGACGCCCGGCTCCATCTGGACCGCGAGCGACCCCGCGGTCGAGGCGGAGTTCGTGGCACGATTGCGCGAGCACGGGATCCCGACCACGATCCGGGACACCCGTGGCAGTGACATCGACGGCGCGTGCGGTCAGCTCGCCGCGGAAGAGGAGTGACGTGTCCAGGTTCAGCACCGTGGGGAAGCTCACCACCGGCTACGACCCCGACGAGGTGGACGACTTCTTCGACTACGCCCGAGCGGTCTACGAGGGTCGCGAGGCCGGCCCGTTCACGAGCGCCGACATCCAGGCGGTGTCGTTCGAGCTCGTCCGCGGCGGCTACGACACCCACGAGGTCGACGCGGCGCTCGATCGACTCGAGTCCGCGTTCTCGGTGCGGGACCGCGGGGCGTTCGTCGCGCAGAACGGCGCGCAGGCCTGGATGGACCGCATCGCCGAGGAGGCCCGGACGCTGTACCCGCGGCTGAACCGGCCGTCCTGCGAGAAGTTCGCCCCCGCGGGCCGCGGCGAGGCGGGCTACGACATGGACGACGTCGACGCTCTGCTGGACAGGCTCGTCGACTACTTCGACCGCCAGGTGCCGATCAGCGCGTCGGAGATCCGCGGCGCGACGTTCCGCCGCCGCCGAGGCGCCGACGCGTACGGGGAGGGCCCGGTCGACGCGTACCTGTCGCGGGCCGTCGAGGTGCTGCTCGGCGTCGAGTGACGGCGCCGCCGCACCCGTGAACCACCGCACGACGACGCGGCCGTGGGTCCGCGCGTTCGCGCGCGGGCTGGCGGGACTCAACGCCCGCCACCCGTGGAGCCACAACGACCACTTCCACGGCTGGGTGCTGCGCCGCCTGCCCGTGCGTCGTCGGTCCGCGCTCGACGTGGGCTGCGGGCTCGGGGGACTGGTCGGCCTCCTCGCGGACCGGTTCGACCGGGTGGACGACGTGGACGCGGATGCCGCCGCGGTGCGGTGGGCGGCCGAACGCTTCTCGGACGACGGTCGGGTCACGGTCCGCGAGCAGGCGTTCGGCGACGTGCGCCCGCCCGAGGGGTCGGACGGCTACGACCTCGTCACGATGGTCGCGGTGCTCCACCACCTCGACCTCGTCCCGGCTCTCGAGCACGCGCGCGGGCTGGTGGCACCCGGCGGGCGGTTCCTCGTCGTCGGGCTGGCGCGGGTGAGCACGCGGCGCGACGTCGCGGTCGACCTCCTCTCCGCGTTCGCCAACCCCGTCGTCGGTCTCGTCAAGCACCCTCGTGCCGTCCGGCCGGCGCGCTCCGGAGCGGCGGAGGACGGCTCGCCCGCGGCGCCGGACGTCCTGCTGCGCGACGCGACGGACACGGTCGACGCGATCGCCCGCGCGGCGGAGAGCGCGCTCCCGGGCGCCCGCGTGCGCCGTCGGCTGTTCTTCCGGTACACGCTGGAGTGGACCGCGCCGCGGGTCTGACGGCGGCTCCGGGCCTGCGAGGATGTCCGTATGGCTGCCAGCACAGTGAGCCCCCGCACCGTGACCCTGCTCGGCTCGACCGGGTCGATCGGCACCCAGGCCGTCGACGTGATCAGCCGCAACCCCGACCGCTTCGTCGTGGAGGCGCTCAGCGCCGGCGGGGCGGACCCGCGGCTCGTGGTCGAGCAGGCGCGCGCGCTGGGTGTGCGCGCCGTGGCCGTCGCGGACCCGGGCGCGGCGCGCGTGGTCCGGGAGGCGCTGGGCTCGGTCGAGGTGCTCGACGGCCCTGCCGCGGCCGCCGAGGTCGCGGGCCGGGGGAGCGACGTCGTCCTCAACGGCATCACGGGGGCCGTGGGCCTGCGGCCCACGCTCGCCGCGCTGGGCGCGGGCTCCACGCTCGCGCTCGCGAACAAGGAGTCCCTCGTGATCGGGGGCCGGCTCGTCACGGGCGCCGTGCAGCGCCCGGACCAGGTCGTCCCCGTCGACTCCGAGCACTCGGCGATCGCGCAGTCCCTGCGGTCGGGCGCGTCGTCCGAGGTCCGTCGGCTGGTGCTCACCGCGAGCGGCGGCCCGTTCCTGCGGCGGTCGCGCGACCAGATGAAGCAGGCGACGCCGGCCGAGGCGCTCAAGCACCCCAACTTCGCCATGGGGCGCGTCGTCACGACGAACTCCGCGACCCTCGTGAACAAGGGCCTCGAGGTGATCGAGGCGCACCTGCTCTTCGACGTGCCCTTCGACCGCATCGACGTCGTCGTGCACCCGCAGCAGCTCATCCACTCCATGGTCGAGTTCCACGACGGCTCGACCATCGCCCAGGCCGGACCCCCGCGCATGCTGGTGCCGATCGCGCTGGGTCTGTCGTGGCCGGAGCGGCTCCCCGACGTCGACGTCCCGATCGACTGGACGCAGGCCGCGACCTGGGAGTTCACGCCGCTCGACGAGGACCGGTTCCCGGCGGTCGCGCTCGCCCGCCGGGTCGGGACCGAGGGCGGGGTGGCGCCGGCCGTCTACAACGCGGCGAACGAGGTGTGCGTGGACGCGTTCCACGACGGGGCGATCGGGTTCCTCGACATCGTCGACACGATCGCGCGGGTCGTCGACGCGCACGTCGACGCCGACCTCGACGCGTCGAGCGTCGAGGGTGTGCTGCACGCCGACGCGTGGGCGCGCGACGAGGCGCGGGCCGTGCTCGCGCGCCGCTGACCGCGTCAGGCCCAGCCCCTCTTCAGCCCGCGCCCAGCCGTACGGGGCATGCTGGGCCTGCTGTCTCCCGCTTCCCGAGGCCCCTGGAGGATCGAAACGCATGGCCGTCCTGATCGCGGTGCTCGTCGTGGTGGTGGGCGTGCTGGTGTCCATCGCCCTGCACGAGGTCGGCCACATGGTCCCGGCCAAGCTGTTCGGCGTGCGCGTGAGCCAGTACATGGTGGGGTTCGGCCCGACCCTGTGGTCGCGCGCCAAGGGCGAGACGGAGTACGGCCTCAAGGCGATCCCCGCGGGCGGGTACGTGCGGCTCGTCGGGATGTACGCGCCGGCGCCCGCCGGCCACCGGCCCCGCCGGGGCTGGTTCGGGGAGATGACCTCGGCGGCCCGCGAGGCGTCGGCGGAGGAGATCCTCCCCGGCCAGGAGTCGCGGGCGTTCTACCGGCTGTCGGCGCCCAAGAAGGTCGTCGTCATGCTCGGCGGGCCCGTCATGAACCTCCTCATCGCCTTCGTCCTCACGCTGATCGCCCTGAGTGCCATCGGCGTCCAGACCCCGACGACGACCGTCGGCGCCGTCCCGGCATGCGTGCAGGCGTCGTCGGGCGGCTCCTGCCAGGCCGGGGACCCGGCGTCGCCCGCGTCGAAGGCCGGGCTGCGGGCCGGCGACACGGTCGTCGCGTACGGCGACACCGCCGTCGAGAGCTGGGACGACCTCTCCACGGCGATCCGGGAGGGCGGGACCGACCCGACGACGCTCGTCGTGCAGCGCGGCGGCCAGGAGGTGACGCTCGACGTCACGCCCGCCGAGCACACGGTACAGACCACCGCCTCGGACGGGTCGGCGACCACGACGACCGTGCCGTACCTCGGCATCGAGCCGACCGCGGAGCGCGTGCACCAGTCCCCGGGCACGGCCGTGAGCCAGACCTGGGACATGACCACGCAGACCGTGAAGCTCGTCGCGCAGCTGCCCGTCAAGGTCGTCGACGTCGCGCGGGCGACGTTCGGGGACGAGCCCCGCAGCGCCGACTCCGTGATGAGCGTGGTCGGGGTCGGGCGGGTCGCGGCCGACGTCGCCGGCGCCGACCAGGCGTCCGTGGTCGCGCGCGTCCAGGCGATGCTCATGCTGCTCGCGAGCCTCAACGTCGCCCTGTTCGTCTTCAACCTCATCCCGCTCGTGCCGCTCGACGGCGGCCACGTGGTGGGCGCGCTCTACGAGGGCGCGAAGCGGACGGTCGCGCGGGTGCGACGCCTGCCGATCCCGGGCCCCGCCGACACCGCCCGGATGATGCCCGTCGCCTACGCGATGTTCGGGCTCCTCACGGTCATGGGCGTGCTGCTGATCTACGCGGACATCGTGGACCCGGTCCGCCTGACCTGACCTCCCGCGCGGCGCACCTCACCACAGCCGCCGCAGCTGCGCCGCCCGGGCGAGCAGGTCCGGCTCCTGGCGAGCGCGTCGGGGCGGCGTACCCCGCACCGGCTCGAACCCGGCGGGCTCGGTGACGAGGACGCCTTCCCCGCGCGTGAGGGCGGGGAGCGTGCGCTCGAGGGCGGACACGGCTGCTGCCCGGACCCGGCCGGTCACCACGACGGCGTCGTCGTGGCCCGAGCCCTCCGGCAGGCGTCCCGCGAGGGTCCCGCCCCCGGCGGCGAGGGCGGCGACGACGGCGGGCACGGCGTCGGCGGGGGTCTCCAGCTCGAACCGCGCCACGGGCTCGCACACCCGCGTCCCCGCCTCACGCAGCGCGTCGGCGAGCACGACGGTCGCGAGGTCCCGGAACGCGCCGGCGGTCGCGCCAGTGCCGTAGCGCCCGTGGGTCAGCGTCACGCGGACGTCCGTGACGGGCCAGCCGTCAGGGCCCTGCCGGAGCAGCGCGCGGACGGTCTCCTCCACGGCCACGTGGAAGCCACGCAGCAGGAGACCGCGCTCGGCACCGACGACGTAGGCGACGCCCGACCCGGGTGCGGCCGGCTCGACCCTCAGGCCGACCGTGACGAGCCCGAACGGGTGCGTGCCCATCACCTGCTGCGCGGCACCCGCGCGCCGCGGGCGCTCGACGTGGAGCGCGCGCGAGTCCGAGAACGCGACGGGGATCCCGTGCTCGCCGTCGAGGGTCGCCGCGAGGACCTCCTTCTGGACCTCTCCGTACAGGCTGACCGCGAGCTCGCCGGTGGCGTCGTCGAGCCGCACGCCGACGAGGGGGTCGCGGGCGGCGAGGTCCTGCAGCGCGTCACGCAGGGCGAGCCGCTGCGCCGGGCGCACGGGGGTGACCGTCGCCGAGAGCGTCGGCAGCGCGAACAGGTCGCGTCGGCCGACGAGGGCCCCGTCGCCGAGGCCGTCGCCGACGCGGACCCCGTCCAGGCCCGTGACGCGTGCGATGCCGCCCGGACGGAGCACGCCCTCGCGGGTGCGGGTGCCGTCCACGAAGATCCGCACCGCGGTCGCGAGCGCGGGGCGCCCCGCGGAGTCGCCGGCGGACACGAGCCGGACGCGGTCTCGGGCCCGCAGCGTGCCCGAGCGGAGCCGGACCACCGCGACGCGCTCCCCGCCCGGGCCCCGGTCGACGGCGAAGACCGTCCCGCGCGCCGGTCCTGCGGCCGCGTCGCCGTCCGGGTCGGTCGTGGCGAACCACCGGCCGACCGCGCCGACCAGGGCGGGGACGCCGGCGCCGGTCGCGGCGGAGCCGAGCAGGAGCGGGTGGAGCGTGCCCGCGCGGACGCCGTCGGCCAGCACGTCGTCGGGGGCCTCGACGAGCGGTCCGCGGCCCGCGAGGTACGCGTCGACGAGCGGAGCCGACGAGGGCTCGTCGAGCAGCGCGGTCGCGAGGTCCTCCGACACGCCCGCCGGGTCGCGGGGCGCGACACGTGCCTCGTGCGTGCCCGCCGCGGTCACGGTGGAGACCGGGACGACGCGCGGTGTCAGGCGTGCACGGATCTCGTCGGCGAGCGCCTCGGTGCGGGCTCCGGCCCGGTCCACCTTGTTGGCGAACAGGACGGTGGGGACGCCGAGGCGGCGCAAGGTGCGCAGCAGCACCCGCGTGCGCGCCTGGACGCCCTCGACCGCGGACAGCAGCAGCACGGCGCCGTCGAGCACCGTCACGGCGCGGGCGACCTCCGCGACGAAGTCCGCGTGACCGGGCGTGTCGACGAGGTTCACGGTCAGGTCGTCCAGGCGCAGGGCCGCGACGGCCGAGCGGATGGTGATGCCGCGGCGGCGCTCGAGCTCGAGCGTGTCGGTCTGGGTGTCGCCGGAGTCGACGCTCCCGGCGTGGTCGATCGCGCCCGCGTGCAGCAGCAGGCGCTCAGTCAGGGTGGTCTTGCCGGCGTCGACGTGCGCGAGCACGCCTATCGTGACGGTCCTCATGCGGACGTGGGCTCCTCGGGCAGGCGACAGGGACAGGGGTGCCGGTCGTCGTCTGCCGCATCGGGGCCTCCGTGGTCGAGGGAACTCGTCCGACGCTAGGCCGCTGACCGTCGGGCCGTCACGGCCTTTCTCGTGCCGCCGCCTCCCGCGCCGCGGCCCCTCCGGGGGCGGTCTTCCCGACATCGCCACGAGATCCGACGCCCGCCTCGCACCGCTCGCGCCCGACGCACGCCCCGGGCGAGGGATACTGGAGCCGTGAGCGTCCCGATCAACCTCGGCATGCCCGAGGCCCCCGTACCCGTCCTCGCCCCCCGCCGCAAGACGCGCAAGATCCGCGTCGGCAAGGTGGAGGTCGGCGGTGACGCCCCGATCAGCGTCCAGTCCATGACGACGACGCTGACCTCGGACATCAACGCCACCCTCCAGCAGATCGCCGAGCTGACCGCGGCCGGCTGCGACATCGTCCGCGTCGCCGTGCCCAGCGCCGACGACGCCGCCGCGCTCCCCGCGATCGCCACCAAGTCGCAGATCCCCGTCATCGCGGACATCCACTTCCAGCCGAAGTACGTGTTCGCGGCGATCGAGGCGGGCTGCGCCGCCGTCCGCGTGAACCCCGGCAACATCCGCAAGTTCGACGACCAGGTCAAGGAGATCGCCCAGGCGGCGAAGGACCACGGCACGTCGCTGCGCATCGGCGTCAACGCCGGGTCTCTCGACCCGCGCCTGCTCGCCAAGTACGGCAGGGCGACGCCGGAGGCGCTCGTCGAGTCCGCCGTCTGGGAGGCGTCGCTCTTCGAGGAGCACGACTTCCACGACTTCAAGATCTCCGTCAAGCACAACGACCCCGTCGTCATGGTGCGGGCCTACGAGCTGCTCTCCGAGCGGGGCGACTGGCCCCTGCACCTCGGCGTGACCGAGGCCGGTCCGGCGTTCCAGGGCACCATCAAGTCGGCGACGGCGTTCGGCGCACTCCTCAGCAAGGGCATCGGCGACACCATCCGCGTGTCCCTGTCCGCGCCGCCCGTCGAGGAGGTCAAGGTCGGCATCCAGATCCTCCAGTCCCTCAACCTGCGGCCCCGCAAGCTCGAGATCGTCTCGTGCCCGTCGTGCGGCCGAGCGCAGGTCGACGTGTACTCGCTCGCCGAGCGCGTCACCGCCGGCCTCGAGGGCATGGAGGTACCGCTGCGCGTCGCGGTCATGGGCTGCGTCGTCAACGGCCCGGGAGAGGCCCGCGAGGCCGACCTCGGCGTCGCGTCCGGCAACGGCAAGGGCCAGATCTTCGTCAAGGGCGAGGTCATCAAGACCGTGCCCGAGGCCATGATCGTCGAGACCCTGATCGAGGAGGCCATGCGCATCGCGGACGCCATGCCCGCCGAGGAGCGCACCCCCACGGGGCCCGTCGTCACCGTCAGCTGAGGCGGCCGACCAGGCCCCGGACGGCGCGCCAGCCACCGGCGCCTGGCGGCGGCCGTCGGCCCGTTGGGGGAGAATCGGCGCATGGTCCGCCTCTTCGCACGCGACGACGCGCACGGCGTCCGCGCCGTCCCCGCGCGCGTCCTGGGGCGGCACGAGGTCGCCGCGGCGCTCGCGGTGTGCGCCGTCGACCCCGTGACGGCGGCCCTCGCGGCGGCGCGCGTCGCCGAGTGGCCCGAGGCGGGTGCGCGCGGTGGCGGCAGCGTCTGGGCGTACCCCGCGTCCGGGCCGCCGACGGCGATCTGCTGGTCGGGCGCCAACCTGTTCCCCGTGGTCCCCGAGACCGGCTCCGAGCGCGAGGCGGCGCTCGACGCGTTCGCCGCCGCGGCGCGGCTCGAGGGCCGGCGCAGCTCGTCCATCGTCGGCGACGCGGCCGTCGCGCTCGGGCTGTGGGAGCGGCTCGCCCCCACCTGGCCCCGGCCGCGGGAGATCCGGGCCTGCCAGCCGTCGATGGCGATCGCGCGCGACCCCGACGTCGCCCCCGATCCCGCCGTGCGGCGCGGGCTGCCCGAGGAGCTCGGTGCGATCCTGCCGGCGTGCGTGCGGATGTTCGTCGAGGAGGTCGGCTACTCGCCGGTCGTCGGGGGCAGCTCGGCCTACGAGCGCCGCGTCCGGCAGCTCATCGCGACCGGACGGTCGTTCGTGCGCCTCGAGCGCGGCGCCGACGGGCGCCCGTTCGTGGCCTTCAAGGCCGAGCTCGGCGCCGTGACCGACCAGGTCGCCCAGATCCAGGGCGTCTGGGTCGACCCGGTCCGGCGTGGGCACCGCCTGTCGGAGAGCGGCGTGGCCGCCGTCGTCGTCGCCGCGCGGCGCGACGTCGCGCCCGTCGTCTCCCTCTACGTCAACGACTTCAACGCGCCCGCGCTCGCCGCCTACCGCCGCGTCGGGTTCGAGCAGGTGGGCACGCTCGCGACCGTCCTCTTCTGAGCGGGGCGTCGCCGTCGGCGGGACCGGTCAGCGCAGGAGGCGGGACATCCGCCGGTCCGCGAGCACCTGTCCGCCCGTCTGGCACGTCGGGCAGTACTGCAGCGACCGGTCGGCGAACGACACCTCGTGCACCGTGTCGCCGCACGGCACGCCGTCCCAGCCGGGGCACGGCTCGCCCGTCCGCCCGTGCACCCGCATGCCGCGGCGCTTGGCGTCCTTGACCTCCGCCGCCGGCCTGCCCGACGACGCCGCCACGGCCTCCCGCAGCACGTCGCGGATCGCGGTGTGCAGGGCGACGACGTCGTCGGACGGAGCGGCGGAGCCCGGGGGAGGGGCGTACGTCTTGGTCAGCCTGAACGGGCTGGTCCGGGCGACGAGCAGGATCTCGTCCGAGTAGGCGTTGCCGATGCCCGCGATCGCCCCCTGGTCGCGCAGCAGGCCCTTGACCTGCTGGTTCTTCCTGGCCAGCAGCTCGGCGAGGACCTCGGGCGTGAACGCGTCGGACATCGGCTCCACGCCGAGCGACGCGATCTGCGGCACCGCGTCAGGGTCCGTCGCGACGTAGACCGCGAGCCGCTTGCGCGTGCCGGCCTCGGTGAGGTCGAAGCCGGCGCCGTCGTCGAACCGGACGCGCAGCGCCAGCGTCGGACGGTTGCCGCCGCCCCCGCCCGCCCGCGGCCGGACCGGCGTCGTCGGCGCCTGCTCGGACCAGCGCAGCCAGCCGCCCCGCGCGAGGTGGAAGACGAGGTGCAGCGGGTCGCCGTCGGTTTCGCCGGCCGGTGCCGCCACCACGTCCAGCCACTTCCCGTGCCGGACGACGTCGCTCACGCGCCGCCCGACGAGCGCGTCGAGGGGAGGGGCGTACGTCTTGAGCGCGGAGATCTGGCCCAGCGCGACGGACGTGATCAGGCGGCCGCTCGTGCGCTCCCGCAGGAACCCGACGAGCGCCTCGACCTCGGGCAGCTCCGGCATGGTCCGATCATGCTCCAGACCGGTCGGCGCCGCCCGGCACCGGGGCTCGCGTCGCTGGTCGGGGCGCGGGCGCCCGCCGGCCCGCCGGTAGGCTGTGCCGCATGTCGCACGACCACCTGACCTCCTCGTCCGCCGCCGTCCTGCGGATGTCCACGCTGTTCGTCCGGACCCTGCGGGAGGACCCGGTGGACGCGGAGGTCGCGAGCCACAAGCTCCTCGTCCGCGCCGGCTACATCCGCCGCGCGGCGCCGGGCATCTACACGTGGCTGCCGCTGGGTCTGCGGGTCCTCGCGAAGGTCGAGGCCGTCGTCCGCGAGGAGATGCAGGCCGCCGGCGGGCAGGAGGTGCACTTCCCCGCGCTGCTGCCGCGCGAGCCCTACGAGGCGACGGGCCGGTGGACCGAGTACGGCCAGGGGCTCTTCCGGCTCCAGGACCGCAAGCAGGCCGACTACCTGCTCGCGCCCACGCACGAGGAGATGTTCACGCTCCTCGTGAAGGACCTGTACTCCTCGTACAAGGACCTGCCGCTCACGCTCTTCCAGATCCAGACCAAGTACCGCGACGAGGCCCGTCCCCGCGCGGGGCTGATCCGCGGCCGCGAGTTCATCATGAAGGACGCGTACTCGTTCGACATCGACGACGCCGGCCTGGACGCCTCCTACGCGGTGCAGCGCGCCGCGTACCAGCGGATCTTCGACCGGCTCGGCCTCGAGTACGTGATCGTGGCCGCGACGAGCGGTGCCATGGGCGGGTCGCGGTCGGAGGAGTTCCTCACCCCGACCCCCATCGGCGAGGACACGTTCGTCCGGTCGCCCGGCGGGTACGCCGCGAACGTGGAGGCCGTCGTCACGCCCGTCCCCGAGGCCGTGCCGTACGACGACGCCCCCGCCGCGCACGTCGAGGACACCCCGGACACCCCGACCATCGAGTCGCTCGTCGCGCTCGCGAACGAGCGGTTCCCCCGCCCCGACCGCGCCTGGACGGCGGCGGACACGCTCAAGAACGTCGTCCTCGCGACGACCCACCCGGACGGGCGCCGCGAGGTGCTGGTCGTCGGGCTCCCGGGGGACCGCGAGGTCGACGTGAAGCGTCTCGGCGCTGCCCTCGAGCCGGCCGAGGTCGAGACGGCGGGCGCCGCGGACTTCGCCGCGCACCCGGAGCTCGTCAAGGGCTACATCGGCCCCGGCGCGCTCGGTCCGCAGGGCGCGCGGCTCACCCAGGACGACGGCGCCGAGGTCTCCGCGATCCGCTACCTCCTCGACCCGCGCGTGGTCGAGGGGACCCGCTGGATCACGGGAGCGAACGAGCCCGGCCGGCACGTGTTCGACCTCGTGGCGGGCCGCGACTTCACCGCGGACGGCACCATCGAGGCGGCCGAGGTCCGGGCCGGCGACGAGGCGCCCGACGGCTCCGGCCCCCTCGAGCTCGCGCGGGGCATCGAGATCGGCCACATCTTCCAGCTCGGGCGCAAGTACGCGCAGGCCCTCGGGCTGACGGTCCTGGACCAGAACGGCAAGCAGGTCGTCGTGACCATGGGCTCGTACGGCGTCGGCGTGACGCGCGCCCTCGCCGCGCTCGCCGAGGCGAACCACGACGACAAGGGGCTCGCGTGGCCGGCGCACGTGGCGCCCGCGCACGTCCACGTCGTCGCGACCGGCAAGGGCCAGGACGTGTTCGACGCGGCGGGCACCATCGCGAGCGGCCTCGCGGCGCGCGGCGTCGAGGTGCTCTACGACGACCGCCTCAAGGTGTCGCCCGGCGTCAAGTTCGCGGACGCCGAGCTCATCGGCGTGCCGCTCGTCGTCGTCGTGGGCCGCGGGCTCGCCGACGGCGTCGTCGAGGTCCGCGGCCGTGCGGGCGGCGACGCCGAGCAGGTGCCGGTGGCCGAGGCCGTCGAGCGCGTGGCCGAGCGGGTCGCCGCGCTCCTCTGACGGCCCGCGAGGTAGACGGGCCCCCCGTCTACCTTGCGACGTATACGGGCGGCCCGTCTACTTCGGGGTGCCGCCGGGGAGGGCCGTGACGGGCGCGCCCGCGGCGACCGCGGCGCGGGCGGCGTCGGTGAGCAGGTCGGCGACCTGCGCGCGTCCCCGCGGCTCGAGCGTGTCGAGCAGCGCGGCATAGTCGGTGACCAGGCGCGACTCGACGGTGCGCGCGACGGCCTCGGCGGGCAGCGCGTAGGCGGTGCGCCGCGGGTCGCCGTCCGTGCCGGCGACGCCCGCCGCGTCGGCCCAGTCCTGCGCGCGCGTGCGGTGCACCGCGGCGCGGGCGGCCGCCTCCGAGCGGGCCGCGCCGTGGGCCCGCGCTGCGACGACCTCCAGCAGGTACCCGGCCGCGTCCTCGTTCTCGACGACCGTGGCTGCGACCCCCGCGCGGGCGCCCGCGGGGAGCGTGGCGGGGCCCTTCGCAGCTGTGGTGGTCGCGCGCTCCTTCACGTGGCCCGCGCTCGCGAGCGCGTCCGCGTCGAGCGCCTGCCCGGTCCCGACCTGGGCGACCAGGCGCGCCAGGTGGGCGTCGTCGGCGTCGGCGAGGCGCTCCCGCGCGGTGACGGACGCACCCCGCAGCCGCACGACGACGGCGCTCACCGCCGGCTCGCCCGTGGCCGTCGGGGTCGCGGTCGCCGCCGGTCCGGTGGTCGGCGACGGGCCGTCGTAGACGCCGCCGAGCGCCGTGAGCTGCGTGCCGGCGTGCTGGACGACCGCCCGGAGCCGCGCGGCGGTCGCGCCCTTCGCCCCGCCGTCGGACAGCGTCGCGCGCGCCAGGTCGCGGACCGCGACGACGTCCGCCACGGTCGCGGCGCGGACGCGCTCGTCGGCGGTCGGGGTGAGCGGCGCCGGCGGGGACGACTCGAGGCGCACGCCGCAGCCCGCCAGCGCGAGCGCGAGCACGACGGACGCCGCCGCGGCGAGGAGGGCGGACGGAGCGGGCCGGCCGGACCGCGCGCGCGGCGCGGGGTCGGGCGTCGGGTGGTGGCGCATCGCGCCCGATGATCCCACGACCTGCTCCGGTGCGGCGCCCGGCCCGCCGTCCCCGCGGGGGGTCGGCACGCCGATGCCCCGGCGAGTCGGTAGTCTTGGTGCGCACAACAGCACACCGGTCGAGACGATCTCGATCGCTGCCCGGCGCACCCGGCTCGCGATCCCTAGAAGCTCGCGTCCCGCGGGTGGGCCGTGAGAACCGACAGGAGAAGCAATTGCCCAGGCAGCAACCGGCGGACATGCTCCGCGAGGTCGTCGCGCCGGTGGTCGAAGGCGCCGGCCTCTACCTCGAGGACGTGGTCGTGGCCCGCGCCGGGAGCCGTTCGGTCGTCCGCGTCACGCTCGACCTGCCCGAGGACGTCCTCGGGAGCCTCGACCTCGACGCCGTGGCGGACGTCTCGCGCCAGGTCTCGGACGTGCTCGACGCGTCGTCCGACGTCCTGCCGGGGCAGTACACGCTCGAGGTCTCGACGCCCGGGACCGCCCGGCCTCTCACCGAACCGCGCCACTTCAAGCGGGCGCGCGGGCGGCGCGTGAGCCTCGCGCTCCGCGACGGTCGCACCTACGAGGGCCGGCTGTCCGACGTCGAGGGCGACGAGCTCGTCCTGACCGAGGTCCCCGCCGGGCAGCCCGAGCGGGTCGACCGCTCGGAGGTCGCGCGCGGCCGCATCGAGGTCGAGCTCTCGCGCTCTGCTGACACCACCGACGACGAGGAGGCCTGATGGACATCGACATGAGCGCTCTGCGCGCGATCGAGCGCGAGCGGGACATCAGCCTGGACGTGCTGGTGGGCGCGATCGAGCAGGCCCTGCTCTCGGCGTACCACCGCAGCACCGGCGCGCAGCCGCACGCGCGCGTCGAGCTGGACCGGACGTCCGGGCGCGCCGCCGTGTGGGCGCGCGAGGAGATCGTCGACGAGGACGGGGTCCGCACGTTCGGCCCCGAGTTCGACGACACGCCCGCCGACTTCGGCCGCATCGCCACCGCGACCGCCCGCCAGGTCATCGTCCAGCGTCTGCGCGACGCCGAGGACGACGCCATCCTGGGCCAGTTCCGCGGCAAGGAGGGCGAGGTCATCGCCGGCGTCATCCAGCAGGGGCGCGACCCGCGCGTCGTGCTGGTGGAGGTCGGAGGCGTCGAGGCCGTCCTGCCGCCCCACGAGCAGGTGCCGACGGAGGAGTACGTGCACGGCGAGCGCCTGCGCGCGTACGTCCTCGAGGTGACGCGGGGAATGAAGGGCCCCCAGATCACGTTGAGCCGCACGCACCCGAACCTCGTCCGCAAGCTGTTCGAGCTCGAGGTGCCCGAGGTCGCGGACGGCTCCGTCGAGATCGTCGCGCTCGCCCGTGAGGCGGGCCACCGGTCCAAGATGGCCGTCCGGTCGACGGTGTCGGGGCTCAACGCCAAGGGTGCGTGCATCGGCCCGATGGGTGCCCGCGTGCGGGCGGTCATGGCCGAGCTGCACGGCGAGAAGATCGACATCGTCGACTACCACGCCGACCCGGCGCGCTTCGTGGGCAACGCCCTCTCGCCGGCCAGTGTGAGGGAGGTCACGATCGTGGACGAGGACACGCGCTCCGCCCGGGTCGTCGTCCCCGACTACCAGCTGTCGCTCGCCATCGGCAAGGAGGGGCAGAACGCCCGCCTCGCGGCGAAGCTGACCGGCTGGCGCATCGACATCCGGTCCGACGAGGCGGCACCCGACGCGGGCGCAGCCCGCCCGACGGCGGGGTGACGAGAGGACGACGGGGTAAGATGTCCGACAACGGGTCTCAGGCCCGGCCGATGTCGCACGTCCTCCCCGCTACTCGCACCCCGAGGGAGCCCCTCCGGGCTCCGGTGCGGACGTGCGTCGGCTGCCGGTCCCGCGACCTTCGGTCCGACCTCGTGCGCCTCGTGGCGCGGACGGACGACGACACGGCGGGCGCCGCCTCTGCGGCGGTGCTGGTGGTGGACGTCGGACGCTCGCTCCCGGGGCGTGGCGCGTGGCTGCACCCGCGGATGCGCTGCCTGGAGCTGGCCGAACGCCGCCACGCGTTCACGCGTGCGCTGCGCTTGCGCAGCGCACCGGACGCGAGCGACGTCCGCCGGTTCCTCGTCGCCCTCGGTGCCGAGTGACGACCACGTGCGCGAGCACGACATGCCAGACACGTCTATCAGGAAGCGGGTCAGAAACACATGGGCACGCGATGAGCACCCTGCGATGAGCACCCCTCAGCATTAACGACGGTCCTCCCTGTCCGGGCGGGCCGAGACAGGAGAGTTGTGGCCAAGGTCCGCGTCTACGAGCTCGCCAAGGAGCTCGGTATCGAGAGCAAGACCATCATGACGAAGCTCACCGAGCTCGGTGAGTTCGTCCGCTCGGCGTCCTCGACGATCGAACCACCCGTCGTGCGCAAGCTGCGCGACGCCTTCCCCGCCGGTGCAGCTGCCGGTTCGAAGCCTGCCGCGAAGCCCGCGGCGGCCAAGCCCGCCGCACCCCGCCCCGCAGCGCCCCAGGCGCCGGTAGCGGAGGAAGCGCCGGCACCCGAGCGTCCCGCGTCGAGCGGCTCCGCGCCGCGCCAGTCCGCGCCGACGCCCGGTCCCAAGCCCGCCGCGGCACCCAAGCCCGCCGCAGGCAACGAGTCGCCCGCACCGCGTCCGGGTGCCCCGCGCCCCGGCTCCGCGCCGCGGCCCGGCAACAACCCGTTCGCGTCGAGCCAGGGCATGCCGCGCCCGCGTCCGGGCAACAACCCGTTCGCCCCGCAGCAGGGCATGCCCCGCCCGCAGTCGCGTCCCGACCGCGGTGAGGGCTCGGCCGAGCGCTCCGGCGGTCCGCGTCCCGCGGCGCCGCGTCCCGGCGGCGCAGCCCGGCCGGGTGGCGCCCCGCGTCCCGGCGGAGCTCGCCCCAACCCCGGCATGATGCCGGGCAAGACGTCGCTCGGTCGTCCCGGCGCCGGCCAGGGTGCCGGCGGCGGCGGTCGTCCCGGCGGCGGTGGCCGCGGTGGCTTCGGCGGCGGCGGTGCCGGTGGCGGCGCGGCCCGTCCCGGCGGTGGCGGCGGCTTCGGCGGTCGTCCCGGCGGCGGTGGCCGCGGTGGCGCCGGTCGCGGCAGCACGCAGGGCGCCTTCGGGCGTGCCGGCGGCCGCCCCGTGCGCGGACGGAAGTCGAAGCGCGCGAAGCGCCAGGAGTTCGAGCAGATGCAGGCGCCGTCGCTCGGCGGCGTCAGCGTCCCCCGCGGCGACGGCTCGACCGTCGTGCGTCTGCGCCGTGGCGCGTCCCTGTCCGACTTCGCGGACAAGATCGACGCCAACCCCGCGAGCCTCGTGACCGTCCTCTTCCACCTCGGTGAGATGGCGACCGCCACGCAGTCGCTCGACGAGGACACCTTCGGCACCCTCGGTGCCGAGCTCGGCTACGTCATCGAGATGGTGTCGGCCGAGGACGAGGACCGCGAGCTGCTCGGGGCGTTCGACATCGACCTCGAGGGCGAGCTGGAGGCCGAGGGCGACGACGTGCTCGAGCCCCGTCCGCCGGTCGTCACCGTCATGGGCCACGTCGACCACGGAAAGACCAAGCTGCTCGACGCGGTCCGGTCCTCCGACGTGGTCGCGGGCGAGGCCGGTGGGATCACCCAGCACATCGGCGCCTACCAGGTGCACCACGAGCACGAGGGCGTCGACCGGGCGATCACGTTCATCGACACCCCGGGTCACGAGGCGTTCACCGCCATGCGTGCCCGCGGTGCCCAGGTCACCGACATCGCGATCCTCGTGGTCGCGGCCGACGACGGCGTGATGCCGCAGACGATCGAGGCGCTCAACCACGCCCAGGCCGCCGGCGTCCCGATCGTCGTCGCGGTGAACAAGGTGGACAAGGAGGGGGCCAACCCCGCCAAGATCCGCCAGCAGCTCACCGAGTACAACCTGGTGGCCGAGGAGTACGGCGGCGACACGATGTTCGTCGACGTGTCCGCCAAGAACCGGATCGGCATCGAGGACCTGCTCGACGCCGTCCTGCTCACCGCGGACGCCTCGCTCGACCTGCGCGCCAACCCCGACAAGGACGCGCGCGGCGTCGCCATCGAGGCCAACCTCGACAAGGGCCGCGGCTCCGTCGCGACGGTCCTCGTCCAGTCCGGCACCCTCGCCGTCGGCGACTCGATCGTCGCGGGCACCGCCCACGGGCGCGTCCGTGCGATGTTCGACGAGCACGGCGAGAACCTCGACGTGGCGCTCCCGTCGCGTCCGGTCCAGGTGCTCGGCCTGACGTCCGTGCCCCGCGCCGGCGACACGTTCATCGTGGCGCCCGACGACCGCACGGCCCGTCAGATCGCCGAGAAGCGCGAGGCCGCCGAGCGTGCCGCGACGCTGGCCAAGCGTCGCAAGCGCATCAGCCTCGAGGACTTCACGCAGGCGCTCGAGCAGGGCAAGGTCGAGACCCTCAACCTCGTCCTCAAGGGCGACGTGTCCGGTGCCGTCGAGGCGCTGGAGGACGCGCTGCTCAAGATCGACGTCGGCGACGAGGTCGAGCTGCGCGTCATCCACCGCGGTGTGGGTGGCATCACGCAGAACGACGTCAACCTCGCCACGGTCGACAACGCGATCATCATCGGCTTCAACGTGAAGTTCGGCGAGCGCGTCGAGGACCTGGCCGAGCGGGAAGGTGTCGAGGTCAAGTTCTACTCGGTCATCTACCAGGCCATCGATGACGTCGAGGCCGCGCTCAAGGGCATGCTCAAGCCCGAGTACGAAGAGGTCCAGCTCGGTACGGCGGAGATCCGCGAGATCTTCCGGTCCTCCAAGGCCGGGAACATCGCGGGCACGATCGTCCGGTCGGGCGTCATCACCCGTAACTCCAAGGCTCGCGTGCTCCGCAACGGCGTCGTGGTGGGGGACAACCTCCAGATCGACTCGCTCAAGCGGTTCAAGGACGACGCCACGGAGGTCCGCGAGGGCTACGAGTGCGGTATCGGGCTCGGGTCGTTCAACGACATCCAGCTCGAGGACGTCATCGAGACGTTCGAGATGCGGGAGAAGCCGCGTTCGTGACGCGCGCTCTTCGTCGGTGACGGTCTCTCGTCACCTTCGCCCTGCCCTCCGGGAGAGGTGTGGCGGGTCTACCGCGGGCCTGGCGGCCCGTGCCAGACCCACCACGACCCGCCACACCTCTCCCTCCGGGCAGGGCTTTCGTCCGTCCGTCACCATGGCGGGACGGGCGCGGCACGTTCGCATGCTTTGGGGAACACGGGGCCGCGCGGGGCGCGGCCGGAGATGAGGGTTGATGGCTGAGAGTGTGCGGGCCAGGAAGCTGGCCGAGCGGATCCAGCAGGTCGTCGCGACCATGCTCGACACACGGGTCAAGGACCCGCGGCTCGGGTTCGTGACCGTGACCGACGTGCGCGTGACGGGCGACCTGCAGAACGCGACCGTGTTCTACACGGTGCGCGGCACGGAGGAGGAGCGGGCCGGAACCGCCGCGGCGCTCGAGAGCGCCAAGGGCCTCATCCGGTCCGAGGTCGGCAAGCAGACCGGGATCCGGCTCACGCCGACGCTCGAGTTCCAGCTCGACGCGATCCCCGAGAACGCCGCCCAGCTCGAGGACGCGCTTCGCACCGCCCGCGAGCGGGACGCCGAGCTCGCGGCGTTGCGCCAGGGCAAGGACTTCGCCGGCGAGGCCGACCCCTACAAGCGTCCGGACGAGGACGATGAGGCTGACGAGGCCTGAGGGCGCGCCAGCGCACCAGGCCTCCACGTCGAACACGGGCTCGCCCGGCCCGCCGGGCGGCCGCCCGGCGGGCGGCCCCCGGTGGACGGGGGGGGGGGGGGGGGGGTTTAAAAAAAAAGC
>NZ_JBNCMC010000009.1:0-19158 GCF_049844995.1 Luteimicrobium sp. DT211 | reverse complement strand
CGCGCCGGCCGCGCGCGGGGCGCGCACCGCGCGGGCGCGGGCCGGGCGCGCCCGGCGCCCACGGTCGGGGATCCCGTGCTCGACGGCACGGCCCCGAGCCGTGTGGGCATGCGTTCTGCTGGCCGGGCCTACGAGCCGGCAGCAGAACGCATGCCCACAGTGGTCAGCGCTCCTTGCCGGTGGCGCGCGGCATGAGGAACGAGCAGGCGGCGCCGACGCCGAGGACGGCGGTGCCCACCCAGAGCGCGGGCTCGAGCCCGTCCGCGAAGGCCGCGGGCGTGAACGCGCCGCCCGCGGCGAGGAACACCGCCGTGAGCACCGCGACGCCCAGGGCGACGCCGACCTCGCGGATGGTGGCGTTCACGCTGCTCGCGGTCGCGTGGTCCGACTCTGGCAGCCCGGAGAGCACGGCGGTCGCGACGGGCGCGAACGTGAGCCCCATGCCGACGCCGGCGAGCACGAACGCGGGGACGAAGCTCGGGTAGTCCACGGTCGGGCCGATGAGCGCCGCGATCCAGCCGAGCGCGACGGTCTGGAGGACCAGGCCGCCCGCGACGAACGGCCGCACGCCGAACCGGGGCGCGAGCATCCCGGCCACGGGGGCGACGAGCATCGGGGCCGCCGTCCACGGCAGGGTGCGCAGGCCCGCGGCGAACGGCGAGTAGCCGCCGCCGATCTGGAGGAACTGCGTGAGCAGGAAGACGGCGCCGAACATCCCGACCGAGAACGCGAGGCTGGCCACGTTCGACACGCTGAAGCTCCGAGAGCGGAACAGCCGCAGCGGCACGAGCGGGTGGTCCGTGCGCCGTTCGCGCACGACGAAGGCCACGAGGAGCAGGACGGCGGCGACGAGCATGCCGACGGTCGTCGCCGAGCCCCAGCCACGGTCGTTGGCGCCGACGATCGCCCAGACGCCCAGCAGGATGCCGGCCGCCGACAGTACGAGCCCGGTCACGTCGAGTCGGACCGAGACGCGCTCGGACTCGCGGAGCCCGCGCAGCGCGAGCGGGATCGCCACGGCCGCGACCGGGACGTTGAGCCAGAAGATGGCCTGCCACGACAGTCCGTCGACGACGGCGCCGCCGACGACGGGACCGAGCGCGACGCCGAGGCCGGACACGCCGCCCCAGACGCCGATCGCCATGGCTCGACGCGCGGCCGGCACTGCCCCGGCGAGCAGCGCGAGCGAGAGCGGCATGATCGCGGCGCCGCCGACGCCCTGGAGCGCGCGGGCCGCGATGAGCTCGGTGGGGGTCGAGGACAGCGCGCTGCCGACGGACCCGAGCGCGAACACGGCGATCCCGGCGACGAAGGTCCGGCGACGGCCGAGCCGGTCGCCGAGCGTGGCGAGCGGGATCATCAGCGTCGCGAAGGCGAGCGTGTAGGCGTTGACGAACCACTGGAGCTGCTCGACGCTCGGGTTCAGGTGGCGCGAGATCACGGGGAGCGCGCCGGTCATGACGAGGTTGTCGAGCGTCGCCATGAACATGGGCAGCGACGCGGCGAGGAGCGCGAGCCAGACGGGCGCCGCCGGCCGCGGGTGCGCGCGCCGCGCGGGTTCGGCAGGGGCGGCCGGGCCGGGCTGTCGTGCGGGTGCAGCGGTGGACATGAGTACCTCCGGTCGGTGCGGGTGGGGCGGGGCGACGGTGCTGGGAGGGCCGCGGGACAGACTGGAAAGCATCGACTGATTACTTCAACTCCTCGCACGCTAGTAATCGACTGATAACCTGTCAAGCATGAGCACCCGCATGACCGCGGACGAGCGCCGCGAGCAGATCCTCGCCGCGGCGACCCACGCCTTCGCCGAGCACGGCTTCGCCGGCACCACCACGGACCAGGTCGCCCGGGTGGCGGGCGTGTCCCAGCCCTACGTCGTCCGGTTGTTCGGCACCAAGAAGCAGCTGTTCCAGACGGTGCTCGAGCGCATCTGCGGAGCGATCCTCGAGGCGTTCGAGGCGGTCCCGCCCGGCCCGGACGCCGCCGAGCAGCTCGGCCAGGCCTACGTGGGGCTCGTCCACGACCGCGACCTGCTGCGCGTCCTCATGCACGGCTTCATGGCCGGCTCCGACCCGGAGCTCGGCGCGCTGGCGCGCCGCACGCTCGTCCGCACGTTCGCGCTCTTCCAGGAGCTCACCGGCCAGGGGACCGAGGCCGCCCGGAACTTCGTCGCCGCGGGGATGCTGATCAACGTCATGATGGCGACCGAGTTCCCGCAGCACGGAGCCGAGCCGGGCGTCGAGGAGCTGCTCGTCTGCATGCTGGGCGAGAAGACCGCCGCCGAGCTCGCCGGGGCGACCCGATGACCGCCGGCTCGACGCCGGCGCGCTCCCGCGCGGAGCGACCCGAGCGCCCGCCGCGCCGTCCCACCGCGCCCGACGGCCTCGTCGTCGTCGACAAGCCGCAGGGCTGGACGAGCCACGACGTCGTCGGCCGGATGCGCCGGCTCGCCGGGACCAAGAAGGTCGGTCACGCGGGCACGCTCGACCCCATGGCGACGGGCGTCCTCGTCGTCGGCGTCGGGCGCGCCACCCGGCTGCTGACCTACGTCGTCGGGGCCGAGAAGGAGTACGTCACGACGATCCGGCTCGGCGTCGGGACGACCACCGAGGACGCCGAGGGGGAGGTCACGGCCACCACGGGCGCGGCCGGCGTGACCTCCGACGCGGTCCGCGCCGCCGCGGCGACCCTCACGGGGGACGTCCTCCAGGTGCCCAGCGCCGTGTCCGCGATCAAGGTCGACGGCGAGCGCGCCTATGCCCGCGTGCGGGCGGGGGAGCAGGTCGAGCTGGCCGCCCGGCCGGTGACGATCTCGGCGTTCGAGGTCACGGACGTCCGGCCCGGGCCGGACGTCGCAGGGGACAGCAGCACCGGCGCTAACGTCGAAACCGTCGACGTCGACGCCCGGGTCGTGTGCTCGTCCGGCACCTACGTCCGCGCGCTCGGCCGCGACCTGGGCGCGGCGCTGGGCGTCGGCGCGCACCTGGTCGCCCTGCGCCGCACGCGCGTGGGCGGCTACGCGCTCGTCGCCGCCCGCACGCTCGAGCAGCTCGAGGCGCAGGCCGACGCCGACGGTGTCCTCGCGACGCTGCCGCTCGCCGACGCCGCCCGCGCCGCGTTCCCGGTGCGGGAGCTCGACGCCGCCGACGCCGCCGCGCTGAGTCACGGCCGCGCTCTACCGCCGACGGGCGAGCCGGGCGTGCACGCGGCGATCGGACCCGACGGGACGCTGGTCGCGCTCGTCGAGGACGCGCCGGGCAAGGGCGGCGTCCTCGCGCGCCCGGCCGTCGTGTTCGCGGCCGCCGGGTGACGACCCGGACCCCGATTCCGCGCGCGACCGCGGGAGGTGGCAGGCTGGTCCCCGTGCTGCGCTGGACCGACCTCGCCGAGGTGCCCCCCGACTTCGGCCCGACCGTCGTGACGATCGGCAACTTCGACGGCGTCCATCGCGGGCACGTCGCGGTCTGCCGCGCCATCGTGGAGCGGGCGCGGGTGGACGGCGCGCGTGCGGTGGCGGTCACCTTCGACCCGCACCCGGCGTCCGTCCACCGTCCCGAGACGGCTCCCGAGCTGCTCACGGGGGTGCCGGACCGGCTCGAGCTGCTCGCCGAGACCGGGCTCGACGCGGTGCTCCTGCTCCGCTACTCGCTCGAGTTCGCGCAGCAGACCCCCGACGAGTTCGTCCGCCGCTACCTCGTCGAGGGGCTGCGGGCGCGGCGGGTCGTCGTCGGCCGGGACGTCCGGTTCGGCCGCGGCAACGCGGGCACCCTCGAGACGATGATCGAGCTGGGGGAGCGCCACGGGTTCGTCGTGGAGGTCGTCGGCGACGTCGGCCAGACCCCGCACGACGGGCACGCCCGCTGGTCCTCCACCTACGTGCGCGAGCTGCTCGCCACCGGCGACGTCGCTGCTGCCGCCGCGGTGCTGGGCCGTCCGCACCGGCTGCGCGGCGTCGTCGTGCACGGGGACGCGCGCGGACGCGAGCTCGGCTTCCCGACGGCCAACCTGGGCCCTGCGCCCGACGGCACCGCGGTGCAGGGCATGGTCCCGGCCGACGGCGTCTACGCCGGCCTGCTCCGGCGTCCGGGGCTCGCGGCCACGACGGGGGCGGCCGCCGCCGACGCGGCGCTCCCGGCCGCGATCTCCATCGGTACCAACCCGACGTTCGACGGCGTGGAGCGCCGCGTCGAGGCGTACGTCCTCGACCGCACCGACCTCGACCTGTACGGCGAGGAGGTCGTCCTCGAGCTCGTCGAGCGCCTGCGGCCGACGCTGCGGTTCGAGGGACTCGACGCGATCGAGCAGCTCGTCGCGACCATGCACGACGACGTCGCCCGGGCACGTGACGCGCTCGGCGTCGCGCAGCCCGCCTCGCCGGCGGCGGGCTGACCGGTCGCCGTGAGCGGCGCCGTCGGGCCCGAGGACCTGAGCACCGGGGAGATGGTCCGCACCTCCGGGCTGTCACCCAAGGCGCTGCGTCTGTACGCCGCGAACGGCCTGCTCGCCCCGGCGCGCGTGGATCCGGCGACGGGGTACCGCGCCTACGCTGCGGCCCAGGTGTCGCGCGCGCGGGCGATCGGGCTGCTGCGCCGGCTCGACCTGCCGCTCGCCCGCATCGGGGAGCTCCTCGACGGCCCGCCCGAGGACCTGCGGCCCGCCCTGCTCGCGTGGTGGGGCGAACGTCGCCGGGACCTCGACGACCAGCGCGGAGTGCTCGACCTGCTCGCGGGCGAGGCCGACGCGGTCCCCGTGGAGCCGTCCTCGCCCGCCCGTCTCCCCGACACGTCGCGGCTGCGCGACGCCGTCACCCTGGTCGAGCGCGAGGCGCGGACCGTGGCGTGCGTGACGGACGCCGTCGAGCAGGCCGAGCTGGTGCCGGCGTTCACGTCGGCGGTGCTGGGGATCCGCGAGGAGCTCGCGCGCCAGGGCGTCGCGTTCGGGGCGGAGTACCGGGTCGTGTTCCACGAGACGGTGCGACCGGGGCTCCGCGGCCGGATCGAGACGTGCGTGCCGTACGACGGCGCCGCCCGCCCGGTGGGCGAGCTCGTGCTGCGCCTCGAGCCCGCGCGCCGCGTCGTGTCTGCCGCCGTCCCGCCCGCCGACTGCCGCTACCCGGCGATCCTCGCGTACTACGACGTCGTGCTCGACGCGGCCTGCGCGCGGGGCGGACCGGTCGGTCCGCCGCGCGAGGTCCTACCCGGTCCCGTGGTCCGACGACGCCGCCGAGGTCGCGTTCGTGGAGGTCCCGGTCGCGCGCGCTTGACCCTGCCCCAGGGGCAGACCGCAGGGTGGACGCATGGACCTCGTCGACTACGCCACGCACAGCCCGTTCAGCGACCCGGGCGCGCACGCCCCTCTGCTCGATGCGGTCGGCACCGACCCGGACTCGCTCCACCGGGCGGTCACGCGCACGATCCTGCACTACCGCGGCGAGGCGGCGCGGCTGACGCCGGAGCAGCTCCGCGACGTCGACTCCCGCTGGGTCGCGACGATCCTCGACGTCGCCACGCAACGGCAGCCCGGCCCGCTCGACGCCGTGCGCCCGGACGCGTGCGTCGTCGGCGGGTGCTGCCGGGACCACGCGCTCCTGGCCGTCGCGATCCTGCGCCAGCACGGGATCCCGGCGCGGACCCGCCTCGGCTTCGCCGGCTACTTCGAGGCGGGGTACGCGCACGACCACGTCGTCGCGGAGCGCTGGGACGGCGCGCGCTGGGTCCGGTTCGACCCCGAGCTCGGCCAGGACGACTTCCCGTTCGACGTGCACGACCTGCCGACGGGCGAGGGCGCCCCCTTCGAGACGGCCGCCGAGGCGTGGACCGCCTACCGGGCGGGCCGCACGGACCTCGCGACCTACGGCGTCGCGCCGGGCGCCGTCGGCCTCGAGGGACCGTCGTTCGTGCAGCGCTACGTCCTCGCGGACGTCGCGCACCGGCACCGCTGCGAGACGCTGCTGTGGGACGGCTGGGGCGCGATGGTCCCGCTCGGCGAGGAGCCCGACGACGAGCAGCTCGCCCTCGGGGACGAGCTGGCCCGCCTCACCGTCGCGGCGGACGCCGACCCGGACCCGGACGGCGAGGCGGCGGGCGCGCTCGGGGCGCTCTGGGCGACCGACCCGCGCGTGAACCCCGGCGGCAAGGTCCTGACCTTCCCGCCGCTCGACCCCGACGCCCCGCCGCGCGTCGTCGACCTCACGACCGCCCCGCGCTGAGCGCTACTCGATCACGGGACGAGCTGAGGCGCGGCGGGGGACCCCGCGAGCCGCCCGTCGACGAGGTGGACGCGCGCGTCGACGTCGCCGAGGGTGTCCTCGTCGTGGCTCACGAGCAGCGTCGCGATCCCGCGCTCGCGCGCGAGCCCCGTCACGAGCCGCACCACGGCGGCACCGCGCGCGGTGTCCAGAGCCGAGGTGGGCTCGTCGACGAGGAGCACGTCGGGCGCGCCCATGAGCGCGCGGGCGATGGCCACGCGCTGCCGCTGTCCGCCCGAGAGCTGCGCAGGCAGTCGGCGCTCCTCGCGCTCGAGCCCGACGGCGGCCAGGAGCTCCCGGGCCCGGCCCCGCGCCGACGACGCGCGCTCGCCCCGGAGGACCGCGGTGAGCTCGAGCTGCTCGAGCGCGGTGAGCGAGCCGAGCAGCTGCGGCTGCTGGAACACGAGTCCGACGTGCGCGAGGCGCGCCCGGGCGGCGCCGCGGGCCCGGGTCCCCGGCGCGTTCACGACCGCGTCGCCCACGCGCACGGTGCCGGACGTCGGCGGGGTGAGGCCCGCGGCGACCGCGAGCAGGCTGGACTTGCCGGCGCCGGACGGGCCCAGGAGCGCCGTCGTCGTGCCGGCGGGCACGGTGCGGGAGACGTCGTCGACGGCTGTCAGCGTGCCGGCGCCGTCGGGGTAGACCAGGGTCACGTGGTCGAGGTGGAGGTCCATGGTTCTCCTTCGGGTCAGCGGGCCTGGAGCGCGGCGTGCGGGTCGATGCGGGCGATGCGCCAGACGGACGCCGCGGCCCCGACCAGTCCGAGCCCCACGAGGAGCGCGGCAGGCACGAGGAAGGTCGACGCGTCCAGGACGACGGGGACAGCGCCACGGGCGAGCGCCGCGCCGCCCGCTGCCATGCCGGTCCCGACGCCCACGCCCACGAGGAGGACGACGAACGCCTGACCCAGCGCGTCCCGCACGAGCAGCGACGACGCACCGCCGAGCGCCTTGACCACGGCGAGGTCGCCCGCGCGGTTCATGGTCCAGACGGTGAAGAACGCCCCGACGACGAGCGCCGAGATCGCCAGCAGGAACGCCTGCATCACGGTCAGCGACAGGTTCTCGGCCGTGAACGAGCCGACCGCGGAGCGCGCGTCGGTCAGCGTGACGGTCCGGGTCCCGAGCGCCTCGTCGGCCGCCGCGAGCGCGGCGCCGTCGTCGCCGGTCCACAGGGCGACGGCGGTCGCGACGTCGCCGCCCTCCGCGCCCGCCGCCGCGGTGCCGTGGGCGCCGTACGACTGCCAGGTGCCGAGGTCCACCCACACGACCGGCGTGTGCGAGAAGTCGGCGTCCTCGGCGGTGACCGCGCCGACGTGCAGGGAGACGCCCTGGACGTCCAGGACGTCGCCCGCGCGGACGCCGAGGTCCGACGCCGCGCCCCGCGAGACGACGGCCGTCCCGTCCCGGACGGCATCGCCGCGCCCGTCGGGGACGAGCGCCGAGCCGGGCTCGACGCCGAACGCGGTGACGGCCTGCGTCGTCGAGCCCGATCCGGACGCGGAGGCGCGGACCGTCGCGACGCCGAGCGGCTCGGCGCGACGCACGCCCTCGCGCCCGCCCCACCCCCGCCACTGCTCCGGGGTGACCTGGGACCCCGTGAACGACAGCGCGGCGCCGGCCGGCTCCGCGAACGCGAGCCGGTCGGCGGGCAGGTCGGTGACGGCCGACGTGCTGGCCCGCGCGAGCCCCGCCGTCAGGGCGGAGAGGAACGTGACGAGCACCGTGACGAGCACGAGGACGACGGTCATGAGCGTGAACCGGCCACGGGCGTGGCGCAGGTCGCGCAGGGCGAGGAACACGGAGGACCTCCTGGTCGAGGGCCCGTCGGGGCCGGCTGGTGGGGACGTCTCCACCGTCCCCCGCCCCGGCGGGGCGCGGACCGTGCGCGGGGACGGTCGCTCCTGGCCGCGGGACGGGCCTCCCGGTCAACCTTTCGGACGATCCCGCGCCGCGCGGGCGTCGATACGCTGGCCGGGATGACCGACCTGCCCGACGCCGTCCCCGAGCCCGGTCCGCACCCGCGCGCGACGGCGGCGCGGTCGTTCCGGCGGGGGATCGACGTGCTCGTCGCGGCGCTCGCCGTGGTGGGCGTCGTCGCCGCGTGGCATCGCGTCGGCGCGGACGACGGGCCCGTGTGGCGCGCCCTCCTCGCGACGGGGCTCGCGGTCGTGCTCGTCGCGGTCTACGGGTGGGGCTCGCGGCGGCCCGCCGGCGGGCGGACGGGCGCGGGGGCCTGGCTCGGCGTCGTCGGCGTGGTGTGGCTCGCACTTCTCGTCGCGGAGCCCGCGGCGCTCTGGCTGGCCTTCCCGCTGATGTTCCTCGAGCTGCACGTCCTGCCGCGCCGCCCCGGCGTCGCGGCGGTGGCCGCGACGACGGTGGTCTCGGTCGTCGCCGCGCTCGCACGGGGCCAGCAGCCCGCCGGGTCGGTGCTCGGGCCCGTGCTCGGAGCCCTCGTCGCCACGGGCGTCGTCCTCGGGCTCGAGGCCGTCGCGCGGGAGTCCGCGCAGCGCCAGCGGGTCATCGACGAGCTGGTCCGGGCCCGCGCCCAGGCTGCGGCCGCGGAACGTGCCGAGGCGGTGGCCGTCGAGCGCGAGCGGCTCGCGCGCGAGATCCACGACACGCTCGCGCAGGGCTTCTCGTCGGTCGAGCTGCTGCTGCGGGCCGCGGACGCCGCGGCCGAGTCCGGGGACGCGGCCCGCGTGCGGGAGCTGGTCGCGTCGGCGCGCGCCGAGGCCGGGCGGAACCTCGAGGAGGCGCGCCGCGTCGTCCGGGCGCTCGCGCCGCCCGACCTCGACGCCGCCACTCTCGTGGGCGCGCTCCGCCGGGTCGCGGAGCGGACCTCGGCGACGGGGGAGCCGCGCGTGCGCGTCGAGGTCTCCGGGACGCCGCAGCCCGTGCCGGTACCCGTCGAGACGGCGCTGCTGCGCGTCGCGCAGTCGGCGCTCGCGAACGTCGTGCAGCACGCGGAGGCCCGCCAGGCGGTGGTCACGCTGACCTTTCTCGACGGGACGCCTGCCGAGGTGGCGCTCGACGTCGTCGACGACGGGCGCGGCTTCGACCCGGGCGCCGCGGCCCGTGCGGACGGCGGCGGCTTCGGTCTCGTCGCGATGCGCTCGCGCGTGGTCGAGCTGGGCGGCACGCTGGTCGTGGAGGCGGCGCCGGGCAGCGGCACCGCGGTCTCGGTCCGGGTCCCGCTCGCGCCCGACCTGACCCCGGCCGCGGGCGGCGACGGCGGGGAGGGGTCATGATCGACGTCCTGCTCGCGGACGACCACCCCGTGGTGCGGGCCGGGCTGCGCGCCCTCGTCGAGGGCGAGGACGACATGCGCGTGGTCGGTGAGTTCGACACCGCGGAGGCCCTGGTCCGCGCGGTAGGCCTCGGCACGGTCGCCGACGTCGTCCTGCTCGACCTCCGGTTCGGGGACGGCCGCATGGGCGGCGCGGAGGCGGCGCGCGAGCTTGTCAGGCTGCGCGGGCCCGCGGTGCTGGTGCTGACCACGTACGACTCGGACGCCGACATCCTCGAGGCCGTCGAGGCGGGCGCGACCGGGTACCTGCTCAAGGACGCACCGACGGCGGAGCTCATGGCGGCGATCAGGTCCGCCGCCGCGGGCGAGGTCGCCCTCGGGCCGGCCGTGCAGCTGCGCCTGATGTCGCGGGTGCGGGCGCCCGCGACCGCGTTGTCGCGCCGCGAGCTCGAGGTGCTCGGGCTCGTGGCGCAGGGCTCGTCCAACGACGACGTCGCGCGGGCGCTGTTCCTGTCGCGGGCGACGGTCAAGTCCCACCTCGTGCACGTCTACGACAAGCTCGGCGTCGACTCGCGGACCGCCGCGGTGGCCGAGGCGCGTCGGCGGGGGCTGCTGCGCTGACAAGTGCGCACGGGACGGCCGTCGTGCCCTGTTGACGCCGCCCGGTCCTGGTGCTCTAATCAATTTGGTCGGTTCCGGTCGATAATGTTCGATCGTGTGCGAGGCATAAAGGCGTGCCGAGACGGAGGATTTCATGGACGAAATCAGGACGACCGCGCACGACGTCGCCGCGGCGGCGCGCCACGACGTCGGGGCCCCGGTCGGGCGCAGATCGTTCCTCATGGGCATCGCAGCCGTCGCGGGCGCGGGGGTCCTCGCGGCGTGCGGGACCGGCGGGAACAAGTCCTCGGGCGGTGCCTCCGGGGGCGGCGGTGGCGGGACGTCGGTGACCTTCGGCTCGAACTACTCCGACCCCGCACCGAAGAAGGCGTTCGGGTCGCTGATCTCCGCGGGTGAGAAGAGCACCGGTCTCACGGTCAAGGTGAACACCACCGACCACAACACCTTCCAGAACAACATCAACTCCTACCTCCAGGGCTCGCCGGACGACCTGTTCACGTGGTTCGCCGGGTACCGGCTGAGCGTCTTCGCGAAGCAGGGCCTGCTCACGTCGCTCGACGACGTGTGGGACACGATCGGCTCGGGGTTCAACGACGCGACGAAGTCCCTCTCGAAGGGCGCGGACGGGCACTACTACCTCGTCCCGATCTACAACTATCCGTGGGTGGTCTTCTACAACAAGAGCACCTTCGAGAAGAACGGCTACACGGTTCCCACCACCTGGGACCAGATGATCAGCCTCAGCAAGGACATGAAGAAGGACGGGCTGATTCCCTTCGCCATGGGGCAGAAGGACGGCTGGCCGGCGCTCGGGACGTTCGACATCCTGAACCTCCGCATCAACGGCTACGAGTTCCACGAGGCGCTGTGCCAGCACCAGGTCGCATGGACCGACCCGAAGGTCACCGCGGTGTTCGACCAGTGGCGCGAGCTCATGCCCTACGTGCAGAGCAGCTCGACGGGGCGGATCTGGCAGGACGCCGCCAAGACGCTCGAGTCGAAGAAGGCCGGGATGCTCTTCCAGGGGACCAACCAGGTCGCGGCCCAGTACGTGACCGACGGCAAGGGCCTCGACGACCTGGACTTCTTCGTGTACCCGGAGATCGACCCGCAGTGGGGCCAGGACTTCATGGACGCGCCCACCGACGGCTTCTGCATCTCGTCGAAGGCCAAGAACCCGTCGGGCGCCAAGAAGCTCCTCGAGTACATCGGCACCGGGGAGGCCGAGGCCGCCTACCTCCAGTACGACCAGTGGGACGTCGCGCTGGCCACGGACGCGAAGGTCCCGACCTACAACGCGATCCAGACGAAGTCGGTGGAGGTCATCCGCAAGTCCAAGTCCGTGGCGCAGTTCCTCGACCGCGACTCCGACCCGGGATTCGCGGACAACACGGTGGCGGCGGCCATCGACAAGTTCATCGAGGACCCGACCCCGGGGACGATCAAGTCGATCCAGTCGAGCCTGGAGGCGCAGGCGAAGACCGTCTTCGTCAGCTCGTGACCACCGAGGTGAAGGGGGCGACGACGGGCACCGGGGCCCGTCGGCGTCGCCGGATCCCGGTGATGTCCCGACGCGACCGCGTCGTGATCCTCCTCATGGTGGCGATACCTCTCCTCGCGGACCTGCTGTTCGTCTGGGGCCCCGCGATCGCCACGGTGGCACTGTCGTTCACGCGGTGGGACAACCTCGGCGGCCTCGGGAACATCCAGCCCGTGGGGCTCGACAACTACCGGTTCGCAGCCACGGTCGACCCGCAGTTCTGGCCGGCGGTGCTGCACAACGTCGCCTGGCTCCTCGTCTTCATCGGCCTCGCCTCGCCGCTCGGCATGCTCTTCGCCGTCATCATCGACCGGAACATCCGCGGCAGCCGGATCTACCAGAGCGTGCTGTTCCTGCCCGTCATGCTGTCGCTCGCCCTCATCGGGATCATCTGGGAGCTCATCTACTCGCCGAACTACGGCCTGATCAACACGCTCATCGGGCGTACGTCGGACGCCGACGCGATCGACTGGCTCGGCAACTCCCACCTCAACCTGTGGGCGGTGCTCCTCGCGGCGAGCTGGCGCCAGGCCGGGTACGTCATGGTCCTCTACCTGGCCGGCCTCAAGGCCGTGGACCCCAGCCTGCGCGAGGCCGCTGCGCTCGACGGTGCCGGTCCCTGGGCGACGTTCTGGCGGGTCGTGTTCCCCGTGATGCGACCGTTCAACGTCGTGATCCTCGTCGTCACGGTCATCGAGTCGCTGCGTGCCTACGACATCGTCTACATCATGACCAAGGGCACGGTGCTGCCCGGCCTCGAGCTGCTCTCCATGCTCGTGACGCAATACATCCTGGGCCAGACCCAGCGCATCGGGTACGGCTCGGCGCTCGCCGTCGTGCTGCTCGTGGTGTCGATCGTGCCCATCACCATCTTCCTGCGGAACGCCTTCAGGCGGGAGGGCGCCCGATGAGGGCCGTCGCGACGGACGTGGGCCTCGACCCCTCGAGGCCCCTCGACCCGCTCGCCGCCGGCCCCGAGCCGAACCGTCCCCGGGCGACGTTCGGCACCGTGGCGGCGACGGTCTTCATGGTCGTGATGACCATGCTCTGGATCGTGCCCATCGTCTTCGCGCTCTACGTCGCCCTGCGGCCGATCCAGAGCACCTCGACGTACGGGTACGTGTCGTTGCCGCACGGGGGGCTGACGCTGTCCAACTTCACGGACGCGTTCACGCAGGGCCAGATCGGCCACTACTTCGTCAACACGCTGATCATCACCGTGCCGACGGTGATCGTGGCGCTCGTGCTCGCGTCCGCCGTCGCGTTCGTGCTCACGCGGCTGCGCTTCCGGGGCGCCGTCTTCCTGCTCATCCTGTTCACGGCGGGGAACCTGCTCCCGCAGCAGGCCATCATCACGCCGCTGTACTGGATCTTCACGCAGCTCGAGCTGCCCATCCCCGGGGCGGTCCTCTACAACACGTACCTCGGCCTGATCGTCATCAACGTGACGTTCCAGCTCGGGTTCTGCGTGTTCGTGCTCAGCAACTACATGCGCTCGATTCCGGACGAGATCTACGAGGCGGCCCGCGTGGACGGCGCCGACCTGTGGACGCAGTGGTGGCGCCTGACCCTCCCGCTGTGCCGGCCGGCCCTGGCCGCGCTCGCGACGCTCCTCACCACGTGGGTGTACAACGACTTCTTCTGGGCGACGGTCCTCATGTCGTCGGGGGACAAGCGCCCCATCACCTCGGCCCTGAACAACCTGCAGGGCCAGTTCGTCAGCAACCAGAACATGATCGCCGCCGCCGCGCTCCTGGCCGCCGTCCCGACGCTGGTCGTGTACTTCGTCCTGCAGCGGCAGTTCATCGCGGGCCTCTCGCTCGGGTCGGCCAAGGGCTGACCGCTGGGTCACGCCTCGCCGGCGGTCGCTGGCTCGGGCCTGGCCGGCACCGTGCCTGCTGGTAGACTCGGGTTGCCGTTTCGACCGGCCGCGGACAAAGAGCGCCCAGGTGGACATGCCCTGGTGCACCGCGCAACGAACATCCAAGGAGAACTGTGCCCCTCGACACCGCCACCAAGCAGAGCATCATTTCCGAGTACGGGACGTCCGAGGGCGACACCGGTTCGCCGGAGGTCCAGGTCGCGCTCCTCACGCAGCGCATCAAGGACCTCACGGAGCACCTCAAGGAGCACAAGCACGACCACCACAGCCGTCGTGGCCTGCTCCTGCTCGTCGGCCAGCGCCGCCGCCTGCTCGGCTACCTGCAGAAGGTCGACATCAACCGCTACCGCAGCCTGATCGAGCGTCTCGGTCTGCGCCGCTGATCCACCCGGCCCGGCCCGGTCCCTCGTGGACCGGGCCGGACCGGTATCGGCCCGCGACCCGCGGGCCGGCAACCATCCCGCCGCCCCGACGCCACGTTCGGTCCTCGGTAGTGGACCCCGGACCCGCACCCCGTCCTCGGACGGGACGCCGGCTCCGTGGACCTCGATCGAAGACCGCCTGGCACAGGCCGGGAGGAGGGCACGCGTGTCGCGTGCCCGTCCGTCCGGCCAGGGGCGACCTTCGAAGATGAGGAGGGCACCCGTGGAGGGTCCCGAGATCCAGTTCGCCGAGGCCGTGATCGACAACGGTCGCTTCGGCACCCGCACCGTCCGTTTCGAGACCGGGCGCCTCGCCCGCCAGGCCGCGGGCTCCGTGGCCGCGTACCTCGACGGCGACACGATGATCCTGTCGACCACGACGGCCGGCAAGCACCCCAAGGACCAGTTCGACTTCTTCCCGCTGACGGTCGACGTCGAGGAGCGGCAGTACGCCGCCGGCAAGATCCCCGGCTCGTTCTTCCGCCGCGAGGGCCGCCCGTCCACCGAGGCGATCCTGACCTGCCGCCTGATCGACCGCCCGCTGCGCCCGCTGTTCGTCAAGGGCCTGCGCAACGAGGTCCAGGTCGTCGAGACCGTCCTCGCGGTCCACCCGGACGACCCGTACGACGTCGTCGCGATCAACGCGGCCTCGATCTCGACGCAGATCTCCGGCCTGCCGTTCTCCGGCCCGGTCGGCGCGGTCCGCATCAGCCTGATCGAGGGCCAGTGGGTCGCGTTCCCGCGCTACTCCGAGAGCGCGCGCGGCGTGTTCGACATGGTCGTCGCAGGCCGCATCGTGACGAACGACGACGGCCAGCCCGACGTCGCGATCGCGATGATCGAGGCCGAGGCCACGGACGAGTCGTGGACGCTCATCAAGGAGCAGGGCGCCACGGCACCGACCGAGCAGGTCGTCGCCGAGGGCATCGAGGCCGCGAAGCCGTTCATCCGCGCACTCGCCGAGGCGCAGCTCGAGCTCGCGGCCAAGGCCGCGAAGCCGACCGCCGAGTTCCCGCTCTTCCCGGACTACCAGGACGACGCCTACGCCGCGGTCGAGACCGCCGTCGCGGCCCGCCTGGGCGAGGCGCTGTCGATCGCCGACAAGCAGGCGCGCGAGTCGCGCCTCGACGAGATCAAGGCCGAGGTCCAGGGCGAGCTCGCCGAGTCCTTCTCCGGTCGCGAGAAGGAGATCTCCGCCGCGTACCGCTCGGTGCAGAAGAAGCTGGTCCGCCAGCGCATCCTCACCGACGGCTTCCGCATCGACGGCCGCGGCCTGCGGGACATCCGTACGCTGTCCGCCGAGGTCGAGGTCATCCCGCGCGTCCACGGCTCGGCGCTGTTCGAGCGCGGCGAGACGCAGATCCTCGGCGTCACCACGCTGAACATGCTGCGCATGGAGCAGCAGATCGACTCGCTCGGGCCGGTCACGCGCAAGCGCTACATGCACAACTACAACTTCCCGCCGTACTCGACCGGTGAGACGGGCCGCGTGGGCTCGCCGAAGCGTCGCGAGATCGGTCACGGCGCGCTCGCCGAGCGGGCCCTCGTGCCGGTGCTGCCGAGCCGCGAGGAGTTCCCCTACGCGATCCGCCAGGTCTCCGAGGCGCTGGGCTCCAACGGCTCGACGTCGATGGGCTCGGTCTGCGCGTCGACCTTGTCGATGCTCAACGCCGGCGTGCCGCTGCGCGCGGCCGTCGCGGGCATCGCGATGGGCCTCGTGTCCGACCAGGTGGACGGCAAGACCCGCTACGCGGCGATGACCGACATCCTGGGCGCCGAGGACGCGTTCGGGGACATGGACTTCAAGGTCGCCGGCACGAGCGAGTTCGTCACGGCCATCCAGCTCGACACGAAGCTCGACGGCATCCCGGCGTCGGTCCTCGCGGACGCGCTGACGCAGGCCCGTGAGGCCCGCCTCACGATCCTCGAGGTCCTGGCCGAGGCGATCGACGTCCCGGACGAGATGTCCCCGAACGCGCCGCGCGTCATCACCGTCAAGGTCCCCACCGACAAGATCGGCGAGGTCATCGGCCCGAAGGGCAAGATGATCAACCAGATCCAGGAGGAGACGGGCGCCGACATCTCGATCGAGGACGACGGCACCGTCTACATCGGCGCGACCGACGGCCCGTCGGCCGAGGCGGCCCGGGCCGCGATCAACGCGATCGCGAACCCGCACGTCCCCGAGATCGGCGAGCGCTTCGTCGGCACGGTCGTCAAGACCACGTCGTTCGGCGCGTTCATCTCGCTCTCGCCGGGCAAGGACGGCCTGCTGCACATCTCGCAGATCCGCAAGCTCGTGGGCGGCAAGCGCGTCGAGAACGTCGAGGACGTCCTGTCCATCGGCCAGAAGGTCCAGGTCGAGATCGGCGAGATCGACCCGCGCGGCAAGCTGTCGCTGCACGCGGTGACCGGGGACTCCGGCGAGGAGGCCGCGTCCGACGCGGCCGACAAGCCGGCCGAGGACACCGAGAGCGCGAACGCCTGACGTGTCGTACGCACTCCCGCTCGTCCCGTCCGGCGCCCCCGGCACGGACGGCGAGCTGATCGTCGGGCAGGACGGTGCGACCATCCGTCGCACCGTCCTGCCCGGCGGCGTGCGCGTCATCTCCGAGCACCTGCCCGGCCAGCGGTCCGCGACCCTCGGGGCGTGGGTCGGGGTCGGGTCGCGCGACGAGACCGACGGGCACTTCGGCTCCACGCACTTCCTCGAGCACCTGCTCTTCAAGGGCACGGCTCGACGCAACGCCCTGGACATCGCCGAGGCCTTCGACGCCGTCGGCGGCGAGGCCAACGCGGCGACCGGCAAGGAGCACACGTGCTACTACGCGCGCGTGCTGGACACCGACCTGCCGATGGCGGTCGACGTGATCGCCGACATGGTGACGTCGGCGGCGATCGACGCCGACGAGCTCGAGACCGAGCGCGAGGTCATCCTCGAAGAGCTCGCGATGAACGACGACGACCCGTCGGACGTCGTGCACGAGCGCTTCTCCGAGACCGTGCTCGCCGGGCACGCGCTCGGCCGCCCCATCGGCGGCACCCCCGAGACGATCCGCGCGGTCCCGCGCGACGCCGTCTGGGAGCACTACCGCTGGCACTACCGGCCCGAGACCCTCGTGGTGTCCGCCGCGGGCGGCGTCGACCACGACGCCCTCGTCTCCCAGGTCTCCGACGCGCTCCTCACCGGGGGTTGGGACCTCGACCCCTCGCGCGCGCCGCGCGCCCGACGCGACGCGAGCGACGTGACCGGGATCGGGACCGAGCCGCACGAGCTGACGGTGCACCGCGCCGTCGAGCAGGCCAACGTGGTCATCGGCTCGACCGGCATCTCCGCGACCGACGACCGCCGCTTCACGCTGTCCGTGCTCAACGCCGTCCTGGGCGGCGGGATGAGCTCGCGCCTGTTCCAGGAGATCCGCGAGAAGCGGGGCCTGGCCTACTCGACCTACTCGTTCGCGTCCGCGCACGGCGGACTCGGCACGTTCGGCCTGTACGCGGGCTGCGCGCCGGCGAAGGTCGACCAGGTCACGAAGATCCTCGGCGAGGAGCTCGACCGGTTCGCCGACGGCGGCATCACCGACGCCGAGCTGGCGCGGAGCGTCGGGCAGCTGTCCGGCGGGCTCGTGCTCGGGCTCGAGGACTCGGGCTCCCGCATGAGCCGGCTCGGCAAGGCCGAGCTCGTGCACGGCGAGCTCATGACGCTCGAGGAGTCGCTCGAGCGCATCCGCGCCGTGACCGCCGACGACGTGCGCGAGCTCGCCGCCGACCTCGCGTCGCGCCCGCGTTCCGTGGTGCGCGTCGGGCCGTTCGGCGACTGATCCCCGACCGACCCGACCCGAGACAGAGGCAGGACCCACAGTGACGACGGACTCCCCGGTGGCGCCGCTGCGCGTCGCCGTCCTCGGCGCGGACGGCCGCATGGGCCGCACGACGTGCGACGCGGTCGACGCCGCCCCCGGCCTCGAGCTGGTGGCGCGGATCGTCCGCGGCGACGACGTCGCGCAGGCCCTTGCGGACTCCGGCGCCGACGTCGCGGTCGACTTCACCCGCCCCGACATCACCGAGGACAACGTCCGCGCCGCGCTCGACGCGGGCGTGCACGTCGTCGTCGGGACGACCGGGTGGACGGCCGAGCGGCAGGGGCGGGTGCGCGAGCACCTGGCCCGGCGTGCGGCGGAGGGCCTCGACCTCGGGGTGATCGTGGCGCCCAACTTCGGGCTGTCGGCGGTCCTCGCCATGACGTTCGCCACGAAGGCCGCGCGGTACTTCGAGTCCGTCGAGGTGATCGAGCTGCACCACCCCGACAAGCTCGACGCTCCCAGCGGGACGGCGACGCACACGGCGCGGGCGGTGGCGGCGGCGCGGTCGGCGGCCGGTGTGGCGCCCAGCCCCGACGCGACGGAGTCGGGCTTCGAGGCCCGCGGCGCGGACGTCGGCGGCGTGCGGGTGCACGCGGTGCGGCTGCGGGGGCTCGTCGCGCACGAGGAGATCCTCCTCGGCAACGTGGGGGAGCAGCTCGTGATCCGGCAGGACTCGTTCGACCGCGTCTCGTTCATGCCCGGGGTCGTGCTGGCGGTGCGGGAGGTCGTGCGTCGGCCCGGGCTGACCGTCGGGCTCGAGCACGTGCTCGACCTGGACTGAGGGGCGTCGTGCGCAAGGGACTGCTCGGGGCGCTGCTCGCGACCGCCGTGCTCGTGATCTACGCGTTCGCCATCGGGCGCGCGGTCGTCGCGCTGCTCGGCTCCGGCTCCGCCGTCGGGATCGCGATCGGCGTGTGCCTGATCGTGGTTCCGCTCATCGCCCTCTGGTACATCGGGCGCGAGTGGTGGTTCGCCTCCCGGGTGCAGGGGCTCGCGAACGAGCTCCACGCCCAGGGCGGCCTGCCCGTCGACGACCTGCCCCGGTCGCCCGGCGGTCGGATCGACCGGTCCGCCGCCGACGCGCAGTTCGCGCTCCGGCAGGCCGAGGCGGAGGCGTCGCCCGACGACTGGCGGGCCTGGTTCAACCTGGGCTTCGCCTACGACGCGTCGGGTGACCGGCGTCGGGCGCGCGAGGCCCTGCGCCACGCCGTGAGGCTCCACACGACCGCCGCGAGCTCGCCGAAGTAGACGGGCCGCCGGTCTGTGAAGTCTCACGACATCGTGGACACTTCTTCGGGTGACATTCCGGGCATGGTGTCTCACGACATCGTGGACAG
>NZ_JBNCMC010000008.1:0-110309 GCF_049844995.1 Luteimicrobium sp. DT211 | reverse complement strand
CGGGCGAGCGACGTCGTCGGGCGGGCAGAACGGAAGCCGGGCCGCGGCCTCGCCGCCCCCGACCCCCTCACACCCGCTCGTCGATTCGAACACGTGTTCGATTCTGCCATGACCCACCGACACGCACCACCCCCGATGGCGGCGCATCCGACGCGAGCGACTTCCGACGAGATCGCGGGTCACCGTCGGCGAGTTCTGGGAGACTGTGCCCGTGACCGAGACCCTCACGCTCCCCGGCTGGCGCCACACCTACTCCGGCAAGGTCCGCGACCTGTACGAGCCGGACCTTCCGGCGCTCGGCGGGGTCCACCCGCTCGGGGACGTCGTCCTCGTCGTCGCGAGTGACCGGATCAGCGCGTACGACCACGTGCTCGCCACCGAGATCCCCGACAAGGGCGTCGTCCTCACGCAGCTGAGCCTGTGGTGGTTCGACCGGCTCGGGGACGTCGTGCCGAACCACGTGGTGAGCACCGAGGTCAGCGCCGAGCCGGGCGACGGGCTCGTGCCCGACGTCGTGGCGGGGCGTGCGATGATCTGCCGCCGCCTCGACATGTACCCGGTCGAGTGCATCGTCCGCGGCTACCTCACCGGCTCGGGCCTTGCCGACTACCGCCGCACGGGCGAGGTGTCGGGCCTCGCGCTGCCGGGCGGCCTCACCGACGGCTCGCGCCTCCCTGAGCCGATCTTCACGCCGTCCACCAAGGCGGAGCAGGGCGACCACGACGAGACCGTCACGTTCGACCAGGTCGCCGCGACCATCGGGGCCGACGACGCCGCCCGCCTCCGCGACCTCACGCTCGCCGTCTACGGGCGCGCCGAGGAGCTGGCGCGCGAGCGCGGCATCGTCCTCGCGGACACCAAGCTCGAGTTCGGGCGCACGGCCGACGGGACCGTCGTGCTCGGAGACGAGGTCCTCACCCCCGACTCCTCGCGCTTCTGGGACGCGACGACCTGGGAGCCCGGCCGCTCCCAGCCCAGCTTCGACAAGCAGTACGTGCGCGACTGGCTGACCTCGCCGGCCTCGGGCTGGGACCGCGCGTCCGGCGCCGAGCCGCCCGCCCTGCCCGACGACGTCGTGCAGGCCACGCGCGACCGGTACCTCGAGGCGTACGAGCGACTGACGGGGAGCCCGCTCGAGCAGGAGCACTGACAGCACGACGGCGCGGCCCCGCGAGGGGGTACCGCGCCGTCCTCCGGCCGTCCCGGTGCCGCCCTACGGGGCCGGGCTGCCCGCGGCCTTCGCCGCAGTGAGCGCTCGCGCTCGGGCGAGGAACGCGTGCCCGTTCGGTGTCCCGACGCCGGTCATGGTGTCGTAGCCCGTCCGGGTGCTCTGGTCGGTGTACTGGCGGTCCTGGGAGTCGAACGTCTCGAGGAGGGGCGCGCCGCACAGGTCCCAGTTGCTGGCAGGGCAGTACACCGCCGACCGCGTTCCCGGGGTCTTGGAGGTCACGGGCAGCGCGTCGTGGAGCGCCGAGCTCCCCGTGAGCGCGTACAGCGCCGGGTTGGCGAAGCCGAGCCGGCCACCGCCTTGCTGCGCGACCGCGACCATCCCGGCGACGAGCGGCGTGGCGAGGCTGGTGCCGCCGTCGGGGAAGACGTCGTAGAAGTCGTTGCCCTTCTCGTTCTTCTCGACGTCGACCTGCTGGATCCCTGTGAACGCGTCGGCCAGGGCCGCGATGTCGGGCACCGCCCGGCGCGGCGTCGTCAGGTCTCCTTGCGGTGCGCGCGAGACGGACGCGGGCACGACGCCCTTCTGGTACGCGGGCTGCGCCCACAGCAGGCTGATGCCGCCCCCGGCGGCGCTACGCCCGATGCCGTACGAGGTGTAGCCCTTCGTACCGACCGACAGCTCCTTGTTGGACCACCCGGTTTCGAACAGCCGCTGGTTCTTGGCGCCGATGCCCAGGCTCGTGCCGCCGACGGCGATCGCGAACGGGTCGCTGGCGGGAATCTCCACGCCGGGGTTGTCGCCGGAGGCGAAGTACATCCCGACGCCCTCGGCGGCCGCCCGGACCAGGATGGTGTGCATGATGGTGGCGTAGCCGCCGGGCATCGACTCGTCGGTCAGTCCCCACGAGTTGGAGACGATCGTCGCGAGCGGGCCGCTCGAGCCGCTGCCGAGCACCGTGGTCTCGGCGTCGAGGAGCGGCTGCACGCCCTGGTGCTCGAGGTTGCAGCTGTCCCCGCCGACGAGCAGGTGCCGGGCGCCGGGCGCCATCGCGTAGCCGGCCTCGACGTCGAGCTGCTCCTCGACGTCGAACGGGTTGTCGCAGTCGTTGCCGCGGCCGATGGTGAGCTGCTGGTAGCTCGTCGACCTCGGTGCGGGCAGGCTGCCGAGCTTCGCGAAGCGGGTCAGGGCCTTGACCATCTTGTACGGGGTGCCGACCTCGATGTAGGCGATCGTCTGCCCGGTTCCGGTGTCCCCGGGCTGCAGACCGTAGGCGGCGCGGATCTGCTTCGCGGTGTAGCCGCAGCCCACGAACGGGAACCTCGTCGACCCGTGGTAGGTCGGGAGCCCACTCTTGATGCGTTGGCCGTAGTAGGTCTCGCAGGGCGGCTTCTTGGCGGCGGCGGCAGCGCTGGCGCTCGCCGCGACGCGGGCCGCGGTCCGGCGGTTCGTGTGGAGGGTCCACCGGCTGGAAGGTGTCGAGGCCCGTCACGCCGGTCACCCGGGACGCGAAGCTCGACGGGAGGGCGACCTCGCGGTCGTTGGAGGTCACGGTCTGCGTGCCGCCGCCGGGCGCGGCGACCCCGTAGCGCTTGATCGTGACCGAGAACGCCTTCTGGACGGTCCCGACGGGTGCCTGTCCGGTGACGTAGCTGCGCTGGGCGTCCGTCTTGACGTGGGTGAAGCCCTGCTGCGTCAGCCACGTCCGGACGGTGCGGGCGGTGGCGGCGTCTGCCCCGTAGGCCGCGGCGAAGGCGGAAGGGGAGAGGTAGCGGTGGTAGCGGGCCGATCCTGGGGTGCTGATCGCGGTGGCGGCGGCCTCCGCGCCCGCGCGCGGACGGAGCCACAGCTGAACGGTCAGCGGGGTCGCCGTGCTGGCCGTGCCGATCGCGGACCGGGAGCTGATCTGTGGCGACACGCTCCCGGAGAGGCGTTGAGGCGGTGCATTCGTCGGGTCCGCGTCCGCCTGTGCCGCCGTCAGCACCAGGCATCCCGCCGCCAGCATCGCCCCGGTCGTCATGGCGCCCCGGCGTCCTCGTGCAGCTCGCATGTCCGTGCTCCCCTGCTCGAACGGTCACCGCCCCGGAGGGGCGGGCCCGGATCCGGACTGTCCGGACACAGGCAGGGAGGTCGGGGTGCACCGGCGCGTGACACGTCCCGTCCGGGCGGTCCGGCGCCGCCCTCCCGCAGGAGCGCCGGCACGCCGGCGGCGCGGCCACCCGTAGGGGTGACCGCGCCGCCGTCGGCCGGTGGTCCGGGTCAGTTCCGGACGGTGATCTTCTCGGTCACCGTCGTCTTGTCGCCGTCCTTGTCCGTCGCGGTGGCCAGCAGCGCGTGCGTGCCGTTCGCGAGGGTCCGGGTGTCGAGCCGGTACGTGAACGTCCCCGCGGTCGGCTGGTACGCGTAGTCGAGCCCGGCCGAGTCGACGCGCAGGTTGTACGCCTGCAGGTTCGCGCCGGAGAGCGTGACCTTGACGGTCGTCTTCCCCGACACGGTGTCGCCCGCGGCGGGGCTCTTGAACGCGAGCACCGGCGCGTTGTGGACCATGAAGGACACGGTCTTCTCGACGCCCTTGCCGTTCGTCCCGATCGCGTCGACCTTGAGGCCGTAGACGCCGTCCGCGAGGGTCGTGGTGTCGACGACGAGCTTCGGGTGGGTGCCGCCGTTGGTCGAGCCCGGCGCCTTGGTGTTGTCCGTGACCCAGACGTGCCCCGCGCCCTGGTTGAGCTCGATGTACGTGTAGGAGACGTCCGCCGCCGGGCCCTCGAGCGCGACCGCGAACGTCGCCTTCCCGCTCACGACGTCGCCGTCGTGCACGGAGATCGACGTGATGGCGGGCGGCAGCGGGCCGGGGTAGGTGTCGAGGTAGGTGGTCGAGTCGTCGTTCGATCCGGCGACGGCCGCTTTGCCCGCGTCGTTGACGACGTGGTCGATCCCGCCGACCCCGTTGAGGAACCGGGTCACGGCGTGCGTGAACGTGACGCCCTTCGTGACGGGCGCCGTGATCGCGGACTGGAGCCGGATGTCGGATCCGTCGTTGCGCGTCGGGTCGAAGAACGAGTAGATCCCGAGCCCGGACGCGGTGTGGCGCTTCACGTCGGGCGCCACGGCGTACGAGGCGTAGCCCTTGCGCGAGCCGTCCATCCAGGCGGACTGGGTGGGCGGGTCGTAGGGGAGCTCCGACTGGTAGAAGACGGTGGTGCCGTCCTCGCCGTTCCAGACGACCTGCTCCTTCTGGTAGTGCTCGACGAACAGGCCCGTCGCGGTGACGTTCGCGCCGTTGACGACGAGACCGTGGTCGGCGGTGTTCTGCTGCCAGCCCACGCCGGCGCCGTGGTCAGCGCGCCACGACCAGATGTCGTCGAGGAGCGTGTACGGCGTGTTGACCTCGATGGCGGTCGTCACACTTCCGGCGTGCGGGCCGCCGACGCGGACGAACACGTCGGACAGCGTCGTGGGGTCGGACGCGTCGGCCTTGCGGCCGTCGCGCGGGCCCACCTGGACGAGGACGTCGGACTTCACGGCGCCCGCGTCGACGGTGATCCCGGCGATCTTGATGCCGGCGACGTTGCTCGTCACGAGCGCGGGCGAGCCAGTCGTCGGCGAGAGGGTCGCCATGCCGAGGCCGAGGACGACCTGGTCGGCCCGCGTGACCCGGAGCGCGTCCTCGAGCGCGTAGACGCCCGGCGTGAGGATCAGGTCCATGCCCTTGCGGAGCTGCTTGTTGATGGTCGCCGCGGTGTCGCCGGGGTGGGCGACGTACACGTCGGACAGCGGCACCGTCGTGCCGGTCTCCGTCCCGTCGGCCCAGGCCGGTCCGCTGCTCGCGGTCCGCGCGTCGGGCACGAAGATGCCGTAGCCGCCCGTGGCGGTCCACGTGAGGAACGGCGCGTCCCGGCTGACCGGCGTCTTCGGGACGACGGTGTAGGCCGGGTTCGGGTAGGCGAGCTGGTCGGCCGTCACCTTGCCGGACGGCGTGGTGAACAGGGCGTTCGCGTTCACCCCGGACAGCACCTGGTTCCAGACGGCGCCGTCCCACGTACCGAGAGTGGTGTCCTGCGTGTACCACTGCTGCTGGGAGCCGGAGGAGATCGTCCCCGAGACCCGCGAGTCTGACAGGTACCCGCCCGAGGAGAAGCCCCCGAACCGCGGGAACACCGACAGGCTCCCGGTCACGTCGAGACGTCGCAGCGGCGCGGCCTGGGAGACGGCCCACCGGAGCTGGTGGGCGTCGGCGACGCCCTCCGGGTTGAGCAGACCATCGGGGTTGTCCGGCGACGGGTAGCAGACGCCCTTGACGCCGGTGTCGCCCGGGACGGGCTGCTGGATCGGGTTGATCTTCACGTTCGACAACGAGCGCCAGAAGTTCGTGAGGGCGCTGTCGCCGCCGCCGCTGTTGTCCCACGGGCAGACGTTCGTCGGCGGGACGCCCTCGGCGTGGATCGCGCCGTTGATCGTGACGTCGTCGGGGTTGGCCCCGAGGCCGGCGACGGTCTCGTAGTAGCCCACCTGCCCGTTGACGACGCCGGTCGCGGTGGCGGGGTTGTCCTGCCCGGTCGCGCTCCCGTAGGTCCCGGGCTTGAAGAAGAACGCGTGCCGGTCGGTGCTGAACTCGCCGTAGCCCTGGGCGGCGGCGAGCGCGCTGTTGATGTCGGTCGTGGACATGGACGGGTCGAAGATCGTGACGTTCGGCCCGAACGGGTTGTCTGCCGGCGCCGGGCCCGGGGGAGCGGCGAGCGCCGTGCCTCCGGACGTGACGAGCGCGGCCCCCGCGAGCCCCGACGCCGCGATCAGCGCGACGACGCGGCTCCCGTGCCGGTCGGCGCACACGCGGCGTGCGCGATGGTGCTTCGTGGTCATCTCTCGTGTTCTCCTTCGAACGCGAGCACCGACCCCGGCCCGTGGCTCCGCAAGCGAACGGGGGAGGCTCGATGGACGTGCACAGCGCGGGTGCGTCTCCAGGCGGAGCCACGCGCTGCGAGCGTCACGCTACGTGACGCGTGTCTTCGCCGCCAAGGGGTGCGCGGGTGAAGGTCCGGCGGTCGGGGAAGGCCCGTCGCGCCCGTCGCCGCCGGTAGACTTGCCCCGGATCCCCGCCGCCCCGTGCCCGTCCGGCGCTCCTGCCGGCGGCGCCCCCCTCGAAGGAGCCCCTGTGGGACGCGTAGTCGTCGACGTCATGCCCAAGCCCGAGATCCTGGACCCGCAGGGGAAGGCCGTCGCCGGCGCCCTGCCGCGGCTGGGCTTCGACCAGTTCCTGAGCGTCCGGCAGGGCAAGCGCTTCGAGCTCGAGGTCGAGGGCGACGTGACGCCCGAGGTCCTCGACGCCGCGCAGCGCGCGGCCGAGACCGTGCTCTCCAACCCGGTGATCGAGGACGTCGTGCGCGTCGCCGACATCGAGGCCGACGCCGCTGCCACGGTCGAGTCCGAGGGCCTCGCCTGATGAGCGCCGCCGGCACATCGACGGGCGCGCAGGGTGCTCGAGTTGGCGTCATCACCTTCCCCGGCACGCTCGACGACCGCGACGCCGCGCGCGCGGTCCGCCTGGCGGGCGGCGAGGCCGTGTCGCTCTGGCACGGCGACGCGGACCTGCACGACGTCGACGCCGTCGTCCTCCCGGGCGGGTTCTCGTACGGCGACTACCTGCGGGCCGGGGCGATCAGCCGGTTCGCGCCGGTCATGGAGAAGGTCGTCGACGCCGCGAACGGCGGCCTGCCGGTGCTCGGCATCTGCAACGGCTTCCAGGTCCTCACCGAGGTCCACCTGCTGCCCGGCTCGATGATCAAGAACGACCACCTGTCGTTCATCTGCCGCGAGCAGCCGCTGATCGTCGAGAACGCGTCGACGGCGTGGACCAACGAGTACACCCGCGGCCAGCGGATCGTCGTCCCGCTCAAGAACCAGGACGGCCAGTACGTCGCCGACGAGCACACCCTCGACGAGCTCGAGGGCGAGGGCCGCGTCGTCTTCCGCTACGACGGCTGGAACCCGAACGGCTCCCGCCGCGGGATCGCGGGCGTCACGAACGCGCGCGGGAACGTCGTCGGGCTCATGCCGCACCCCGAGCACGCGGTCGAGGCCGGGTTCGGCCCCGCCGCGTCCGAGGGCCCGCGGTCCGGCACGGACGGGCTGACGTTCTTCACGTCGGTGCTCGCGCACCTCGTCGCCGCCTGAGCCGCGCCCGCGCAACGATGACCGTGCCGTCCGACCTGTCGGGTGCGCCCCCGGCCGACGTCACGGTGCCCGCGGTCGTGACGCGCCTCGCCGTCGGCGACGCCGTCGTACCCGTCTGGGAGAACGCCGTCGGCGGGTTGACGTTCAGGCTGGGCGACGGGCCGCGGGCCCGGTTCGTGAAGTGGGTGCCCGCGACCCCGCGCGCCGCGGAGCTCGACCTCGCCGCGGAGGCGGAGCGTCTCGCCTGGGCCGGGCGGTTCACCCCCGTCCCGCGGGTCCTCGACGCGGGGACCGCCGACGACGGCGCGACCTGGCTCCTGACCGCGGCGCTCCCGGCCGAGAGTGCGGTCAGCGACCGGTGGCGGGCCGACCCGCGCACCGCCGTGCGAGCGATCGGCGAGGGGCTGCGCGCCCTGCACGACGCGCTGCCCGTCGAGGACTGCCCGTTCGACTGGGGCGTGCAGTCGCGCGTCGCGCGGGGCCGGCTCCGCCCCGACGCCGAGCCGGACCTGCTCGACCGGCTGGCCGGCGAGGCCCCGGAGCCCGAGCGCCTCGTCGTCTGCCACGGCGACGCGTGCGCCCCCAACACCCTGCTGGGCGACGACGGCCGCTGGCTCGCGCACGTCGACCTCGGGACCCTCGGCGTCGCGGACCCGTGGGCGGACCTCGCCGTCGCGACGTACAGCATGGAGTGGAACTACGGCCCGGGCTGGGAGGACGAGCTCCTCGCCGCCTACGGCGTCGAGCTCGACGCCGAGCGCACGGCCTACTACCGCGCGCTGTGGGACGCGACCTGACGGGGATTCGGTTAGCGTCGGTCCCATGACGCGTGGGGGCCGGGTCAGGTCGTCGGCGGTCGCCGCCGCCGCGGTCGCGTGCGCCGTGGTCGGAGGCTCGTCGCTCGCCGGGTGCGCCGCGGGTGCGGGCGGTCGGGCGCACTGCGTCATCGACGCGGCCGGCTACACGTCGCTGCAGAGCCTCGACACGTTCACCGACGCCGTCGTGCGGGGTCACGTGGACGACGACGCAGCCCAGGCCAGCCAGGCGCCGCCGGACGAGTCCCGCGCGACCGTGACCGAGATGTTCCACGTCACGATCGACGACGTGATCGCCGTGCGGCCGGGCGAGACGCGCCCCGCCGAGGGGCGGCAGCTCGAGGTCATGCTCCCGGTCATCGACCCCGAGGGCTGCGCGGCCGACGACGCGACGCCGACCGCCGGGTACCAGGGGTTCGCCCTCGCGTCGGAGGTGCCGGGCCGGGACGCCGACGTCGTCCTGTTCCTGGGCGGCGAGCCCGCCGGCGCGAGCGCCGGCGAGGTGCGGACGGCGCTCGGCTACGCGGCCGTCGTCCCGAACGGCCAGGGCGACGACGCGACGTTCCACGCGACGCCGGGCGCGCTGCGCGGCGCGATCATCCCCCTCGAGGACGTCGTGGCGGCGGTGAGGGCGGACCTCACAGCCCCGCGACGAGGTTGATCAGCGCCGCGAGGATGACCGTGCCGAACAGGTACGACAGCAGCGCGTGCCCGAGCGCGAGCCGCCGGATCGCCGACGAGCCCACGTCGGTGTCCGAGATCGCGTAGCTCATCCCGACGGTGAACGCGACGTACGCGAAGTCCGAGTACTGCGGCGGCTCGGTCTGGTGGAAGTCGATGCCGCCGTCGGGCCCGCTGTAGTACAGGCGCGCGTAGCCGAGCGCCAGCAGCGTGTGGACGGTCGCCCACGACGCGACGACGCTCGCGATCGCGACGGCGGCGGCGGAGGCCTTGTCGCGGACGTTCGGCCCCAGCAGCACGATCCCGACCCCCACGAGGCTCGCGACCGCCGCCACCACCACGATCGCGTGCGTGATGCCGCGCGTCGGCTCCTCCCGGGTCGCGTGCCCGGCCGTGCTCGGGGCGTCCATGGGCCACACCGTGATCCACGTCCAGACGACGTAGCAGACCGCCACCGTGCACCACCCGAGCAGCAACGAGAGCACGACCGGCAGCACGAGGGCGCACAGGCCCCCGACGACGACCCCGGCCACCGCGCCGACCATCAGCCGGCCGGCAGGGGAGACGCGGTCGCGCGGGCTCCGCGCGACGTCGGGGGTGCTCACGTGCTCAGTCAAGCACTCCGCCGGTTCGGGCCCGGTCGGTTCAGGCCGCGCCGGACACGAGGAGGTCGTCGACGGCGGCCAGGAAGTCGTCGAGGTCGCCCGGGTTCCGCGAGGTCACGAGCGGGTACCGCGTCTCGTCCCGGACGACCGACGTGTCGGTCCACGACGCGACGCCCGCGTTGCGCAGGTCCGTCTGCAGCGACGCGTACGACGTGACGTTCTTGCCCTCGACGACGCCCGCGGACACGAGCGCCCACGGCCCGTGGCAGATGGCGGCGATGGGTTTCCCGGCGTCCGCGAACGACCGCACGACGTCGAGGGCGTCCTCGTCGAGACGCAGGGTGTCCGCGTTGATCGTGCCCCCGGGGACCAGGAGCAGGTCGTAGCCGTCGGGGTCCGCCGTGGCGATGGTCGTGTCGGGCCGGACCGTGCGGCCCGGCTCCTTGTCGCCGACGAGCGTCTCGATCGGGTCGGCGGACACGGCCGCCACCGTGACCTCCGCGCCGTCGTCCCGCAGGTGCTCGACGGGTACGACGAGCTCGTCCTGCTCCACCCCGTAGTTCGTGACGATCGCCAGCACGCGGCGGCCGTTCAGGTCGGCGTCGGACATGGTGCGCTCCCTTCGGTGTGGTGTTCTTCACCGTAGGCACCGTTCCGGACCGGTCGCAGCGCGGCCGGCAGTAGCGTGGAGACGCCCCCCGATCCCCGCCCCGGAAGGAACTGCGCCACGGAACCCGCAGCAGCGCCGTCGTCGTGGGAGGGGCACACCCGGGGATCCCGCGGGTACCGGCGCATCCTCGTCGCGCTGTTCGCGGCGGGCGTCGCGACGTTCGCGCAGCTGTACTCGCTGCAGGGCGTCCTCCCGCTCCTCGCCTCCGACCTGCGCGTCAGCGCGCCCCGCGCCGCCCTCACCGTGTCGGCGGCGACGCTGGGGCTCGCGGCCGCCGTCGTGCCGTGGTCCGCGGTGGCGGACCGCTGGGGGCGCGTGCGGGCCATGAGCGTGAGCACCGTGTCCGCGACCGTGCTGGGGCTCGTCGTCCCGCTCGTCCCCGGGCTCGCGCCGATGCTCGTGGTCCGGTTCTTCGAGGGCGCGGCGCTCGCGGGCCTGCCCGCCGTGGCGGTCGCGTACCTCGCCGAGGAGGTGCACCGGCTGCACGTGCCCGGCGCGGCCGGGACGTACGTGGCGGGCACGACGATCGGCGGGCTGCTCGGCCGGCTCGTCGCCGGGCCGGTGGGCGAGGCCGTGGGCTGGCGGTGGGGCGTGGCCACCGTCGCGCTCCTCGCCGCCGCGGCCACGGCCGTGTTCCTCACGCTCGTCCCGCCCGCGCGCCGGTTCGTGCCCGTGCCGCGCGGCGCCGGACCGGGCCTCGGCGCCAACCTCCTCGCGAACCTCCGGCGCCCTGACATGCTCGTGCTGTTCTGGCAGGGCTTCGCTCTCATGGGCGGGTTCGTCGCCGTCTACAACTACCTGGGCTTCCGGCTCGAGGCGGCCCCCTTCGACCTGCCGCAGACGGCGATCAGCCTCCTGTTCCTCGCCTACCTGGCCGGGACGGCGTCGTCGCGGGCGTCCGGGCGGCTCGTCGAGCGGCTGGGGCGGCGGACGGCGCTGGTGGGCTCCGTCGTCGTCGAGCTCGCCGGGCTCGCGCTGACGCTCGTGGCCTGGCTGCCGGTCGTGCTCGTCGGGCTCGTCGTGTTCACCGCCGGGTTCTTCGGGGCGCACGCCGTCGCGTCGGGGTGGACCGGGCAGCGGACCCCGCAGGGTCGCGCCCAGGCGACGAGCCTGTACAACCTCTTCTACTACGCCGGTTCGAGCGTGATCGGCTGGCTCGCCGGGTACGCGTTCGCGTCGCACGGCTGGGGCGCGCTGGGGGCGCTCGTCGCCGGGCTGGCGGTGTCGGCCGCGGTGCTCGCGGCGCTCGTGCTTCGCCCGCTCCCCGCTGCTCGCTGACGGCGGCCCCCACCCGGGGACGTCAGCGACGGGCGAGGTACGCGAGCTGGACGCGCACGCTCTGCTCGGCCGCCGGGCGCAGCTCTTTGCCGACCTCCCGGTACACGCGCCCGACGACGGCGCTCACCACGGCCGGGTCCGTCGCGTCCGCCCGCACGCCGAGGAGGACGAGCGCCGCGCGCACCTCGTCGAGCCGTGCGAGCCGGTGCCGCTGGTACTCGGCGATCCGGACGGCGAGGTCCATGATGACGGGCCCGTGCCCCGGCAGCCCGGTCACCGGGGGTCCCCAGTACCGGCACCCCTGGGCGAGCAGGTCGAGCGACGCGAGGTAGTCCCCGAGGTCGCCGCCGTCGCGCTCCATGAGGACGGTGCTGCCCTCGCCGAGGACGGTGTCGCCGGTCAGCATCGAGCCCGCGGGGCCGTCGTCGGGCAGGAGCAGGGTCACGGAGTCGGACGTGTGCCCGGGCGTCGTGATGACGATCGTGTGGAGCCCGTCGACGTCGAGGTCCTCGTCGTGCCGCAGCGGCTCGGCGCCCCAGGAGCAGAGCTCGGGCAGGGCGGCCCGGAGCGGTGCGCCGACGGTGCCCGCGAACCGCGCCGCCCCGGCGGTGTGGTCGGCGTGCCGGTGCGTCACGACGACGGCCGCCACCCGGCCGCTCCCGTCGCCCCGCGCGACGTCGGCGACGCGGGCGAGGTGGGCGGCGTCGTCGGGCCCGGGGTCCACCACCAGACAGCCGGCCGCGCCGGGGGCGCGAAGCACCCACGTGTTCGTGCCGTCGAGGGTCATGGGTCCGGGGTTGTCGGCGCGGACGAGGGTCGCTGAGGGCGTTACGGCGGTCACGTCACCCATCCTCGCCCGCGCGCGGGAGGATGGTGCCATGACGATCGCGTCCCCCGACCAGGCCGAGCTCTACCTCGCCCGCATCACCGACTCCCACCGCCGCCTGCTCGACGACCTCGACAACGAGCCGCTCGACCCGGCGGCGCCCACACGGCTGCCCGGCTGGACGGTGGGGCACCTGCTGACGCACGTGGCGCGCCACGCGGACGCGACGGCCCGGATGGCCGTCGCCGCGGCGATCGGCGTCACGACGGAGAAGTACGTCGGCGGGTCCGCGGGGCGGGCGGCCGAGATCGAGGCGGGGGCCGGCCGGGACTGGGCGGCCATCGCCGCGGACGTCGAGGTCAGCGCGGTCGCGTGCGACGTCACGCTCTCGGCACTGCCGGACGAGGTCTGGACGGGCGAGGTCTCCACGCCCGCGGAGAGCTACCCGGCCATGCGCCTGCTGACGTCCCGGTGGCGCGAGCTCGAGGTGCACCGCTTCGACCTCGGCGGCGACCACCACAGCGGGCAGTGGCCCGGGGACTTCGCGCGCACGTTCCTGCCCGACGAGCTCGCGCTCCTCCCGACGCGCGCCCCCGGGGTCGAGGTCCCGGACGGGCTCGCCGACCACGAGGTCCTGGCCTGGCTGCTCGGCCGCGGCGGCCCGGACCTGCCCGAGCTTCCCGCCTGGGGCTGACGGCCGGCCCGCAGACGGCCGGCGCTCAGCGGGCCGCGAGCGCCTGCTCGACGTCCTCGATCAGGTCGAGCGGGTCCTCGAGCCCCACGGACAGCCGCACGGTCGTCTCCGCGATCCCGACGGCGGCCCGCCCCTCGGCGCCGAGCTTGCGGTGCGTCGTGGTGGCCGGATGGGTGATGAGGGACTTGGCGTCGCCGAGGTTGTTCGAGATGTCGACGACCTGGAGCGCGTCGAGGAACGCGAACGTGCGCTTCTTGGCGTCCTCGGGGTCGGTGCCGTCGGGCACCTCGAGGTCGAACGTCACGACGGTCCCGCCGCCGGTCTGCTGCGCGCGGGCCAGCTCGACCTGCGGGTGCGAGTCGAGGAACGGGTACCGGACGCGGCCGATCCCGTCGAGGGGCTCGAGCGCGGTCGCGACCTGCAGCGCGGCGTCGTTCTGGGCGCGGACCCGGACGGGCAGGGTCTCGAGGCCCTTGAGCAGCACCCACGCGTTGAACGCGGACAGCGACGGCCCGGTGTTCCGGACGAAGGTCTGGACGGGGCCCTCGAGGAACTCGGCCGTCCCGAGGATCGCGCCGCCGAGCACGCGGCCCTGGCCGTCGATGTGCTTGGTGGCCGAGTACACGACGACGTCCGCGCCGAGCTCGAGCGGCTTCTGCAGCACGGGGGTCGCGAAGACGTTGTCGAGCACGACGACGGCGCCCGCGCGGTGCGCGAGGTCGGTCACCGCGCGCACGTCGACGAGGTCCTGCATGGGGTTGGACGGCGTCTCGAAGAACACGACGTCGGCGGGGGTCGCGAGCGCCTCCTCCCACTGCGAGAGCACGTGCCCGTCGACGTAGTCGACCGTGACGCCCCACTTGGCGAAGATCTCCTCGTAGATCACGACGGTCGAGCCGAACAGCGCGCGCGCCGACACGATGCGCGAGCCCCGCCCGACGAGCGCGGCGAGCGACGTGAAGACCGCCGACATGCCGGAGGCGGTCGCGTAGCACGCCTCGGCGCCCTCGATGAGGCGCAGGCGCTCCTCGAACGTGTGGACGGTCGGGTTGCCGTAGCGCGAGTAGACGAACCGCTCCTGCTCGCCCTTGAACGCCGCCTCGGCGTCGGCCGCGGAGTCGTAGACGTAGCCCTGGGTGAGGAACAGTCCCTCGGACGTCTCGGCGTAGTCGGAGCGGCGGTGGCCGCCGCGGACGGCGAGCGTCGCGGGCCGCGCGGTCGCGGGCAGGGGGCCGCGGCCCGACCCGCCGAACAGGACCTCGTTGGCGCGCGGACCGGTGGGGACGCCGCCGGCAGGCAGCGGGGACGGGCTCACGACTGCTTCCAGGGGAGGCCGGCGACCTTCCAGCCCTCGCGGTCGCGGATGCCGCCGGGCCCGGGCGCGCCCTCGAAGCCCTCGAGCACGTTGTACGACGGGCCGATCCCGGCCTGCGTGGCGAGGCGCGCGGCGCCGATCGAACGCTGGCCCGAGCGGCACAGGAACACGACGGGGCCGGCCTCGACGCCGGCCGCCTGGAGCGAGTCGAGGAACGCCGGGTTGGGGCGGCCGTCGCCCGTGACCCACTCGTCGAACACGGTCTCCTTGCCGAGCTCGGCGGTGTCGGGGACGCCGATCGCGCGCCACTCGCCGTCGGTGCGGACGTCCACGAGGACGGCGGCCGGGTCGTCGCGCAGCAGCTCCCAGGCCTGCTGGGGGGTGAGGTCGCCGGCGTAGCCGTCGGCGGGTCGGGCGGTCACGCTCATGAGAGGCCTCCTCCGGCGCGCCGCGGCGGGCGCGCCCCATCGGTCGTGGCGTTAGCACCCTCGACCGGGCCCGGCGGCTCGGGGCGGGACGCCCCGAGAGGTCACGGGTCCGCGGGTTGCTGCGGCGTCGTCGTGCCACGTCACTCGGCCGCTCCGGATGGACCTAGCGATCGTACGTGACCCGGCGGGCGCCCCAGCCCTGCCGGTCTCACATCGCGAGACGATGCGCCCGCTCGTTGACACTTCTCGCCGCGCTCGCGGACCATGGACGCCAGGTCATGAGCGCCAGCGACCTCCGCGCCCCAGGGGGCACGGAGGGCAAGCCCCGGCTCGCTGGCCGGCAACCCTCCCCTCGCGGCGGGGTGCCCCGGGTGACGACCAGGCCCACGCCGTGGCGGCGTCGGGCAAGCGCGGGGTAGGCCGACGGCCGTGCCCCCGGACCGCTGGAGGCACCATGACGACCACCGACACCCTCACCTGTCCCGCCCCGGCCGCGCAGGTCGCCGGGCCGCTGCTGCCCGTCGTCGGGTCGGACACGCTCGTCCCGCTCGTCGACGGCCGGAGCGTGGCCTACGCCAACCTCGACGTCGCGGCGTCCGCGCCCGCCCTGCGCTCGGTCGCCGACCGCGTGGCCGAGGTCCTGCCCCTGTACGCGAGCGTGCACCGCGGCGCCGGGTACCTGTCGCAGGTCTCGACCGCGCTCTACGAGGCGTCCCGCCAGGCGATCGGCGCGTTCGTGGGAGCCCGCCCCGACGACGCCACGATCGTCGTGCGCAACACCACCGACGCGACGAACCTGCTCGCCGGCTGCGTGCCAGCCGCCGCCGACGGCGGCCCGGGCCGCGTGCTCGTCCTCGACGCCGAGCACCACGCGAACCTGCTGCCGTGGCGCGGCGAGAGCGGTGCCGCGGTGCGCGCCACGACCGTCGAGGCCGCCCCGACGGTCGCCGCGACGCTGGACGCGCTCCGTGCCGCGCTCACCGGCGGTGCCGCCGACGGCGACCCGTACGCGCTCGTCGCGATCACCGGGGCGTCCAATGTGACGGGCGAGTCGCTGCCCGTCGCGGACGTCGTCGCCGTCGCGCACGACGCCGGCGCGCGGCTCTTCCTCGACGGCGCCCAGCTCGTCCCGCACCGCCGGTTCTCGCTCGCGGCGACCGGCGTCGACTACGTCGCGTTCTCCGGGCACAAGACGTACGCGCCCTACGGCGCGGGCGCCCTCGTCGGCCGGCGCGACTGGCTCGACGTCGGCACCCCGTACCTCGCCGGCGGCGGCGCCGTCCGCAACGTCACCGTCGACGACGTCGCCTGGCACCCCGCGCCCGCGCGCCACGAGGCCGGGTCGCCGAACGTCCTGGGCGCGGTGGCGCTCGCGGCCGCGTGCGGGACGCTCGGCGAGCTGGACCCCGACGCCCTCGTCGCCCACGAGCGCGCGCTGCGCGACCGGCTCGTCACGGGCCTCGAGGCGATCCCCGGGGTGCGCGTCGTGCGGGTCTGGGGGGACGCCGTCGACCCGGTCGGGGTCGTCACGTTCTCCGTGGACGAGCACGACCCGGGCCTGGTCGCCGCCTACCTGTCCGCGGAGCACGGCATCGGCGTGCGCGACGGGCGGTTCTGCGCCCACCCGCTGCTGCGGCGCCTCGGGCACTCGGCGGGCGCGATCCGCGCGAGCGTCGGCGTCGGGACCGGCGGCGAGGAGGTCGAGCGGCTGCTCGGCGCCCTCGAGACGTTCGTGACGGACGGGCCGGCCGCGCGCTACGCCGTCGTCGACGGGCTGTGGGTCGTCGAGGACGACCCCCGCCCGCTGCCGGAGGCGTCGGGCCTGTCGGGGCTGGTGGCGACCGCCGCGGCGGGCTTCATCGCCGAGTCGGCGGGCTGCGGGCCGGCGCTGGACTGAGGATCACCCGGCCGCGGTCTCCCGGTCCGCCCGGCGGCCTCCTAGCCTGGGAGGAGCGGCCGGACGGCCGAGGGTCGGTCGGCCCGCCGTGGAGGGTGTCATGCTCACCGACCACACCGCGATCCCCGTCCTCGCCGTCACCGACCTGGACCGGGCACGGACCTTCTACGAGGGGACGCTCGGGTTCCCGGCCCCGCAGACCGGCCCCGACGGGGTGGTCTACCGCACGCCGTCGGGCGGCTTCCTCGTCTACCCGTCGTCGTTCGCGGGGACCAACAAGGCCACCGCGATCTCGTTCCAGCTCCCGCTCGACGCGTTCGACGCCGAGGTCGCGTCCCTGCGGTCGTCCGGCGTCGAGCTCCTCACCTTCGACATCCCGGACGGGACGTGGGAGGACGGCGTGCTCGTGGACGGCGACGCCCGCGCCGCCTGGTTCGCGGACCCGGACGGGAACATCCTCAACGTCGAGACCGGCATGGCCCTGGAGTAGCCTCCACGCGTGCTCCCCGACCCCCGCCTCGCCTGGCCCGGCCCACCGCTGGCCCGCGCCCGCGCGCTGCACGTGAGCGGCGTCGTCGGGCACGGGGAGGCGGAGTTCGCGCGGGCCGCCGAGGCGATCGCCACGTGGCGCATGCACGACGGCGCCGGCGTGCGCGTGCGCGACACCTCCGGCGCTGCCCCGGCGCGCGCGGAGGTGGGGGTGCGCGTCCGGGTCCGGCTGGGTCCGCTCCCGCTCGGCGGCACGTGCCGCGTCGTCGACGTCGGGAGCGACGGGCGCTCCGCGTGGGTGACCTACGCGACCGAGCCCGACCACGCCGAGCGGGGCACCGAGCGCTTCGCCGTCCTGCTCGACGACGACGGCGACGTCCGGGGGGACGTCGCCGCGTGGTCGGAGCCGCGTGCCTGGCCGCTCCGCGTCGCCTGGCCGCTCGGGCGCGTCGGCCAGCGCGTGATCGCGCGCCGCTACCTGCGCGCCCTGGCCCGGCTCAGCCGGCCGCGGTGAGCCGCGTCGTCGGACGGGTCGCCCGGAGCACGCCGACGCCGAGCGCGACGATCCCCGCGGCTCCGAACGCCGCCGTGAGCCGCTCGAACAGCCCGCCCGGACCGTCCGAGCTGAAGACGCCGGTCGCGGCGAGCAGCAGGAAGAGCACGACGCCGAACCAGCGCGTGGGCCGCGCCCACGACGCCCACCGGGGGAGCCGGCGCATCGCGGCGGCGAGGACGAAGGTCGAGGCGACCATGACCACCAGCCCGAGGGTCGTCAGGGTGCTGTCGAGGGTGCCGCCGAAGTTCGCGACCTGGTCCGACGACGAGCACGTGGGGTCGGCCCGCTGGCACGCCAGGCGCTCGAACGGGGTCAGGAGGTCGCCGAGCCCGAAGACCGACAGGGCGAGCAGCACCGAGCCGATCCGGGCGGGGAGGCCCGCGGCGCGCAGCGCCGGCCACAGCCCGAAGCCCACGAACCCGAGCGCGGCGACCCCCGCCGCCGTGATCACGGTGAGCAGGAACCAGGCGTGCGGTGCCGTCACCGCGTACATGTCGCTGACGGAGTGGTCCACGGCGCTGTAGCCCGGGAGCTGCCACGTCCGGGCGATCAGCCAGGCGGCCACGAACGCGACGTGGGTGGCGATCACGGCCCACGACCAGAAGCGCGCGCGGCTCCGGGCGGCGGGGCGGAGCTCGGCAGCGCTGAGATCGGTGGTGCCGAAGTCGGTGGTGCGGGTGGTGCTGGACGTCGTCCGAGACATGAGGACGCCTCCCGTTCCGAGGTCTGTGTGACGGGCGTCCGCAGCTGCGATCGCCTCGTCCACGACGCTACGGAGCGGCGCCCCGGCGATCGTCACCCCCGGGTGGACAGTTCGCCGTCCCCCTCCGGGGGACGCGTCCGGCGGCCCGCGTCACCCGTCTGCCGAGACCAGCCCCAGCCGGTACGCGAGGACGACGGCCTGGACGCGGTCGCGCAGGTCCAGCTTGGTGAGGATGCGCGAGACGTAGGTCTTGACGGTCTCGCGGCTCACGACGAGCTCCGCGGCGATCTCCGCGTTCGACAGCCCCCGGGCGATCAGGGTGAGCGCCTCACGCTCGCGGGGGGTCAGCACGGCGAGGGGACCGTCGTCCGCGGGCGCCGGGGCGGACGGCCGGAGCCGGGTCGCGTACCGCCCGATGAGCTGGCGCGTCACGCTGGGCGAGATGAGCGACTCGCCGGCCGCGACCGTGCGGACGCCCTCGACGAGCTGGTCGGGGGTCGCGTCCTTGAGCAGGAAGCCGCTCGCGCCCGCGCGCAGCGCCTCGTACACGTTCTCGTCCGTGTGGAACGTGGTCACGACCAGCACCTTCGCCGGCGTCGCGGCGTCCGGCCCGGCCAGGAGGCGCGTCGCCTCGATCCCGTCGATCCCCGGCATGTGGACGTCCATCACCACGACGTCGGGCTGCAGCTCGCGGGCGAGCCGGACCGCCGCGGTGCCGTCGGGGGCCTCGCCCACGACGTCGAACCCGTAGCCCGCGAAGATGGTCGCGTAGCCCGCGCGGACGAGCGCCTGGTCGTCGCAGACGAGCACGCGGACGGGGCGTTCGGGGACGGTCATGGACGCTCCCGGGTCGGGGTGCGCGCACCTGCGTAGGGTGAGCGCGTGAACGTGGGGGAGCGTACCGGAGCGCGGACGCGCGGTGTCGAGAAGACGCTGCGGGACCGGTGGCGGGCCTGGCCCGTGACCGCGCGCGACGCGGTCCTCGCCGGGGCGCTGGCCGTCGCGGCGTACGTCCCGGGCGTCGCCCTGCAGGGCATCGCGTTCGCCGAGCTTCCCGAGCACCGGGCCGGCGCGCTCCGGGTGCTCCTCGTCCTACTGCAGACCCTGCCGCTCGTGGTCCGACGCACCCGGCCCGCGGCGAGCCTCGCCGTCGTCGGCGTCGCCTTCGCGGTCGACCAGGCCGTCGGCTACCCGCCGACCGTCGCCTCGCTCGGCCTCCTCGTCGCGCTGTACAGCGCGGGGGCCTACCAGGAGCGGCGCCGCGTCCGGGTCGCGGTCGCGTCGGTCGCCGGATACGTCGCGCTCTGCGCGGTGGCGGACGGCCGCGGGTCTCCCGACCACCTCGTCGACTTCGTGTCGTTCGCGCTCGTCCTCGTGCTGTGCTGGGGCGCGGGCTCCTGGATGCGGTGGCGGGCCGTGGCCGAGACCGAGCGACGACGGCGCGAGGCCGCTGCCGCCGTCGTCGACGAGCGGGTGCGGCTCGCCCGCGAGCTGCACGACGTCGTGACCCACCACGTCACCGCCATGGTCGTCCAGGCCGACGCGGGCCAGGTGGTGCTCCGCCCCGGCTCCGCGGACGACGGCCCCTCGCGCGAGCGCGTCCGCGACGGCCTCAGCGCGATCAGCATCACGGGGCGCCAGGCGCTCGGCGAGCTGCGGCAGCTGCTCGGGCTGCTCCACGCGGACGGCAGCACCGGCGGGCCCGGGCTCGCTGGCCTGCGCGACCTGGTCGAGCGGGCGCGGTCGGGCGGCCAGCGGGTCGAGCTCGTCGAGGCGCCCGACGACGACGCCGGCGTCCGGTCCGCGGGCGCCAGGCTCGGCCCCGCAGGCGAGCTGGCGCTGTACCGCGTCGTCCAGGAGGGGCTGACGAACGCCGTCAAGCACGCGGCGGGCGCGCGCACGACCGTCCGGCTGACCGCCGCCGACGAGGACGTGGAGGTCGAGGTGAGGACGCACGGCCCCGCCGCCGTGACGCCGTCGGCGGCGTTTCCTTCCCTGGTCGGCGGCGGACGTGGGCTGGCCGGGCTCCGCGAGCGCGTGGCCGGGCTCGGCGGCGAGCTCAGCGCCGGGCCCACGCCCGACGGCGGGTTCGTGCTGGCCGCTCGGCTCCCGGTCACCGAGACGCGCCCTGCCTGACGCGGGCGCCGTGGTGGGATGAGCCCGTGGACCACGACCTGACCCTGACCGGCCACGGGATCGCCCTCCGCCCGCTCCGGCCCGACGACGCCGGCGCACTGCTCGCGCTCGTCGACGCCGCGTCCTGGCAGGGCTTCACGAGCCCGCCCCCGCAGGACGAGCCCGCCATGCGCGACTGGGTCCGCGGGTCGGTGGAGACGCCGGCCAGGCTGGCGTTCGCCGTCGTCGGGCAGGGCGGGGAGGTGCGGGGGACGACGTCCTTCTACGACCTGTCGCACGACCAGGGGCGCGTCGAGATCGGCAGCACGCTCTACGGGCGCGCGTGGTGGGGCGGCGCGACCAACCCGGCCGTGAAGCTGCTGCTGTTCACGCACGCGTTCGAGACGTGGGGGCTGGCGCGGGTCGCCCTGCGTGCTGACGCGCGCAACGCCCGGTCGCTCGCCGCGATCGAGCGGCTCGGCGCCGTCCGCGAGGGAGTGCTGCGCTCGCACCGCGTCGCGGGCGACGGGACGCGCGGGGACACCGTGTACTTCTCCGTGCTGGCCGACGAGTGGCCCGCCGTGCGCGCGGGGCTCGAGGCGCGGCTCGCGGACGCCTGACGCGGCGCCTCAGTCCTCGATCGCCAGGCCGACGTGGTCAGCGAGCGCCGGCAGGAGGTCGAGCGCCTGCGGCCCGGTGACGCGGGCGCCCCGTAGACCGGCGACGCCGCGCAGCACCCGGAGCGCCCCGGTCGCCAGCCCCGTGAGGTCCGCGCCCGCGAGCGTCGCGCGGTCCAGGACGAGCTCGCGCACCGCGACGTCGCGCAGCACGAGGCCCTTGGTCCGCGCGCCGGTCAGGTCGAGCTCGCCGACGGTGACGCCGTCCAGGACGACGTCGGCGAGCCGCGCGTCGCGCAGGTTGAGGTAGTCGACCTTGCCGCCCGTGATCCGGACCCGCCGCCAGTCGGCGTCGTACGCCTGCACGCCGCCCAGGCGCGAGTCCCGCACGACGACGTCCAGCCAGTCGCCCGACGTGACGTCGAGCGTGGTCGCGCTCACCGTGTCGAGCGTGGTGTCGCTGAGGCGGGCACGGCGCAGCACGACCTCGTCGAGCCGGACGGCGCGCCACGTGCAGGTGTCGATGCGGGCGTCCGTGCCGTCCTGGCCGGTGAGGTCGTCGCCGTCGAGGGCGACGTCGTCGACGTAGGACTCGGGCTCGAGCACGAAGGGCATGGGCGCCATGGTGGCACGGCTCGGTGACACCGGACGGTCGCCCCGGTCGACGACGCTGTCCCGGGCGGCGGCGCCGGGGCTACGCTCGCGAGCGTGGCAGGGGAGGGGGCCGCGGCCCCCGCGGCGACGACCCGCACGACGCCGGAGCGACGTCGCGCCGGTACGCGCGCCGCCCCGCCGCTCGCCCGGGGCCCGCTGGCGCTGGTCGTGGTGCTGCTGCTCGCGGTGTTCGTCGTCTACGCGTCGCGGTACGGGCCGCACCGCGACGAGCTCTACTTCGCCGAGGCCGGGCGTCACCTCGCCTGGGGCTACCCGGACCAGCCGCCCCTGACGCCCGCGATCGCGCGGCTCGCGACGCTCGTCGCGCCCGGGTCCGTAACCGCGCTGCACGTGCCGGCCGCCCTGGCGCTGGCGGGCGTGGTCGTGCTGGCGGTGCTGTCGGCGCGCGAGCTCGGCGGGACGGTCGCCGCGCAGGTGCTGACCGCCGTCGCGACCGGCACCGGGGTCGTCACGGTGGTCCTGGGTCACATGCTGTCGACGGCGTCCGTCGACGCGCTGTTCTGGGCCGGGATCGTGTACGCCGCGCTCGTCACGCTGCGGCGGGACCGGCCGCGGCGCTGGCTCGTCGTCGGCGCCGTCGCGGGCGTCGGGCTGGAGAACAAGAACACCGTCGCGTTCCTGCTCGGGGCGCTCCTCGTCGGCGTGGCCGTCGTGCAGCCGACCCGGCATCACCTGCGCTCGCCGTGGCTCTGGGCGGGCGGGGCCCTGGCTCTCGTCCTGTGGCTGCCCAACCTGCTCTGGCAGGCGTCGCACGGCTGGCCGCAGCTCACCCTCGCGGGGGACATCAACGCCGAGTACGGGACGGTCGGCGAGCGGCTCGCGTTCGTCGGGCTGCTGGTCGTGCTGTTCAGCCCGCTCGTCGCCGCGATCTGGGTCTACGGCCTGGCACGGCTGTGGCGGGTGCCCGACCTCGCGACCGCGCGCCCGCTCGCGTGGGCGTTCGTCCTGCTGGTCGTCGTCTTCCTCGCCGCCGGCGGCAAGGCCTACTACCTCACGGGCCTCCTGCCCGCGCTGATCGCCGCCGGGTGCTGCGGGCTCGCGGCGCGCCGGTCCCGGCGTTCGCTCGTGATCACGGGCGCCGTCGTGGGGGCGACCTCCATGGCGTTCTGGCCGACGGGCCTCCCGATCCTGTCGCCGCACGCGTTCGGGGCCTCGTTCTACGCCGGGATCAACGAGGACGCCGCCGAGATGATCGGCTGGCCCGCGTTCGTCCGCACCGTCGACGACGCCGCCCGCGCGTCCGGCGCGGTCGCCGTCGTCGCGCAGAACTACGGCGAGGCGGGGGCGCTGGACTGGTACGGGTCGCCCGCGCCCGTGTTCTCCGGGCACAACGGCTACGCCGACTGGGGCCACCCCGTGGGGTCGGCCGGGCCGTTCGTGCTCGTCGGCTACGACACGGCCCCGGCGTGGGCGGAGGGCTGCCGGACGGTCGCGCACGTCGACAACGGCGAGGACGTCGACAACGAGGAGCAGGGCGGCCCGGTCATGGTCTGCGCCGCGCCGACGGGCCCGTGGGCGAGCGTCTGGCCGCAGGTGAGGCACCTCGACGCGTGACGCCACGATGGCGGTCGCGGTCGTGACGCAACCTTCGAGCGCGGTCGTGCGTGTATCGGGTATGGAGCGCTCTCGTCTGCCCGTCCCGCTCGGCACGCGACGCCGTCGTTCACGTCGTCGCGCGTCGGGAGCCGCCGCGCTCGTCCCGCTGGCGCTCGCGTCGGGGCTCGTCCTGCCAGGTTGCTCCGCCGGGCCCGGGGCCACGGTGGGACCGGCCGCGTCACCGCTGACGACGACGTCGTCTCCCGTCCCGGCGCTGCCCTCGCCGACCTGGACGCGAACCGTCGGCGACACCCAGGCGCTCATGCACGTCGCGCACGCGGCGCACGCGCTGGGCTACGCCTACACCGGTGAGGCGACCATGATCGTCCGGGTGCCGGCAGGCCGGTCGCTTCCAGACGATCGCGCCGTCGGCCCGGTCCAGGTCCACTTCGCGCACAGCAGGTTCACCGCGGCGTCCGCCGCAGCACTCGAGAAGCGGGTCGGCGACGCGTTCGACGCGTCCTGGCGCTCCGGCGAGAAGGCCGGAGGGAGCTTCGGCTACGAGCCCGTGAACGACGTGATCTCGGTCGAGGGCGTGCTGCCGAAGGCGCTGACGGAGGCGCCGCCGGACTCGCGGCTGGTGCTCGTCCCGGGATCCGCGCCGACGCTCGACAGTAGTGACGAGTCGTCCTCGGGCGGGGCCGCGGATCCCACCCAGGTCACCGCGCGTCCCGCGGGACGACCGACCCCGTGAAGTGCGGCGTGCCCTTCCGCGCGTCCCAGCCCTCGTAGACCCAGGCCGCGCCGTCGGGCCGGACGGACACGTCGACGGTCCCCGGCAGCAGCACCGGCTTTGCGAACGTCACGGTCCAGTCGTAGGCGTCGCCGCGCTCCCGGGCGACCGCGGCGAGCGCGCGCGACGCCGTGAACATCCCGTGCGCGATGGCGCGTGGGAACCCGAGCGCCTTCGCGGACAGGGCGGACAGGTGGATGGGGTTGCGGTCGCCCGAGACGGCCGCGTACCGGCGCCCGGTCGCGGCGTCGAGCGTCCACCGTGCGGTGGGCAGCGGGTGCCCACCCGAGTCGTCAGAAGCTCGTGAGCCTTGGGACTCACCAGGTTCTGACAGCTCGCCGGAGTCGGCGACCGTGACGCCCTTCGCGAGGTACGTCGACACCCCGCGCCAGGCGGGCGCGTCGTCGGTCGGGTCGGTGCGCACCTCGGTCACGAGGTCCACCTGCGCGCCGCGGCGGTGGGGTCGTAGGTCCTGCGCCCACACCCGCACCTCCAGCACGTCGCCGACGACGACGGGCCGCGCGACCTGCACCGCGTTCGCCAGGTGCACCAGGCCGAGCAGGGGGAGCGGGAAGTCGTCGCGCACCATCAACGCCGTCGCGACGGGGAACGCGAGCACGTGGACGAAACCCGCGGGCAGCACGTCGGACGCCGGCTCCCCGACCAGCCGGTCGTACGCGGCGAGGCGGTCGCGGACCGCAGCGTCCCCGGTGTCGACGCCCGCGACCCGCAGCGCGACGTCGGGCAGGACGAGCTCGCCGCCGGACGGCCGCAGCCGAGCGACCGCGGAACCCGCGAGCCCCCGCGCGTAGAGCCCGCCGAGCCCGGGGACGGCGTCGAGCGTGACGGTCTGCCGTTCGCTCACTGGCCCACCAGGTTCTGCCCGCACACGCGCACGACCTGCCCGTTGACGCCGCCCGCGACGGGGGACGCGAGGAACGCGATGGTCTCGGCGACGTCGACGGGGAGCCCGCCCTGCTGGAGGGAGTCGAGGCGCCGCGCGACCTGGCGGGTGAGCGCGGGGATCCGCGCGGTCATCTCGGTCTCGATGAACCCGGGCGCGACCGCGTTGACGGTCCCGCCGATCGGCGCGAGCAGCGGCCCGGTGGCCCGCACCATCCCGATCACGCCCGCCTTGGAGGCCGCGTAGTTGGTCTGGCCGCGGTTCCCCGCGATGCCCGACGTCGACGCGAGCGACACGATCCGCGCGCCGTCCGCGAGCCTCCCCGAGGCGAGGAGCTGGGCGTTCATCCGCAGCTGCGCCGCGATGTTCACGGCCACCACCGCGTCCCAGCGGTCCGGGGTCATGTTGGCGAGCAGCTTGTCCCGGGTGATCCCGGCGTTGTGCACGACGACGTCCAGGTGCCCGTGCCGCTCGAGCGCGTGCGCGAGCAGGCGGTCGCCGGCGTCGGGGGAGGTGATGTCGAGCTGGAGGGCGGTGCCGCGTACCTGGTTGGCGACCTTCGCGAGCGCGTCCCCGGCGGCGGGGACGTCCACGCACACGACGGTGGCGCCGTCGCGGGCGAGCACCTTCGCGATCGCCGCCCCGATGCCGCGCGCGGCGCCTGTGACGACGGCGACCTTCCCGTCGAGCGGCCTCTCCCAGCTCGCGTCGGCGGCGGGGAGGACGCCCGCGTCCGACGACACCGGGACGAGCTGCCCGTCGATGAAAGCCGATTTCGCGGAGAGATAGAACCGCAGCAGCCCCGCCACCGACGGGCCGTCGAGCGTCGCGTCGCCCGCGAGCACGATCCCGTTCCCGGTCGCGCCCGCGCGCAGCTCCTTGGCGACGGACCGGAGCACCCCGTCGATCCCGACGCGGACCGCGGACAGGGCTGGGCCGTCGTCGGGCGTGGCGGCGCGCGACACGGTGACCACGCGCCCGCTCGGCGCGAGCCGACGCAGGGTCGAGCCGAGCGCGAGCACCGGCCCCGACAGGTCCGTGGGCTCCTCGAGCTCCGTCAGCACCGCGACGACCGCGCCCCAGCGCCCGCCGTCCTCGAGCTGGCTCGGGTGGCGGCGGACGTCGAGCCCCCAGCCGGTGAGCAGGTGCGCGACGGTGTCGGCGTCGGGAGAGGTCGGGGCGGCGTCGGGCGCCGGGGGCAGGTTGTCGCCGCGGCCCAGCACGAGGACCGGGCCGGTGACGAGCGGCTGGCCCGGTTCGTACCGGCGCAGGACCGCCGGCCGCGGCAGCCCCAGCTGCTTCGCGAGCTTCTTGGTGACCCCGCTGTTGACGAGGCGCAGGTAGGTGTCGTTCACGGTCGTCCCCTCACGCGCTCTCGAGGATCGCGGTCGCGCCGAGGCCGCCGGCCGCGCAGATCGAGATGAGCGCGCGGGCCGGCCGGCCCGTCTCCGCGGCGCGCTGCGCCAGCAGCTTGGCCGTCGTGGCGACGATGCGTCCGCCCGTCGCGGCGAACGGATGACCCGCCGCGAGCGAGGAGCCGTGCACGTTGAGGACCGAGCGGTCGACCTTGCCGAGCGGCGCGTCGAGGCCCAGGCGCCCGCGGCAGAACGTGTCGTCCTCCCACGCGGCGAGGATCGCCAGGACGGTCGACGCGAACGCCTCGTGGATCTCCACGAGGTCGAAGTCGGCGAGCGTGAGCCCGTTGCGCGCGAGCAGACGCGGCACCGCGTACGCGGGGGCCATGAGCAGGCCCTCGGCGCCGTGGACGAAGTCGACGGCCGCGGTCTCGGCGTCGACGAACCGCGCGAGCACCGGCAGCGAGCGCTCCGCGGCCCACTCCCGGCTCGCGAGGAGGACGGTCGACGCGCCGTCGGTCAGCGGGGTCGAGTTGCCGGCGGTCATGGTGGGCACTGCCGGCTCGGGCAGCGTCTTGCCGTAGACCGGCTTGAGCTTCGCGAGCTTCTCCATCGAGGTGTCGGCGCGCAGGTTGTTGTCGCGCGCGAGGCCGCGGAACGGCGTGACGAGGTCGTCGAAGAACCCAGCCTCGTACGCGGCCGCCAGGTTCTGGTGGCTGGCGAGCGCGAGCTCGTCCTGGGCCTCGCGGGTGATGCCCCACTGCGCCGTCGTGATCGCCTGGTGCTCACCCATGGACAGGCCGGTCCGCGGCTCGTCGGTGCTCGGCGGGTTCGGCTTGAGGTCGGACGGTCGCAGCTTCGCGAACGCCTTGAGGCGGGCCTGCGTGGTCTTGGCGTGCTGCGCCTCGAGGAGCACGCGGCGCAGGCCCTCGCTCACGGCGACGGGAGCGTCGGAGACGGTGTCCGTGCCGCCGGCGACGCCGGAGTCCTGCTGGCCGAGGCGGATCTTGTTCGCGACGGCGATGGTCGCCTCGAGGCCGGTCGCGCAGGCCTGCTGGAGGTCGTAGGCGGGCGTGGCGGGGTCGAGCGCGGAGCCGAGCACGGACTCGCGGACCAGGTTGAAGTCGCGCGAGTGCTTGAGGACGGCGCCGCCGACGACCTCGCCGAGGCGCTCGCCCTGGAGGCCGAACCGGGCGACGAGCCCGTCGAGCGCGGCGGTGAACATCTCCTGGTTCGACGCGGTGCGATAGGCCGAGCCGGCGCGCGCGAACGGGATGCGGTTGCCGCCGACGATCACGGCGTCGCGCACGGCGGGCGCGGGAGCCGTGGGGGCTGCGGGGGAGGTCTTGCGGGGTGACATCGGGGGTCCTCTCGCTTCGTTGCTCGACATGCTCAATGTCCAAGACTCACGGTACCTGATACTCTCGGTCGCGTGAGTGCAACGACGCAGTCCTCCTCCCCGGAGGCTCCCCCCGAGCCCACCACCGAGACCGCCGCCAACACCGACGGCCGCTCCACGCGCTGGGACGACCATCGCGCTGCCCGCCGCGCGGCGCTCGTCAACGCGACCCGCAAGGCCGTCCACCGCAAGGGCTCCGACGTCTCGATGGAGGAGATCGCCGCGTTCGCCGGCACCTCCAAGTCGATCATCTACCGCTACTTCGAGGACAAGGTAGGCCTGCAGATCGCCGTCGGCGCGCAGGTCGTCGCCGAGATTCGCGACGCGCTCGACCAGGCCCTCCACTCGGCCGAGTCCCTGCGCGACGGCATCGCCGCCATGGTCGACACGTATCTCGCGATGATCGAGCACTCCCCGAACGTCTACTACTTCGTGACGCGCACCGGCTCGATCATCGGGTCCGACGCCGGCCCCCGGATCACCGGCGACGGCCGCCCGCCCCTCACGACGTTCGTCGACGAGATCGACGAGCTCATGCGCGTCCCCGCCGTCCGCGAGCTCGGCCTCGACGAGGTCGCCGCCGCCGCGTGGGCGACCGGCCAGTCCTCGTTCGTGCGCGGCACGGGCGAGTGGTGGCTGGCCCACCGAGGCCGGCCCGGCATCCCCGACCGCGACGCGCTCGCCGAGCAGGTCACGACCTGGCTGTGGGAGGGCGTGACCGCCGCGAGCCGCGCCGCCTCCCGTCCGAAGTCCCCCGCGAAGGAGTCCTGATGACCGCCACCGACGTGCGTCCCGCTGCCGTGCCGCCCGAGGGCACGACGCCCGACGGGTCTGCGGAGCTCGACACCGCGCTCGACGCGGGCGCCCCCGAGTCGGGCCGCGTCGACGTCGGCGCGCTGTCCCGCCTGCTGCTCGGCCGTTGGGCCGACATCCGGACGAAGTCCCGCGCCGCCGCGACGGACGAGCGGATCGTCCGCGACGACAGCCTCCCGCTCGAGGGTCAGCGCGAGCGGGTGTTCGGCCAGCTCAAGCTGCTCGTGGACGGCGGCCACGTGCTGCGCGCGTTCCCGTCGCGGCTCGGGGGCGAGGACGCGCCCGGCGGCAACATCGCGGGCTTCGAGGAGCTCGCCGTCGCCGACCTCTCGCTGCAGATCAAGTCCGGCGTCCAGTGGGGCCTGTTCGGCGCCGCGATCCTGCACCTCGGCACGCCCGAGCAGCAGGACCGCCTGCTCCCCGGCGCGATGGACCTGTCCGTGCCGGGCGCGTTCGCGATGACCGAGATCGGCCACGGCTCGGACGTCGCGTCCGTCGGGACGACGGCGACCTACGACCCCGAGACCGGGGAGTTCGACCTCCACACCCCGTTCCGCGGGGCGTGGAAGGAGTTCCTCGGCAACGCGGGCCGCGACGGCGTCGCTGCGGTCGTGTTCGCGCAGCTCGTCAGCAAGGGCGTGAACCACGGCGTGCACGCGTTCTACGTGCCGATCCGCGAGGTCGGGCCGGACGGCCGCGCGGCCGGGTTCCTGCCCGGCGTCGGCGGCGAGGACGACGGGCTCAAGGGCGGGCTCAACGGCATCGACAACGGCCGCCTGCACTTCACGCACGTGCGGGTGCCCCGCGAGAACCTCCTCGCGCGCTACGGCCAGGTCGCCGAGGACGGCACGTACACGTCGTCGATCGCGAGCCCGGGCCGCCGGTTCTTCACGATGCTCGGCTCGCTCGTCCAGGGCCGCGTCTCGCTCGACGGCGCGTCCGGGGTCGTGTCGAAGATGGCCCTGGCGATCGCCGTCCGGTACGCGAACGAGCGTCGCCAGTTCGCCGGTGCGGGGCTCGACGAGGTCGTCCTGCTCGACTACGGCCGCCACCAGCGCCGCCTGATCCCGCGGATCGCCGAGACCTACGCGATGAGCTTCGCGCACGAGGAGCTGCTCGCCCTGTTCGACGACGTCTTCTCGGGCCGCAAGGACACCCCCGAGACGCGCGAGGACCTCGAGACCATGGCTGCCGCGCTCAAGGCGACGTCCACCTGGTTCACGATGGACACGCTGCTGGAGGCCCGCGAGGCCTGCGGCGGCGCCGGCTTCATCGCCAAGAACCGGCTCACGCAGCTCCGCGCCGACTTCGACATCTACACGACCTTCGAGGGCGACAACACGGTCCTGCTGCAGCTCGTCGGCAAGCGGCTGCTCGGCGACTACGCGAAGCAGTTCAAGGGCGCGAGCCCGGGCGACCTCGCGAAGCTCGTAGGCAAGCGCGCCGCCGACTCCGCCCTGCACGGGAGCGGGCTGCACCGCGCGGTCCAGGCGATCTCGGACGCGGGCTCCGCCCGTCGGTCGGCGGGGCACCTGCGGTCCGAGGAGACGCAGCGCGAGCTGCTGACCGACCGCATGCAGGTCGCCGTCGCCGAGCTCGGGGCGGCGCTCCGGCCGGCGTCGAAGCTCGACCCGCAGGCTGCGTTCGACCTGTTCAACGAGCACCAGCACGAGCTCGTCGAGGTCTCGCGCGCCTACGGCCACCTGCTCAAGTGGGAGGCGTTCACCCGGGCGCTCGCCACCGTCGAGGACGCCGGCACCCGCCAGGCGCTCACCTGGGTCCGCGACGTCTACGGGCTGTCGCTCGTCGAGCGGGAGATCGGCTGGTACGTCGTCAACGGGCGGCTGTCCGCGCAGCGCGCCCGGACGGTCACGGGCTATCTCGACCGCCTCGTGCGCCGGCTGCGGCCCCACGCCCAGGACCTCGTCGACGCGTTCGGGTACGGCCCGGCGCACCTGCGCGCCGAGATCGCGACCGGCATCGAGAAGGAGCGGCAGGACGAGGCCCGCGCGTACTACCGCGACGAGCGCGCGAGCGGCCGCGCGCCGATCAGCGAGAAGGCGCTCCAGAAGGCGTCGAAGGGTCGCTGAAGGGCTGACCCGTCCACGAGGTAGCGCGTTTCGCTACTTCGCGAGGTAGGCGGGCGGCCGGTCTGCTTCGCGGGGGAGGCGGCGGCGTCGGGCGCGGAGCCTCAGCACCCCGGTCGTGATCGCCACGCCCACGAGGAGCAGCACGCCGCCCACGACCTGTCCCGCGTTCGGCACCTCGCCGAGCACGAGCCAGGCCGTCGCGGCCCCGACGACGGGCACCAGCATCGTGAACGGGACGACCGCCGACGCGGGGTAGCGCGCGAGCAGCGAGTTCCAGATCCCGTAGCCGACCAGGCTCGCCAGGTAGACCGTGTACGCGGTCGAGAGCGCGGCGGCGAGCGTCGGGTGCGCGAGCGCGTGCCCGACGGCGCCCGGCCCGTCGAGCACGAGCGACAGGGCGAGGAGCGGTACGGGCACGACGACGGCGGACCACACGGTGAGCGAGAGGCCCGAGGCCGCTCGGGCCGTGCCCGCGGCCGCGCTCGCGGAGCCGATCCGGCGCGAGACGACGTTCCCGACGGCCCACGACGCGGCGGCGGCGAGCGTCAGTGCGAACGCGGCGAGCGGCGTCCGCGCGCCCAGGGCGAGCCCGACGACGACGAGCCCGGCAGCCCCGACGAGCACGCCGACGAGCTGGGCCCGGGTCGGGGTCTCGCGCAGCGCCAGCGACGCGAAGAGCACGGTCAGGACGACCTGCGCCTGCAGCACCAGCGACGCCAGTCCCGCGGGCATGCCCGCCGCGAGCGCCGTGTAGAGGAGCCCGAACTGGCCGAGGCTCATGCACGCGCCGACGACCGCGACGTCGCGCCACCTCGCGGCCGGGCGCGGGACGAAGAACACGGCGGGCACCACGACGAGCGTGAAGCGCACGGCGGCGAAGAGCGTGGGCGGCACGTCGCCGAGGCCCTCGTCGATCACGACGAAGTTCACGCCCCAGATCACGGCGACGAGCACGGCGAGCGCGGCGGCGCGGGGCGGGAGCCCGGCGGCGCGGGCGCTGGGGGAGAGGGGCACGGGTCGAGTCTGACGCCCGTGGACCGTGAAGGTCCATCACACGTTCGTGCTTGAATTCGTGCAGCAGCGCTGGACGATGGGAGCTCGGGATGATCGACCTCGCGGGGATCGAGGCGCTCGTCGCCGTTGACCGCACGGGCACCGTGGGCGCGGCGGCCGCCGACCTCGGGTACACGCCGTCGGCGGTGTCGCAGCAGGTCAAGCGGCTCGAGCGGACGCTGGGCGTGCCGCTGCTCGAGCGCGTCGGCCGGGGCGTGACGCTGACCCTGCACGGTCGGCGGCTCGTCGAGGACGGCGGCGAGCTGCTGCGCGACGTCGAGCGCGTCGCGGCCCGCGCGAGGTCGGCCGGCGGGTCGCCGACCCCCACCGGCCAGGTCCGCGTGGTGGCGTTCTCGACGGCGGTGCGCGGGCTCGTGGCGCCGCTCGTGCCCGCGCTCGCGGCCGAGGCTCCGGGCCTCGACGTGGTCGTGACCGAGCACGACCCGTGGGACGCGGTCGCGCAGGTCGCGGCGGGTGGCGCGGACCTCGGCGTCGTGCACGCGTGGCGCGGCATCGGCCTGCAGGTGCCGCTCCACGTCCGCTACGAGGAGCTCGGGGAGGACGTCGCCGACCTCCTCGTCCCGGCGGGCCACCGCCTCGCGGCCCGGGACAGCGTCACGCCCGCCGACCTGCTCGACGAGCCATGGGCGTCCACCTTCGAGGACTCGATCTGCTACGCCTGGTTCCTGCGGATGTTCGGCGACCAGCCCAGACAGCCCCGGATCCGCTACTGGGCGTCGGAGTTCGCGTCGCACGTCGCGCTGGTCGAGGCCGGGGCGGCGGTCTCGCTCGTGCCCCGCCTGGGCCGCGGCGCGCTCCCCGACGGCGTCGTCGCCGTCCCGGTCGTCGACCCGGTTCCCGTGCGGACGGTCGGGCTCGTGTGGCGCGCCTCGATGGGGGAGTCGCCGGCCGTCACACACCTGCGGGCCCGCCTGGGTGCGCGGGTGCGCACGCAGACGGGCCCGCAGGTCTCGGTGGCGTAGCCGTCGGACGACCCCGTCAGCCCTTGCAGCTCACCGCGTCGTAGGCGGCCCGGTAGGGCGTCGTGACGTCGAGGGTCCCGACGTGCCCCTTCCCGACGACGTCGGCGGTGCCACCCGCGCGGAGCCGCGCCGACCCGGTGTCGAACAGGTGGTACGCCGCCTTGCCGGACGGGACGCCCGCCACGGTGGCGCTCCCGAACGGCGTGGACAGCGTGACGTCGGCCGCGACGTCGCCCCGGTTGGCGGCGTAGACGGCGACCGCCGCGTGGCCGTTCACGCACTGCGACCGGGCGGAGACGCCGAGGTCGATCCGGCCCCCGACCTGGTAGACGCGGACCATCGTCTGCTCGACGTGCGACCCGTGCGCGTCGGTCAGCGAGACCCGCAGGTGGACGAACGTCCCGGTCGGGACGTCGTTCGGGATCGTCGCCGTCCAGCGCCCCTGCGCGTCGCGCGTGAGCGGCGCCGACGTCCAGCCCGTGACGGTCGTGGTCGTGGTCGCGGGACCGGTCGCGTACTCGAGCGTCGCCGCGGTGACGTCGGCCGGCGTGGCGGTCTCGTCGTCGCTCGCGCCGAGCACCACGTGCGCGTCGCTGCCCGCCGGGACACGGCCCGTGAGGTCGGTGTCGACGTCGACCTGCGGGATGAGCAGCGACTGCGCGCCCTGCCGGGACCGGTCCGTGGTGAACGTCCAGTCCGTCGTGTACGCGAGGCCGAGCAGCGTGGCGAGCGTCGAACGTCGGGTGAACTGCTGCTGCAGGTGCACCGTCGACGACGCGGCGGGGACCGCGTAGACCCCGCCCACGGGGATCGCCGCGGCGCCGTCCACCGACACCTTGTAGAACGCGGAGTCCGCGTTGGCGAGCGCCGTCGAGTCGTGCCCTGCGGCGTCGCCCCAGGTCGGCACCGTGAGCGAGAGCCCGTTGAGCTCGCGCCACGCGACCGGCACGTCGTTGGTGTTCCCCGACGCGCCCGTGGGCGTGCGGAACCACGACGTCGGGCTCGTCGAGCCCGGGGTGTAGGTCCGCGGCCCGTCGTACGACGCGGCGCTCGCCAGGTTCGGCGTCATCCGGACGACGGTCGTCCAGTGGACGTCCGACGACGCCGTGTAGTACTCGGTCCGGTCGAGCGGACCCCGCACGGGCAGCATCGACCCGCTCGCGTAGACCGACGACACCCCCGGCAGCTCGAGGCCGAGGTCGAGGTAGTTCAGGCTCGAGTCGAGGCCCTGCGTGTAGTACTGCGTGGGCACGGTCGCGAGGTCCTTGTCGTGCACGCGCTGCACGCCCGTCGGGACCTTGCCCTGCGTCACCGTCGCCACGTTGTACACGTACGGGCTGGTCGAGACCGGCTGCCCCGCCCAGTGCATCGTCACGGGCCCGGCGGCGAGCTCCGTCTTGAGCGCGGCGGCGTCGTCGGCCGTGATGGTCACCATGGGGAGCGAGACTCCGGTGCCCGACGTCACGATGCGGCCCTTTGCCGCGGACGAGTAGGCGATGAGGCCCACGGCGCCGCGGCCCTTGAGCGCGCGGTCCCACGACAGGCTGTTCCCGCCGGCGTTCACGGAGGCCGCGTCGACCAGCACGATCTTGCCCGCGACGTCCGCCGCGGCCAGGTTCGCGTCCGTGCCCGGACCGACGTCGACGAGCGGCGCGGACGACGTCCCGCCGAACTCGGGCGCGAAGCTCACCGGCAGGTCGTCGACCGTGTGCCCGCCCGACGACGTCAGGGTCAGCCGGGGTGCGGCGAGCCGGGCCGTGGCCTCGAACGTGAACCGGTCGTCCGCCTTCGTGGCGGTGGTGTACAGGTGCTTCACGTAAGCGGGGACGGTCGTGAGCAGGCCCGTCTTGAAGGTCCCGTCGGACGCGAAGCCCTCCGTGAAGCCGATCGAGTAGCCCTGCGCCTCGGTCGGCTTGTCCGTCTTCCAGCTCAGCTCGCGGGCGTCGCGCGCGTCGAGGACGACGGTCGTGTCGCCCGAGACCTTCACCGCGTGCTCGAACACCTGGGTCACGGAGTCGACCTGGCCGTGGTCGTCGGCGGTGTCGCGCGTGAGGATCACGCCCGAGAAGTCGTACGAGCCGACGGGCATCGTGAACGTCTTGGTGCCGGTGCCGACGGCGTAGCTCGCGCCCACGCCCCCGTGCAGGTCGAGCACCTGGAACGAGGAGAACGAGTCGGGCGCGGCGCCCCGCCGGTCCTTCGTCACGACGGTGACCTGCGCCGTCGGGCCCTGGAGGGAGTAGGAGAACGGGACGGTGAGCCGGACGCCGTGGGCGTCCGCGCCGACGAGGCGGCCCGTGACCGTGCCGTAGTCGTCGGCGTGGACCTTGGCGGTCGGGTCGATCGTCAGCGGGACGTCGACCGTGCCGCCCGCGGGCACGACGACGCGGCCCTTGCCCAGGTTGCCCTGGCCGGGGTGCACGGGGTCCGTGAACGACACCGCGCCCCTCGGCAGGTCGGCGTCGCCGCCGTCGCCGTAGAGCTGCAGCGAGAGGTCGAGCGTCACGTCGCGGTCGCTCGTGCTGTGCAGCGTCAGGGTCTTCGTGACCGGGTCCTGCCCGGCCTCGGGGTAGCGGAACGACGCGAGCTGCGTGCTTGGCGCGGCCCAGACGGGCTGCTGGACGGCGCGGCCCACGTCGAGCGGGCCCGCGCCCTGCTCGAGGACGGGTGTCGTGGTGGCGTCGGCGGACGAGGTGAGCACGTCCTTGACCTGCTCGGGCGACCAGTCGGGGTGCTCCTCGAACACGAGCGCCGCTCCGCCGGCGACGTGCGGCGTCGCCATGGACGTGCCCGACTCCGCGACGTACGGCAGGTCCGTCCCACCGCCCGCGCGCGCGGCCACGACCTGGACGCCCTGCGACGCGATGTCCGGCTTCGAGGCCGAGCTGCCGACGGCCGGCCCGCGGCTCGAGAACGCGGCCGTCTTGTCGTCGCGGTCGAGCGCGCCGACGGTCAGGGCGTCGGGGGCGCAGCCGGGGGTCGAGACCTGCCCGCGCAGACCCTCGTTCCCCGCGGCGATCACGAAGAGCGCCTTGTCGGACAGCGCCTGGACGAGGTCGACGTCCGGGCCTGTGCACGCGGTCGCCGAGCTGTCGCCGAGCGACATCGACACGACCTTCGCGCCGCTGTCCACGGCCCACTGCATGCCGGCGAGGATCCAGGACGTCTGGCCCGAACCGTCGTCGCCGAGGACCTTGCCGACGAGCAGCTGCGCGCCGGGCGCCATGCCCGCGTACCGGCCGTCGCTCGCGGCGCCCGTGCCCGCGATCGTCGACGCCGTGTGCGTGCCGTGCCCGTTGCCGTCCTGGATGGTCGCGCCCGACGACGTCACGAACGTCTTGCTCGCGGCGACCTGCCCTGCGAGGTCGGGGTGCTGCTGGTCGTAGCCCGTGTCGAGCACGGCGACCTTGACGCCGGCGCCGTCGTAGCCGAGGTCGTGGGCGGTCCCCGCGCCGGTCAGCGGCACGGTCGGGGCCAGGTCCGTGACGGCGGAGCCGTGCACCTTCGCGTCGAGCCAGAGCTTCTCGACGCCCGTGCTCGCCGCGCGGGACGTCGCGCCGGGCTGAGCGGGCGCGAGGCCCGCCCACGCCGCGGTCGCGCGGTCCTTGTCGATCGCGACGGCGGCGCCGTCGATGGCGGGCAGCGCGGTCGTCGTGGTGGCGCCCCGCACGGCGGACCGCGCGCTCGCGGACCCGGCGTACTCGACGATGACGGGCAGCGTGGGCGTCGAGGCGTCGTCGTAGCCGTCGCGCCACAGCAGCGAGACGTCGAACAGGCGCTCGTCGAGCGTGCCCGCGTCGATGAGCGGTTGCGCCGCGGCCGGGATGACGTACGTGTCGCCGCCCGAGATCCAGGTGCTGACGATGCGGTCCGGGTCGTCGGACACGATCCGGGCGTCGCCGACGGTGCCGTCCGCGGCGATGCGCGCCCGGACGACGTCGCCCGTCACGAGCGTGAACGCCGCGTCGGTCCCGGTGCGGGGCGCCGTCGGGGTGGGCGTCGCGTTCTCGGCGCCGGTCGTCGAGGTGCCGTCGGTGTCCGCGGCGGTCGCGGCCGTGGCGGCCGTGGTCGCGATCAACGCCGCGGCGGCGAGCGCCGCGGCGGCGCCGCGCGCGCGTCTGTGGTGGGTGGTCATGGTGCTCCCTTCGGTGGCCTCACTGTGGCGGAGCGGAGAGACCCGCGGGAGGGAAACCGCCTGGCGACCAGGCGACATGGCGGATAATCGCCAGCGTGCTGCCAGGACTCGGGACCGACGACGACGCCCACGACGAGGCCGTCTACCGCGTCGCGATGGCGGGCTCGGGCACGACGGCGCGCGCGGCGGCGGAGGTGCTCGGGCGTCCCGCCGACGACGTCGACGCCTCGCTGGAGCGGCTCGCCTCGCGCGGCCTCGTGGTGCGGTCGGGGCGCGAGGGGCGCTGGGCCGCGACCCCGCCCGAGCTCGTGCTCGGGCCGGAGCTCGCCCGGGAGCGGGAGCGGCTGCGCCGGGCCGAGGAGCAGCTCGCCGACCTCGTCGAGACCTTCCACCGCGAGCGGTCGCCGCAGGCCGCGGGCGAGCTCGTCGAGATCGTGGAGGGCCGCACCCAGGGCGTGCGGCTCGCTCAGATCGAGCGGGCCGCGCGGCACACGCTGTGCGCCTTCCAGACCGGGTCCAACACCGTGGTCCCTGTGTCCGCGACGCTCGACCCGGCCTGGGAGCCACCCGCGGAGGAGCCGGGGCCGGTCGACGACGGGACAGCGGCGGGGGACCCTGTGCGCGACGAGCAGGGCATCCGCGCCGACCTCGCCTACCGGCTGGTCGTCGACCCGGACTACCTGCGCGAGCCCGGAGCCCTGCAGAAGCTCGACGACTGGGTCGAGGCCGGCCAGCAGGTCCGGGTGGTCTCCGAGCGGCTGCCCAAGGTCATGGTGGCCGACGGCGAGATCGCGCTCGTCAAGGTCGCGCCGGCGTCCGCGGTGGTGCTGCACGGCCCGCTCGCCGGGCTCGCGCAGGCGCTGTTCGACGCGATGTGGCGCTCGGCGCGCCCGTACATGCCGCGCGACGGGGAGCTCGACGGCAGCGACGTGCAGCTCCTCCAGCTCATGCTCGCCGGCCTGACGGACGCAGCGATGGCGAGCCAGCTCGGCGCGTCGCCTCGCACGGTGCAGCGCCGGCTCCGCGCGCTCATGGACGCGGTCGGCGCGACGACCCGGATCCAGCTCGGCGGGTACGCCGTCCGGCACGGCTGGGTGTAGCCCCGCTCAGCTCGGGTTGCACCGGGCCGCGAGCGTCGCGACCAGCCCGACGTCGGGGCGCCAGGGCTCGAGGTTCCACGTCGCCTTGTCGGGGGCGCCGAGGGCGTGGCAGACCAGCTGGTCGTGCATGCCGGGCCTGTTCGCGTCCGGGTGGTCGACGACGAGCGCCGACCACGTCGCCTCGCCCCCCGCCAGCCCCGCGGCGCGCGCCCACGGGTTCGGGTCGACGGCGAGCGACCGGCCGCCGTCGTGCGTGCCCCAGGCGGCGGAGCGCGGCGTGCCGGCCCCGACCCAGAGCGTCACGGTCCCCGACGCGGACAGGACCACGCGGCCGCGCTCGACCTCGGCGGTCTCGCCCGGCCGGGCGAGACCACCGAGCGCGGCGCCGCCCGCGGCCTCGACGACGATCGTCCCGTCCAGCTCGTCGCGCAGGCTCGCGCCGTCGGGAGCGGTCGCCCGCACGACGACGTCGCTCCCGCGCGCGAGCCCGCTGACCGTCACGCGCGTCGAGCCCGGAGCGGCGGGGGTGGTCGTCACGCGGGCGCCCGCCGGGGCCTCGACCGTCAGCGCCGCCGCACCGGCGGGGCCGGTCAGGTGCACCGTCGCGGGGGCGGAGGTCGGGGTGTCGCCGGCTGGACGGTCGGCGCTCGGCCCGGGCGAGCCGGATGTCGGCGAGGTCGTCGCGGTGGTGGGTGACGTCGTCGGGCCGGTGCACGCGGCGAGCGCGAGCAGCGCGGCCAGGCCGAACGCCGACAGAGCCCGTCTCACGGGACCGGCAGCGGGCCCGCGAGGCCTCGGGCGTGGTCGACCAAGGGGACGCGCTCGAGGGCGTCGACCTCGGCGCGCGTGAACCAGGCCGCGTCGTCGGTCGAGCCGTCGGTCTCGCGCGTGAGCGTGCCGCCGACGACGGCCGCGCGGTAGAAGACCCGGAGCGCCTGCTCGGGGCCGCCCGCGGGGTCGACGAGGCGGTCGGACGGGATCACCTCCGAGTCGATCCCGAGCAGGTGGCCGACCTCCACGTCGTACCCGGTCTCCTCGCGCACCTCGCGGGCCGCGGCCTCGGACGGGTGCTCGCCGAACTCGAGCCCGCCGCCGGGGAGCGTCCAGCCGGAGAAGCCGTCGCCCTGGTTCCAGTGGGACAGGAGCTGGCGGCCGTCGGTGTCGAGGATCACGGCGTAGGCGGCCACTCGGATGCGCATGGGCCCCATCGTGTCAGCCGGGCCGGGAGCGGTCTTGCGCGGGGTCGAGGACTCACATACTCTGAGTCGAGTATACGGAGGTGAGTGATGGCTCGACGGCCGGTGTCCAACCCCCTGGCGCTCGCGGTGCTCGCGTGCCTGTGGGAGAAGCCCATGTACCCGTACGAGATCACGACGACGCTGCGCAAGCGCGGCAAGGACGACTCGATCCGCCTCAACTTCGGGTCGCTGTACTCGGTCATCAAGTCGCTCGAGAAGCACGGGTTCATCACCGAGCAGCGCGCCGAGCGCGAGGGCAACCGCCCCGAGCGCACCGTCTACGAGATCACCGACGACGGCCGCACCGAGGCCCGCGACTGGCTCCGCCAGATCCTCGCCGTCCCCGACCGCGAGTACCCGACGCTCGAGGCGGGGCTGTCGCTCGTCGCGCTCGTCGAGCCCGGCGAGGCCGCCGACCTCCTGCGAGCCCGGGTCGCGACCCTCGACACCACGATCGTCCACCGGCAGGCCGTCCTGGAGCGGACCCGGCACGCGGGCCTGCCCGAGATGCTCGCGATCGAGGCCGACTACCACCTGACCCTCCTGCGCGCCGAGCGCGAGTGGGTCGCCCGGCTGGTCGAGCGCCTCGACGCCGGCACGGTGGGCGGCCAGGACGTGTGGTCGCGCATGCACGCGCTGCTCGCCGCCGGGAGGCCTGCCGACGAGGTGGAGGGAGAGGTCCTGCGCGCGATCGGACCCGACCACCTCGCCGAGCTCGACGAGATCTCCGAGGCCGCCCGGCTCGAGCCGCCAGGCCCCTGAACCACCGGCACGGCCCGATCCTCGAGATCGCGCCGCCGCCGGAGACAGCGGTGGCCCGGGTGCGCCAACACCCGGACCACCATCGCCCGAGTCGTCCACGAGGGACCGTCCGACCATCACGTCAAGACCTTCGAGCTGTCAGCCATGCTATCGGCGGCTCCCGCCCTCGCCGGCGACTCCCCACCAAGGAGTCACGATGTCACTCGCCGCCACCCGCGCCGAGAACCTGCGCAAGACCTATCCCGGCCGCCGCGGCGCGCCGGGCGTCACGGCCCTGGACGGGCTGTCGTTCGCCGTCCCGGACGGCACCGTCTTCGGCCTGCTCGGCCCGAACGGCGCCGGCAAGTCCACGACCGTCAAGATCCTCACGACCCTCAGCCGCGCCGACTCCGGGACCGCGACGGTCGCCGGGCTCGACGTCGCGCGCGAGCCCGACGCCGTCCGCCGCGCGGTCGGGTACGTCGCCCAGAAGCCCGTGACCGACCCCATGGACACGGGTCGCGAGAACCTCGTCCTCGCGGGTCGGCTCCAGGGCCTGGGCCGCCGCGAGGCGGGAGCCCGCGCCGACGAGCTGCTCGAGCGGTTCGGGCTCGCCCCCGCCGCCCACCGGCTCGTCAAGACGTACTCCGGCGGCATGGCCCGCAAGCTCGACGTCGCGCTCGGGATCGTCCACCGGCCCCAGGTGCTGTTCCTCGACGAGCCCACCACCGGGCTCGACCCCGAGGCGCGGGCCGAGATGTGGGCCGAGATCGAGCGCATGACGGGCGACGAGCGCATGACCGTCCTCCTCACGACCCACTACCTCGAGGAGGCCGACCGGCTCGCGGCGCGCGTCGCGATCGTCGACCGGGGGAGCGTCGTCGTCGAGGGCAGCCCGTCCGAGCTCAAGGACGGCCTGCACGGCGACACGGTCGTGGTCGAGCTCGGCGCCTCCGCCGTGAGCCCGTCCGACGACGGCGCGGGTCCTGCCGCCCGCGCGCGCCTCACCCGGGTGGCCGCCGAGGCGGGGCTCGCGGACGTCGTCGTCGACGGCGCACAGCTGCGCGGGCGGGCCGAGTCCGGCTCCGCCGCGCTGCCCGGGGTGCTGGCGGCGCTCGACGGGGCGGGCGTGCCCGTCGCGTCGGCGACCGTCGCACGGCCCAGCCTCGACGACGTGTACCTCCGCTACACGGGCCGCACCTACGGGTCCGCCGGGCGCCCCGGGTCCGCGGCCGGCGTCGTCGGGACGGAGGTGGCGGCATGACCGCGCTCACCCACACCGGCCTCCTCGCCGCCCGGTCGCTGCGCAGCGGGCTGCGGATCCCCGTGTTCGTCGTGATGCAGCTCGTCCAGCCGATGATCTGGCTGCTGCTGTTCGGGGCGCTGTTCAAGTCGGTCGTCGACATCCCCGGGTTCGGGGGCGGCTTCCAGGGCACCTACCTCGAGTTCATCACCCCGGGCGTCGTCATGATGACGGCCATGTTCGGCGCCGCGTGGGCGGGCACGAGCTTCGTGCAGGACATGGACCGCGGCGTCATGGACCGCTTCCTCGCCTCCCCGACGAGCCGCGGCGCGCTCGTCGCGTCGACGATGGTCTACCAGTCGGTCGTCGCGGTCGTGCAGGGCGTCGTCGTGGTCCTGGTCGCGGTGGCGTCCGGGGCGCGGTTCGGCGGTGGCGCCGCCGGGATGCTCGTGGTGGCGCTCGCCGTCGTCCTCCTCACCGCGCTGTTCTCCGCCCTGTCGAACGCGTTCGCGCTGCTCACCGGGCAGCAGGAGGCGCTCATCGGGATCTCGCAGCTCATCACGCTGCCGCTGATGTTCCTGTCGTCCGCGGTGATGGACACGAGCCTGTCGCCGGGCTGGGTGCAGACCGTCGCCCGGTACAACCCCTTCGACTGGGCCGTCGTCGCCGGGCGGGAGGCGCTGTCCTCCGCGCCCGACTGGGGACTGGTCTGGAGCCGCCTCGGCTGGCTGGCGCTCGCCGCCGTCGTGATGTGGTGGCTCGCGACCCGGGCGTTCCGCGCGCTGCAGCGTTCGGCCTGAGACGCCCCCTTCGTCGCCGAACACGGGCTCCGTGACCGTCACGCTTCGCGGACGGACGCGGAGCCCGTCGTCGGCTGGCGGGAAGCCCGTGCTCGGCAGGTCGGGGCTGTCCCGGCCGCTCAGCTCCAGGTGCCCGGGACCTGGCGGACCGTCACGTTGAGGCGGTTGAAGAGGTTCGTCGTGGCGACCCACAGGACGATCGCCGCGAGCTGCTCCTCACCGAAGTGCTGCTCGACGTCGGCCCAGATCGCGTCGTCGACGGCGTCGGGCCGGTCCGCGAGCCGGGTCATGGCCTCCGCGAGCGCGAGCGCCGCCCGCTGCGCGTCGGTGTAGCAGGTGGCCTCGCGCCACGCGGGCAGCAGCGCGAGCTTCTCCGCGCTCATGCCCGCCTTCTCCGCCGTGCGGCGGCCGAAGTCCAGGCACCATGCGCAGCCGTTGATCTGGCTGACGCGGAAGTGGAGGAGCTCGAGGGTCTCGTCGTCGACCTCCTTGCCGCGGGGCACCTGCCCCAGCGTCGGCAGCAGGCTCTGGGCGTCGGCGAAGTACGAGGCGGGGTTCTTCATGCGTGCGGTCACGGGTCGCTCCTCGGATCGGGCCCGGCCGTCACGTCGGGCCGGGCGTGTTCGTCATCCCTTCGACGTACCCCGACGGAAGGATGTGACCGTGAGCTCCGAGGCACCCGCAGGGCGGGATCACGCGACCGGCGACGACTGGCTCGCGCAGCAGTTCGAGGCGCAACGGGCGCGGTTGCGTGCGGTCGCGACCCGCATGCTCGGCGACGGCGCGGAAGCCGAGGACGCCGTCCAGGAGGCGTGGTTCAGGCTCCAGCGCACCGGCGCGGACGCGATCGACAACCTCACCGGCTGGCTCACGACCGTCGTCTCGCGCGTGTGCCTCGACCACCTGCGGTCCCGGACGGCGCGGCGGGAGGACGGCTGGGCGCCCGTCGAGGAGGTCGCGGCCGAGCGGCGCGACGACGACGCCGCCGAGCCCGAGGGGGCGGCCGTCGAGGCCGACGCCGTGGGGGCCGCGCTGCAGGTCGTCCTCGACACCCTGACCCCCGCCGAGCGGCTGGCGTTCGTCCTGCACGACCTGTTCGGGGTGCCGTTCGACCAGATCGCCCCCATCGTCGAGCGGACCCCCGAGGCGACGCGCCAGCTCGCGTCCCGGGCGCGGCGCCGGGTCCGGGGGTCGGCCTTCGCCTCGCAGGACCCCGCCGTCGGGCCCGACGGCGTCGAGCACGTCGAGGCGCCCGTCCTCCCCGCCGACCGCGCCCGCCAGCGCCAGGTCGTCGAGGCGTTCCTCGCGGCGTCGCGCGAGGGGAGGTTCGAGGACCTGCTCCAGGTGCTCGACCCCGACGTCGTGCTGCACGCGGACCCGGCAGCGGTCGAGGCGACCGCGCGGGTCGTGGCGCAGGGGCTGCCGGCGCCGGTCCTCGCCGCGGAGGAGCACGGGGCGTTCGCCGTCGCGACCGCGTTCGTGGGGCGCGCGCTCGCCGCGCGGGTGGCCCTCATCGACGGGGAGGTCGGCGCGGCGTTCGTGTTCCAGGGTCAGGTGCGGTCGGCGTACGCGATCGGGGTGCGGGACGGGCGGGTCGTCGCCGTCGACGTGTGCGGCGACCCGGAGACGCTGGCCACCAAGGACGTGGTGCTGCTCGAGGCCGCCTGACGGTCAGTCGCGCGACCAGGCCAGCGACGCGGCCGCGACCACGGCGAACACGAGGCCCGGGACGACGAGCCCGACGGCGACGGCGAGCACGGCGGTCACGGCGAACAGCGCCGCCTTCGCGGCGATCCGAGGCGTCCGTGCGAGCCGGCGCGGGGAGCGGGGCGCGAGCCACCACCCCCACGCGACGACGGCCACGGCGACCAGCACGACGGCGACCAGCACCGAGAGCGCGGCGTTCCCGCCGAGGCGCCAGCCCGCGACCGCGAGCAGGACGAGCATCGCGATCTCGACCGCGAACGCCACCAGTCCCGCTGGGGAGAGCCGGAGCTCCGCGCCGGGTTCTGCGGGCGACGTCGGACGCTGAGGCATGGCGCGACCCTAGCGGGCTGCCGTGCGCCCCTGCGGCGCCGCGCCGCGCGCGATACGTTCTCGACGACGCCCGGACCCGCCGGACGTCGGGACGGAGGGCGCCGGTGGACAGCGAGGCGTTGACGTTGGTGCTCTTCGCGCTGTGCGCCGCGGCCGCGCCGCTCCTCGCGCGCGGCGTGCGGCGGTTCGCGCCCGTGCCCGTCGTGGTCTTCGAGATCCTGCTCGGGCTGCTCGTCGGGCCCGCGGCGCTCGGCTGGGCCGTGCCGACCGAGGTCACGGACCGGCTCTCCGACTTCGGCCTCGCGATGCTGTTCTTCCTCGCCGGGCACGAGATCGACGTCGCCGGGATCCGGGGCCGGCCGCTGCGCCGCGCCGTCGGCGGCTGGCTCGTGTCGCTCGTGGTCGGGGTCGTGCTGGGCGTCCTGTTCGCGTCGACCGCCGCGGCGGGCGTGTTCGTCGGGATCGCGCTGACCTCCACCGCGCTCGGCACGATCCTCCCCGTGATCAGCGACGCGGGGGAGCTCGGGACCCCGTTCGGGCGGGTCGTCAGCGCCGTCGGCGCGGTCGGCGAGTTCGGCCCCCTGATCGCGATCTCGATCTTCCTCAGCGGCCGCCAGCCCGGGAAGGCGACCGTCGTCCTGCTGATCTTCGTGGTGCTCGCGGCGGCCGCCGTCTGGCTCGCCGCGCGGACCCCGCACGCGCGGGTCCACCGCGCCATCGAGACCACCCTCCACACCAGCGGGCAGTTCGCCGTGCGGCTCGTCATGCTCGTCGTCGCCGGCCTCGTGGCGCTCAGCATCTGGCTCGGGCTCGACATGCTGCTCGGCGCGTTCGTGGGCGGGCTCGTCCTCAAGGCGATCATGCGCGACGCCGCCGACCCCGTCGTCGAGCAGGTGGACGCCAAGATCGAGGCCGTCGGCTACGGCTTCCTCGTGCCCATCTTCTTCGTGTCGACGGGCGTCACGTTCGACCTGCACGCGCTGCTCGGGTCGGGCGCGGCGCTCGCGGGGCTGCCCCTGTTCCTCGTGCTGTTCCTCGTGGTGCGGGGCCTGCCGGGGGCGTTCGCGGCGCCCGAGGGGGCGTCCCGGCGCGACCGCGCGTCCCTCGCCTTCTTCTCCGCGACCGCGCTGCCCATCATCGTGGCGGTCACGAACATCGGCCGGGACGCGGGCGACCTGTCCAGCGCGACCGCGACGTCGCTCGTCGGCGCAGGCCTGCTCTCGGTGCTCGTGTTCCCGCTCGTCGCCCTCGCGCTGCGCGGGACGCGGCGCGACGTCGAGCACGGCGTCGGCGAGACCGCGGCGGTCCCCGAGGAGGCCTGACCCGGCGATCGTTCCACCGAACCGACGCGGATCGTCGCCCGGACGGCGTCGCGACGACGATCTGGGTCGGTTCGACGCCTCACGCGAGGATCACGTGCAGCCGCCGCGGCCCGTGCACGCCCTCGACCCGCTCGAGCTCGATGTCGCTGGTCGCGCTGGGGCCGCTGATCCAGGTCTGCGGGCGTTCGGGGTGCGCGGCGAGGATCCGGACGGCTTCCGGGACGAGCTGCACGACCTGCTCGGCGAGGACGACGCACACGTGCAGGTCGGGCACGAGCGAGACGGCTCGGCGTCCCTGGTCGGGCTCGCCGTCGAGGACGATCGTCCCGGTCTCCGCGATCGCGACCCGGCACGCGGTGACCACGCCGAGCGTACGGTCGAGGTCCGCGGGCGAGGTCGGGTCCTCCCGCGAGTCCCGGCGCACCACGAGCCCCTCGGGCAGCGCCGCGAGCCACGCGGGGTCGAGGCCGTCGGGCACGACGAGCGCGGCGTCGTCGGGCGCGCCCGCACGCGCCTCTGCAAGGATCCGCCCGACGGCGCGCGCTATCCCCGTGGCACCGCCGTCGCCTTCGGCGCGGTGGACCGTCGCCTTGTAGTCGACGAGCCGGTCCACGAGGAGCGCGACGGCCTCCGCACCGCCGGCCACCAGCTCGCCCGACGCGCGGTAGGCCCGCGGGACGTCGACGCGGTCCGTCGCGGCGCCGTCGTCGGCCGCGGGGGCCGGTCCCGGGGCGGGGCGCCCGTCTCGCTCCGGCAGCCCGTCGGGCGTCCCGGACCGCTCGCCGGTGGGCGGCAGCTCGCCGGACGGCGTGGCGGCGAGCGCCGCCCGGACCCGGGCGAGGACCTCGTCGCGCGCGCTCACGGGCGCTCCTTCCACCAGCGGCGGAACGACTTCCTGGGCGGCGCGGGCAGGTCGCGCGAGCCGGTCCACAACGAGCCGGGGAAGGGGAGAGAGCGGATCTGCCCGTCGCGCGCGACGACCCGTCCGGCGGCGGAGGCGCGCTCGGCGGCGCCCATGCGGCGCCCGTCGGACATCACCCAGGCGGCCGCCTTCATGGCGGCGCCCCAGCCGGTGGGGCGGTGGCGGGCGTGGTCCTCGTCGACGTCGCGGGCGCGCAGGTGCACGAGGAGCGTCGGGATGTCGATCTTGACGGGGCAGACCTCGTAGCACGCCCCGCACAGCGTGGACGCGTAGGGGAGCGTCGCGTTGGGGTCGTCGTGGGACTGCACGCCCGTGAGCTGCGGGGTGAGGATCGCGCCGATCGGCCCGGGGTAGACGGACTGGTAGGCGTGCCCGCCGACCCTCTCGTATACGGGGCACACGTTGAGGCACGCGGAGCAGCGGATGCAGCGCAGGGCGTCGCGGCCGACGTCGTCGGCGAGGGCGCGCGTGCGGCCGTTGTCGAGGAGGACGAGGTGGAACTCCTGCGGCCCGTCGCCCGGCGTCACCCCGGTCCACAGCGACGTGTACGGGTTCATGCGCTCGCCGGTCGAGGAGCGGGGCAGGAGCTGGAGGAAGACCTCGAGGTCCTCGAACGACGGGACCAGCTTCTCGATCCCCATGACCGTGATCAGCGTCTCGGGCAACGTGAGGCACATGCGGCCGTTGCCCTCGGACTCGACGACGGCGAGCGTGCCGGTGTCCGCGACGGCGAAGTTCGCGCCGCTGACGGCCACCCGCGCGGACAGGAACTTGCGGCGCAGGTGGACGCGCGCGGCCTCGGCGAGCGCCGCCGGGTCGTCGGTCAGGTGGGCGGGCGCGTCGCCCATGCGTTCGAGGAAGATCTCGCGGATCTCGGCGCGGTTGCGGTGGATCGCCGGGACGAGGATGTGGGACGGCTGGTCGTCGGCGAGCTGCACGATGAGCTCCGCGAGGTCCGTCTCGAACGCCGCGATGCCCTCGGACGCGAGGTGCTCGTCGAGCCCGATCTCCTGCGTGGCCATGGACTTGACCTTGACCACCTCGTCCGCCCCGGTGGCGCGCACCAGGTCCGTGACGATCGCGTTGGCCTCGGCGGCGTCCCGCGCCCAGTGCACGACGCCGCCGCGCGCCGTCACGTTCGCCTCGAGCCGCTCCAGGAGCTGCGGCAGCCGGGTCAGCGCGTCGGCCTTGAGCGCGGCGCCCGCGTCGCGGAGCTCCTCCCAGTCGGGCACCTCGCCGACGACGCGCGCCCGCTTGGCCCGGATCGTCGACGTCGCGTGACCCAGGTTGCGCCGGAGCTGGGCGTCGTCGAGGGCCGCGCGCGCCGCCGTCGGGAACGTCTCGCCCCAGCGCAGCGGCTCACGCGGGTGGGGGACCCCGAGGAAGACGGGGTTCGTGGAGGTCGGGCCGGTCGCGGTGGTCATGCGGTGCTCCCCTCGGTCGCGTGCGCGCCGGGCCCGCCGACCTCGACGGGCTCGTCGAGCGTCGAGGCGAGGATCTCCGCGAGGTGCATCATCCGGACGCCCGCGCGCAGGCGGGACAGCCCGCCGCCGATGTGCATGAGGCAGGAGTAGTCGCCGGCCGTGAGGACCTCCGCCTCGGTGGACTTCACGGCGCTCACCTTGTCGGCGAGCATGGCCGTCGACGTCGGCGCGTTCTTGAGCGCGAACGTCCCGCCGAACCCGCAGCAGCCCTCTGCGTCGGGGAGCTCGACGAGGTCGATGCCGTCGACCTCGCGCAGCAGCCGCAGCGGCTTGTCGCCCACGTGGATCATGCGCAGCGAGTGGCACGTCGGGTGGTAGGTGACCCGGTGGGGGAAGTGCGCGCCGACGTCGGTCACGCCGAGCACGTCGACGAGCAGCTCCGACAGCTCGTACGTGTGCCGCGAGACGGCGTCGGCGCGGCGGGCGAGCGGTTCGTCCCCGGCCCGCCGGCACACCATCGCCTGCTGGTGGCGGACTGCGCCCGTGCACGACCCGGACGGCAGCACGATCGCGTCGAACTCGCCGTCGAGCACGGGCTCGAACGCGCGCACGTGGTTGCGCACGACGGGGTAGGCGGCGTCGAGGTAGCCCGTGTTCACGTGCATCTGCCCGCAGCACGCCTGGCCCGGCGGGAACACGACCTCGTGCCCGAGCCGCTCGAGCAGGCGGACCGTGGCCTGCGGCGCCTGCGGGAACAGGGCGTCACCGATGCAGGTGGCGGCGAGGGCGATGCGCATGGTCGGGCTCCTCCGGGGGCTGAGGTGCGGGGGCGGTCCGGTGGGCTCCAGTCTCGTCGCGGCGGGGTGCCCGCGCACGGCGCCGGACCTCAGAGGGTCTGGCGCAGCCAGCTCTCGACGCCCGCGACGTGGACGGTGGCCCAGGACGCGGCGAGATCGGGGTCGTGCGCGGAGATCGCGTCGAAGATCGACCGGTGCTCGGCGAGCGTGCGCGCCAGGGCGCCCTCCTCCGTGATGCCGCGCCAGAGGCGGGCGCGCTGCGTGCGGCCGGACACGCTCTCGATCAGCGAGGCGAGCACGGGGCTGCGCGACAGGTCGGCGATCGCCCGGTGGAACTCGATGTCGGCGCTCACGAGCTCCTCGACCGGCGAGTCGGGGCCGGCCTTCGCGAGGATCGTCCGCAGGTCGTCGACGTCCTGCTCGGTGCAGGCGAGCGCGGCGCGTGCGCTCGCCGCCGGCTCGAGGATCCGCCGGACCTCGAGGAGGTCGAGCACGCTCGAGTCCTGGTGGAAGTCCGCGATGAAGCTCAGGGTGTCGACCAGCGACTCGCTCGAGAGGCTCGCGACGTAGGTGCCGTCGCCCTGCCGCACGTCGAGGATGCGGAGGAGGGACAGGGCCCGGACCGCTTCGCGCAGCGAGCTGCGGGACAGCCCGAGGTCCGCCGCGAGGTCGGCCTCGCGGGGGAGGCGCTGGCCCGGTCGCAGCTCGCCGGACGCGATCATCGCGCGCAGCTTGTCGATCGCCTGGTCCGTGACTGCCATGTGCGTCCGCCCTCGTCGTCGTCGCCCCGGACTGCGGGTCACGACTCGGCCACGGGTCGCAGTGGGGCTTTACAGGTGTGTCAGGGACCACTATAAAGGGCAGACATCGGATGTCTGTGTCAGTGTGAAGGCGCGCCAGCGGCCAATCGGCCCAGAACGGCCGAGAACTCGTCGCAGACCTCCGAGCGATCAACGACATTCCACGGAAGGTGGACAAGGATGACCACCCCTGCCGGCCCGGTCTTCACGCCGTTCGAGGTGCTGGACGTGCGCTTCCCGACGTCCCGCGACCTCGACGGTTCCGACGCCATGAACCCGGACCCCGACTACTCGGCGGCCTACGTCGTGGTCCGGACGTCGGAGGGCGAGTCGGGCGCCGGGTTCGTGTTCACGATCGGGCGCGGCAACGAGGTCGCGGTCAGCGCGATCCGCGCGGTCGAGGAGCTCGTCGTCGGGCGCGACGTCGAGGAGACGCTCGCAGACCTCGGAGGTCTGTGGCGGCGCCTCGTGCACGACTCGCAGCTGCGCTGGCTCGGCCCGGAGAAGGGCGTGGTCCACATGGCCATCGGCGCGGTCGTCAACGCCGTCTGGGACCTCTACGCCAAGCGCGAGGGGAAGCCGCTGTGGCTGCTCCTCGCCGAGATGACCCCCGAGCAGCTCGTCGCGCTCGTCGACTTCCGCCACCTGACGGACGTGCTCGACGAGGCCCGCGCCCTCGAGCTCCTGCGCGCGGGCGCGGTGGGCAAGCAGCAGCGCATCGAACGGCTGCTCGACGAGGGCTACCCCGCCTACACGACGTCGGCCGGCTGGCTCGGCTACCCCGACGACAAGGTCGAGCGGCTCGTCGCCGAGGCGCTCGCCGGGGGCTTCACGCACCTCAAGCTCAAGGTGGGTGCCGATCCCGAGGACGACGTGCGGCGCGTCAAGATGGTCCGCGAGCTCGTCGGGCCGGACGTCAGGCTCTCCGTCGACGCGAACCAGGTGTGGGACGTGCCCGACGCGATCGCCGCGATCGAACGGCTCGCCCCCTTCGACCTCACCTGGGTCGAGGAGCCGACGAGTCCCGACGACATCCTCGGGCACCGGGCCGTGGCCGAGGCGATCCGGCCGGTGCTGGTCGCCACGGGCGAGCACGTCGCCAACAGGGTCGTGTTCAAGCAGCTGCTCGCGGCCGGCGCCGTCGGCGTCTGCCAGATCGACGCGTGCCGCGTGGCGGGCGTCAACGAGAACGTCGCGATCCTGCTCCTCGCCGCCGCGACCGGGGTGCCCGTGTGCCCCCACGCCGGGGGCGTCGGACTGTGCGAGGTCGTCCAGCATCTCTCGATGTTCGACTTCGTCGCGGTCAGCGGCAGCACCGAGGGCCGCTGGATCGAGTACGTCGACCACCTGCACGAGCACTTCGTCGTGCCGGCACGGGTCGAGGGCGGCCGCTATCTGGCCCCGCGCCGCCCCGGCGCCGGCGCCGAGATCCTCCCGGAGGCCCTCGCTACCTACCTCTACCCCGACGGACCCGCCTGGGCCGCCGGACGCTGACAGTCCCCACCCACCGGGCCCGCGGGCCGGCTCCTCGCCCCGCGGGCCCGTTTCTCAAAGGAGAGAGAACGTGCGACTGAACAAGACAGCACTGGCCGCCGTGACCGCGGCGCTGTCGGTGTGCGCGTTGGCCGCCTGCAGCTCCGGCTCGGGCGGCGCCAGCTCCACGTCCGGCGGCGGCAAGGCGCCCCTCGTGGGCGTCGACTACCCCCGCTCCGACTCGGACTTCTGGAACGCCTACATCACCTACGTCCCCGAGATGGCGAAGACCGTCGGGGTCGACCTCAAGACCACGAGCTCCCAGAACGACATCTCCAAGCTCGCGGACAACGTCCAGACGCTCGTCGCCCAGGGGGTCAAGGGCGTGGTGATCGCGCCGCAGGACACCGCGGCCGTGATCCCGACGCTGCAGCAGCTCGAGCAGAAGAAGATCCCCGTCGTGTCGATCGACACGCGCCCCGACTCCGGCAAGGTCTACATGGTCGTCCGCACGGACAACCGGGCGTACGGCGAGAAGGCCTGCCAGTACATCGGCAAGACGCTCGGCGGCAAGGGCAACGTCGTGATGTTCGAGGGCGACCTGTCGTCCATCAACGGACGCGACCGGACCGAGGCGTTCAACGACTGCATGAAGAAGAGCTTCCCGAGCATCAAGGTCTTCGGGGAGCCGACCAAGTGGGACCCCCCGACGGCGGTGTCGCAGCTCAACACCGTGCTGGCGGGCAACACGATCGACGCGATCTACATGCAGGCCAGCATCTACCTGCCGTCCACGCTCCAGGCCCTGCAGCAGAAGGGGCTGCTGAAGAAGCGCGGCGAGGCCGGCCACATCGTCATCGTCTCCAACGACGGCGTCCCCGCGGAGTACCAGGCGATCCAGGACGGCACCATGGACGCGACCGTGTCCCAGCCCGCCGACCTGTACGCGAAGTACGGGTTGCAGTTCGTCAAGGACGCCATCGACGGCAAGACCTACCAGCCGGGCGACGACGGCCACGGCGGCACGATCGTGAAGGTGGGCGACCAGATGCTCGAGGACCAGATCCCCGCGCCCCTCGTGACGATCGACGGCAAGTTCCCCGACTCGCTGCCCGTGACCGACAAGACCCTGTGGGGCAACCAGGTCGGCTGAGTCGACCACGACCGCGAGACACGACCACATCGAGGTGGACGGATGACGACAGGGTCGACGGAGTCGACGGTGGCCCGGCGGACGGGCGGCGAGGTGCCGCCCGTCGTGCGGGTGACGGCGGTGAGCAAGCGCTTCGGCGCCACTCAGGCGTTGCGCGAGGTCGGGCTGACGGTCGAGGCAGGCGAGGTGCACGCGCTCGTGGGCCGCAACGGGGCGGGCAAGTCGACGCTCGTCTCGATCCTCACGGGCCTGCAGGCGCCCGACGAAGGCGAGGTCACGTTCGGCGGGGAGCCGGCGCCGCCGCTCGGTGACCGCGGGGCGTGGCGCCGGCGGGTGGCGTGCGTCTACCAGCACCTCATGGTGCTGGACGACCTCACGGTCGCCGAGAACCTGTTCGTGAACCGGCAGTCGGAGCGTGGGCACCGCATCCGCTGGCGCGAGCTCGTCGGGCGGGCCCGCGACCTCCTCGAGGAGTGGGAGATCGACGTCGATCCCCGGGCGCTCGCGCGCGACCTCACGGTCGAGCAGCGTCAGCTCCTCGAGATCGCGCGAGCGTTGTCGTACGGTGCACGGTTCGTCATCCTCGACGAGCCGACGGCGCGGCTCGACGCGGCCGGGATCGCGCGGCTCTTCGCGCGGATCCGGCGGCTCCAGGAGCAGGGCGTCACGTTCCTGTACATCAGCCACCACCTGCAGGAGATCTTCGACCTGTGCCAGACGGTCACGGTCTTCCGGGACGCCCGGCACATCCTCACGTCGCCGATCGACACGATCTCCAGGACCGCGCTCGTCGAGGCGATGACAGGCGAGCAGGTCCGCGCCCGCGAGGACCCGCGCCCGGACCTCGCCCCGACGGACGAGCGGGTGCTGGAGGTGCGCGGGCTGACCGCCGACGAGTACAGCGACATCAGCTTCGGCGTGCGACCGGGCGAGATCGTCGGCCTCGCGGGGGCGGGCGGGAGCGGCAAGACGGCGGTCGCCGAGGCGATCGTCGGGCTGCGGCGGCCCGTGTCGGGCGAGGTCCGGCTGGACGGCGCGCCGCAGCGCCTCGGGAGCGTCCCGCGAGCGCTGCGGGCGGGGATCGGCTTCGTGCCGCAGGATCGTCGCGCCCAGGGTTACGTGCCGGAGATGTCGATCGCGGAGAACCTCACCATGACGGTGCCGCACCGCCTCGGGTCGCACGGGTTCGAGAACCCCCGACGTCGGACGGCGCTCGCGCGCACCCTGATCGACCGGCTCGACGTCGTCCCCCGACGACCCGAGCAGGCGGTGGCGGACCTGTCCGGCGGCAACCAGCAGAAGGTGGTCGCGGGGCGCGCGATCGCGGACGACCCCCGGCTGCTCGTGCTGATGGCGCCGACGGCCGGGGTCGACGTCAAGTCCAAGGAGTCACTCATGGCGACAGCCGTCGACACGGCACGGGGGAGCGCGGGCGTCCTCGTGGTCACGGACGACCTCGACGACCTGCGCTACTGCCATCGGGTGCTCGTCATGTTCCGCGGCGAGGTCGTCGCGGAGCTGTCAGGAACCTGGGACGACCGTGAGCTCGTCTCGGCCATGGAAGGAGTGGATCTCGGTGATCGATGAGGTGACCGAGCGCGTCGACGACGCCTCGAAGCCGCAGACCGGCGGACCCCAGGGGACCGGACGCGCGGGATCGGCCCCGAGCCTGTCGCTGCGCAGCGTGCAGCTGGCCCGGTGGCGCGACCTGGCCCTGATCCCCCCGATCATCCTGGTCGCGGTGGTGGGCTCGTTCGTCTCTCCGAGCTTCTTCACGCGGACGAACATCGAGGACGTCCTCGTCTCGATGTCCTGGATCGGGCTGCTCGTGCTGGCTGAGGGCCTCGTCCTCCTGACCGGCAAGATGGACCTCTCGCTCGAGTCGACCGTCGGCCTGGCGCCCGGGGTCGCCGCGTGGCTCACGCTCTCCGGCGGCATCCACCACGGCATCGACGCGGTCTCGCCCGGCTGGGCGATCCCGATCGCGCTCGGCGTCGGCCTCGTCGTGGGCCTGGTCAACGCGGCGCTCATCGTCGGGCTCGGGCTCAACGCGTTCATCGTGACGCTGGGCATGCTCATCACCTTGCGCGGGCTGCTGACCGGGATCTCGGGGGGCCAGACCTTCTTCGGGATGTCCGGCTCGATGACGTACCTCGGGACGGGCAGCTTCCTGGGCGTCCCGGTCGCGATCTGGGTGTGCGTGCTCGCCTACGTGGTGGCCGTCCTCGCTCTGCGGTACCTCCGCGTCGGCAGGTCGCTCTACGCGATCGGCGGCAACGTCGACGCCGCCCGGGCCGCGGGCATCCGCACCGACCGGACCCTCTGGGGCGTCTTCGTGCTGGCGAGCGTCCTGGCGGCGCTCGGCGGCATCATGCTCTCCGGCCACCTGGCGTCGGTGGCGTCCAACCAGGGCGACGGCGCGATCTTCACGGTGTTCGCGGCCGCGGTGATCGGCGGCGTGAGCCTCAACGGCGGCCGCGGGAGCCTGGTGGGAGCCTTCACCGGCATCCTCCTGCTGTACCTGGTGCAGAACGTCCTCACCTTCGCCGGGGTCAGCGGCGAGTGGTTCGACTTCCTCAACGGAGCGGTCATCCTCGCGGTGCTCATCATCACGCGCGTGGTCACCGGCCGCTCCAAGGACTGACAGAAGCTCCAAGGCCTGACTGAAAGAGAGAGCAGCACAGCATGCGCATCGCACGCCACGGCGCCCCCGGCGCCGAACGTCCCGTCGTCTCGGGGGCGGACGGTGTCTGGCGGGACCTGTCGTCCGTCGTCGACGACGTCACGCCGGCCACCCTCGCCCGCGTCCTCGCCCTCGGTCCCGGCGACGTCGTCGCGCTCCCGGAGGCGGCCGCCGCGGACCGGGTGGGGCCGCCGGTCGCGCGGCCCGGCAAGGTCGTCTGCATCGGGGTGAACTACCGCGCCCACGCGGCGGAGACGAGCCACGACGAGCCGAGCGAGCCGGTCGTCTTCCTCAAGACCGCGCAGACCGTCGTCGGGCCGGACGACGAGGTGCTGATCCCGCGAGGCTCCACGAAGACGGACTGGGAGGTCGAGCTCGCGGTGGTGATCGGTCGCGAGGCGCGCTACCTCGCCTCGCCTGCGGAGGCGCGTGCCTGCGTCGCGGGCTACACGATCAGCAACGACGTGTCCGAGCGCGAGCTGCAGCTCGAGCGGGGCGGCACCTGGGACAAGGGCAAGAACTGCGAGACGTTCAACCCGCTCGGCCCGTGGATCCGCACGGCCGACGAGGTGCCCGACCCGCAGGCGCTCGGCCTACGGCTACGGGTCGACGGGGTCGGCCGCCAGGACTCGTCGACGGCCGCGATGATCTTCGGGGTCGACCACCTCGTCTGGTACCTCAGCCAGGTGATGGTGCTGGAGCCGGGCGACGTGATCAACACGGGGACGCCCTCCGGGGTCGCGCTCGGGCTGCCGGACCACCCGTACCTGCGGCCGGGCAACGTCGTCGAGCTGGAGATCGACGGGCTCGGACGGCAACGACAGACGATGGGAGCGGCGTGATGAGCGCGCTGAGTGGCCTCCGGGTCCTGGTCACGGGGGGCGCGTCGGGCATCGGCCTCGCGACCGCGGGCCTGTTCGCCGGGCGCGGCGCCCGCGTGGGGGTCCTCGACCGCGCGTCGGAGCCGCCGCCCGAGCTGAGGCGGGACGTCGCGGCGTACGAGGCGGCGGACGTCACCGACGACACGGCGGTCCGCGCGGCCGTCGCGGCGCTCGTCGAGGCGCTGGGCGGACTCGACGTGGTCGTCAACAACGCGGGGATCGGGGCGCAGGGCGGCGTCGAGGACAACCCCGACGACGAGTGGCTGCGCGTGCTGGACGTGAACGTCGTCGGCATGGTGCGGGTGTCCCGGGCCGCGCTGCCGGCACTGCGTGCCTCGGGGCGCGGCGCGATCGTGAACACGTGCTCGATCGCCGCGACCGCCGGCCTGCCCGACCGCGCGCTGTACTCCGCGAGCAAGGGCGCCGTGCTGTCCCTGACCCGGGCGATGGCGGCCGACCTCGTCCGCGACGGGGTCCGGGTCAACTGCGTCAGCCCCGGCACCGCGGACACGCCCTGGATCGGGCGCCTGCTCGCCTCCGCGCCGGACCCGGCCGCCGAGCGGGCTGCGCTCGAGGCCCGGCAGCCGCACGGCAGGCTGGTGTCGGCGGTCGAGGTGGCGGAGGCCATCGTGTTCCTCGCGTCGCCGGCGTCCGGCTCGACGACGGGCACGTCGCTCGCGGTCGACGGCGGCATGGACGGACTGCGGCTCCGGCCGCGGGGCTGAGGACCGGCACCGTGGCCGAGTCCGTGCGCCGCGTGGCGCAGCTCATCCGCCTCCGCCCCGGCAAGGAGGCCGAGTACCGGGCGCTGCACCGTGCGGTGCCCGAGCCGGTGCTCGCCGCGCTCCGGGCGGCGGGCATCCGCAACTACTCGATCTTCGAGCGCGACGGCCTCCTGCTGGCCTACTTCGAGCACACGGGCGACGACCTCGCCGCGGACCTCGCGCGCGTGGCGGCCGACCCGGCGACGCAGGAGTGGTGGCGTCGCACCGACCCGTGCCAGGAGCCCGTCGACGGCGCGGGGCCCGGCGCGTGGTGGGCCGACGCCGTCGAGGTCTTCCACCTGGACTGAGACGACACACAGGGCAGTACCGGACGGAGAGGAGCTGTGCGTGCGCATCGACGCTCACCACCACGTGTGGGACCTGGCGGTCCGCGACCAGCCGTGGACGGCCGCGCTGCCCGCGCTGCGCAGGACGTTCACGGTCGACGACCTGCGCCCGTCGGCGGCCCGGCACGGCATCGACGCGACCGTCGTCGTACAGACGGTCTGCGTGCCGGAGGAGACACCCGAGCTGCTCGCCCTCGCGGCGCGCGACCCGCTGGTCGCCGGGGTCGTCGGCTGGGTCGACCTCACCGCCCCCGACGTGGGCGACCGGCTCGACGCCCTCCGCGGGCTGCCGGCCGGGCGGGCGCTCGTCGGCGTCCGGCACCAGGTGCAGGAGGAACCGGACCCGCGGTGGCTGTGCCGGCCCGACGTGCGGCGCGGGCTCGCGGCGGTCGCCGACGCCGGCCTCGCGTACGACCTCGTCGTGACGCCGGACCAGCTTCCGGCGGTCGTCGACACCGTGCGCGCGGTGCCGGGGCTGAAGTTCGTCCTCGATCATGCCGGGAAGCCGCCCATCGCGTCGGGCGTGATCGCGCCGTGGGAGTCGGACGTGCGGAAGCTCGCGGCGAGCGCGAACGTCGCGGCCAAGCTCTCCGGTCTCGTCACCGAGGCCGACCACGACACGTGGGAGGTCGCCGACCTGCGGCCCTACGCCGACGTGGTGCTGGATGCGTTCGGGCCCGGGCGGGTGATGTTCGGGTCCGACTGGCCTGTGTGCCTGCTCGCGGGCGGCTACGACCGGGTGGTGGCCGCGGCCGAGGCGCTCGCGGCGGAGCTGTCAGGGCCGGAGCGGGCCGCCGTGTTCGGCGGCACGGCGAGGCGTTGGTACGGGCTGGACGACGAGGGGACGGGACCACGATGACGCACACCCCGACTTCGCGGGGCGGCGCCGCCCTGCCGGCGCGGACCCTGGGCGCGACGACGGTGCGGGTGACGGAGCTGGGGTTCGGCGCCGCCCCGGTCGGGAACCTGTACCGGCCCGTCTCGGACGAGGACGCCCGCGCGACCGTCGACGCGGCGTGGGACGGGGGCGTGCGGTACTTCGACACGGCGCCCCACTACGGGCTCGGACTGTCGGAGCGGCGCCTGGGCGCGGCGCTGCGGGGCCGTCCGCGCGACGAGTACGTCGTGTCCACGAAGGTCGGCCGCCTGCTCGTCCCGAACGGGGCGCCGACCGGGTCCGACCTCGCGACCGGCGGGTTCGCCGTCCCCGACGACCTGACCCGGCGACGCGACTACTCGCGGGACGGCGTGCTGCGGAGCCTCGAGTCGAGCCTCGCCCGGCTGGGGCTGGACCGCGTCGACGTCGTCTACGTCCACGATCCCGAGGACCACATGGACGACGCGATCAGCGAGGCGGTCCCGGCACTGTGCCGGCTGAGGGACGAGGGCGTCGTCGGGGCCGTGGGCGCCGGGATGAACCTGGTCGAGCCGCTCCGGCGGATCGTGGCCGAGTCCGACGTCGACGCCGTCATGGTCGCGGGCCGCTGGACGCTCGCGGACCGGTCGGCCGCGCCCCTGCTCGCGGACTGTGCCGCGAGGGGCGTGAGCGTGGTCGCGGCGGCGCCGTTCAACTCGGGCCTGCTGGCGCGCCGCTGGCCGCCCGACGACGCCCGGTTCGACTACGGCCTCGCTCCCGCACCGCTGCTGGCTCTCGCCCGAGGGCTGGCCCGGACGTGCGACGAGGCGGGCGTTGCGCTGCCGCACGCCGCGATGCGGTTCCCGCTGCGCGCGCCCGAGGTGGCGTGCGTCGTCGCCGGGTTCGGGCGGCCCGAGCACGCCGCGAGCGGCGCCCGCTGGGTCGCGGAGCCGCTCGACGACGCCGCCTGGGCGGCCCTCGACGCGGCCGCCCGGTCCTAGTCGTTGCGGGCGGTCTCCGGGCCGGTGACGCGCCGCAGCAGCGGGAACGTCGACGCGATGACGCCGAGCCCGATGACCAGCCCGATCCCGACCGACCCCCAGTACGCGCCCCCGGGCGCCGTGAGGTCGTAGTCGAGCTGGGCGGTGAGGAACAGCTGAGCCATCCCGAAGCCCGCGGCCACCGCGACGACCGCCCCGACGAGCAACGGCACCGCGGTCTCGAGCGTCACGACGCGCCGCAGCATCCCGAGCGGGACGCCGGTGAGGCGCAGCAGGCTGAACGGGCGCTTGCGCTCGGTCACGGAACCCGCCGCGCTGACGGCGAGGCTGCACCCGCCGATCACGAGGCTGATCGCCACGATCACCTCCGCGAGGCGCTCGTACTGGTTCAGACCGTTCGTCGTGTCCGACTGGTCCTCGTGCACCGTGAACGGCGTCATCGCGTCGGGGAAGGCGCCCTCGAGCACCGTGCGAGCCCCCTCGACGGCGCCCGTCGAGCCGTCCGTCTGGACGCCGACGCCCAGGGTGTCGAGCTGGTCGAGCGAGCTCGCGTCCACGTCGGCGGCCGGCCAGACGACGCCCGTCCGGTCGGACGTCACGTCGTAGGCCATCAGCGCGACGCTCGCGCCGGGGGCGCACTCGCCCCACGAGGGCATCCCGGCCAGCTGGTCGCACGCCACGTACCCGGGGTGCCCCCAGAGCCCGTCGGGGATGCCGAGATCCTCGGGCTGGGCGTCCGGGCCGGCGTGCACGACGGCGACGCCCGAGACGCCCGGCACGTCGTGCAGGTCCGCGACCACGGAGTCGGGGACGGTGACGGTCGTCCCGGCCTCGCGCCGGCTCTCGAGCTGTTGGACGAGCACGTTCCCCGCGGCCGTCGAGACGGCCGCAGGCCCGCGCTCGGCGACGAACGTGGTGATCGTCGCGGTCGCCGCAGTGCCGATGAAGAGCGCGAGGATGAGCCCGCTGACGCTGCGGAACGCGGCCCGCGGGTCGTCCCCGAGACGTCGCCCGGCGAGGAGCACGGCCGGCCGGCCGGTGCGGACGGCGAGGAGCCGCGCCCCCGCGCGGGTGAGCCACGGCCCCGCGACGACCAGCCCGACCATGACGAGCGCGGCCCCGCCCAGGTACGCGCCGAGCTGCCCGCCGTTGCCCTCCGGCGGTCCGTCGATCGCGAGGTAGCCGAACCAGGCGAGGCCGGCCACGAAGGGGACGACGCGCCACGCGCTCGGGTCGGACGGCGTCGTCCGGCGGGTGACGCCGAGGGGCGAGACGACGACGCGGCGCATCGCGAACCGGGACGCCACGGCCGCGGCGAGCGGGACGGCCAGCAGCACCACGACGACGTCCACGACCGTGAGGCCGTAGTCGGCCGGCTGGAACCGCGAGCCCGTGAGCGGGATCCGGAGCACGAGCGGCCGCAGCGCGAAGAAGACGGCGAAGCCCAGCACGCTCCCGGCCGCCGCGGCCACGACGGACTCCATCGCGGCGACCGTCCGCACCTGGCGCGGTGTCGCCCCGACGAGCCGCATCGCGGCGAGCCGCTGCTCGCGCCGGGCCGCGGACAGGCGTGTCGCGGCGCCGATGAACACGAGGATCGGGATCACGAGCCCCACGCCCACCACGCCGAACACGAGCGCCACGGCGTTCTCGTTCATCCCGAGCCCGACGGCGCACGCCTCGCCGCTGCACTGGCTCGGCGAGACCGTCGCGATGCTCGTGACCTGGATCGCGTGTCCCGACGGAGACAGCTCGGCGGGGGTGCGGCCCACGATGATCGCGAGCGAGTCGGGCGAGGGCAGGGCGGCGTCGCCGATGGTCCCGACGTTCGCGGGCGAGCCGTAGCGTGCTGCGAGCTCGGCGTCGGGCGTGGAGGCGAGCAGCTTCTGCATCGCCGGCGAGGCCACGTACTGCCCGGGGCCGGGGAGCGCGTCGACGCCGGGCGGCAGGGGAGAGTCGGGGCCGGTGGCGGCGACGTCCACGCGGCCGATGGTCTTCCCCTCGAACTTGTCGGAGGACAGCTGCCACCACAGGGGGTCGACCGTGCCGGTGCCGGCGTCGGACGACTGCGTGGCGCCCGCGACCGTCGTCGGGCCGAAGCCCGTCTCGAGCCACGCGTACCGCTGGTTCTGACCGCCGACGGCGTTGAGCCCGGCGACCATCGTCAGCAGGAGCCCGACGCCGAGCGCGATCGCGGCGCCGGTCACGGCGAGCCGGACGAGCGCCTCCCGCCCGCCGACCACGGCGAGCCGGAGGCCGAGGCGGATCACGACCGGCCACCGTTCGACGCGGCGGGCAGGGAGGACGGAGCGGCGACCGGTGCGGGCGACGTGACCTTGCCGTCGCGCACGAGGACGAGCCGGTCCGCGTAGGCGGCGACGCGCGCCTCGTGCGTCACGAGGACGACGGTGGTGCCCTGCTCGCGGGCGGCGACCGACAGGAGGTCCATGACCTTCTCGCCGGTGAGGGAGTCGAGAGAGCCGGTGGGCTCGTCGGCGAAGAGGACCGGGGGCTGGGCGACGAGGCCGCGGGCGAGGGCGACCCGCTGGGCCTGACCGCCGGACAGCTCGCCGGACCGGCGGTGCTCGAGCCCGTCCAGCTCGAGCCGCTCGAACCACGACCTCGCGGCCTCGAGCGCCGGACCCCGCTTGACCCCGGAGAGCAGCAGGGGGAGGGCGACGTTCTCCACCGCGGTAAGCTCGGGGACGAGCTGGCCGAACTGGAACACGAAGCCGAACCGGTCGCGGCGCAACGCGGAACGGCCGGTCTCGCCCAGCGTGTCGACGCGGGTGCCGTCGAACCAGACCTGCCCGTCGTCGGGCACGAGGATCCCGGCCAGGCAGTGCAGGAGGGTCGTCTTGCCGGAGCCGCTGGGGCCCATGATGGCGACGAGCTCGCCGCGGTCGACGACGAGGTCGGCGCCACGCAGCGCGGGTGTCGGGCCGAACGAGAGGGCGAGTCCGCGAGCCTCGAGGATGGCGGACGTGGGCTGGGCGGTCATGAGCGGATCTCCCGGGTGAGCTGGTCGAGGCGGGCGACGGTGACGTCGATCCAGCGCAGGTCGGCCTCGAGGTGGAAGAGGGCGTTGTCGGCGAGGAGCGTGTCGAGGAGCTCGCCCGTGCGGCGGAGCTCGGTGAGCTCGCGCATGCGGTCGAGGTGGGCGACCTTCTGGGTGTCGAGGTAGTCGTGGGCGTCGCGGCCCAGGAGGATCGCGAGCACCACCTTGCTGAACAGCACGGACTGGAGGTGGGGCTCGGGGGCGACGGGCTCCTGGAGCCACGTCTCGACGTCGGACGCACCCTCCTCCGTGATCACGTAGCGCTTGCGCTCGGGGCCGGAGCCGGCCTCGGTCTCGCTGACGACGACCTTCCCGTCCCGGGTGAGCCGCGCCAGCGTGGAGTAGACCTGCCCGAACGGCAGGGGCTTGTCGTGGCCGAACCACGCGTCGTAGGCGCGCTTGAGGTCGTAGCCGTGAGAGGGCTCACGCTCGAGGAGGCCGAGAAGGGTCAGCGGGACGCTCATGCCCGCGACTATACACCGGAGGTATACCCCGGGGGAATAGTGCGTCCGGAGGGCAGCGCGACGACGAACCGGGCCGGCCGGGGGCGGTCGAGTCGGACGTCGCCGCCCGCCAGCCGGGCGACCCTCCGCGCCAGGGGAAGCCCGAGCCCGGCACCCGGGCTGCCGGGCCCGCGGCGCCCCGGCTCGAAGATCTCGTCGGCGGCGTCCGGGTCGACGCCCGGGCCGTCGTCCTCGACCGTGACCTCCACGTGGTCGCCCGTGACCCGGGCGGCCACCCGCACCCGCGAGCGCGCGTACCGGAAGGCGTTGGCGACGACGGGCGAGAGCGCCTGCGACGCGACCTCGAGCGGGACGGCGACCACCACTCCGGGCGCGGCGTCCACGGCGACCTCCGCGTGCTCGGGGGGCGCGGCGAGCGCCACCGCCGCCCGGACGACGTCGTCCACGGGCACCTGGGCGTCGACGACCCGCTCGCCCCGGCTCACCGCGAGGAGGGTGGTGACGACGCCGGTGAGGGTGTCGACCGAGGCGACGATCTGGTCGAGCCGTTCCGTCGAGGCGCCCCGCGCCGTCGCGTCCATGGCCGCGAGCTCCGCCTCCGCCCGGATCACCGTGAGCGGCGTTCGGATCTCGTGCGCCAGCTCGGCCGTGAGCCGCTGCTCGGACCGGATCGCCTGGGCGGCGCGGTCCAGCAGGCCGTCGAGGACGCTGCCCAGCTCGGTGATCTCGTCGCGCGGGGGACCGAGTCCGAACCGGCGGTCGAGGTCGGCCGCGCTCCACGCCGCCGCCTCGCGGGCCATGCCCGTCACCGGGGCGAGCGCCCGCCGCGTCGACCAGGCGGTCAGCCCCGTCACCGCGGCCACGACGACGACGCCCACGAGCGCCGTGAGCAGGGCCGCGAGGTGCTTGGTCGACTCGTACCCGCCGATGGGCAGCGCGACGACCAGCACGTCGTCGGACCCGGTCACGTCCTCGGCCTGGAGCAGCCAGTCGTGCCACTCGGTCGGGTCGGCGCCGGGGTCGCGCGCGACGGCGGCGGCCTCGGCGTCCAGGTCGCCGCCCGACGGCCCCTCGACGCGCGCGCCGTCGGGTGCGAACAGCCAGACGGTGGCGTCGCGCGCCGCGCTCGTGTCGAGGGTGACGTCGGACCCGTCGACCGTGAGCCCCGCCGACACCGTGGCGGTGCGGTCGGCGAGGGCGGAGCGCGCGTCGGCCGCGACGACGCGGTCCAGGACGAACCACACCACGCCGGTGAGCGCCACGGCCCCGAGCAGCGTGACCGCCGCCGTCGTCGCGGTGATCCGCGCGCGCAGGCTGCGGGCGCCGGTGGGATTCATCGGAGCACGTAGCCGACGCCGCGGACGGTCTCGATCTCGACGGTCGCGCCGACCGACTCGAGCTTGGCGCGCACCCGCCGGACGAAGGAGTCGAGTGTGTTCTCCGCGACCTGCGCGCCCAGGGGCCACCCGGCCGCGACGAGCTCGTGCCGCCGGACGACGTCGCCGCGCCGCCCGGCGAGCGCCGCCAGCACCCGGTACTCGGTCGGGGTGAGCTGCGCGGCCGCGTCGCCCCAGCGGACGGCGAACGCGGCCGGGTCGAGGCTCAGCCCGCTCGGCGGGACGGACGGGCGTCCGCGGTGGACGAGCGCGGCCACGCGAACCTGCAGCTCCGCGACGGCGAACGGCTTGGTCAGGTAGTCGTCGCCGCCCGCGCCGAACCCGGACACGAGGTCGGTGAGCGCGTCGCGGGCCGTGAGGAAGAGGACGGGCGCCTGCTGCCCGGCGCCGCGCAGCGCCTGGCAGACGTCGCGGCCGTCGCCGTCGGGCAGGCCGATGTCGAGCACGAGGACCTCGACGCCGGACTCCGGGCCGAACGAGCGCACCGCCTCCGTGCCCCGGTAGGCGAGCCGGACCTCGTGCCCCGCGTGCTCGAGCGCGTCGCGGACGACGCCCCGGATCCTCGGGTCGTCCTCGCACACGCCGATCACGGCCACGGCGCCATCGTAGGGTCGCGGGCCCGTGGCCCGCCGGGTCCACGGCGCGCGACGGGCGAACCGGTCAGGTGGGCGTCAGGATGCAGCCCCTACGGTCGCCCGATGCACGGTTCCCTCTCCCCGCGCGCGTTCGCGCTCCCCGCGCTCGTCCTCGTCCCGTTCGTCGTGCTCCTCGTGGCGGTGCTCGCGGTGCACGGGGACCCGCTGGGCGTGGACACCTGGTGGGCCGGCGTCGTCGGGGGGTGGCACGCGCCCGGGCTCACCACCGGCGCGCGGCTCGTGAGCGACCTGGGCGGCGGCGTCGTCGGCGGGCTGGAGATCCCCGCGGCGCTCGCGGCGCTCGTGTGGTGGCTGCGGTCGCGCGCGGCGGCGCTGGTCTTCGTCGCGGGGGGCGTGCTGTCGCTCGCCGCGACGCAGGTCGTCAAGCACCTCGTGGACCGCCCGCGGCCGCCGACGGCGGGGATGGCCGGGTCGTTCGACTCGTTCCCGTCCGGCCACGTCGCCAACGCCGCGACGTTGGCACTGCTGCTCGTCCTGCTGCTGGGGGTCCGGTGGCTGTGGCCGGTGGCCGTCGTCTGGCCCGCGGTCATGGCGCTCAGCCGGACCGTCCTCGGGGTGCACTGGCTCAGCGACACGGTCGCGGCTGCGTCGCTGGGCGCGGCCGCCGCGCTGGTCACCGTCGTGCTGGCCGCGCGGTTCGCCCCGCGGGCGCTACCGGCGCGGCCGCTGTGGCCGCGGCCCGCCCAGGCGGACGAGTCAGGTTCGTGGCAGGTGGCGCGTGCGAGCGTGCACCCGTGACCATCCCCGCTCGCCGAACGCCCGCGCCCGTCACGACCTCTCCCGCCATCACCGCGCTCGTCCGCGTGCCGCAGGTCACCGCGGCGTTCTGGGTCCTCAAGGCGCTCTCGACGGCGCTCGGTGAGTCGACGTCCGACTGGTCCGTGCAGACCCTCGGCCCCGTGCCGGCTGTCCTCGCGGGCATGGTCCTGTTCGTCGTGGCGCTCGTCGTGCAGCTCCGCGCCCGCCGCTACGTCCCCACGCGGTACTGGTTCGCCGTCGTCGCGGTCGGCGTGTTCGGGACCATGTGCGCCGACGTCGTGCACGTCGGGTTCGGGGTGCCGTACCCGGTGTCGTCGGCGGCGTACCTGGCGCTGCTCGCCGTCGTGCTCGTCGTCTGGCGACGGGTCGAGGGCACGCTCGACGTCCACGAGATCACGACGACGCGGCGCGAGCTCTTCTACTGGGCGACCGTGGTCGCGACCTTCGCCGCGGGGACCGCGGTGGGCGACCTCGTCGCCACGACGACGGCGCTCGGCTACGCGGGCGCCGTCGTGCTGTTCGCGGTGCTGCTCACGATCCCGGCGTTCGGCTACCGGGTCTGGAGCTGGAACGCGGTCGCGGCGTTCTGGACCGCCTACGTGCTGACGCGGCCCCTCGGCGCGTCCGTCGCCGACCTGTTCGGCAAGCCGACCGCCGACGGCGGGCTCGGCGTCGGGCAGGGCGTCGTGACGGCCGTGCTGGCTGTCGCGATCGTCGTCGGGGTGGGCGTGCAGGCGCGCGGCCGGGCGTCGTCGGCGACGGAAACCGCGGCGTAACGCCGTCGAGACACGCATTACCTAGCCTTCGCACGACCGGCACGCCCGTCTCCGGGACCTCCTCCGGGTAGACCTCCGCGGGCCGGTGTGAGGAGGAACGGACATGCGTCTCCAGAGAAGGCACGCCGCGTGGGCGGCGCCGGCGGTCGCGCTCGGCCTGGCCGGGACGATGGCCCCGGCCGCGGCGTCGGCGGCACCCGACGGGCACGGCACGTCGAGCGCGGGCGCGTACCTCGCGCCGTACTACACCGAGGCCGACCTGACGGGCGACGACCGCGTCACCGACGCCGACGTCTCCGTGCTCGAGAAGGCGCTCGGCACCCGGAAGGGCGCGGCGGGCTGGTCCCGCGTCGCCGCTGCCGACCTCGACCACGACGGCGTCATCACCGTCGCCGACGTCGCGGCCCTGGCCCAGCGCGAGCTCTACGACGACGGCACGTTCGACCTCGTCGAGGCGAGCGCCGTCGACATCCAGGCGGCCCTGAACGCCGGCGTCGTGACGTCGGTCCAGATCACGAAGGACTACCTGGACCGGATCGCGGCGTACGACCACGCGCCCGCAGGCGGCACGGACCATGGCCTGAACTCGATCCTCACGACGGCGCCCGGCGCCCTGGCGGAGGCCGCCGCGAGCGATGTGCGCCGCGCCGCCGGGACGTCGCGCGGCATGCTCGACGGCATCCCCGTCGTCCTCAAGGACAACTACGACACGGCCGACATGCAGACGACCGCAGGGTGCGAGTGCCTCAGGGCCAACCAGACGTCCGACGACGCGTTCATGGTCACGGGCCTGCGCGACGCCGGGGCCGTCGTCCTCGGGAAGGCCAGTCTCGACGAGTTCGCGACGGGCTTCAGCTCGGAGTACTCGCTCGGCACGCGCAAGGCGGACGGCACGATGGGCGCCGCGATCAAGGTCTACAGCCCGTACAACCTCACGAAGACGGCGGGCGGGTCGAGCGGCGGCACGGGCGCGTCGATCGCGGCGAACCTTGCCGCGATCGGCTTCGGCACCGACACCGGCGGCTCCATCCGGGACCCCTCCAGCTACAACCAGCTCGTCGGCGTCCGCCCGACGGTCGGCCTCACGAGCCGCGACGGCATCGTCCCGCTCGCGCTCACGCAGGACACGGGCGGCCCGCTCGCCCGTTCGGTCTCCGACGCGGCACTCGCGCTGGACGCGGTCGTCGGGGTGGACGCGCACGACGGTGCGACGGCCGCGCAGGCCGGCCAGGTGTCCGCGTCGTACACGTCGTACCTGGACCCGGACGCCCTGAAGGGCGCACGGCTCGGCTACCTGCCGTCGACCGTCGGGACCAACGCGACGGTGAAGCGCCTGTTCGACCGGGCCGTCGCCGACCTCGAGGCGCAGGGTGCGACGGTCGTGGACCTGTCGACCGACCCGGCGGCGCCCACGGCGGCGACGGACATCGCGACCATCGGCGCGATCTCGAGCGGCAGCACCAACGAGTTCAAGGCGAACCTCAACGTCTACCTCACGCAGCACGCCGGCACCGGGGTGCCCTACAGGACGCTCGCCGACCTCGCCGCCGACAACCTCGTCGACCCGTCGTACTCCGCGCAGTACAAGAGCCGCAACAACGTCACCGACGCCCAGTACCAGGCGTGGATGGCGCAGCACACCGCGGACATCCAGAAGAGCAACCAGGCCCTCAGCGCGGACCTCGACGCCGCGCACGTGGACGCCCTGATCTACCCGACGACGGGCCAGTACACGACCCAGGGCACCAACCTGCGGCTCAGCCCCAACACGGGCATGCCGGCCGTCACGCTGCCGATGGGTCAGTCCGACGCGGTCGTCGACGGAACGGCCGCCGTGGCGGGGGCCGGCGTCAACCTCGAGCTCCTCGGCCGGAAGTTCGACGAGGGCTCGCTGCTCGGGCTGGCGTACTCGTACGAGCAGGCGACCCACCACCGGACGACGCCCGCGTCGTACGGGGCGCTCGCCGGCGACGTCGTGACCGGCCCGGGGGCGGACGACGACGCACCCGGCGACGGGAGCGTCGCGCTCACCACGAGCGCGTCGTCCAAGGTCCGGACGGGGGACACCTTCACGGTCACCGTCTCCCAGGACGCGGCCGACCTCTACGCCTACCGGGCATCGGTCGACTACGACGACAAGGACCTGCGGCTCGTGAAGGTCGAGTCCGGCACCGCCGGCACCGACCACGTCGCCGACGCGGCCGGGTCGGTCACGCTCACCCACACCAAGCGCGGCTCGTCGCCGTCGGCCCAGGGCTCGACAGCGCTCGTCACCCTGACGTTCCAGGCGGTGCACGCGGGGCGCGCGTCGATCGCGCTCTCCGGCCTGACGACCGTGACGAGCAAGGCCGTCGCGACGTCCGCCGGGATCGCGGGTCAGGAGCTGTCCCTGTCCACTGCGGGCGCGCCGGTCCGGGGCTGATCCCTCACGACGACGTCCCGCCCAGACCGGGGCGGGACGTCGTCGGCGGTGCCCGGTAGCGTCGCGACGGTGAGCGACGACACCGTGAGCCACCCGGCCTGGACCATCGACGACCACCTCCGCGGCAAGCCCGAGGCGTCGATCGCGCTGTTCGACGCGTTCGTCGAGCTCGTGGCCGCGTGCGGGCCGTACACGGTGTCGGTCAGCAAGAGCTCGATCACGTTCAAGGGCACCCGCCGGGGCTTCGCGGGCGCGCGCCCGGACGCCCGCGGGCTGAAGGGCTACCTCGACCTCCAGCGCCGCGTCGCGGACCCGCGCATCAGCGGCGCGGCGCCCTACGAGTCGCGGCTCTTCGTTCATCACTACCGCGTGGCAGAGCCTGCCGAGCTCGACGAGACGTTCGCCGGCTGGCTGCGCGAGGCCTACGCCGTCGGGCAGGGGGAGCACCTCACCCGGCCCCGGTAGACTCGGGGCGCGCCGTCGCGCACCCCATCACTCCGCCCCGAGGGACCCGATGACCGCCGCCCCCGTTTCCCCTTCCTCCGACGCGCGTCCGACGACGGACACGGTCGACCGCGCCGCCGCGACGCCCGACGAGGTCCAGCCGTACGCCGAGCTCGGCCTCAAGCCGGACGAGTACCAGCGCATCCGCGACATCCTGGGCCGCCGCCCCACGGCCGCCGAGCTCGCGATGTACTCGGTGATGTGGTCGGAGCACTGCTCGTACAAGTCGTCGAAGGTGCACCTGTCGAAGTTCGGCAAGGCGACGACCGACGAGATGAAGGAGCACCTCCTCGTCGGCATCGGGGAGAACGCGGGCGTCGTGGACATCGGCGACGGCTGGGCGGTGACCTTCAAGGTCGAGTCGCACAACCACCCGAGCTTCGTGGAGCCGTACCAGGGCGCGGCGACGGGCGTGGGCGGCATCGTGCGCGACATCATCTCGATGGGCGCGCGCCCCGTGGCGGTCATGGACCAGCTCCGGTTCGGCGACGTCGCCCACCCGGACACCCCGCGCGTCGTGCACGGCGTCGTGTCCGGCGTCGGCGGGTACGGGAACTCGCTCGGCCTGCCGAACATCGGCGGCGAGCTCGTCTTCGACCCGTCCTACCAAGGCAACCCGCTCGTCAACGCGCTGTGCGTGGGCGTGCTGCGCCACGAGGACATCCACCTCGCGAACGCGACCGGCGTCGGGAACAAGGTCGTGCTCTTCGGGGCGCGGACGGGCGGCGACGGGATCGGCGGCGCGTCGATCCTCGCGTCCGAGACCTTCGAGGACGGCGTCCCCGCCAAGCGCCCCAGCGTGCAGGTCGGCGACCCCTTCATGGAGAAGGTCCTCATCGAGTGCTGCCTCGAGCTCTTCCAGGCGCACGTCGTCGAGGGCATCCAGGACCTCGGCGCCGCGGGCATCTCGTGCGCCACGTCCGAGCTCGCGTCGAACGGCGACGGCGGCATGCACGTCTGGCTCGACGACGTCCTGCTGCGCGACCCCACGCTGACCGCCGGTGAGATCCTCATGTCCGAGTCGCAGGAGCGCATGATGGCGGTCGTCACGCCGGACAAGCTCGACGCGTTCCTCGCCATCACCGGCAAGTGGGACGTCGAGTCGTCGGTCGTCGGCGAGGTCAACGACTCGGGCCGCCTCACGATCGACCACCACGGCGAGCGGATCGTCGACGTCGACCCGCGCACGGTCGCGCACGAGGGCCCGGTCTACGAGCGCCCGTACGCGCGCCCGGCCTGGCAGGACGGCCTCGCGGCCGACACCCTCGGCTCGGCGGCAGCGCAGCAGCACTACCCGCGCCCGACGTCGGGCGACGACCTGCGCCGCACCGCCCTCAAGCTGCTCGCGAGCCCCAACCTCGCGTCCAAGGCCTGGGTGACCAACCAGTACGACCGGTTCGTCCAGGGCAACACGGCCCTCGCCCAGCCCGACGACGCCGGCGTGGTCCGCGTGGACGAGGAGACCGGGCTCGGGGTCGCGATCGCGACGGACGCGAACGGCCGCTACGCCAAGCTCGACCCGCGCGCGGGCGCGAGGCTCGCACTGGCCGAGGCCTACCGGAACGTCGCGGCGTCGGGCGCCCGCCCGCTCGCCGTGACCGACTGCCTGAACTTCGGCTCGCCCGAGGACCCCGACTCCATGTGGCAGCTCGTCGAGGCGATCGAGGGCCTCGCCGACGCGTGCCGCGAGCTCGGCGTCCCCGTCACGGGCGGCAACGTGTCGCTCTACAACGGCACCGGCGAGCCCGGCCAGATCGACTCGTCCATCCACCCCACCCCGGTCGTCGGCGTGCTCGGCGTGCTCGACGACGTCGCCCGCGTCACGCCGTCGGGCTGGCGCACGCCCGGCGAGACGATCTACCTGCTCGGCACCACGCGCGCCGAGCTCGACGGGTCCGCGTGGGCCGACGTCGCGTACGCGCACCTCGGCGGCGTGCCGCCGCGGGTCGACCTGGGCGCCGAGCGGGCGCTCGCGGACGTGCTCGTGCAGGGCGCGCGCGACGAGTTCGTCGAGGCCGCGCACGACCTGTCGGAGGGCGGGCTCGTCCAGGGGCTGCTCGAGGCGAGCCTGCGGTTCGGGGTCGGGGCGCGCGTGTCGATCGACGCGCTGCGTGAGCGGGACGGCGTCACGGCGTTCGAGGCGCTGTTCTCCGAGTCGACCGGGCGGGCGCTCGTGGCCGTGCCCCGCGGCGAGGAGCAGCGGCTCGTCGACGCGTGCACCGCGCGCGGCGTCCCCGTCCTCAAGCTGGGCGTCGTCGGCTCGGCCGAGCCTGAGTCCGGGGCGGGGGACGCGGAGGAGTCGCTCGTCGTCGACGGGCTGTTCACCGTGCCGCTCGGCGAGGCGCGCGAGGCGTTCGAGGGCACGCTGCCCGCGATCTTCGGCTGACGTCCGGCACCTGACCGGATCGCGCGCGGCGAGGAGGCCGGCATGGGGTTGTTCGGGAGGCGGCGTGCCGCGGACCCGTCGTCGTGGGACGAGCTGTGGGAGGCGCTCGCGCCGCTCGGCGGTCGGCTGACGCCCGAGGCGGTCGCGCGGTGGGAGGACGTCGTCGCGACCTCGCCGCCCGCGTTCCTCGAGGCCGCCTCGGAGCAGCTCGGCTACGCGTACCGGCTCCTCGGGACGGAGGCGCACGCGCGGGAGATCGAGCACGGCGCGTTCGCCGGCACGGGGGAGCCCTTCGCCGCGGGACGCTTCGCGCGGGTCGTCGACGCGGTCGTCGCGGCGGGCCCGGAGGCGGTCGCGCGCGTCGCCGCCGACCCGGGCGCGATCCGCTCGTACGCCACCGCGGTGCCGCTCCTCGACCCGGTCCTCGCCTACCGCGGCGCGGGGCCCGTGACGCTCGCGGTCGAGCTCGGCCGGGCGCGCGAGCGGTCGAGCTTCGAGCGGGGCGCCGAGCTGCGCGCGCCCCGGGCCGCCCGGCGCGCGGTCCTCTCGCCCACCGACCTCGACAAGGACGCTATGAAGGCGTGGCCGAGCCTCGCGGGCCGGAAGCCCGAGCGCGCCTGGGCGGGGATAGCGGACCCCGAGGAGCCGTGGCTCGACGTCGACGCGTCGAACCTCGACGACACCCCCGGCGTGTGGGCCGACCCCGAGGCCTTCGCCGAGGGCCGGAAGATCCTCGACGCGCCCGGAAGCTGGTTCACGGCGGGAGCCGCGGCCGCGGAACGGCTCTTCGTCGCCCTCGGACCGGACGGCCTCGGCGTGGAGGCGCGGGCGTCGTCGGTGGGGCTCGTGTCGCTCGAGCTGCAGCGGCCGGGCGACGGCGCCGAGCCCCGCACCGAGGCGGAGCAGTCGGTGGAGGTGCTGACCGTGCCGGTCACGGTCGACGCCGGCGACGAGGCCGTGTCGGGGGCGGAGGCGCGCGCCGACGTGCTCGTCCGCGCCTGCGCGCGCCGCCTGCTCGAGCTCCCGCTCGTCGCGACGCCACAGAACCTGGAGACCTTGGCCCGACTCGCCGGAGGCTGAGACGGCCGCGCGGTCCGTCACCGGCGCGCCACCACCTTGCCCGGCAGCACGAGGGCCGGGACGAGCGCCACCAACGTCAGGGCGACCGCGGCCCAGAACGCACCCCGGAAGGCACGGGTCGTGCCGTCGTCGAGCAGGGACTGCAGGACGACCGCGACGATCGCGGTCCCGAACGACGCGCCGACCTGCTGGGCGATGCGGGTGTTCATGGTGGCGTGCGGGATGTCCTCGCGCGGGACGTCCTGGTAGGCGACCGCCATGGGCGGGATGATCACGGCGCCGATCCCGACGCCGCGGACCAGCAGCACGACCCCGAGCCACCAGAGGCTCGTCGCCGGTCCGGCGAACGCGAACGGGATCGTCGCGACCGCGGCGAGCACGAAGCTGCCGATCGTGACGGCGCGCGCGCCGAAGCGCTCGACCAGGCTTCCGGCGACGAACCGGGCGGCGAGAGCCCCGACGCCCTGCGGGATCATCAGCAGCCCGGCTGCGAGCACGCTCTCGCCTCGCAGGAGCTGGTAGTAGAGCGGCAGCAGGAACATCGCGGCGTACATGGCGGCTCCGGCGGTGAACAGGACCGCGGACGCGCCGCCGAGCGACCTCAGGCCGAGCAGCCGGATGTCGACGACCGGCTGGGTCGCGCCGGGGTGGAGCGCCCGCGCGACGAACGCGCCGAGCAGCAGGACGCCCGCCACGAGCGGCACGAGGACGCCGGGGTGCCACGGCCCGCCGTCCTGGGCGAGCTGTGACAGCCCGAGCAGGATCCCGGTGAGCGCCGGCGCGAGCAGGGCCAGCCCGACGACGTCGAGCCGGGCGCGGCCCCCGCCCGGGGCCGGGCGGTCGGCGGGGAGGAACTTCCACGCGAGCACGAGCCCGACGGCAACGAGCGGGACGTTCACGAGGAACAGCCACCGCCAGCTCAGCGCGTCGAGGATCACGCCGCCGATCACGGGGCCGAGGATCGGGCCGAGGGCGATCGGCATGCTCACGGCAGCCATGAGGCGGCTGCTGACCCGGCCGCCGGCGGCGCGGACGGCGAGCGTCTGCATGAGCGGGAAGATCAGGCCGCCGCCGAGGCCCTGCACCACGCGGAACGCGATCAGGCTCGTGTCGTCCCACGCCACGGCGCACAGCACCGAGCCGGCGACGAACAGCAGGAGCGCGGCCATCCAGACGCGTCTGCCGCCCCACCGGGCCTCCGCCCAGCCGGTCACGGGGATCGCGACGGCCATCGCGAGCAGGTAGCCCGTGGTGACCCACTGGATCGTGGACGTGGTCGACCCCAGGTCGACGGTCAGCGTGTGGATCGCGAGCGTGACCATCGTCGAGTCGAGGATCGCGGCGATCCCGCCGACGACGAGCGCGAGGAGCGCGTGGCGCACCGCCGGCGGGATCGCGGTGCTCGGTGCAGCGTCCGGCGTGGGGGTCGGCACCGCGGCGGTCTGGGTCATCGTCCAGCCTCTCTCGTAAGAGTTGAATCCTTCTCTTATGAGGCTAGGCGCGGTTGCTAAGAAAGGCAACCCTCTCTAATCTGGGAGCGTGTCGACCGAACCCGTCCGACGTCGCCGCCGAGGCGCCGAGCTCGAGGCCGCCCTGCTCGACGCCGCGTGGGACGAGCTGACCGACGTCGGCTACGCGCGGCTCACCATGGAATCCGTCGCGGCGCGTGCGGAGACCGGGGTCGCGGTCCTCTACCGGCGCTGGGCCAACAAGGACGAGCTCACGCTCGCGGCGCTCGAGCACCGCCGCACCACCACCCGGGCCGACCTCCCCGACACCGGCAGCCTCCGGGGTGACCTCCTCGCGGCGCTGCGGAGCATGAGCGAGTCGAACGCGGCGTTCTGGGTCGTCGTGACGGGGGCGGCCTTCTCGGGCTTTCTCGCCGAGAGCGGGCTGACCCCGGGCCAGGTGCGCGAGCGGATCCTCGGCGAGGGGGCGGCTCGCCGCGTCGACGCGCTCTACCGGCGGGCGCACGAGCGCGGCGAGATCGACCTCGACCGCATCCCGACCGCCGTCCTCACCCTGCCGTTCGACCTCGTGCGGCACGACCTGCTCATGGCCCTCGCGCCGCTGAAGCCGGCGCGGGTCCGCGCCATCGTCGACGAGCTGTTCCTGCCCCTCGTTGCGCACTACGGCGGAGGTTCGGGAGAGGTTCCGGGCGGGGCCTGAGCGCGGGCCCACCGGAGGCGGATCGCGGGTGTGTGGCGGCCTACGCTCCTCGCCATGGACGACGTTGCCGCAGGTCAGGACCTGCAGTCCCGCGCCGGACGGGGCCGGGCGGCGGCCGCCGGGGCGCTCGCGCTGCTGCTCGCGCCCGCCGTCGTCGTCACGCTCGCACGCGCGGTCGGGTACGACCGCCGGACGCCGTTCGCACAGCTCGTGAGCGTCACGCCCTGGTTCGGGGCGTGGGCGCTGCTCGTGGGCCTCGTCGCCCTGGCCGTGGCGCTCCTCGCCCGCCCGCGCCGCGCCCTGCTCGTCGTGGCGGGCGTGGCGGGGTTGGTCGTCGTCGTGCAGGCCGTGTGGTGGGCGCCGCTGACGACCGCCGGCCCCGCGCCCGACGCCGCCGCCCCGGCGCTGCGGGTCATGACGGTCAACGCGTTCCTCGGCCGGGCGGACGCGGACGCCGTCGTGCGGACCGTACGCGACCAGCACGTCCAGGTCCTCGCCGTCGAGGAGCTGAGCGCCGGGCTGCTCGACCGGCTCCACGACGCGGGCCTCGACGAGGCGCTGCCGCACCGGGTGACCGGCTCGGTCGGCACCGGGAACCGGGGGAGCGGGCTGTGGTCCGCGCTGCCCCTGACCGACACGGACGCGGGCGAGGACACCTGGTTCGCCATGCCGTCGGCGACCGTCGCCGTCGGGTCGGCGGGGGCGCCCGTCCGCGTCACTGCCGTCCACACCGTGCCGCCGTCCGTGGGCTCGACGTCGATCTGGACGTCCGACCTCCGCGCGGTCCGGGACCGCTTGGCGGGCGGCACGACGGCGCAGCTCGCGCTCGGCGACTTCAACGCGACCCGCGACCACGCGGCGTTCCGTGCCGTGCTGGGGGACCGGTTCGCCGACGCCGCGGACCTCGGCGGCCGGGCGACCTTCACGTGGCCCACGAACCGCGCGTTCCCGCCCCTCGTCGGCATCGACCACGTCGTCGCGGACCGGGCGGACGCCGTCAGGGACGTCCGGACGGTCCGCGTCCGGGGCTCGGACCATGCCGCGCTCCTCGCCACCGTCGTGTTCGCGACGCCGAACGAGTGACGCGGGTCACATCGGACTCGTAGACTCGAGAGCACAGGGGCGGACCGAAGGCGGTCACCGATGAGCACGGTGCACGATCTCTGGCGGCGGGTCACCCGGCGTCGCCATGCGGAGGACGGGCACGGCCCCGACCGGGCCGGTCGCCTCTCCGCCGTCGAGGTCGAGGCCGTCGAGATCGACCCCCTCGCCACCCTCGACGTCCAGTTCCGGCTCGCGCTCGCGGCGGCCGAGGTCCGGCGCATCGAGGCCGACCCGGCGCTGTACGCGCGGGCGCACCACTGGCGGGCCGCGGTGCTCGCGTACGACGCGCTGCTGCGTGAGGCGTGCCGGCTCGCGGGCGTCGACGACGAGGACGTCGTGGACCCGCCCGCCCCGCTCGATGCCGACGCGCCGCGCGCCCAGGAGGCCCGGCTCCACGAGGAGCTCGAGCTGACGTCGCGCGGCTGGAGCTGGTGAGGTCTCGCACTGCGAGACGGTGTGACGGCTTCCAATCTGCACCCGGACTCACTCGTCCACCTGGCGGGACGGACGGGCGATCCTTCTTGACCAAATCGATCAAGATTCCTACGGTCGTGCCAGGTCAAGAGTTCCAGCCATCGGCCCCGGCCGGCTGGACGGCAACCCCGCGCGCCGCGGGGTGCCCCGGGTGATGACCTGGTCCCCGCGAACGACGGGGGCAACCTGCGCAGGCCCGAAGGGCCAGGAGGAGACATGACCACGATGCCCCGCCTCTCTGCCGTCGCTCCCCGGATCCGCGCCGCGCACCGCGCGGCGTGTTGTCGCGCGACGCACCGTCGCCCGCGCGACTGAGCCGCCCCTCCACCGCTCTGGCACCACCGCTCACGCGACCATCGCCGTCGGGCCGACGGCGCCCGGTCCTCACCCTCCCCACCCCAGCCCGCCGCGGGTGCCGCACGCCTCCGCGCGCCCGGGCGCCCCCGACCAGGAGTCCTCATGTCCTCTTCGTCCCCCCGACACCTCCACCTGGGCGTCGACCTCACCGACGTCGGCGCGCACGCCGGCGTCTGGCGCGCCGAGGGTCCCGTCGCGCCCCGCCCCTTCGACGCGGCGCGGCTCGCGGGCCTCGTGGCGACTGCGCAGCACGGGTTGCTGGACTTCGCGCTCTTCGACGACGCGTTCACCCTCCGGCCGCAGCGCGGGGCCTCGCTCCAGGGCCGGCTCGACGCGGCGCTCGTGAGCGCCCGGCTCGCCCCGCGGTCCGCCGGGATCGGGCTGGTCGCGACCGTCGACACCACGCACACCGAGCCGTTCCACGTCTCCAAGGCGATCTCGACCATCGACCACGTCTCCGCCGGACGCGCGGCGTGGCAGGTCGGCTGGTCGACGGACGCGGCGTCCGCCGCGGCGTTCGGGCGCCGCCCCGCCCCCGACGAGGTCGACGCGCTGCGCGAGGCCGAGGAGGCGATCGAGGTCGTCGAGCGGCTCTGGGACTCCTGGGAGGACGACGCCGAGATCCGGGACGAGGCGACCCACCGGTTCGTCGACCGCGACAAGCTCCACTACGTCGACTTCGAGGGCGTGCACTTCGCCGTCAAGGGCCCGTCGATCACGCCGCGCTCGCCGCAGGGCCGGCCCCCGGTCGTCGTCCGCGCCGACTCGCCGCTGAGCCTCGACCTCGCGGGCCGCCGGGCCGACGTCGTGCGCGTGCGGGCGACCCAGCGCGACGACGCGAGGGCCGTGCGCGAGGAGGTCCGCGAGATCGCCCGCGAGGCCGGGCGCGACCCCGATGCGGTGCGCGTGCTCGTGGACCTGGGGGCCGTCGTCGGGCAGGACCGGCGCAGCGCGCAGGAGCGGCTCGACCTCCTCGCGGAGCTGGGCGGCGACCGCGGCGGCCTGCCCGAGGGAGGGCTCACGCACGTCGGGACCGCCGTCGACCTCGCCGACCTCCTCGAGGACTGGTTCGACGCCGGCGCCGCCGACGGCTTCACGCTCCGGCCCGCGTCCCTCGACACCGACCTGCGGGCGATCGTCGGCGGGACCGTCCCCGTCCTCCAGGCCGACGGCGTCTTCCGTCAGGCGTACCCCGGGACCACGCTGCGCGACTCGCTCGGGCTGCCCCGGCCCGCGAGCCGCTACGCCGCCGCCCAGTGACCCCCTCGCGCAACCGGAGACCCGCCACCATGACCGCCGAGAGCACCAGCCGCCCCCGCAAGCAGATCCACCTGGGTGTCCACTTCCCGGGCGTGAACAGCACGACCGTCTGGACCGACCCCCGGTCGGGCAGCCAGATCGACTTCTCGTCCTTCGAGCACCTCGCCCGCAAGGCCGAGGAGGCCAAGCTCGACTTCTTCTTCCTCGCCGAGGGCCTGCGCCTGCGCGAGCACAAGGGACGGATCCACGACCTCGACGTCGTCGGCCGGCCCGACACCCTGCCCGTCCTCGCGGCGCTCGCCGCGGTGACCGACCGGATCGGCCTCGCGGGCACCATCAACACGACGTTCAACGAGCCGTTCGAGCTCGCCCGCCAGTTCGCGACCCTCGACATCCTGTCCGAGGGGCGCGCGGCGTGGAACCTCGTGACCAGCTCCGACGCCTTCACGGGCGAGAACTTCCGCCGCGGCGGCTACCTCGACCACGCGGACCGGTACCGGCGGGCGGCGGAGGTCGTCGAGGTCGCGCGCACGCTCTGGGACTCGTGGGACGAGGACGGCCCGCGGCCGTTCGAGCACACGGGCCCCCAGTTCGCCGTCCGGGGGACGTTCACGACGCCGCGCGGCCCGCAGGGCCACCCCGTCCTGTTCCAGGCGGGCGACTCGGGCGAGGGACGCGACTTCGCGGCCGCGACGGCCGACGTCATCTTCTCGATGCACTCGACCTTCGAGGACGGCCAGGCGTTCTACCAGGACGTCAAGGCGCGGGTCGAGGCGAACGGCCGCGAGCGCGACGCCCTGAAGATCATCCCGGCGACGACGGTCACGATCGGTGACACCGCAGCAGAGGCCGAGGAGCTGGCCCGCGAGGTCCGGCTCGCCCAGGTCCCCGGCCCGACGGCGATCGCGTTCCTCGAGCAGGTCTGGGGCCGCGACCTCACGTCCTACGACCCCGAGGGCCCGCTGCCCGACGTCGAGCCCGACTACGAGAACCAGGCCATCACGCGCGGCCGGGTGCGGCACGCCGACCCGCGCGAGGTCGCCCGGACGTGGCGCGGGCTCGCCGACGCGAACGGCTGGTCGATCCGCGAGCTCGTCCTGCAGCTCACCTCGCGCGGCGGGTTCGTCGGCACCCCGACCCGCGTCGCCGACGAGATCGACCGGTTCGTCCAGGAGGACGCGAGCGACGGCTTCATCCTCGTGCCCCACCTCACGCCTCACGGGCTCGACGACGTGCTGGACCGCGTCGTCCCGCTGCTGCAGGAGCGGGGCTCGTTCCGCTCCGAGTACGCGGGCCCGACGCTCCGCGACCACCTGGGCCTCGTCCGGCCGGGCATCCCCGCCGCCGCCACCGCCTGAGCCCGACCGACCCGCACCCGAACGGAGACCACGATGAGCGCTGACACCCTCGAGACCCTCGACACCGCCGAGGCGAGCTGGCTCGCCTGGCGCGCGGACCGCGCCGCCGGGCTGAGGGCGCCCCGCGGCGTCCTGTCCCTCACGTCGCACCACTGGCTCGGCGCCGAGCCCGCACCCGTCGTCGGCGTCCCGGGCCTCTGGTGGGCCGACGACGACGGCGCGCACGTCCGCGTCGACGGCGACGGGGCGGTCACGGACGGTGACGTCGCCGTCCTGCTCGACGCCGAGGCCCTGGCGCCGGTGACCGGGACGCGGACCGTCGTCGTGGCGGAGGCGGGCTCGGCCGTGCCCTTCGTGGTCGGCGACATCGGCGTCGAGCTCGCGCTCCGCACGGGCCGGTACCTGCTGCGCACGCGCGACCCGCACGCCCCGGCGCTCGCGGCGTTCGTCGCGGCGGGCGAGGGCGTCGTCGTCCCGGCGTTCGGCTTCGACCCCGCCCAGGTGCGCGACCTCCCGGTCCGCTGGTACGCGGGGCCGCGAGCCGCCGTCGTCGACGGCGCGAAGCCCGGCCTGGTGCACCACGTGCAGGTGGTCGGGGAGGTCGACCTGGACGGCACGACCCTCCGGCTCGTCGCCGGGCACCACGGCGGCGCCACGCTCTCCTTCACGGATCGCGCGGAGGGTGCGCCGGAGTGGCGGGCTGTGCACGTCGCGGACGCCGAGGTCGAGGCGTCGCGCCGGACCGGCACGCTGCGCGTCGACCTCAACCGCGCGTCGGCGTACCCGTCGCACTTCAACGACCACGGCACCTGCCCCCGGCCGCTCGCCGGCAACGACCTGCCGTTCGCGGTCGAGGCGGGGGAGAAGGACCCCCGATGAGCCCTGTCACCTCCCTCGAGGTCCGCAGCGTCCGCCTCGACGACCCGCTCGCGGGCGTCCTGCTCGACGAGCTGTTCGTCGAGTACCGCGACCGGTACGCCGACCTGCTCGGGGTCGAGGAGCTCGACGCGGAGCAGCTCGCGCGGTACGTCGCCGAGTTCCGCGCCGAGGGCCTCGACGAGTTCCTCCCGCCCGACGGCGACCTCGTCCTCCTGCTCGCGGGCGGCGTGCCGGTGGCGGGCGGCGCGTTCCGGCGCCGCACCGAGCCCGAGCACGGCGCGGACGAAGCCCCGCGCGTGCCCACCGCCGAGCTCAAGCGGATCTGGACGCACCACGACCGCCGTCGGCAGGGCCTCGGCCGGGCGGTGCTCGCGGAGCTCGAGCGCCGCGCCGCCGAGCGTGGGTACGCCCGCGTCTACCTGACCACCGGACCGCGGCAGCCCGAGGCCGTCGGCCTCTACCTCGCGGCCAGCTACACCCCGCTGTTCGACCCCGACGCCGTCGCCTCGGCGGCGCCCGACGCCCTGTCTCCCCGCCCGTTCGAGAAGTGGCTCTGAGCCACCCCAACCCCTGGAGTCACCATGTCCACCACGTCCGCGAGATCGCACGGCCACCTCGGCCGTCGCCCGGCCGCCCTCGCCGCCGCCCTGACGGTTTCCGCCATCTCCACGGCGTTCGTGCTGGCCGGGTGCGCCGGTGGCTCGGACGCCGGGACCGCGTCGTCGGGCACGGGAACCCCGACGGCGGGCGGCACGCTCACCTGGGGCGTCGAGACCGAGCCGACCACGCTCAACCCGCAGCTCAACGGCCAGGACAAGACCAAGCTGCTGCTGCGCAACTCCTACGAGCAGCTCCTGGCCCGCCAGGACGACGGCACCTACGTCCCGTGGCTCGCCAGCGGGTACAAGGTCTCCGACGACGAGCTGACCTACACCTTCACGATCCGCGACGGCGTGACCTTCTGGGACGGTTCGACGCTCGACGCGGCCGCCGTCGTCACGAACATCAAGCAGGTCCTGAACCCGAAGTACAACCCGTACGGCTCGTCCGGCCCGCTGTCGCACCTCAAGTCCGCGACAGCGACCGACGCCCGCACGGTCACCCTCGTGCTCAAGGAGAAGTACGCGCCGTTCCTCGACTACGTCGGGAGCCTCGCGCTCATCTCCCCGAAGTCGTACGCGAAGGCCGACGTCCAGGCCGGCGGGCCGGACGTCGCGGGCACCGGGCCGTTCGTCCTCAGCAAGTACGTCAAGGGCCAGGAGCTCGACTTCACCAAGAACGCGCACTACGACTGGGCGCCCGCGACCGCGAAGCACCAGGGCGCCGCGTACCTCGACGCGCTCACGTACCGGTTCCTGCCCGAGTCGTCGGTGCGCCTGGGCGCGCTGCAGTCGGGCCAGGTGGACGTCGTCGAGGGCGTCCCCGGCACCCAGGCTGCGCAGTTCCAGAAGGACTCCCGCTTCACCTACCAGACCGCGCTCAACACGGGCACGCCGTACTCGCTGTACTTCAACACGCTGGAGAGCCCGACGTCGGACGTGAGGGTCCGGCAGGCGTTCCGCGACGCCGTCGACCTCGACGCCGTGCTGAAGTCCGTGTACGCGGGCCAGCGCACCCGGGCCTGGTCCGCGGTCTCGCCCGCCGACCCGACGTTCTACGACAAGAGCCTCGAGGGCACCTACGGCAACGACAAGGACGCCGCCAACACGCTCCTCGACGAGGCCGGCTGGACGGGCCGCGACTCCGAGGGCTACCGCACCAAGGACGGCAAGCGCCTCACCATCACCGACTACCAGTCCAAGCCGTACGTCCGCGACCAGCGCGACACCCTGCTGCAGGCCGTCCAGGCCCAGGTCAAGCAGAACGCCGGCATCGACTTCGACGTCCAGGTGGTCGACTCCGGCGTCTCCGACCAGCACCGTGCCAAGAACGACTACGGCACCTACGACAACTCGAACACCAACCCCGACGGCGTCGACATCGAGTACCACTGGCTGCCCGCGGCCAAGGGCGGCTTCATCAACCTCTCCAACGCGACCGACCCGCAGCTCACCACCTGGCTGACCGCGGCCCAGCAGACCACCGACACCGCGAAGCGTGCCGAGGCGTACGACGCGCTGCAGCAGTACGTGATCACGGACAAGGCCTACAGCTTCCCGCTGTACGAGCCGGAGGACGAGATCGCGGCGTCGTCCACGGTGCACGGCGTCGGCTTCCGGACCTACTACCAGCTGCCGGAGAGCGCCTACGACGTCTGGCTGAGCAAGTGAGCAGCGCGACCCTGGGGGCGGCCCGGCCGGCCGCCGTCGACGACGCTGCCACCGAGGTCCGAGCCCCCGCCGCCGACGCGCGGGGGAGGGCGTGGGCACCCACGCTCGCCGCCGTGGGCCGCCGGCTCGCGGGCGCGGTCGTGGTGCTGTGGGCGAGCGTGACCGTCGCGTTCGTCGCGCTCCAGCTCGCGCCCGGCTCGCAGATCGACGCGCTCGTGCCGCCCACGCAGCGCACGCCCGAGGCCGTCGCCGCCGTGACCGCCGAGTGGGGGCTCGACCGGCCCGTCGTCCAGCAGTACGTCGACTACCTGGGCCGCCTGCTGCACGGCGACCTCGGCACGTCCTACCAGCTCCACCTGCCCGTGACGCAGGTCATCGGGTCGCAGCTCGGCCCGACCCTCGCGCTCGCGGCGTCCGGGCTCGCGGTCGCGCTCGTCCTGGCCGTGGCGCTCGCCGTCACGACCGCCGGGCGGCCGTGGGCGAGCCGGATCGCGGGCGGAGTCGAGCTGACGGTCGTGTCGATCCCCGAGTTCTGGCTCGGCATCGTGCTGCTGTACGTGTTCAGCTTCTCGCTCGGCTGGTTCCCCGTCGCGGGGGCGAACGGACTCTCCTCGCTCGTGCTGCCGGCGACGGCGCTCGGGCTCGGGCTCGTCGGCCTCGTGTCCCAGGTGCTCCGCGAGGGCGTCGAGCGCTCGCTCGAGCAGCCGTACGCGCTGAGCGTGCGGGCGCGCGGCGTGTCCGAGTCGGGGCTGCGGCTCCGGCACAGCCTGCGGCACGCGTCATTGCCCGTCGTCACGCTGCTCGGGTGGCTCGTCGGCGGTCTGCTCGGCGGCGTGATCGTCGTCGAGCAGGTGTTCGGCCGGCCCGGCATCGGCGTGGTCGCGCTCCAGGCTGCGCAGGCGCGCGACCTGCCCGTCGTCCTCGGCGTCGCGCTGCTCAGCGCGCTCGTGTACGTCGTCGTGAACACGGTCGTCGACCTCGTCTCGCTGGTCATCGACCCCCGGCTGCGGACGGGGGGACGGGCATGACCGCCACGCTCACGCCCGCGGAGGCCGCGCCGTCGTCGGCCGTGCGCGAGGGCCTCGCGGCCCGGCTGCGGACGGCGCCGTGGGGCGTCCTGCTCGCGTCGACGGTGCTCGTGCTGCTCGTCCTCGTGGTCGCGTTCCCGGGCCTGTTCGCCGCGCGCGGCCCGCTCGACGCCGACCCCCTGCGCGCGTTCCAGCCGCCCGGGCACGACGCGCTCCTCGGCACGGACCAGCTCGGCCGCGACGTGTGGTCCCGGATCGTCTACGGCGCGCGGTACTCCGTGCTCATCGCCGTGTCGGCGACGGCGCTCGGCGTGGTCGCGGGCGTGCTGCTCGGGCTCCTCGCGGGGCTCGGCGGGCGTGTCACGGACGAGGTCACGGCCCGCGGGCTCGACGTCGTCGCCGCGTTCCCCGCGATCCTCCTCGCGATCGTGCTCGTCACGATCGTCGGCCCCGGCATCCCGACCGTCATCGTGGCCCTCGCGATCGCGTCCGTGCCCCGGTACGCGCGCATCGTGCGGGCCGAGACGCACGTGGTCCGGCGCTCGGGCTACGTCGAGCAGTCCGTCACGTTCGGGCTGCGGCGCTCGACTCTCGTCGCCCGGCACGTGCTGCCCCACGCGGTCGTGTCGGTGCCGATCCTCGCGACCATCGGGCTCGGCACGAGCATCCTGGCCGCCTCCTCGCTGAGCTTCATCGGTCTGGGCCCCAGACCCCCGTCGCCCGAGTGGGGCGCGATGCTCGCCGACGGCCGCAACTACCTGCCCAGCGCCTGGTGGATCTCCGTCTTCCCCGGCGTCGCCATCGTCCTCGTCGTGATCTCGGTGTCGGTCGTCGGACACCGCCTGCAGCGACGCTTCGAGCACCGGGAGCACGCATGAGCGCCACCACCACCGAGCCCGTCACGACCGTCGTCTCCGTGCGCGGCCTGCGGATCGCGTTCCCCGGGCCCGGCGGGCCCGTCACGGCCGTGCACGGGCTCGACCTCGACGTCGAGCGCGGCACGTGCGTGGCGATCGTCGGCGAGTCCGGGTCCGGCAAGACCGTGACCGCCCGGGCGCTCGCGGGGCTCCTGCCGGCCGCCGCGACCTGGTCGGCCGACACCTTCGAGCTCGCGGGCCAGGACGTCCGGTCCGCCGACGAGCGGGCATGGCGGCGCCTGCGCGGCCGGACGGTCGGGTTCGTCCTGCAGGACGCGCTGGTCTCGCTCGACCCGCTGCGCACGCTCGGCGCGGAGGTCGGCGAGACCCTGCGGACGCACCGTCTCGCCCGCGGCCGACGCGCGGTCGCCGACCGCGTGCACGCGCTCCTCGGCTCGGTCGGGGTGCCCGAGCCGGAGGTCCGCGCCCGCCAGCACCCGCACCAGCTCTCGGGCGGCCTGCGCCAGCGCGGGCTGATCGCCGCCGGGCTCGCCGGCGACCCCGACCTGCTCGTCGCGGACGAGCCCACGACCGCGCTCGACGTCACCGTCCAGGCCCAGATCCTCGACCTTCTCGCGCTCGAGAAGCAGCGCGGCGCCACGATCCTGCTGATCAGCCACGACCTGGCCGTCGTCGCGCGCATCGCCGACCGCGTCCTCGTGATGCGTGCCGGGGAGGTCGTGGAGCAGGGCGCGACCGACGACGTGCTCCGCCGCCCGCAGCACCCCTACACGCGCGAGCTGCTGCGGGCGGTCCCGTCGGCGTCGTCGAAGGGGCTGCGGCTGACCGACCGGACGCCGCTCGTCCGGCCCGACCCGGACCCCGCCCGGCCGGTGCTGTCGGCCGCGCACCTGCGCAAGACGTACCGGGTGCGCGGCGCTCACGGTGGGAGCGAGCTCGTCGCCGTCGACGACGTGAGCCTCGAGATCGCCCGCGGCGAGACCCTCGGGATCGTCGGCGAGTCGGGCTCGGGCAAGACGACGGTCGCGCGGATCGTGCTCGGGCTCGTCGAGCCGGACTCCGGGACCGTGACGCTGGGGGGCGAGCCCTGGACGGGCGTGTCCGAGGCGCGGCGCCGGCACCTGCGCCGCGACGTCCAGCTCATCGCGCAGGACCCGCTCGGCTCGTTCGACCCCCGCTACACCGTCGGGCGGATCGTGGCCGAGAGCCTCGACGCGGTGGGCGTCCGGGGCGAGGAGCGGAGCCGCCGTGTGGCCGAGGTCCTCGACCAGGTCCGGCTCGGGGCGTCGTTCACCGACCGGCACCCGCGCACGCTGTCCGGCGGGCAGCGGCAGCGGGTCTCGATCGCCCGCGCCCTCGCGCCGCACCCCCGGCTGCTCGTCGCGGACGAGCCCGTGTCCGCGCTCGACGTCTCCGTGCAGGCCGGGATCCTCGACCTGCTCGGCGAGCTCCAGGCCGAGACCGGGACCTCGATCCTCTTCATCTCCCACGACCTCGGCGTCGTCCACCACGTCGCCGACCGCGTGCTCGTCATGACCGGCGGGCGCGTCGTCGAGCAGGGGGCCGTCGACGACGTCCTCCACCGCCCCGAGCACGAGTACACCCGCACCCTGCTCGGCGCGCTGCCCGCGCTGCCGGCGCTCGTCTGAACCGCAACCGAAAGGACATCCCATGGCCGCGATCCAGGGCCTCGACCTCATCGACGCCCCCGCCGGCGCGACCCCCGAGCAGGTCACCGCCCGCCTGCAGGAGGTCGTCCGCAACGCCGTGCTCTTCGAGGAGCTCGGGTTCGACGGGTTCGCCGTCGGCGAGCGCCACCACACCCCGTTCGTGTCGAGCGCGCCGCCCGTCGTGCTGTCGCACATCGCCGCGCGCACGTCGCGCATCCGCCTCCTCACGGGCGTGACGCTGCTGTCGGTGCTCGACCCGGTCCGGGTCGCCGAGGACTACGCGACGCTCGACCACCTGTCGGGCGGCCGGCTCGAGATCATCGTCGGCAAGGGCAACGGCCCCGAGCAGGCCGAGCTGTTCGGCATCGGGCGCACCGAGGCGTGGGACACGCTCGAGGCGAACTACCGGCTGCTCCGGCAGCTCTGGTCGGGGGAGCCGGTCACGTGGGACCCGCCCGAGGGCCTGCCGACGATCCGCCGGACACCCCTGCGCGACGCCCAGGTGTTCCCGCCGCCCCTGCAGCGCCGCATCCGCGTGTGGCACGGCTCGGCGACCGCCGAGCGCAGCGTCGAGCTCGCCGCCGAGTACGGCGACCCGATCTTCTCGGCCAACGGGTTCAACCCGCTCGAGTACTACGCGCGGCTCGTGCGCCACTACCGCGACGCGTGGGAGGCGCGCGGGCGGGACCCGCAGGACGCGCTCGTCGGCGCCGGCCACGGCGCCGTCCTCGTGGCGGAGCGTTCGCAGGACGCCGTCGAGGCGTACCGACCGGTGTACGAGGCGCAGGCCGCGCGTCTGCGCGCCGCGAGCAGTCACCTGCCGGGGACGGTCACGTTCTACGACTCGTACGAGGACTTCCTCGCGCAGGGCTCGAACCTCATCGGCAGCCCTCAGCAGGTGCTCGACAAGGTCGCGCGCTACCACGAGGCGTTCGGGCACCGCGTCATCAACGTCGCGGGCAACAAGGGTGGGCTCGGGCAGCAGGAGTGGGAGGACTCGCTCCGCCTGTTCGTGTCCGACGTCGTGCCCGAGCTGCGCCGCACCATCCCCGACCCGCCCTCGCCCGAGCAGAGCGCCGACGTCGCCTCGCGGGCGACCGCCGTCGTCGCCGCCTGACCGCTCCATCGCAGAAGGAGACCCCTGTGTCCCAGCCGAAGAACGTCCCCCTGTCCGTCCTCGAGCTCGCCCCGGTGAGCGTCGGGCAGCCCGGCGCCGAGGCGATCGGGGCCGCGCTCGACGTCGCCCGCGCCGCCGACGACGCTGGGTACCGCCGGATCTGGTTCGCCCAGCACCACCTCTCGCCGGGTGTGGCGTCGGCGCAGCCCGCCGTGCTCGCCGCGCTGGCCGCCGAGCGAACCACCCGGATCCGCGTCGGGTCCGGCGCGGTGCTGCTCGGCAGCACGACCCCGCTCGTCGGCGCCGAGCAGTTCGGCACCGTCGCCGCCGCGCACCCGGGCCGCGTCGACCTCGGCGTGGGTCGCGCCCACGTCCCCCCGCCCGCCGGAGGCGGCACGACGGCCGAGCACGAGCCAGGCGGCTCGGCGTCGGACGCGGAGCAGGCACCCGCCGGTGCTGCGGGCACAGCGCGCCCAGCGGGCACCGCCGTGGTCGACACGACCGTCGAGACGCGCGTCGTGGACGGGCTCGTCGTCCCGCCGCCCGTGGGCTTCGATCTGTCGAACCCGGCGCTCAAGCGGCGGCTCCTCGCGCACCGCGACGTCGTGGGATCGCGCGATGCCGGCGACTTCCGGGCCGAGCTCGAGGCGATCCTCGCCCTGCGCGCGGGGACGTTCGCGTTCGACGGGCTCGCGTTCACCAGCCCGCCCGTCGAGGGCACGGACTTCGACCTGTGGGTCCTCGCTTCGAGCGGGGGCGAGAGCGCGCGGGTCGCCGGCGAGCTGGGCCTGCCGCTCGCGGCGAACTACCACGTCGCGCCGGGGAACGTGCTCGACACGGTCGCCACCTACCGGGCGGCGTTCCGGCCGGGCGTGCTCGCCGAGCCGTACGTCGTCGTCTCGGCGGACGTCCTCGTGGCCGAGACGGGTGCGCGCGCCCGCGAGCTCGGCGCACCGTTCGCCGCCTGGGTCCGGTCCATACGCACCGGAGCCGACGGCGCGATCGCGTTCCCCGCGCCCGGCACCACGACGCCGGTGGAGGAGTGGTCCGACGAGGAGCGCGCGCTCGTCGCCGACCGCGTCGACTCGCGGTTCGTGGGCTCGTCCGACGAGGTCGTGGCGGGGCTCGAGGCCCTCGTCCGGGCGACCGGCGCGGACGAGCTGCTCGTGACGACCGAGGCGTTCGACCCGGCGGACCGCGTCCGGTCGTTCGAGCTCCTCGCCGCGGCCTGGGCCGAGCGCGCGCCCGTGCAGCCCGCGCGCGAGGCCGCCGAGCGCGTCGCGGCGGGCGCCGTCCTGATCGACGTGCGCAGCGCGGGCGGCCGCGCCGCCACCGGCGCGATCCCGGGCGCCCGGGTCACGGACCGGAACCGGCTCGAGTCCCTGTTCGACGACGCCGGCACGCCGCTCGTCTCTCTCGACACCCCGGTCGTCGTGGTCTGCGGGTCCGTCAACGGCTCGGGACCGGTGGCGCGCGAGCTGCGCCGCCGCGGCTTCACCGACGTCACGCACGTCGACGGCGGGTTCCCGGCCTGGAAGGAGGCCGGCCTGCCCACGGTCGCAGCCGAGCCGGCGGACGCCCAGCCCCTCGCCGCACCGGAGCCGGCGCGCGCATGAGCGCCGAGATCCTCGAGGCGGCGCAGCCCGCGTCGGGCCCGCCGGAGACATCGCCCGCCGTCGTCGTGCGGCTCGCCGAGCCCGCCGAGCACGCCGCCGTCGCCGACCTGCTCGAGCGCGCGTACACCGCGGACTACGCGATCGGCGACGAGTACCGGGCATCACTGCGGGCGGTCGCCGAGCGGGCCGCCGAGCACCAGGTGTGGGTCGCTGCGCGCCGCGATCCCGAGGGCGACGTGCTCCTCGGGAGCGTCGCGACGCCGCGCCCGGGGCGGACGATCTCGCCCCTCGCCCGGCCCGGCGAGCTCGACTTCCGGCTCCTCGGCGTCGACCCGTCGGCCCGCGGGCAGGGGGTCGGCCGCCTGCTCACGCGGCACGTCGTCGACCTGGCCCGCGAGCGCGGGCTCGTCCGCGTCGTCATGAACTCGGGGCCGCGCATGCTGCCGGCCCACCGGCTCTACGCGTCGCTCGGCTTCGAGCGGCTCACCGAGCGCGAGACCCACGTCGTCGAGGGCGGGACGCTGCTCGCGTTCGGCCTCGACGTCGCCCCGCACCCCACCCCCGATCCCACGCACCGAACGGAGTCCTGACCATGCCCGTCGAGTTCCTCGGCATCGCCACCACGAGCGACGCCTCCGAGACCACTGCCCCCACGACGAAGCCGATCGACCTGCGCTACCTCGAGCGCATCGTCCGCGCGCACGAGGACAACGGCTGGACGCGCGTCCTGTTCGCGTACGGGTCGAGCGGCCTCGAGCCGTCGGCGCTCGCGGGCTGGATCGCGGGACGCCTCGACTCCATCGAGCTGCTGCTCGCGCACCGGCCCAACGTGTCCTACCCGACCTTCGCGGCCAAGACGTTCGCGACGCTCGACCAGGTCTCCCAGGGTCGCCTGTCCGTCCACTTCATCACGGGCGGCAACGACCACGAGCAGGCGCGCGAGGGCGACCGCCTGACCAAGGACGAGCGTTACGCCCGCACCCACGAGTACATCCAGATCGTCAAGCAGGCGTGGACGAGCGCCGAGCCGTTCGATCACCACGGCCCGTTCTACGACTTCGACGACTTCGTCCTGGACGCCAAGCCCTTCGAGGGCCGGGTGCCGACGATCTCGTTCGGAGGCTCGTCGGAGGCCGCGTACAAGGTCGGGGCCGCCGAGGCGGACATCTTCGCCGTCTGGGGCGAGCCGCTCGACCGGACCGCCGAGCAGATCGCCCGGATCCACGCCGAGGCTCGCGCGGCCGGCCGCACCACGCTGCCCCGCATCCACGCCGCGTTCCGGCCGATCATCGCGCCGACCGAGGAGCTCGCCTGGGAGAAGGCGCACGACGTCCTCGGCCGGATCGAGGCCCGCAAGGCGGGAGCCGGCGACCAGCTCCGCCGCTACCGCACAGGCGCTCCCGAGAACGCCGGATCGCAGCGGCTGCTCGAGATCGCAGCGCAGGGCGAGCGCTTCGACACCGCGCTGTGGACCGCGACCGCCAAGGCGACGGGCGGCGCCGGCAACTCGAACGCGCTCGTCGGCACGCCCGAGACCGTCGCGCAGGCGCTCCTCGCGTACTACGACCTCGGCGTGAGCGTGATCTCCGCGCGCGGCTACGACCTGCTCGACGACGCCACCGACTTCGGGCGCTACGTCATCCCGATCGTGCGCGAGGAGGTCGCCAAGCGCGATGCCGAGCGCGCGGCGGCGGACGCCGAGGCAGCCTGAGCCCGCGCCGCCGCGCGTAGCGCGGCCCACCTCCACGGCCCAGGGTCGCCGGACCCGCCGAGTCCCGGAATCAAGGCAGGGGGCTTGATTCGGCCCGCAGGGTCGCCCCTCCTCGGCGGGGCTGTGGAGGGGGGTCGCGCTACGTCCGTGCGATCCGGCCGACGACGAGGTCGTAGCGGCGCCAGCCACCACAGCCCGGGCCACCCGGCGCACGCCGGGGCCGGGCGACAAGGCCTGGGGCTTGATCTGGGCGCGTCGCCGGCGGAGCGGCGCGGCTGCTGTGGTGGCTGGTGCCGCTACGCCTGTTCTGGACAGTGGTGTCCAGAACACGTAGCGTGACCCCATGCCCAGAAGACGCCAGTTCGACGAGGACGCCGTCGTCGACGCCGCCATCGCGGAGTTCACCGAGCGCGGCTACGCCGGCACCGACGCGGTCGGGCTGTGCGAGCGCGCCGGGATCGCCCGGTCCAGCTTCTACAGCACGTTCACCAGCAAGGACGCGCTGTTCGAGCGTGCCCTCGAGCGGTACACCGGCCAGGGGGTGGGGCAGCGAGAGGCACTCCTCGCGAGCCCGGACCCGGCGCCCGTCGTCCTGCGCCGTCGCTTCACGGACGCCCTCGGCGACCAGTGCGCCCGCGAGGACCGCGCCGGCTGCCTGTCCGTGAACACCGCGGTCGAGCTCGGCCGCAGCATGGACGGCATCGCCGCCCTGCTCGACGCCGACCGCGCCGCCTGGATCGACGCCTACGCGCGGATCCTCGCGCGCGGGCGGGCCGAGGGTCACGTGCGCGCCGACGTCGACGCCGACGCCTTCGCGCCGCTCTTCCACACCACGCTCGCCGGGCTGCGCGTCGCCGCCCGGGTCGCGACCCCGCAGGAGGTCCGCGCCCAGCTCGACGCGTTCCTCGACGCGCTCAGCACCGACGCCGGCCGCCAAGCCCTCGCGTCGAGCGCCGAGGGAGCGCTCGCGTGAGCGCGGCGACCGCGACCGGCGGCCCCGCCCGCACCCGGGTCCCCGGCGTCGTCCTGCTGCTGGCCGCCGTGATCTTCTGCCTCGGCACGAGCGAGTTCATGATCGCCGGCCTGCTCGAGCAGATCGCCGCCGACCTCGACGTGAGCATCCCGCAGGCCGGGCTGCTCATCACCGCGTTCGCGGTCGGGATGGTCGTGGGCGCGCCGGCGATGGCGGTGCTCACGCTGCGCCTGCCGACGCGTTCGACGCTCGTCCTCATGACCGTCGTCTTCGCGGCCGCGCACGTGCTCGGCGCGCTCGCCCCCGGCTACGCGGTCCTCCTCGCCTCGCGCGTGATCGCCGCGGTCGCGTGCGGGGGGTTCTGGGCGGTCGCGGCCGTGCACGCGCACCGCGCGAGCCCGCCCGAGGCCGTGGGCCGTTCGCTCGCGGCGCTCATCGGCGGGCTCACGATCGCCAACCTCGTGGGGGTCCCCGGCGGGGCGTGGCTCGGCGAGCAGTACGGGTGGCGCTCCGCGTTCTGGGTGATCGCCGTCGTCACCGCTCTCGGTGCCGTGCTCGTCGCGGCCACCATCCGCGATCCCCGTCCCGCCGACGGCGCCGCCCGGGTCGTGCTGCCGGGCACCCGGGACCTCCTCGCCCGCGAGCTGCGGGTGTTCCGCACCGGGCGGATCTGGCTCGCGCTCGCGACGACGGCCCTGTTCCAGGGGTCGGTGTTCGCCGCGTTCTCGTACTTCTCGCCGCTGCTCACCCGGGTCGCCGGGCTCGACGACTCCCTCGTACCCCTCGCGCTCGTCGGCTTCGGCGTCGGCGCGTTCGTCGGGGTGACGGTCGGCGGACGCCTGGCCGACCGGAACCTGTTCGCGAACCTCCTGGGCTCGCTCGCCGCGACCGCGGCCAGCCTGCTCCTCCTGGCCGCGGTCGCGTCGGTGCCGTGGGCCGCCTTCGGCGCCGTGCTGCTGGTGGGGATGTCGGCGTTCTCGATCGCGGGGGCGCTCAACGCCCGCGTCTTCCAGATCGCCGCCGACGCCCCCACGCTCGCGGCCAGCATGAACACGGCCGCGTTCAACGTGGGCAACGCGGTCGGGCCCGCGCTCGGCGGCGCGGTGATCGCGCTGGGCCTGGGCTACCGGGCGCCGCTGCTCGTCGGCGTCGCGCTCGTGCTCGGCGGCGTCGCGACCACGCTCGTCGCGATGCGGCGCGACGGGATCCGGGTACGCCGCGTCGCGCCGTCGACCCAGAAGGCCGCCCTGCCGACCGTCCCCGCCGAGGCCTGCTGCGCCGCCGACTGACGGCGGCGCAGCGCGACGACGAGCGCAGCCTGCTCCGGCTACTTCGCCTTCCAGGCGTCGACCAGCAGGTCGAGGCGGGAGTCGGCGCCGAGGCTGACGCCGTGGACGTCCTTCTGGGTGCCGATGATCGAGGTCAGCTCGAAGACCGGCACGGTGTGGTGCTGCGTGACGAGCCGCTCCTGCGCCTGCGCGAGGACCTCGTCCCGCTGGGTCGCGTCGCCCGCGGCGAGCTGCTCCTGCAGGAGCTTCTCGAGGGTCGGGTCGTCGAGCTGGTAGTAGTTCGTGGCTGCCGTCGAGTAGGAGGTGCGCAGGATGTCGCCGTCGGCGCGCGAGCTGTTGCCCCAGGCGGCGTCGTAGTCCCCGGTCTGCAGCTTCTGCAGGTACTCGGGGACGGACCCGGTCTCGAGCGTCACCCCGATGCCGACCGCCTTGAGCTCCTGCTGAATCAGCTCGAGCGCCGTCTGGTTGGGGGCGAAGTTCGAGATCCACTCGATCTTCAGGCTCAGCGCCTTGCCGTCCTTGCTGCGCAGGCCGTCGGACCCGGCCTTCCAGCCGTCCGCGTCGAGCACCTGCTTGGCCTGGTCGGCGTCGGTGACGAGGGCTGTGCCCTCCGTGCTCACGTCCGTGTAGCCGGGCGTGGTGACCCCGAGCGGGCTCGTCGCGACGGCGAACTTGTCGTTCAGCGCGGTGTCCCGGACCTCCTTCGGGTCGATCGCGAGCGCGACAGCCTTGCGCAGCTCGGGGTCCTTGCCGAACGGGCTGCCCTCGTTGAACGTGAGCCCGAACGTGACGCCCGGGTTGGCCCGGTACACGACGGGCAGGCCCGCACCGTCGAGCTGGGCGACGTCGTTGGGCTGGACGCCGCCGATCACGTCGGACTGGCCGGAGGTGAGCGTCCCCGTGCGCACGCCCGCCTCGGGGACGACCTTGAACGTCACGGAGTCCAGGTGCGCGCCCGCGGTGTTGTCGAACGCGGCGGGCGCCCAGGTGTAGCCGTCGCGCTTCTTCAGGACGGTCTCGACGTTCTTCGTGTAGTGCTCGAGCACGTACGGGCCCGAGCCGACGAGCTTCGAGCCGTCGGCCCGCTCGTCGAACGGGGTCGCGAGCGTCGAGGCGCCGAGGATCCCCAGCCCCACCTGCGAGGTGGCCTGCGGGAACGCCGCGTTCGGCGCCTTGAACCGCACCGTGACGGTGTCGCCCTTCACGGTGATCGTGTCGAGCCCGACGAACGCCGTGACCGCGTTCAGCGCCTTCGCGCCGTTCTTCACGACGTCGTCGAACGTGTCCTTGACCGACTGCGCCGTGAGCGGGGTGCCGTCGGAGAACGTGACGCCGTCGCGGATCGTGAACGTGAACGTCCTCGCGTCGGCGCTCGCCTTCCACGACGACGCGAGCCAGGGCTGCAGCGAGCCGTCCTTCGGGTCCTGGTAGAGCAGGGAGTCGACGAGCTGCCGCGTCACGTACAGCGTGTCGTTGCCGGAGCCCGTGCCGGACGGGTTGAGCGAGATCGGGTCGTTCTGGAGGGCGAAGGACAGCGCCCCGCCGTCCACGGGGGAGCCGCCGTCGGACGCCGTGCTGCCCGCCCCGGACGAGCCACCACCGCAGGCGGCGAGGGCGAGCGTGAGGGCTGCGGCCGCTGCGGCGAGCGCGGCGGGTCGGCCCCGGCGGGGCGACGGTCGCGTGTGTCGGTGGTTCATCGGTCTCTCTTCTCCGGTGTCACGAGGCGACGGGGACGTCGGCCTCGGCGCGGCCGCCGGGGATCGCCCCGAGCAGCTCGCGGGTGTAGGGGTGCTCGGGGTCGGCGAGCACACGGTCGGTGGGGCCCTCCTCGACGATGCGGCCGTCCTGCATCACGACGACGTCGTGGGCGATCTGCCGGACGACGGCCAGGTCGTGCGAGATGAACAGGTAGCTGACGCCGAGCTCGGCCTGGAGGCGGGCCAGCAGCTCGAGCACCTGCGCCTGGACGCGGACGTCGAGCGCGGACACGGGCTCGTCGAGCACGACGACCTCCGGCCGGGGCGCGAGGGCGCGGGCGATCGCGACGCGCTGCCGCTGCCCGCCCGACAGCTCCGCGGGGCGCCGCGCGAGGGCACTCGCGGGCAGGGCCACCTGGTCGAGCAGCTCGGCGGCGCGGGCGCGGCGGGACGCGCGGTCCCCGACCCCGAACGCCCGCAGGGGCTGCGTGACGATCCGCTCGACGGACAGCCGGGGGTCGAGCGAGGCGTACGGGTTCTGGTGGACGAGCTGCACCCGACGGCGCAGGGCTCGCAGGCGGGCGCCGCTCGCGCGGGTCACGTCCTGGCCATCGAGCAGGACGGCGCCGCTCGTGGGGTCGGCGAGCCGCACCGCGACGCGCACGGTCGTCGTCTTGCCCGAGCCGGACTCGCCGACGATCCCGAGCGTGCTGCCCTGCTGGAGCGCGAAGCTCACGTCGTCGACGGCGCGCAGCACCCCGCCGCCCGCCGCCCGGGGACGGGGGAACTCCTTGACGAGGTGGCGGACCTCCAGGACCGGGGACGCCGCGTCGGGACCGGTGGCCCGGGCCGCCGGGCGCGCGGAGACCAGGGACCTGCTCGTGTTGAGGCTCGGGGCTGCGGCGATCAGGGCGCGTGTGTACGGGTCGGCGGGCGCGCCGAGGACCTGGGCGGGCGTGCCGACCTCGACGATCCGTCCCTGCGACATGACGGCGACCCGGTCGGCGCGGTCGGCGGCCACGCCGAGGTCGTGCGTGACGAGCAGCACCCCGGTGCCGGCGGACCGGGTGAGCCCCTCGAGGTGGTCGAGGATCTGGCGCTGGACGGTGACGTCGAGCGCGGACGTCGGCTCGTCGGCGATGAGGAGCGCGGGCCGGGCGACGAGCGCGACGGCGATGAGGACGCGCTGGCGCATGCCGCCCGACAGCTCGTGCGGGTAGAGGTGCGCGACTCCGTCGGGCAACCCGGCCTCGGCGAGGGCCTCCTTGGCGCGGGCCGCGGCGCTCTTACGGTCGGCGAGCCCGTGGATGCGCAGCACCTCGGCGACCTGCTCGCCGACCGGGGTCACGGGGTTGAGGGAGACGGTCGGGTCCTGCGGGACGAGGCCGATCCCGTACCCGCGGACGGCGCGCAGCCGGCGGGCGGGCGCGGTCGCCAGGTCGGTGCCGTCGAAGTGCACGTGCCCGCCGGTGATGCGGGCGGACGACGCGAGCAGCCGGACGACGGCGTGCGCCGTCGTGGACTTGCCGGAGCCGGACTCCCCGACGAGCGCGACGGTCTCGCCCGGGGCGACGTCGAGGCTGACGCCGCGGACGGCGCGGACTTCCCCGCGCGCGCTCGCGTACGTGACGTGGAGGTCGTCGATGCGGAGCAGGGGCTCGGTCATGACGGGTTCCCTTCGCTGTCGAGGGCGCGGGCGAGCCGGTTGCCCGCGAGGACGGTGAGGGCGATGACGATCCCGGGCAGGGTGGTGAGCCACCACTGCCCGGCGAGGTAGTCGCGGCCGCCCGCGACGAGCGAGCCCCACTCGGGCTGGGGCGGCTGGGCGCCGTACCCGAGGAACGACAGGGAGGACACGGCGAGGATCGCGGTGCCGAGCTCGAGCGCGGCGAGCACGAGGACGGGCCCCACCGAGTTCGGCAGGACGTGGACCAGGAGCACGCGCCACCACCGGGAGCCGCCGGCCCGGGCCGCCTCGACGTACGCCGAGGTGCGGACCCGCAGGACCTCCGACCGCAGGATCCGGGAGACGGACGCGACGCTCGTCGTGCCGACGGCGATCGCGACGTTGACGGTCCCGAAGCCGAGGGCGGTGACGACGGCGAGCGAGAGGAGGATCCCGGGGATCGCGAGGAGCACGTCGGCGAACCGCATGAGGACGGCGTCGAGCGCGCCGCCCACGAACCCCGCGAGAAGGCCCAGGACCGACCCGACGACGAGCCCGATCGCGATCGCGAGGAGCGCCGCGTGGAGCGTCGTCCCGGTGCCGTGCACGACGCGCGTGTACAGGTCGCGCCCGAGCTGGTCGGTGCCGAACCAGTGCTGCGCGGAGGGGCCGGTGAGCTTGTCCGCCGGGACGCCGTCGAGCGGGTCGCCCGACGCGAGCAGCGACGGCACGAGCGCGGCCAGCAGGACGACGACGAGCCAGCCGACCGCGACGACCAGCCCCGGTCGCCGGGCGACGAAGCCCGCGGCGTACCGCAGCCGGGAGGGGCGGGCGGCGTCGTCGGCGGGGAGCGGGGCGGCGGGCCCGACGGCGTCGACGTCCGTGGGCGCGCCCTCCGGCAGGCCCGCGGGGTAGGCGGGCGCCAGCGTGGTGGTGAGGTCGGTCATGCGGGGGCTCCCTGGAGTGGCGCGGCGCTCGCGGACGCCGGACGTCGGCGCCGCTCGAGCCGCGGGTCGAGGAGGGGGTAGACGAGGTCGACGAGGAGGTTCGCGAGCACGAAGACCAGCGCGCCCACGAGCACGACGCCCTGGACGACGGGCACGTCCTGGGCCTGGACGGCGGTGGCGGTGAGCCGGCCGAGGCCGGGCCGCGAGAACACGGTCTCGGTCACGACGGTGCCGCCGAGGAGCCCGCCGACGAGCAGCCCGGTGGCGGTGAGCGCGGGCAGGGCGGCGTTGCGCAGCGCGTGCCGCAGGTGCACCCGGGCGGGCGAGGCGCCCTTGGCGCGCGCGGTCGCGACATACGGCTCGCGGAGCGTGACGACGAGGCTCTTCGACAGGAGCTGCGCGATCACGGCGCCCGTGGGGAGGGCGAGCGTGACGGCCGGCAGGACGACCGACGCGACGCCCTGGTCGCCGATCGCCGGGAAGATCGGCAGCCGGAACGAGAACCACTGCAGGAGCATGAGCCCGAACCAGAAGCCCGGGATCGCGACGCCGAGCGGCGGGAGCCCGAGCAGCAGCGCCTGGAGGCCGCGGCGGCGGGTCAGCGTCGCGACGACGGCCAGGCCGCCGCCCAGGACGACCGCGAGGACCAGCCCCGCGAGCGCGATCTGCACCGTCGGGCCGATCGCGGCCCCGATCAGCGAGCTCACCGGCTCGCGCGTGCTCACGGACCGGCCGAGGTCCCCGTGCAGCACGTCCCCGAGCTGGTGGACGTACTGGACCAGCAGCGGCCGGTCGTAGCCGTACTCGTGGCGGACGGCCGCGAGCTGCTCGGGCGTGACGTCGCTCGAGTCGGTCCCGAGCAGCAGGGACACCGGGTCGCTGGGCAGCGCCCACAGGACGAAGAACGACACCGTGTAGGCGGCCCAGAGCACGCCGACGGCCTGGGCCAGCCGTCCTGCGACGTACCGGAGCATGGGGGTTACCTCCGTGGGGGAAGGGCTCAGATGGCGGTGTGGTCGCCGATGCGGTGGTAGGTGCGGTCGTGGTAGACGAGCGGGCCGGCGGCGTCGGGTGCGCCGGGGCGCACCCCGTGCTCGAGCGCGCGCAGCGAGACGAGGTAGCTGGACCCGACGGGCGTGCGCTGGACGACGCGGGCACGCACCCACGTCAGGGCGTCCTCGATGACGGGCTCGCCCGTGGGCAGCGCGGACCAGCCGCCCGCGGCGAAGCGGTCGATGCCGCTCGTCGCGAAGCGCGCGGACACGTCGTCCTGGTCGTCGGCGAGGAAGCTCACGGCGACGGTGCGGGCGCGCGCGAGCGCGGGCCACGACGACGACGTGGAGGCGATCGAGAACGCCAGCAGCGGCGGCTCCGCGGAGACCGAGATCACCGACGTCGCGGTGAAGCCGACGTGGCGGGGCTCCACGCCCGGCTCGGGGTCCTCGTCGCGGAGGGTCACGACGGCGACCCCCGCGGGGTGGCGGCGGAACACGACCTTGTAGGCGTCGATGCTCAGGTGCGGCTCGTCCTGCTCGGCGAGCAGCGCGTCGAGCCTGGTGAGGTCCTCGGACAGGGGCTCGGCGCTCATCGGGCGACCCCCGTCCGGACGGTGGCGCGCAGGGCGGGCGCGGCGTCCGCGAGCCAGCGCTCGAGGACGGCGTCGCGGCCGGCCGGGTCGCCGAGGTCCGCCTCCGTGACGGTCAGGGCGCGCGTCGGGACGACGGCGCCGAGCTCGACGAGCAGCGGGCGCAGGTGCACCTCGCCGGCGAGCGCGTGGGCCGGGTTGCCGGACACGACCAGCGGGATCGCGACGACGTCGCGCAGGTCGCCGGCCCGGTACAGGTCGAGGAACGCCTTGAGCAGTCCCGTGTACGACGCCTTGTAGACGGGGGTCGCGACGACGACGACGTCGGCCCGGGCGAGGTCGGCGAGCGCCGCGTCGGCGGCGGGGTGCTCCGGGGCGAGCAGCTCGGGCGCGAGGTCGGCGAGCTCGAGGAGCTCGATCGAGGGCTCGATCCGGGCCTCGGCCCCGGGTGCGCTCGCGAGCACCCGGGCGACGGCGTCGGCGGCGGCCCGGCCGGTCGCGGCGGTCCGCGAGCCGGGCCTGGGGTTCCCGGACAGGACGACGACGCGCAGCGGGCGCGCGGCGTCGAGGGCGCTGGGTCCGCTGGCGGCGGCTGGGCTGGAGGAGGCGACGGTGGCCTCGGCGGTCGTGGTCATGGCTCGTTGTAGGTCCCCGACGGCCCGCGGGTCACGCGTTGCCCGGATGTTCCCGCCCGCCGGTCGAACGTTGCGCCACGTGACACGGCCGCGGGGGACTAGCCTCGTCGCGTGACCGACGGAACCCGCCCCCGCTCCCGCGTCTCCCTCGAGATCGCCGTCCAGGACGTCGCGGGGGTCCGGGCGGCCCGCGCCGCCGGCGCCCAGCGTGTCGAGCTGTGCGTGGCGCTCGGCGCCACGGGCGGGCTGACCCCCAGCGTGGGCCTCGTCGACGTGGCGCTCGCCGTGGCGGAGGACTTCACCGACCACGAGCCGATCGAGGTGCACCCGCTGATCCGGCCCCGCGCCGGCGGCTTCGTGTACGACCGCACCGAGCTCGACGTGGCGCTCGCGGACGTGCGCGCGTTCGTGGACGCGGGCGCGCACGGCGTCGTCGTGGGCGCGCTGACGCCGGACGGGCGCGTGGACGTCGAGGCGGTCCGCGCGCTGGTCGCGGCCGCCGAGGGCCGTGAGGTGACCTTCCACCGCGCGCTCGACGCGGTGCCGGACGTGCTCCGGGAGCTCGACACGCTCGCGGCGCTCGGCGTCGCGCGGGTGCTGACGTCGGGCGGCGAGGCGCGCAGCATCGACGGGCTGGAGCAGCTGCGCCGGTGCGCGCACCACGTCCACGACGGCGCCCTGCCGCTGCAGGTGCAGGCCGGCGGGGGAGTGCGGGTCGCCGACATCGCCGCCCTCGTCGGCGCGGGCGTGGACGCCGTCCACCTGTCGGCCAAGACGCTCGTGCACGACGCTGCCGGGCCGGGCGGCGCGGGCGAGTACGAGGTCACGGACGCGGGGCTGGTGCTCGCGGCGCGCGACGCGCTGGACGCCGCGCTGGCGAGCGACTGACCGGCACTCACCCCCGACCGACGGCGCGTCGCGAGCCGCCGACCGGCGACTCAGGGCCCACCGCGGAACCCCCACGGGCCAGCGCCTGAGCCGCGGGAGGATTGCCGCCCTGTATCAGTTAGGTAACTTTCCTGATCTATCGGGTCCGGCCCAGGAGATCCTTTGTTAGTGTCCCTGCACACCTCACGGTCGAGGCGCGGGCGCAGGGGCGCGCGGGCGTCGCCGTCCTCCAGGAAGGGACCAACGATGATCCGAAGCACGAGGCGCAGGAGCGTCGTCGCCGCCGTCGCGCTGGCGTCGGGCGTCAGCCTGCTGCTCGCGGGGTGCGGTGGCGGCAGCAAGGCCACCGACACGTCGACCAAAGCGGGCACCGAGAAGCCGACCGGGGTCGCGAGCTCGACCCGGGTACTCAACGTGTGGGCGGGCTCGATGACCCCCATCGTGTCGAACTTCAACCCGTTCTCGCCCAACGTCCTGCACGCGGCGATGGGCCCGATCTACGAGCCGCTGTTCGCGTTCAACAAGGCGGGCTCGGGCGACCCGACGCCGCTGCTCGGCGAGTCGTACGAGTTCAGCGCGGACGGCAAGCAGCTCACCATCAAGGTCAGGTCGGGCGTGACGTGGAGCGACGGTCAGCCGTTCACCGCGAAGGACGTCGCCTACACGTACGGCTACGCGTTCTCGAAGCCCTCGTACCTCACGTCGGCGAAGGCGACCGACGACACCACCGTCGTCCTGACGTTCGACAGCCCGCAGTTCACCAACGAGTTCTCGCTCCTGGGCACCACGTTCATCATCCCGGAGCACATCTGGAAGGACGTCAAGGACCCCGCGAAGTTCACGAACGACGACCCGATCGGCACCGGGCCGTACGTCCTCAAGAAGGGCTCGGTGTCGTCGCAGGCCTACACGGTCGTCGCCAACCCGAAGTACCGCGACGCGGGCCAGGGCAAGCCCGCGGTCAAGACGGTGCGCTACGTCGGGCTCGACGGGAACCAGAACGCCGAGGACCTCGTCAAGCAGGGCAAGATCGACTGGACCGGCATGTTCGTGCCCGACGTCGACGCCGTCACCTCGCTCGGCATCGGGTACGTCAACACGCCGCAGGACCCCACGACGATCTACACCTGCGCGAACGCCGACGAGGGCTGCAAGGGCGCCCAGACCGACAAGGCCGTGCGCCAGGCGCTCAACGTCGCGATCGACCGCAAGCAGATCAACGACAAGGCGTTCAAGGGGCTCGGCGCCACCGTCTCGCCGACCTTCGCGCTCCTCGGCCGCGACGACGCGTGGATCACCGACGACGACTGGAAGGAGTCGCCGCAGTCGGCCGACGCCGCGGCCGCCGCGAAGATCCTCGAGGCCGCCGGCTACGCCAAGGGCTCGGACGGCTTCTACGCCAAGGACGGCAAGACCGTCAGCCTGACGCTCAAGTCGCCGAGCGGCTGGACCGACTACAACCAGGCGGCCGAGCTCATCGCGTCCCAGGCCAAGGCTGCGGGCATCAAGATCACCGCGAGCACGATCTCCGAGCAGGAGTACTTCGACGCCCGCGGCTCCGGCAGCTTCGAGCTGCTGATGGGCGGCGTCGTCGGGACCTCGGTCGCCGACCCGTTCCAGATCTACAAGGACTGGTTCGCCGGCTTCTCGACCACCAAGGTCGGCACGCCGCTCAAGGCGAGCACGTGGAACTTCTCGCGCTACGCCAACGCCGACGTCGACGCCGCCGTCAAGGCAGCGGCCGCCACGAACGACGACGCGAAGCGCAAGGAGCAGTACGCGACCGTCCAGAAGAACATCGTGGACGACCTGCCGTACATCCCCGTGATCATCAACGCGACCCAGACGTTCTTCGACCAGAAGGACTTCTCGGGCTGGCCCACCCAGGACGACCTCTACATGTTCCCGCCGTCGTGGGGCTCGGTGTCCTCCGGCGTGATCCTCGCCAACCTCGTCCCGCTCAGCTGAGCCGGCCGGGACCACCGAGGACGAGCACGACGATGCACGACACGCAGTGACGGGAAGAACCGGACCATGAAGTACTACGGGCGGCGGGTGGCGTTCTACGCGATCACCCTGTGGGCCGCCGTCTCCCTGAACTTCCTCATCCCGAGGATGCTGCCCGGCGACCCCGCGCAGATCCTCATCGGGAAGCTCGCCCGCAACGGCGACGTGACCCCGGCGGTGGAGAGGAACGTCAAGCTCATCCTCGGTGGCTCCGACGAGTCGCTCTGGAACCAGTACTGGGCGTACCTGGACAACATCGTCCACGGCGACCTCGGCATCTCGGTGTCGAAGTACCCGGAGCCGGTGTGGGACCTCATCAAGGACGCCCTGCCCTGGACGCTGTGCCTCGTCGGGGCGTCGACCATCATCGCGTTCGCGATCGGCATCGTGGGCGGGGCGTGGATCGGCTGGAGGCGCGGCAGCGCGTGGGACCACGTGATCCCGTTCACGGCGCTCCTGCAGTCGGTGCCGTACTTCTGGCTCGCGCTGCTGCTCGTCTACTTCCTCGGCATGAAGCTCGGCCTCGCGCCGATCTCGTGGGGCTGGGACGTGCAGAAGTACGACCATCCCGAGTGGACCTGGGCGTCGATGGTCGACGTCTTCCAGCACGCGGTGCTGCCGGCGCTGACGATCGTGCTCAGCGCGGTCGGCGGGTGGCTCGTCGGGATGCGCAACATGATGGTCTCCACCCTGGCGGAGGACTACATCGTCACGGCGGAGGCCAAGGGCCTGCGCCCCCGCCGGGTGCTGTGGGTGTACGCGGTGCGCAACGCCGCCCTGCCGTCGTTCGCCGGGTTCGCCGTCGCGCTGGCGTTCGTCGTGTCGGGATCGCTCGTCATGGAGCAGGTCTTCAGCTACCCGGGCATCGGCAAGCTCATGATCACCGCCGTGAGCAACGCGGACTACGCGCTCATGCAGGGGGTGTTCCTGCTCACGACGGTCGCCGTGCTCGTCGTGAACTTCCTCATGGACCTCATCTACGGCTACATCGACCCGAGGACGCGTCACCATGGCTGAGCACGAGACCACGGGCGAGGACGTCCGCGAGGCCCACCTGGTCACGGGGGCGGCCACCACGGTCGAGGCGGCGGACGTCGTCGTCGACGGGCTGCCCCCGGACCTGGGCGACGCGGCCGCCGAGCGGCCCCGCTCGCGCCGGCGCGACCTCATGCCGTCGTGGTCGCCCAAGCTCGTCGTCGGGCTGGTGATCACGGGCCTCATCGTGCTGTTCGCGATCGTCGTGCCGTTCTTCACGCTCGACCCGAACAGCACCGACTACGACGGCCTGCTCAGGCCGGGCGAGCAGGGCCACCTGCTCGGCACGAGCGCGATCGGCAACGACATCTGGGCGCAGCTCGCGCACGGCGCGCGCGGGTCGCTGATCATCGGCGTCACGGTCGGCGTGATCGCCCTGCTGCTCTCGGTGGTCTTCGGCATCTTCGCCGGCTACCTGGGCGGCTGGACGGACGAGACCCTGTCGCTCATCACGAACATCATGCTCGTCATCCCGGCGCTGCCCCTGACGATCGTCCTGGCCGCCTACTCGTCGAGCCGGTCGATGTGGCTCGTGGCCGGGGTCCTGGGGCTGACGGCGTGGACCGGGTCGGCGATCGTGCTGCGGACCCAGGCGAGATCGCTGCGGATGCGCGACTACGTGCTCGCGGCCCGGGTCGCGGGTGAGGGGTCGCGCCGGATCATCGCCGTCGAGATCCTGCCGAACCTGCTCCCGCTCGTGGCGGCGCAGTTCCTCTTCGGGGTCATCTTCGCGATCCTCGGCGAGGCCGGGCTGTCCTACCTGGGCCTCGGCCCGACGGATGCCGTGACCTGGGGCACCATGCTCTACCAGGCCCAGCAGGGCTCGGCGCTCACGCTCGGCGCGTGGTGGTGGTTCGTCCCGCCCGGCCTCCTCATCGCGCTGCTCGGCTGCGGGCTGTCGCTCGTGAACTTCGCCATCGACGAGATCATCAACCCCAAGCTGCGGAACGTGCCGAAGGCGACCAGGCGGGTCCGCGAGGCCCGCAAGGACGAGGCCCGCCCGCCCGCGGACCAGCCCGCGGCAGCGACCGAGAAGGTGCACGTATGAGCGTCTCCGCGACCCGGACGGCCGGTCCCGTGAGCCTGTCCTCCCACGACGCGTACCTGCGGGGGCTGACGCCGGTCCTCACGGCGACGGACGTGTCGATCGACTACCTCGTGGACCCGCCCGTCCACGCCGTCAGGAACGTCTCCCTGACCCTGCACCGCGGCGAGATCCTCGGCCTCGCGGGGGAGTCGGGCTGCGGCAAGTCGACCCTCGCCTACGGGCTGAACCGGCTGCTCAAGCCACCGGCCGACCTGACGAGCGGTGCGGTGACGTTCCACGACGAGTCCGGCGCCGCCGTCGACGTCCTCGGCCTCGCCGGGGAGAGCCTGCGCGTGTTCCGCTGGGACAAGGTGTCGATGGTCTTCCAGGGCGCGATGAACTCGCTCAACCCGGTGATCAGCGTCAAGCGGCAGCTCTTCGACGTCTTCACGACGCACCGCCCCGACATGCCGCGGAGGCAGAGGCTCGCCGAGGCGCGCGAGCTGCTCCGCATGGTCGGCGTCGACCCGAGCCGGCTCGACAGCTTCGCCCACGAGCTCTCGGGCGGCATGCGCCAGCGCGTCATGATCGCGATGGCGCTCGCCCTGCGCCCGCAGGTGATGATCATGGACGAGCCGACGACGGCGCTCGACGTCGTCGTCCAGCGCGGCATCATCCGCGAGATCATGCGGCTGCGCGAGCAGCTCGGCTTCGCGGTCGTCTTCATCACGCACGACCTGCCGCTGCTCCTCGAGATCTCCGACCGGATCGCCGTCATGCTCCGGGGCGAGATCGTCGAGCTGGGCACCGCGGCCGACGTCTACGAGCGGCCGCAGCACGAGTACACGCGGCGCCTGCTGTCGTCGTTCCCGAGCCTGACGGGCGACCGCGGCTCGTTCATCCGCACGGGCGAGACCGAAGGGACGGCCTGACATGACCCCCACCGACCGGGGCCCGCGGCGCACGGGCGCGCTCGAGGTGAAGGACCTCGTCAAGGACTTCCGCGTCCGCTCCGGGATGCGGAGCGCGAGGTTCCGCGCCGTCGACCACGTGTCGTTCACGCTGGAGCCCGGGAAGACCGTGGCGCTCGTCGGCGAGTCCGGCTCGGGCAAGTCGACCGTCGCGCGCATGATCGCGAAGCTCGAGAAGCCGACGTCGGGCCAGATCCTGCTCGACGGCGAGCGCAGCGCCCACCGCGGCGTCGCCCTCATGCGCTACAGGAACGACGTGCAGATGGTCTTCCAGGACCCGTTCGCGTCGCTCAACCCGTTCCACACGGTCGGGCACCACCTCGAGCGGCCCATCAGGATCCACCACCGCGCCCAGGGGCGGGAGGCGATCGAGGCCGAGATCGAGCGGCTGCTCGAGCGGGTCAGCCTCGACCCGCCGCGCGAGATGGCGGGTCGCCGGCCGCACGAGCTGTCGGGCGGGCAGCGCCAGCGCGTCGCGAGCGCGCGGGCCCTCGCGCCGGCGGCGAGGTTCCTCATCGCCGACGAGCCCGTGTCCATGCTCGACGTGTCGATCCGCCTCGAGCTGCTCACCATGTTCGCGCGGCTCCAGCGCGAGGAGAACCTCGGGGTCCTCTACATCACGCACGACCTCGCGACCGCCCGACACTTCTCCGACGAGATCCTCGTCATGTACCGCGGGCAGGTCGTCGAGCGGGGTCCGTCGGACCGGGTGATCCTCGATCCCCAGCACGTGTACACCAAGACGCTGCTGGCGGCGGCGCCCAACCCGGAGAACCACGGGAAGCTGCGGGAGGAGGTCCGCGCCGAGCTCGCGCGGGAGCGCGCCTGAGCCGGTGCGGCCCGGCTCGTCCCGTCACGGCGTCAGGTGGCGGACCGCGGCCTGGTCGCGGCGAGCAGGACGAGGGCCGCGGCGCAGAGTGCGGCCAGCGCGGCGAGCCCCGTCGCGGGTGCGTCGACCACGAACGCTCCGGCCAGGGCGACGCCGACGCTCGCCCCGAGCTGGCGGACCGCGCTGAGCAGCCCGCTCGCGCGCCCCGCGGTGCCGGGCGGCGCCACCCCGATCACCAGCGCGACCAGGGACGGCAGCGCGAACGACGTGCCGAGGCCCAGCGCGACGAGCGACCCCAGCAGGACGGCGAACGCCGGGGTCCGGTCGAGGGCGCCGCCGCGCACCGTGAGGGCGAGGGCGAGAGCACCGGCTACGAGCAGCGCGAGGCCGAGCACGAGCGGTGGCCGCGGCCCGTGCCTCGCGACGAGTCGGCCGGTGAGCAGCGGGTTGACGGCGAACGGGACCGTCATCGGGAGGAACGCGAGCCCGATCCCGAGGGGGGAGAGCGCGGTGTCGCGGGCGAGGACGAGCGGGACGACGAACAGCACCCCGGCGAGAGCCGCGTTCACGGCACCGCCCGTGACGAGCGCGGGCGCGAGCCCGGGTCCGCGGACGAGGAGCGGGGCGCCGGAGCGTCCGTCGAGCAGCACCAGCGCGACGGCCGCGACTGCGGCCCCGGCCAGCGAGCACGTGCCGTGGACGACCTGGCCGGCCCCGAACGCGATCACCGCGTCGGTGCCGAGGGCGAGTGCCGCGACGGCCGCGAGCTGCACGGCCCACGCGGACCGGCGTCGGGCGACCGAGCCGGACGGGGCGCCGGACACCGGTGCCGGTCCGGTCCGAGGGGGCCGACGCCGGGCCACCCCCGGACCGTGGACGAGGAGGCACGTGAGCACCGCGAGCGGGACGTTCGCGAGGAAGACGAGGCGCCAGCCGCCGAGGGCGACGAGCACCCCGCCCAGCACGGGCCCGGCCGCGACCGCCGCGCCGCTGACTGCGGCCCACACCGACACCGCCCTGGCGCGCCGGGCCGGGTCCGGGTAGAGGTCCGCGATCATCGCCATCGACGCGGGCGCGCACAGCGCGGCGGCGACTCCCAGCGCGGCGCGAAGCGCCACCAGCGCGCCCAGGTTCGGTGCACCGGCGCACGCGAGGGAGCCCAGCCCGAACGCCAGGACGCCGACCGTGAAGACCCGGCGGGCGCCGAACCGGTCCGCCGCCGCCCCCGCCGACAGGAGGGCGGCCGCGAAGGTGACCGTGTAGGCCGTGATCGCCCACTGCAGGCCCGAGGTCGATGGGTGCAACGAGCGGGCGAGGTCGGGCTCGGCGACGGCCAGGACCGTCATGTCGAGCAGGACCATGAAGTACCCGAGGGCCACGCCGAGGAGGCGGGTCGTGGTGCCGCGCGGTGCGGCGGCAGGGGGCGTGGTGGGGGCGTCGTCGACGAGCATGAGGCGGCTCCGTGCGTGGTGGGGTCGGTGCGCCTTAGGCTCGACGAGCGGAGGCCATCCGCTCCACCGGCAGGTCCGAACGCCCCGTTCGGCGGCGCCGAACGACCGACCGGATCGAGGAGGGCGCGGGTGGAGCTGCGACAGCTGCGGACGTTCGAGGCGGTCCTGAGGCACGGGACCGTGACCGACGCGGCGGACGCCCTCGGGCTCGCGCCGTCGTCGGTCTCGGAACAGGTGCGCGCGCTCGAACGCTCGCTGGGCGTCGCGCTGTTCGTGAGGCGGCCCGGCGGCATGGTCCCGACCGAGGCGGGCGAGCGTCTCCGGGGCTGGGCGCGCCGGCTCCTCGGGGACGCGGACGCCGCCCGACGGGACGTCCTCGCAGTGCCGGCGGCGGTCCGGCTGGGCGCGCTCGAGACGATCGCCGCGCGGTACGTGCCGGGAGTCGTCGCCCGGCTCGCTGCCGAACGACCCGGTCTGGACGTCGTGCTCTCGTCGTCGGTGTCGCGCACCGCCCTGCTCGACGGGATCGTCGGGGGGACCCTCGACGCCGCGCTCCTGCTCGACACGGGCGCGGCGCTCGGCGCCCTCGGCTACCCCGTGCCGACCGGGGCGCTCGAGCACGTCGACGTCGAGCCCGTGCCGCTCGTTCTCGTGGCCGCCCCCGGCCACCGGCACGCGGGCCGGGGGGCGCTGTCGCCGACGGACCTCCGCGGCGAGCGGCTCCTCGTGAACGTGCCCGGCTGCTCGTTCCGCTACGCGGGCGAGCGACTGTTCGGCGACGTCGTCGACCGGGTCGAGGCGGGCGGCGTGCCCGTCGTGCGCTCCTGGGCGGCCGAGGGGCTCGGGCTCGCGCTCCTGCCCGAGTTCGCGGTGGCCGACGACCTCGCCGCGGGCACGCTGGTCCGTCTCGAGCTCGACGTGCCGCCGCTCGCCCTGCGGCTCGTCTTCCGGTCCGGTGCCGAGACGGACGACGACCTGCGGGCCCTGCTGTACGCGGTGGTCGCCCCGCGCACGCTCTAGCCTCGTGCTGTGCCCGCCCACTACCTGAGGATCGCCGGCGCGGACGCCGCGACCTCGCGTGCCGTCCGCCGTTCGCTCGCCGCCCTGCGGCAGGAGATGCAGATCCCCGCCGAGTTCCCGGCCGACGTCCTCGCCGACGCCGAGCGCGCGGCGGCGCGGGGGCCGGCCCTCGCCGCGCCGGCGCCGGGGCGCGAGGACCTGCGCGACCTGCGGTTCCTCACGATCGACCCGCCGGGCTCGATGGACCTCGACCAGGCGCTGGCGCTCGAACGCGTCGGCGGTGACGGCGGCGTCGGAGGTGAGGGTGGCGCCGGCGCCGGGTTCGTCGTGCACTACGCGATCGCGGACGTCGCCGCGTTCGTCGAGCCCGGCGGCCCCGTCGACGCCGAGTCCCACACCCGTGGCACGACCCTGTACGGCCCCGACGAGCGCACGCCGCTGCACCCCGCCCCGCTCTCGGAGGGGGCCGCGAGCCTCCTGCCCGACGTCGACCGTCCCGCCGTCGTCTGGCGGATCGTCCTCGACGCGCGGGGCGAGATCGCCGACGACGCACCCGACCGGCCGGGCGTCACCGTGCGCCGCGGTGTGGTGCGGTCCGTCGCCCGGCTCAGCTACGAGGAGGCGCAGGACGCGCTCGACGGGCGGGCGCCGTCGTCGGGCGGGCCGGGGAGCGACGCGTGGCCCGCGGGCGTCCGGGAGACGATCGCGCTGCTGCGCGAGGTCGGGACGCTGCGCCAGGAGCGCGAGCGCGACCGTGGCGGCGTCTCGCTCGACGTGCCCGAGCAGGTCGCCGTCACGCACGACGACGGGACCACCACCCTCGAGCTGCGCTCGACGCTGCCCGTCGAGGGCTGGAACGCGCAGATCTCGCTGCTCACCGGCATCGCGGCGGCGCGGCTCATGCGCTCCGGCGGGGTCGGGATCCTGCGCACGCTGCCGCCCGCCGATCCGCGCGACGTCGCCCGGCTGCACCGGACCGCGCGGGCGCTCGCGATCGACTGGCCCGAGGACCAGCCCTACGGCGAGCTGCTGCGCACGCTCGACTCCGCGCGGCCCCACCACGCCGCCTTCCTCGCGGAGGCGACGTCGCTGTTCCGGGGTGCGTCGTACCTGGCGTTCGGCGGGACGGGCCTGCCGGCTGTAGCGGCGCTGCCCGCGGTGTCCGACGACCCTGGCGACCGCGTCGTGACGCGACATGCCGCGATCGCCGCCGAGTACGCGCACGTCACCGCGCCCCTGCGGCGGCTCGTCGACCGGTACGGCACCGAGGCGTGCCTCGCGGCGTGCTCGGGCGAGCCCGTGCCCGCCCGCGCGCTCGACGGGCTCGCCGCGCTGCCCAAGGTCATGGCGCGGACCGGGCAGAGGGCGGGGTCGTTCGAGCGCGCGTGCCTCGACACGGTCGAGGCGGCGCTCGTCGCAGGTCGGGTCGGGGAGGCGTTCGACGGCGTCGTCGTCGACGTGGACGAGCGGCCCGCGAGGCCGGCGGAGCCCGCGGATCCGGGCGGGCGGCCGCGACGGCGGGGCCAGGTCGTCGTCGCGCACCCGGCGCTGCGCGCCCCGGTCACCGGCGTTGCGCTTCCGCTCGGCGAGCCGGTTCGCGTCCGCCTCGTCGAGGCGTCGATCGAGCAGCGCCGCATCGCGTTCGACCTCGCCGACGGTGACGCCCCGTTCGCCGAGGGTGACGCTGCGTTCGCCGAGGGGGACGTGGCGCGCCCGGGGCACGGTTCCTCCACGGCCGAGGGAGGGCGGGCGTGACGCCCCGCCGCCGCACCCCGCCCGACGCCGGTCGTGCCGCCCTCGCCGCGTGGCGTGCGGCGCTCGCCACCGGGGCGCAGCCGACGCGCGCCGACGTCGCCGCCGCGGTCCGCTTCACTCTCGAGGAGCTGGCCGATGTCGCCCCGGGGCACGCCGTCGAGGTGCGGGTCCCGCCGTGGGGCGCCGTCCAGGCGATCGAGGGCCCACGGCACACCCGCGGCACGCCGCCGAACGTCGTCGAGACCGACCCCGCGACGTGGTTCGCGCTCGTGACCGGGGGACTGACGTGGGACGACGCCGTCGCCGACGGGCGGGTGCGAGCGTCGGGCGAGCGGGCGGCCGAGGTTGCTCGTTGGCTGCCGTTGCAGGCCGCGCGGGTGCGATAGCGGGCCCCGGCTCCGCTCCTGACGAGCATTCCGTCGCAGAGCCCTGTGTTTCGACGAGGGTGCTGGGCCACGACGGCTGCGTGAAGCGAGGGGTGTGAGCTCGCCGCTGATGGGGGCGGTACGTAGGCCTTGTGGAGGTCGTCCCTCGCGGTTCCGGTCGGCGAGCTTCACGTGGGCCGTCGGTCGTGAGCAGGGGCGGACCTGCCGTCGAAGGGGTCGTTCCGTCGGAACGATCGCGAGCAGCGGCGGTCGTCCGGCGCCGGTCAGAACGGTGGCGGGTCGTCGTCCACGGTCCGACCGGCTCGATCGGCGGCGCCCGTACCGGCGGCGGCGCTCGTGAGTCCGGTGAGGGTGGTCGCGGGTCGTGTGACGTGCTCGGCGCCGGTCGGTGAGGTCCAGACCAGGGTGC
>NZ_JBNCMC010000007.1:0-139994 GCF_049844995.1 Luteimicrobium sp. DT211 | reverse complement strand
GGTTAAAAATTGGCATTGACTATCAAGCACACTGTTGAGTTCTCAAGAAACGGACGCTCACCCGATCAAACCCTTCCGGGCCATCACCGGGGCAACTTCTCCATCTTACCCGACCCCCACCCCAGCAGCAAACCCGACCAGCCACCGCACAAGACGGCGACCCGGGCCACAACCAGGATCAGAACCAGAACCGGACCCTACCCGACTCAGACGAGCCAAGGAAACAGATCTCGGGGCGCCACCCGCGGGGACCAGCCTCACTGACCTGAGCCAGCTTGTCCGTTCCTCCCTGCCGGGCGACATCGAGAACAGTACGGGGCCCCTGCGTCGAGGTCAAATCCCGCTGCGGCGGCCCTGATGCCGACCGTCCGGGCGCAGTTCCTGTCCCGCTCCCGGGCGGTATCAACGCTGGTCGGAGCGTCGTCCAGCGACCCCGGGAGCGCTGGACGACGCTGCCCCGGAAGTGCCCGAGCGCGGGCCGCGGATCGTCGGCAGTGTGCCTGAACCGAGCGGTGCGCTCCTCGCTCGCCCGGCGCACCGCCGCGGCTCCCCCGGCGCACCGCCGCGCGGCACCTGACCCGACACCACGAGCAGGCGGAACGCGAAGAGGATCGGGAGCGTGGTGCTCCCGACCCTCCTCGGCATCCCCGCGACGCGCCGGCTAGACCTCGGCGCCCGCCGCCGCCTGCTCCACCACGGCGAGCGCGAGCGTGCGCTTCCCACGTCGCAGCAGCGCGTACCGCCCGTGCAGCAGGTCGGCCGGTTCGAGCACCGCGTCCTCGGTCACGACCTTCGCGTTGTTCACGTACGCGCCGCCCTCGGCGATCGCCCGCCGTGCCGCCGACCGACCCGCGACCAGGCCCGCTCCCGCGAGCGCGTCGACCACCGGAGTGCCCGGTGCCACGTCGACGCGCGGGAGCTCCGCGACGGCGGACGCGAGCGTCGCCTCGTCGAGCTCGGCGAGGTCGCCACGCCCGAACAGCGCCTGGCTGGCGGCGATGACGGCCTTCGTCGCCTCCTCGCCGTGGACGAGGGTCGTGACGTCCGAGGCGAGGGTGCGCTGCGCCTCGCGCGCGGCCGGACGCTCCTGCACGGAACGCTCGAGCGCTGCGATCTCCTCGCGCGAGCGGAAGGTGAAGATCTTCAGGAACCGGACCACATCGGCGTCGTCGGAGTTGACCCAGAACTGGTAGAAGGCGTACGGCGTCATCATGTCGGGCGCGAGCCAGACGGCGCCGCCCTCCGTCTTGCCGAACTTGGTCCCGTCCGCCTTGGTGATCAGCGGCGTCGTGAGGACGTGCACCGAGGCTTGCTCAGCCTTCCGGATCAGCTCGACGCCCGACAGCAGGTTGCCCCACTGGTCGTTGCCGCCGGTCTGGAGCGTGCAGCCCTCGCGCCGGAAGAGCTCGAGGTAGTCCATGCCCTGCAGAATCTGGTAGCTGAACTCGGTGAAGCTGATGCCCTGCTCGCTGTCGAGCCGCCGGGCGACGATGTCCTTGGCGAGCATCGTCCCGAGCCGGTAGTGCTTGCCGACGTCGCGCAGGAAGTCGATGGCCGTGAGCTCGCCCGTCCAGTCGAGGTTGTTGACGAGCTTGGCCGGGTTGTCGCCCTCGAAGTCCAGGAAGCGCGAGATCTGGGACCGCAGGCGGTCCGTCCACTCCGCCACGACCTCCTTGGTGTTGAGCGTGCGCTCGCTGCTGGGACGAGGATCACCGATCAGTCCGGTCGCGCCGCCGACGAGCGCGAGCGCCCGGTGCCCCGCGAGCTGGAGGTGACGCAGGAGGATCAGCTGGACGAGATGGCCGTGGTGCAGGCTCGGCGCCGTCGGGTCGAAGCCGCAGTAGTAGGTGACCGGACCCGCTCCCAGCGCGTCGCGCAGCGCGGCCTCGTCGGTGGACTGCGCCACCAGGCCCCGCCATTGCAGCTCGTCGAGAACGTCGCTCACAACCACTCCTTCGTCCGGCGCCCCGAGGATCGGGGCGCGTGCTCGGCGGCCCGTCGCGGACCGCGCTCCTAGTGTGCCGTGTCGCCCGGCGGTCGGGCGCGGGGATTCCGGCGACGGGTCGACGCGACGGCGTCCGCCGCGTGCCTGGTCACGGCGTCCGTGCACGGACCGCGCGGTACTCCGAGACCGTGGGCTCGTCCGCCAGCCAGTAGCGCCACGGGAACTGCCCGGCGTCGCCACCGTCGCCCGAGACCCCGACGCGAGGACCGGTCCGGACCTCGCCCCGCCCGGCGGGCGGCCCGTCGGTCCCGGGTGGGGCGGCGAGGTGGACGACGACCGCACCCGCCGGGTCGACGAGGTCGGCGCCGTACTCGTCGAGGTCGAGGTCGAGCGCGACCGCGAGCCGCGCCGGGCCGCGTGCGATCTGCCGGTCCGTGTCGCAGCGGCCCTTGGCGAGCCTGCGGGACCGCGCCAGGTCGACGCCGTCGGTGACCTCACCCGCGCGCAGCAGCACGGCCGACGCGCGGCCCTCGGGCGCGCAGACGACGTTCACGCAGTGGTGGAGGCCGAGGTGTCGGTAGACGTACAGCCGCCCCGCCTCGCCGTACATGGCCCGGTTGCGCTGCGACGGGCCGCGGAAGGCGTGGGAACCCGGGTCGCGCTCGCCGTCGTACGCCTCGACCTCCGTGATGCGCAGCGTCACGTCGCCCAGCGGGGTCCGGCGCGTGACGAAGGCGCCCAGCAGGTCGCGCGCGACGGCGTGGACGTCGCGGGCGAACCACGTGCGGGGCGGGACGGTGGCCGGGTCGAGGCGCGTCACGCGACCGCCCCCCAGCCGTCGAGGCGGACGTCCGCGCGCTCGGCCGTGCCCTCGTCCGCGTAGACCTGGCGCTCCTCGCGCATCCAGGCGAGCCAGTGCGCGCGCGCGTCCTCGCCGTCGCGGGCGAGGCCGCGGGCCAGGCGGACGTCGTCGGACGCCTCGACCCAGACCAGCAGGGACGTGAGGTCCGCGAGCCGGCGGGCGCCGGCCCCGCAGCCCTCCACCACGAGGAAGGGCGCGCGCGGGACGTCGTGCTCCTCGGCGAAGGCGCCCGCCTCCCAGTCGTAGCGCGCATACCGGCCGTCGCGGCCGTCCGCCCAGGGCGCCAGCACCTGTTCGACGAGCCGAGAGGTCCCGGCACGCAGGCCCGACCAGCCCTCGTAGAGGTCGTCCATGTGCACGACCTGCCCGGGCAGGGCCCCACCGAGCTGCGCGGCGAGCGTCGTCTTGCCCGAGCCGGCCGGCCCGTCGACCACCACGAGACGCGCCCGGTCGCCGGGCGGCCCGAGGCGCGGCTCGCCGTCGCGGGTCCGGGCGAGGAGACCGGCGAGGACGGCCGGGGACACGCTCATGCGCGCGCCCCCGGCGTCGGTGCGCTCAGTCCTGCGCCCACACGCGGTACTCCGCCGAGCGGGCACGGGCGGCGTCGAGCTGCTCCGCGACCCGCGCCGGGGCGGTGCCGCCGACGGCGTCGCGCGAGGCGAGCGAGCCCTCGACGCTCAGCACGGTGCGCACGTCGGGCGTGAGGTGCTCGGAGATCTCCGCCAGCTCGGCGTCCGTGAGGTCCCACAGCTCGATGCCGCGGTCCTCGCAGAACTTCACGCACGCGCCCGCGACCTCGTGGGCCACGCGGAACGGCACGCCCTGCCGCACGAGCCACTCGGCGATGTCAGTCGCGAGCGAGAAGCCCTGGGGCGCGAGCGCCGCCATGCGGTCCGTGTCGAACGTGAGCGTGCGGACCATGCCCGCGAACGCCGGCAGGAGGACGGCGAGCGTGTCGACCTGGTCGAAGACGGGCTCCTTGTCCTCCTGCAGGTCGCGGTTGTACGCGAGCGGAAGGCCCTTGAGGGTCGCCAGGAGGCCCGTCAGGTCGCCGATCACGCGTCCCGCCTTGCCGCGCGCGAGCTCGGCGACGTCCGGGTTCTTCTTCTGCGGCATGATGCTCGACCCGGTCGAGTAGGCGTCGTCCAGGCGGACGAAGCCGAACTCCTTGGTGTTCCAGAGGATGATCTCCTCCGAGAACCGCGACAGGTCGATGCCCGCCATGGCCGCGACGAACGCGAACTCCGCCACCACGTCGCGCGATGCGGTGCCGTCGATCGAGTTCTCGACCGGACCGTCGAAGCCCAGGTCCGTCGCCACGGCGGCGGGGTCCAGGCCGAGAGACGAGCCCGCGAGCGCCCCCGAGCCGTACGGCGAGCGCGCGGCGCGGACGTCCCAGTCGATCCAGCGGTCCACGTCGCGCAGCAGGGGCCACGCGTGGGCGAGCAGGTGGTGCGCGAGCAGCACCGGCTGCGCGTGCTGGAGGTGCGTGCGGCCCGGCATCGGCGCGCCGGGGTGCGCCGCCGCCTGCTCGACGAGCGCGTCCACGACGTCGAGCACGAGGTTCGCCAGCGTGCGCGCCTGCTCGCGCAGGAACAGCCGGACGAGCGTCGCGATCTGGTCGTTGCGCGAGCGGCCCGCGCGCAGCTTGCCGCCCAGCTCCGGGCCGGCCCGCTCGATCAGGCCACGCTCGAGGGCGGTGTGCACGTCCTCGTCCGCGAGCACCGGGAGGAACTCCCCTGCCGCGACGTCAGCCTCGAGCCGGTCGAGGGCGTCGAGCATGCCCGCGAGCTCGTCACCCGTCAGCAGCCCGGCCTGCGCGAGCACGCGGGCGTGGGCCCGCGAGCCGGCGATGTCGTACGGGGCGAGGCGCCAGTCGAAGTGCGTCGACTGGCTGAGCGCCTGGAGCTCGCGCGACGGGCCGCCGGCGAACCGGCCGCCCCACAGGCTCACGCGCTCCTCGCGCCCGGCCACCGTGGCCCCGGTGCCACCCGCGGCGGGCGCGACGTCGGAGCCCGGCGTCGCGGCGTCCGCGGCCTGGGGAGTCTCGTCAGCCATGGCTCACAGCGCCCCGGTGCCGAAGTCCACGCCGTTGCCGAACTTCACGTCGCGCGCGGCAGCGAGCTTGGCCTGCAGGCCGTAGATCTCGATGAAGCCGCGGGCCTGCGACTGGTCGAACGCGTCGCCCTCGTCGTAGGTGGCGAGGTTGAAGTCGTAGAGGGACGCCTCGCTGCGGCGGCCCGTGACGGTCGCGCGGCCGCCGTGCAGCACCATGCGGATGTCGCCGGAGACGTACTTCTGGGTGTCGTCGATGAACGCGTCGAGCGAGCGCTTGAGCGGGCTGAACCACATCGCGTCGTACACGAGCTCCGACCAGCGCTGCTCGACGGTGCGCTTGTAGCGGGCCTGCTCGCGCTCGAGCGTGACGTTCTCGAGCTCCTGGTGCGCGACGATGAGCGCGATCGCGCCCGGCGCCTCGTAGATCTCGCGCGACTTGATGCCGACGAGGCGGTCCTCGACGATGTCGATCCGGCCGACGCCCTGGGCGCCGGCGCGGCGGTTCATCTCCTGGATCGCCTGGAGCGGCGTGACGGCCGTGCCGTCGATCGCGACCGGGAGGCCCTGGTCGAAGGTGATGACGACCTCGTCGGCGACCGGCGGGAACGTCGGGTCGTCCGTGTAGGAGTAGACGTCCTTGGTGGGCTCGTTCCAGATGTCCTCGAGGAAGCCCGTCTCGACGGCGCGGCCCCACACGTTCTGGTCGATCGAGAACGGGTTGTGCTTGGTCGTCGCGATCGGCAGGTCGTGCTTCTCTGCGTAGTCGATGGCCTTCTCGCGCGTCAGCGCCAGGTCACGGACCGGGGCGATCGACTTGAGCTCGGGGGCGAGCGACGTCGTCGCGACCTCGAAGCGGACCTGGTCGTTGCCCTTGCCGGTGCAGCCGTGCGCGACGGTGTCGGCGCCGAACTGGCGGGCCGCGCGCACGAGGTGCTTGACGATGACCGGGCGCGAGAGCGCGGAGACCAGCGGGTAGCGGCCCTCGTACATGCCGTTCGCGCGCAGCGCGGGCATGCAGTACTCGGCGGCGAACTCGTCGCGAGCGTCCGCGACGTAGGCCTCGACGGCCCCGCAGTCCAGCGCGCGCTGGCGGATGACGGAGAGGTCCTCGCCGCCCTGGCCGACGTCGACCGCGACGGCGATGACCTCGGCCCCCGTGGCCTCGCCGATCCAGCCGATGGCGACGGAGGTGTCCAGGCCGCCCGAGTAGGCGAGCACGACGCGATCAGTCATGGCGGTTCATCTCTTTCTGGTCCGTGGTGATGGTTCAAGCAGTGGGGTTCAGCGGTCAGTCGCCCGCGAGCGCGAGGAACCGCTGGGCGACCCGCTCGCCGCCGTCCTCGCCGCCGCGGGCGACGACGAGGATCGTGTCGTCCCCGGCGATGCAGCCGAGCACGTCGGGCAGCACCGAGTGGTCGATCGCCGAGGCGAGGTAGTTCGCGGCGCCGGGCGGCGTGCGCAGGACGACGAGGTTGCCCGACGACTCCGCCGACACCAGCATCTCCGCGCACAGCCGCGCGAGGCGAGCGGAGAGATAGCCGGCGTCGGTCGCGGCCTGCACCGACCGGTCGCCGCCCTCGCCGGGCACAGCGTAGACGAGCGCCCCCGACGTCGTGCGGACCTTCTCGGCCCGGAGCTCGATGAGGTCGCGCGAGAGCGTGCCCTGCGTGACGCTCAGGCCGTCGGCCGCGAGCGCACGAGCGAGCTCCGCCTGGGAGTGGATCTCTCCGCGCGCGATCGCCTGGACGATGCGCGCGTGGCGGGCCGCCTTCGTGGCGGGCGTGGTCGACGCCCCGAGCCCGGGTGTGGCGGTCTCGGCACCCAGGTCCGTCACGACCGCTCCAGCAGCCAGGTCAGCAGCGCCTTCTGCGCGTGCAGGCGGTTCTCGGCCTCGTCCCAGACGACGGACTGCGGCCCGTCGATGACGTCGGCCGAGATCTCCTTGCCGCGGTAGGCGGGCAGGCAGTGCAGGACGATCGCGTCGTCGGCGGCCTTCGCGAGCGCCGCGGCGTCGATCGCGTAGGGGACGAACGGCGCCTCGCGTTCGCCCTTCTCGTCCTCCTGGCCCATGGAGACCCAGGTGTCCGTCGCCAGGACGTCGGCGCCGGCCAGCGCCACGTCCGGGTCGGTCGTGACGAGCACGGACCCGCCGGTCTGCGCGGCGATCCGCTCGGCGTCGGCGACGACCGCCGGATCCGGCAGGTACCCCTCCGGTCCGGCGACGCGCACGTGCATCCCGGCGGTCACGCCGCCCAGCAGGTAGGAGTTGGCCATGTTGTTCGCGGCGTCGCCGAGGTAGGTGAGCGTCGTGCCGGGCAGGGACCCGACCCCGCCGCGGTGCTGCGCGACGGTCATGAGGTCCGCGAGGATCTGGCACGGGTGGAACGCGTCGGTGAGCGCGTTCACGACGGGCACCGACGAGAACGCCGCCATCTCCTCGACGAGCTCCTGGCCGAACGTCCGCCAGACGATCGCCGAGCACATCCGACCCAGCACGCGAGCGGTGTCGGCGACGGGCTCGCCGCGGCCCAGCTGGCTGGTCTGGGAGTCGATGACGAGCGGGTAGCCGCCGAGCTCGGCGACGCCCACCGAGAACGACGCGCGCGTGCGGGTCGACGGCTTGTCGAAGATGACGGCGACGCCGCGGGGACCCGCGAGCGGCGTGCGGACGAACCGGTCGTCGTGGAACGCGAGCCCCAGCTCGAGGACCTCGCGCTGCTCGGCGGGCGAGAGGTCGTCGTCGCGCAGGAAGTGGCGCGGGGCGTGGGTCGAGGACATCAGGACTCCTGTCCGAGGTCGTGCGGGAGCTGCGCGAGAAAGCCGACGAGGTCGTCCACCTGGTCGCGCGTGAGCAGGTACGGGGGTGCGACGCGGATCGCGTCGGGGGCGACGGGGTTGACGATGATCCCGGCGGCGAGAGCCCGCTGGGCCACGTCCGCGGACACGGGGGCGGCGAGCGCGATGCCGCGCAGGAGGCCCGCGCCGCGGACCCCGACGACGAGCGGGTGGCCGAGCGCCTCGACGCGGTCGGCGAGGTAGCCGCCGACGTCGCGCACGTTCGCGAGGAGGTCGTCGCGCTCGATCACGCCGATCGTGGCCAGGGCCGCCGCGGCAGCCACAGGATTCCCGCCGAACGTCGTGCCGTGCTGGCCCCGCCCGAGCAGGTGAGCGGCGCGGTCGCCGTACGCCAGGACCGCGCCCACCGGGAACCCGCCGCCGAGGCCCTTCGCGAGCGTGACGACGTCGGGCAGGAAGCCCTGGGGCGCGAGCTCCGGGAGCTGGTACGCGAACCACGCGCCGGTCCGGCCGGACCCCGTCTGGACCTCGTCGAGGATCAGCAGCGCGCCGTGGTCGGCGGTCAGCTCGCGAGCGAGCGCCAGGTAGCCGGCCGGCTGGGGGCGCACGCCGACCTCGCCCTGGATCGGCTCGAGGACGAACGCCGCGACCTCACCCCGCTCGCGCACCGTCTCGGGCGAGAAGGCCGCCTCGAGCGCGCCGGTGTCCCCGAACGGCAGGAACTCGACGCCGCCCGGCAGCGGCTCGAACGGCTCCCGGTACGCGGCCTTGGACGTGAGCGCGAGCGCGCCCATCGTCCGGCCGTGGAACGAGCCCTCGAGCGCGAGGATCCGGGTCCTGGTGCCCTCGGGGTTGTTGCGGCGCGCCATCTTGAACGCGGCCTCGTTGGCCTCCGTGCCGGAGTTCGTGAAGAAGACGCGCGACCCGTCCGGCGCGCCGGCCAGGCCGAGCAGCCGCTCCGCGAGCGCGATCTGGGTGGGTGAGCCGAAGAAGTTCGACACGTGCCCGAGCGTTCCGAGCTGGGCGCTGATCGCGGCCGTGAGCGTCGGGTGCGCGTGCCCCAGGCAGTTGACGGCGATCCCGCCGAGCAGGTCGAGGTAGCGGTTGCCGTCGGCGTCCCACACGTAGGCGCCCTCGCCGCGCACGAGGACGCGCTGCGGCGGCCCGAACGTGTCCATGACCGCGTGGGAGTAGCGGTCCGTCCACTCGGCGACCGACCCGGGCTCGGGGTGCGTGAGGTCGCCGGTCGACGCGGCGAGCAGCTCGCTCATGCGGGGTTCCCGTCCTTCGTCGTCGTGGGCACGACCATGGTGCCGTTGCCCTCGGGGGTGAAGATCTCGAGCAGCACCGAGTGCGGGACGCGGCCGTCGATCACGGTCGCCGCGTGGACGCCGCCGCGCACGGCGCGCACGCACGCCTCCATCTTCGGGATCATGCCGGACGCGAGTGACGGCAGGAGCGCCTCCACCTCGTCCGCGCTGATCTGCGAGACCAGCGAGTCCTGGTCCGGCCAGCGCGTGTACAGGCCCTCGACGTCGGTGAGGACGATGAGCTTGCGCGCGCCGAGCGCGACCGCGAGCGCCGACGCCGCCGTGTCGGCGTTGACGTTGAGCACCTGGGTCGGGTCGTCGACGTCGGGGGCGACCGTCGAGACGACGGGGATCCGGCCGGCGTCGAGCAGGTCCTGGACGGCGCGCGGGTGGACGGCGACCACGTCGCCCACCTGGCCGACGTCCACCTGCTCGCCGTCGACCGTCGCGGTGCGGCGCTCCGCCTCGAAGAGCCGCCCGTCCTCGCCGGACAGCCCGACCGCGAACGGCCCGTGCGCGTTGATCAGCCCGACGAGCTCGCGCGAGACCTGCCCGGTCAGGACCATCCGGACGACGTCCATCGCCTCCGGCGTGGTGACCCGCAGGCCGCCGCGGAACTCCGACTCGATGCCCAGCCGGTCGAGCATGGCGGAGATCTGGGGGCCGCCGCCGTGCACGACGACGGGGCGCAGGCCGACGCTCCGCAGGAACACCATGTCCTGCGCGAAGGCGCGCTTCAGCTCGTCGTCGACCATGGCGTTGCCGCCGTACTTCACGACGACGAGCGCGCCGCGGAAGCGCTCGAGCCACGGGAGCGCCTCGACCAGCACCTCGGCCTTCTGGTCGGGGCTGAGGCCCGTGCGGGTGTCGAAGTCGGGGTCGGCCGCCGGCCAGGCGGCGGGGGTCTGCTCGCTCATGTGGAGTACGCGCTGTTCTCGTGGACGTAGTCGTGGGTGAGGTCGTTGGTCCAGACGGTGACGCTCGCGTCGCCGGCGTGGAGGTCGACGTCGACCCGCACCTCGCGCTGCGCGGCCATGTCGACCTCGTCGCGGGGGCGGTACGCGCCGCCCGCCCGGCACACCTGGACGCCGTTGACGCTCACGTCGAGCTCGTCGGGGTCGAACGCGGCGACCTCGACGGGCACCGTGCCGACCTGGGCGAGGATGCGGCCCCAGTTGGGGTCGTTGCCGAAGACCGCCGTCTTGAACAGGTTGGAGCGGGTGACCGCCCGGGCGACGGCGAGCGCCGCGTCCTCGGTCTCCGCGCCGGTCACCGTGACCGCGATGTCGTGCGTCGCCCCCTCGGCGTCCGCCACCAGCTGGCGGGCGAGCGACGCGCAGACGGCCTGGACCGCGGCGGCGAAGGCGGCGTCGTCGGGCGTGACGCCGCTCGCGCCGGACACGAGCAGCGCGACCGTGTCCGAGGTAGACATGCAGCCGTCGGAGTCGACCCGGTCGAACGACGCGCGGGTGCCCGCCCGCAGGGCCGCGTCGGCGACCTGGGCGTCGACCGCCGCGTCCGTCGTCACGACGCACAGCATCGTGGCGAGCGCCGGGGCGAGCATGCCCGCGCCCTTGGCCATGCCGCCGACCGTGAACGACCCGGCGGGCGTCTCGACGACGACGTGCGCCGTCTTCGCGACCGTGTCGGTGGTGCGGATGGCGTCGGCCGCGGCCTCGCCGGCCGGGGCGCCGGGCGCGAGCGCCGCTCCCGCCGCGTCGACGCCCGCGAGGAGCTTCCCGAGCGGCAGGCGCTCGCCGATCAGGCCCGTCGAGGCCACGAGCACGTCCGCCGCGGAGGCCCCCAGCACGTCGGCGACCTTCTCGGCGGTCGCGTGCACGTCCTGGAAGCCCTCGGGACCGGTGCACACGTTCGCGCCGCCCGAGTTGAGGACGACCGCGTGCACGACGCCGTCGCTCACGGCCTGCCGCGACCAGACCACGGGCGCCCCGACGACGCGGTTGGTCGTGAAGACGGCGACGCCCACCTGGAGCGGGCCGTCGTTGACGACGAGCGCGAGGTCGCGGTTGCCCGAGGCCTTGAGACCCGCGGTCACGCCCGCGGCGCGGAAGCCCGCGGCGGCGGTGGTGCCCGGCGAGTCCGGGTAGGCGATGACGTCGGCGGCGGTGACGGTCACGGGGCGACTCCCTGCACGGTCAGGCCGAGGGTCTGCGGGAGCCCCAGGGCGATGTTCATGGACTGCACCGCGGCGCCCGCGGTGCCCTTGACGAGGTTGTCGATCGCGGTCACCGTCACGACGCGGCCGGCGCGCTCGTCGAGCGCGACCTGCAGCAGGGCGGTGTTGGCGCCGAGGGTCGCGGCCGTCGTCGGCCACTGGCCCTCGGGCAGCAGCTCGACGAAGGGCTCCCCCGCGTACGCCTCGGCCCAGGCCTCGCGGAGCTGCGCCGCGGTCGTGCCCTCGCGGCCCGGCGCGAGGCGGGCTGTGGCCGTCGCAAGGATGCCCCGCGACATCGGCACGAGCACGGGCGTGAAGCTGATGGAGACGTCGGGCGCGCCGGCGGCCCGGAGGTTCTGCGCGATCTCGGGGATGTGGCGGTGGCTGCCCCCGACGGCGTAGGGCTGGGCCGAGCCGAGGCCCTCCGCGGCGAGCAGGTGCGGCTTGAGCGACTTGCCCGCGCCCGAGTAGCCGACGGCCAGCACGGCCACGAGGTCGGTCGGGTCGAGCAGGCCGGACGCGACTCCGGGCTGCAGGCCGAGCGTGACCGCGGTGACGTTGCAGCCCGGCACGGCGATCCGGCGGGCGCCGGCGAGGTTCTCGCGCTGCTTGGTCAGCGGCGTGTCGTCGCCCGGCGCGCCGCCCGCGAGCAGAAGCTCGGGCAGGCCGTACGGCCAGGTGCCCGCGTGCTCCGAGCGGTAGTAGGTGCGCCAGTCGTCCGCGGAGGCGAGCCGGTGGTCGGCGCCGAGGTCGAGGACCAGGACGTCGTCCGGCAGCCGCGCCGCGATCTCGCCGCTCGCGCCGTGCGGCAGCGCGAGCACGACGACGTCGTGGCCGGACAGGTTCTCCGGCGTGGTCGGGACCAGCTCGCGCGCCGCGAGCGAGCGCAGGTGCGGGTGGTGCTCCCCCAGCAGCGTGCCCGCGTTGGAGTGCGCGGTGAGCGCGCCGACCTGGACCTCGGGGTGGTCGGCGAGGAGGCGCAGGGTCTCTCCGCCCGCGTAGCCGCTCGCGCCGGCGACCGCCACTCTGATCGTCATATGCACGATCTTACATATCTATGCGACCCGGGGGAAGTCCGCGCGGACAGCGCTCCCCGAACGCGAGGCTCGTCGTAGCGTGGGGCCCATGCGAGCCGTCGTCTGCCAGGAAGCCGGAGGGCCCGAGGTCCTCGCCGTCGCCGACCGTCCCGACCCCTCGCCCGGGCCCGGTCAGCTCGTCGTCGAGCTCGCCGCCGCGGGCGTCAACTTCATCGACACCTACCTGCGGGCCGGCGTCTACCCCGCGTCGTACCCGCACGTCCCCGGCTCCGAGGGCGCAGGCGTCGTCGTCGGGGTGGGCGACGGCGTGGCCGGGGTGGCGGTCGGCGACCGCGTGGCCTGGGAGTCCGCGCCCGGGTCGTACGCCGAGCGGGTCGTCGTCCCCGCCGACCGGGCCGTGCCCGTCCCGGACGGGGTCCCGCTCGAGACCGCCGCGGCCCTCATGCTCCAGGGCCTCACCGCGCACTACCTCGTCACCTCGACCTACCCCGTGCGCGACGGCGACGACGTCCTGCTGCACGCGGGGGCGGGCGGCGTCGGGCTGCTCGCGACGCAGCTCGCCGTGGCGCGGGGCGGGCGCGTGATCACGACCGTCGGGAGCGCCGAGAAGGAGGAGCTGTCGCGCGGGGCGGGCGCGGCCGACGTCGTGCGCTACCGCGAGCTCGACGACGTCGCGGCCGACCTGCCGCGCGTCGTCCGGGACCTCACGGGCGGCGAGGGCGTGCACGTCGTGTACGACGGCGTCGGGAAGGACACGTTCGACGCGTCCCTGGCGTCGCTGCGCCGGCGCGGCACGCTCGTGCTCTTCGGCGGGGCGTCCGGCCAGGTGCCGCCGTTCGACATCCAGCGCCTCAACCGGGCGGGCTCGCTGTTCCTCACCCGCCCGACGCTCTCCGACTACGTCGTGACGCGCGACGAGCTGCTCGGCCGCGCCGCGGAGCTCTTCGCGGCGGTCGAGGACGGCACGCTCGACGTGCGCGTCGGCGCCACCTACCCGCTCGCCGACGCCCCGGACGCGCACCGCGCGCTGGAGGGCAGGCGGACGACGGGCAAGGTGCTGCTGGTCCCGTGAGCCGCGGTCAGGCCGCGTCGTCGAAGCGGGCCGCGCGCGCCGGCGAGAGCATCACCACGAGCGCGGCCGCCCCGAAGACGACGACCGCGACCCACAGCGACGCCCGGTAGCCCCACGCCGTCGCGACGACGCCACCCGCGAGTGCGCCGAGGACGGCGGCCGAGCGGTTCGCCGAGCGCAGCGTCGCGTTGGTCCGCCCCTGGGGCCGGGCGGGCGTCACCACCTGCCGGTACGCCATCTCGTTGGCGTTCTCGAGCCCCGCGACGACCCCCGCGACGGCGGAGCCGACGCCGAGCACGGCCCAGGTCGGGACGCCGCCCCCGTCCGGGGCGAGGGCGACGACCGCCCACGCGAGCGGATAGCCGAAGCGGCAGACGGCGATGGTCCGTCCGGGCCCCCACGCGCGTCCCGCCCGCGCCGCGCCGAACGCGCCCGCGAGCGCGCCGAGCCCCGTCGCCGCCAGCAGCAGGCCGTACCCGAGCGACGACAGGCCGAGCTGCCGGAGCGCGAACAGCGGGAGGACGGTCGCCGCGAGGGCGTTCCCGAAGAACCACACGTGCGTCGACCACGCGAGCGGCGCGAGCATCCGGTGCCGGTAGGCCCAGCGCAGGCCGTCCACGATCTGGGTGCGGACTCGCTCGGGCTGCGCCGGACGCTCCGGGACGACCTCCTCGACTCGCACCCGGCCGATCAGGACGGCGTCGACCACGTAGCTGGCGGCGTCGACGAGCAGGGCGACGGGAGCCCCGAGCACGCCGACGACCGCGCCCCCGACGGCGGGTCCCCCCGTCTGCGCGACGGCGGCGCTCTGGTCGAGGCGCGCGTTGGCGGGCAGCAGCCTGTCGGGTGCCACGACCGTCGGGAGGAACGACTGCACCGCGGCCGTCCCCACGAGCGACAGGAGGCCGAACACGAACAGCGTCGCCGCGACCAGCGGCAGCGACAGGGCGCCCGCCCACCACGCGACCGGCACGACCCCGAGGACCGCGGCGCGGCCCACGCTCGCCCACACGAGCACCGGCCTGCGCCGGACCCGGTCGAGCGCCACGCCCACGAGCAGCCCGAACAGGAGGTACGGGAGGAGCTGGACGGCGTTGACCACCCCGAGCTGGACGGGCGTGACGTCGAGGACGCTCACCAGGAGCACCGGCACGGCGACCGTCGTGACGGCGGAGCCGATCCCGCTCAGGGTCGCGGCGGCCCACAGCCGCGCGAACGCGGGCTCCGTGAGGACGTCGCGCTGCTCGCCGGACGTCATGCGGGCGCCATCAGGACCGTCGCCGCTCCGGCGCGGGGATGCCGTGCAGGTGGTCGACGGGGCCGGGACCGCGCCCGACGGCGAGCCGGCCGCCGTCCCGGAGCGCGCCCTCGAGCCAGACCTTGGCGTCGCGCAGCGCGGCCTCCCAGGACGGGCGGACCGGGCGCAGGGCAGCCAGCGCGCTCGACAGCGCGCAGCCGGTGCCGTGGGTGTGGGCCGTCTCGACGCGCTCGCCGTCCACGGTCACCAGGTCGCCCGACGGCGCGACCAGGGTGTCCGGCGAGCGTCGTCCGCCGAAGTGCCCGCCCGTGACGAGCACCCGGGTCCCCAGGTTCGCCGCGAGCTTCCGGGCGGTCTCGACGACGTTCGCGCCCGACGTCGGGGCCGGGACGTCCGCGAGCGCCGCGAGCTCCGCGACGTTCGGGGTGACGACGTCGGCGCGCGCCGCGAGGCCGCGGAGGGCCTCGAGCACGTCCTCCGCACGCTCGCCGCGGCCCAGCAGGGCACGCCCCGAACCGGCGGACGCCGCGAGCACCGGGTCGAGCACGACGTGCGGCGGCCGCACCCGGTCGAGCCAGGCGCCGATCGCGTGCGCGTACGCCGCGCTGCCCACGAGCCCGATCTTCACCGCGTCGATCGTGACGTCGTCGGACACGGCGTCGAGCTGCGCGACCAGGACCTGCACCGGCGGGTCGTACACCGACCGGACGCCCCGGGTGTTCTGGGCGACGAGCGCCGTCACGACCGCCATCCCGTAGGCGCCGTGCGCCGCGAACGTCTTGAGGTCCGCCGCGACCCCGGCGCCGCCCGTGGGGTCGGTGCCCGCGATCGTGAGGACGCGCGGCCTGCTGGCTGTGCTCATCTGCTCGTGCTCGCCCGCGCCGTCTTCATGCGTGCCTGCTCATCGTGACGTGTGGTCCTTCGCGAGGTCCTGCAGGAACTCCTTGAGCAGCGGGCCGGCGGTCGTCGCGCCGTACTCCCCCTCGTCGACGAAGACCGCGACGCCGACGTCGCCGTCGGTCGCGATCATCCAGGCGTGCGCCTTGCCGTCGTCCCCGAACTGCGCGGTGCCGGTCTTGGCGCCGATGTCGCCCGGCAGCGAGGACAGGATGGTGCCGGTGCCGTCGGTCACGACCGCGCGCATGAAGCCGTGCAGGGTGCTCGCCTCGGCCTTCGTCAGCTTGCTGGCGGCCGGGGTCGCGGTCGGTGTCGCGGACGACTCCGACGAGGACGACGGCGACGACACAGAGGCGCCCGACGCCTTGGACGGCTCGACCAGCACGGGCGACACGCGCTTGCCCGCGGCGACGCTCGCCGCGACCGTCGCCATGGTGAGCGGCGACGCCTCGACCCGGCCCTGCCCGATCATCGAGGCGGCGTGGTCGGTCTCGCTGCCGCCCGTCGTCGGGACGGAGCCGAAGAACGCGGGCGCGCCCAGCGCGGAGGGGACGCCGATGCCGAGGTCGGCCGCGGCGTCGTGCAACGCCTGCTGGTCGACCTTGCCGGCCTGCGAGATGAAGGCGGTGTTGCACGAGTTCGCGAACGCCGTCTTCAGCGGGATGTCGCCCAGGTGCGCCGACGGGTAGTCGGCGTCGTTGGTGAACTTGCGGCCGTCGACCGTGATCGACGGCGTGCACGGCACGGTCGTGGAGGCCTTCGCTCCCTCGCGCAGCAGGGCCAGCGAGCTCGCGACCTTCATCGTCGAGCCGGGCGCGAACTTGCCGGCCGTGGCCGTCGAGAGCCCGTTGCCCGCCGTCGCGCTCGCCGCCGCGAGCACCTGGCCCGACGTCGAGACAGCGACGATCGCGCTCGCGACCTTCTGGTCGGCGAGGACGTTCTCGGCGTCGGTCTGGAGCGCGCTCTCGAGCGTGAGCTTCACGGGCGTCCCGGCGACGGCCTTCACGGAGAACAGCTCCGTGCCGTCGCTGTCGTCGTCGGCGCTCCCGCTGCTCAGTCCCCCGTCGCCGTCGTCGACGAGCCGGATCGCGATCCCCGCCTCGCCCGCGAGCTGGGCGTCGTACTGCTCCTGGATGCCGGAGAGCCCGGTCTGGTCGCCGGAGTGGACGCGGCCGTCGGAGTCCTTGACGATCTCCGCGGTGGCGTCGCCGACCGTCCCCAGGAGCGGACGCGCCCAGTCCCGCGTGGGTGCCAGCGGCTCCTTGTCGTCGAGCGCGACGACGCCGGGGATCGTCGTCAGCTTCGTGACGTCCGTCGGGTCCGACGCGCGCAGCGTGATCGCCTCGACGAACGCCTTCGGCCCCGCCGCCGTGACCTGCGTGGCGTAGGCGTCGGCGTCGAGGTCGAGGGCCTTCGCGAGCGACCGCGCCGACGACTCCCAGTGCGCCTCGTCCGTGCGCGTCTTGTCGACGCCGATCACGTGGACCGCGCGATCCTGGACGATCGCCTTGCCCGAGCCGTCGACGATCTTCGCGCGCTGCGGACGGACCCGGGCGTACGTCACGTGCTGGTTGTCGGCGAGGTCGGGCAGCAGGACGGTCGGGTCCCACTGCACGGACCACGCGTCGTCGGCCGACGACGGCGACGCCGCGGGCGTGCCCGTCGAGGTCGCCGTCGCGCCCTTCGCGCCCTGGGCGAGGTGGGCGGTCGTCGTGTAGGCCCACGGGTGCCCCGCCGCGACGGGCCACGACCACGCGAGCGTCGCGGTCGCCTGGTCGTCGTGGTCCTTGACCCGCGCCACCTGCTTCACGGTGACGGTCGGGCGCACCGGCACGGCGGCGAACACGTCCTGGCGCTCGGCCGTCGCGTCCGCGGGCGTGGCGCCCGTCAGGGCGATGCCGTCGAGAGAGCCTCCCGCGAGCGAGGACGCGAGCTGCGCCGCCGCGTCCTGGAGCGGAGCGTCGTCGGGCTTGTCGGTGCAGCCCGCGAGGGCGCCGACCAGCACCACGCCGGTGACGGCCAGCACGGCCGTCCCGCCACGGCGCCGTCCGCGCGGGTCGTGCCCGCGATGCTCTCGTGCCGTCCGGACCGTGGCGCGCGCGCTGGGCTCGGGCACCGTCGCCTCCCCCTGTGTCGTGGATCGTGTCCCGAGGAGACTATGCGAGATGTGCCGATTCGAGGAACTGCGTGACGGCCTCCGCGACGACCGCCTCGGCGCACCGCAGCGCGTGGTCCGCGCCGGGCACGACGACCACCCGGCGGCCGGACGCGTCCGGCGGGCACCCGAACGGGTCGCGCTCCCCCTGCACGACGAGCGCCGGCACGCCGGCGCCGTCGAGCTCGCCGAGCCTGCTGCGCTCGGGCTTGCCCGGCGGATGGACCGGGAACGCGAGTGCGACGACCCCGACCGCTCCCGCCCCGAGGGCGGTGCGGCACGCGACGCGCGCGCCGGACGACCGGCCGCCCACGACCAGCGGGAGCCGCCGCAGACCGCGACGCCGGCGCACGACGCCGACCGCCTCGAGCCACGCGGCGTCGAGCTGGACCGCAGGGGCGGGTGCGCGCCGGCCCGCGACCCGGTAGGGCTGCGTGAACCGCGCGACCAGGAGGCCGGCGGCGAGCGCCGCGTCGCGCGCGGCGACGAGGTCCGGCGCGTCCACACCCCCGCCCGCGCCGTGCCCGAGCATCAGCACGCCGCGCGGGGCCCCCGCCGGCCGGTCGAGCACGAGCTCGCCCGGACCCTGGGCGGTGGGCACCTCGAGCCGCGTCGCGCGCGCCACGGCGCTCCTTCCGTCCGACCGTCCGTCAGGCGCGCAGCGCCGCCCCGACCGCCTCGGCCGCTGCGCTGACGACGCCCTCGCGCACCCGGACGATGTCCTCGGCCGTGAGCGTGCGGTCGGCGGCCCGCAGCCGCAGCGAGAACGCGAGCGACTTCTTGCCCTCGCCCACCTGCGGCCCGGTGAAGACGTCGAACAGGCGCAGGTCCTCGAGCAGCTCGCCCGCCCCGCGCGCGACGGCCGCCCGCACGTCCGCGGCCGGGACGGCGTCGTCGACGACGAGCGCGACGTCCTCCTTGGCGGCCGGGAACGCCGAGACCGGCGTGGCCTCGACCGGCTCCGCGGGCGCGGCGTCGAGCAGGACGTCGAGGTCGAGCTCGAAGGCCACGGTGCGCGCGGGCAGGTCGAGGTTCTCGACGACCTGCGGGTGCAGCTCGCCCGCGTGCCCGACGAGCGTGCCGTCGGTGAGCGTCACCCGCGCGCAGCGGCCCGGGTGGAACGGGCGCTCGTCCGGGTCGGCCGCGACGACGACGGGAACGCGGAGGGTCTCCGCGACGACGCGCACGGCCTCGACGGCATCGGCCCAGTCCGCGCGGCGACCGCCGCCCCACCAGCCGGTGGGCACGTGCTCGCCCGCCAGCACGCCGGCCACGTGACGCGGCTGGTCGGGCAGCGCGGCCTCGAGCGCGGCGAGCTGCTCCTCGGTGGGGCGGGCCCCGCCCGGCAGCGACGGCGCGGTGAGCGCACCCGCGCCCGGCCGCGTCACGAGGCCCTGCTCGACGACGGCCACGTCCGCCAGGCCGCGGCCGACGTTGCGCCGGACCGCCTGCAGCAGCGTGACGAGCAGCGAGGTGCGCATCGCGCTCTGCTCGTCCGACAGCGGGTTGACCAGCCGCACCGCGCGCCGGCGCGGGTCGTCGGCGTCGATCAGCAGCGCGTCCAGCTGAGCGTCGGCGACGAACGGGTACGTCAGCACCTCGACGAAGCCCGCGTCGGCGAGCGCGCGGGCCACCGTCCGGCGTCCGCGCTGCGCGGGCGTGAGTCCCGTCCCGGCCGGCGACGGCGGCAGGAGGGTCGGGATGTTGTCGTACCCGTCGAGCCGGGCCACCTCCTCGACGAGGTCGGCGGGCGTGGTGAGGTCGGGGCGCCAGCTCGGCGGCACGACGCGCAGCACCCCCCGCTCGCCGGAGTTCTCGACGCCGCAGCCGATCAGGGCGAGCAGCTCGCCGACGCGCTCCGGCGGGTAGGCGACGCCCGTGAGCCGCTCGGCCTCCGCGACCGGGAACAGGATCGGGGCGGGCGCCGTCGTGCGGTCGAGGTCGCTCACGGCGGGGTCGACGGTCCCGCCGCCGTACTCCACGAGCAGGTCGACCACGCGCTGCGCGGCGACCGGCGCGAGCTGCGGGTCCACGCCGCGCTCGAACCGCTTGGACGCCTCCGACGCCAGCTTGTGGCGCCGCGCGGTCCGCGCGATCGTCACGGGGTCGAAGTGCGCGGCCTCCACGAGCACGTCCGTCGTTGCCGGAGAGACCTCGGTCGAGGCGCCGCCCATGACGCCCGCGAGGCCGATGACGTGCGTGCCCTCGTCGCCGTCCGCGAGGTCGGGCGAGGCGGTGATGAGCAGGTCCTCGGGGTCGAGCACGCGGTCGACGTCGTCGAGCGTGACGAGACGCTCGCCCGCCCGCGCCCGGCGCACGACGATCGGAGCCTCGAGCCTGGCCAGGTCGTAGCAGTGCGTCGGCTGGCCGAGGTCGAGCATCACGTAGTTGGACACGTCGACGGGCAGCGAGATCGGGCGCATGCCCGACAGGGTCAGGCGGCGCTGCATCCACTGCGGGCTGACCGCGGCCGGGTCGATGCCGCGCACCACGCGCGTGACGAACCGGTCGCAGCCGACCTGCCCGTAGATCGGGGCGTCGTCGGACACCTCGACGGGGAACCCGTCGGGCGTCGGCGCCGGCAGCGGGGCGCCGAGCGCGCTCGGAAGCCCGGGGTCGGTGAAGCGCGCGCCCGTCGAGTGCGAGAACTCGCGCGCCACCCCGCGGTAGGAGAAGCAGTAGCCGCGGTCGGGCGTCACGTTGATCTCGAGGACCTTCTGCCCGAGGCCGAGCAGCGCGATCGCGTCTGAGCCGGGCGTCAGGTCGTGCCCGAGCTCCGCGGAGAACCCGTGCTTCTCGAGCACGATGATGCCCTCGTGGTCCTGCCCGAGCCCGAGCTCGCGCGCCGAGCAGATCATCCCGTCGGACACGTGCCCGTAGGTCTTGCGGCTCGCGATCGGGAACGGGCCCGGGAGCACCGCGCCCGGCAGCGCGACGACGACCTCGTCGCCGACCACGAAGTTGTGCGCGCCGCAGACGATGCCGCGCGGGACGCGGCGCTCGTCGTCGGTCCCGACGTTCTCGACGGCGTTGTGCTCGCCGACGTCGACCTGGCACCAGTTGATCGTCTTGCCGTTCTTCTGCGGCTCGGGCGTCATCGCGACGACGCGCCCGACGACGACCGGACCGGTCACGTCGGTCCCGTGGATCGCCTCCTCCTCGAGCCCGACGCGCACGAGGTCCGCGGCGAGCTGCTCCGCGGTGAGGTCCTCGGGGAGCTCGGTGTGCTCACCGAGCCACTCGGTGACGACGTACGGCATCAGATCTCCGTCCCGAACTGGGCCGAGAAGCGGACGTCGCCCTCGACCATGTCGTGCATGTCAGCGATCGCGTGGCGCAGCATGAGCGTCCGCTCGATGCCCATGCCGAACGCGAAGCCCGAGTACTCCTCGGGGTCGATCCCGGCGGAGCGCAGGACGTTGGGGTTGACCATGCCGCAGCCGCCCCACTCGATCCAGCCCGCGCCGCCCTTCTTCTGCGGGAACCAGAGGTCCATCTCGGCGCTCGGCTCCGTGAAGGGGAAGAAGCTCGGGCGCAGGCGCGTGCGCGCCTCGGGGCCGAACATCGCGCGGGCGAAGTGGTCGAGCGTGCCCTTGAGGTGCGCCATCGTGAGGCCCTTGTCGATCGCGAGACCCTCGACCTGGTGGAACACCGGCGTGTGGGTCGCGTCGAGCGCGTCCGTGCGGAACACCTTGCCGGGGCACGCGATGTACACCGGGACGCCGCGCTCGAGCAGCGTCCGCGCCTGGACCGGGCTCGTGTGCGTGCGCAGCACGAGGTTCGAGGGCGTCCCGGGCTCGCCCGAGTCGACGTAGAAGGTGTCCTGCATCTGCCGGGCCGGGTGATCCGGACCGAAGTTCAGGGCGTCGAAGTTGAACCACTCGGCCTCGAGCTCCGGGCCTTCGGCGATCTCCCAGCCCATCGACACGAAGAGGTCGGCGATGCGCTCCGAGAGCAGCTCGAGGGGGTGGCGGGCGCCGCGCGGTGCGCGGTCCGTCGGGAGCGTCACGTCGACGGCCTCCTCGACGAGGACGCGCTCCGCGCGCTCGGCCTCGAGCTCGGACTGCCGCGCCGCGAGGGCCTGGTTCAGCCGGCCGCGGCGGGGGCCGACGAGCTTGCCGGCGCGCGCCTTGTCGGCAGGCTCCAGGCCGCCGATGGCGCGGTTCGCGAGCGCGAGGGCGCTGCGGTCGCCGGTGTGCGCCGTGCGGACCGTCTTGAGCGCGTCCAGGTCGGGCGCGGCGGCGACGTCCGCGAGCGCCGCGTCGACGGCGGCGTCGAGCGCTGCCTCGTCGAGCGGCGAGGGCGCGGCGGGGGCGGGGGCGTCAGCGGCCGCGACGGTCGCAGCGCTCTGGGCTTCCGGGGCTGCCGGGTCAGGGCTGGGCATGCGTGCCTCTCGTGCAGGTCCGCGAGGGACCGGATCGGGGTCGGCGGGCGGCGACGGGAGCGCAGGTCAGGGACCTGCGACGTCGCGCACCGACGATGAAGTCTAGTGCGGCCCGCCCGGACGGCCCGGTCGCAGCTCAGCGACGCGGCCCGCGAGCGGGCCACGGAAATCGACGACCCGCTCCCCGAAGCACGCCGTCATCGTCGCACAGGGACCTCGCCCAGGTCGCCGAGTACGAGGGTTGGGGGCGTCACGAGGCGAACCGCCAGCGCTCGACCTCCCGGTACAGCGGGCCGCCCTGCGGGCCCTCGCCGGGGCGCGACTCCATCAGCGCGAACCCGTCGACCGTCCACGACGGCCCCGCGTAGACGGCGAGCGCCCGCGCGGCGGGGTCGAGCTGCGACCGGTAGGCGTCACGCGAGCGGCTGACCTTGCTCCTGCCCCAGCGGGCCCGCGCGACGGTGAGGTGCGCGCGGTGCGGCCGGACGTCGTCGGGCACCTCACGGACGCTCGCCGCGAGGCAGCCCTCTGCCAGCTCGCGGAGCGCGTCCGTGGCGCCGTCGACGCCGACCCACAGCACCCGCCCCGCGAACGAGCCCGCGCCGCGCAGCCGCACCTCGAAGGGCTCGGTGTCGCGCGCGACGTCACCCAGCGACTCGATCAGCTCGGGTACCGCGCCCTCGGGCACGGCCGCGTAGAAGGTCAGCGTCAGGTGCTGGGCGTCGCGCGGCACCCAGCGGGGCGAGCCGCGGCGCCCGTCGGGGGCGTCGGGCAGCGCCTGGCCGGCCCCCACCGCGTCGAGCGCGAGGGCGAGGTGGTCGAGGACCGGGTCAGGCGGGAACACCGCCGCGAACAAGCGCACCCGACGATGCTGCCACGTCGGCGCCGGCGCCCGTCCCGACGGCGCGCAGCCACACGCGGTCGCCCGGGCGCAGGTCCCGCAGCGCGGGGTCCGACCGCGAGCCGAGCACGTCGACGACGCCGTCCGTGCCCACGACGTGGGCCTCGAGCCTCGCCTCGAAGCCCACCCGCCGCAGCGTGCCGACCTCCGCCTCGACGGCGTCGGCCCCCACGGCCCGGAGCACCTCGACGTCGTGCGGGCGCACCAGCTGGCCGGCGAGCGACGTCGTCGGGCCGAGGAACCGCATGACGAACTCGTTCGCGGGACGGTCGTAGACCTCGTCGGGCGACCCGACCTGCTCCACGCGCCCGCCGTTCACGACGACGATCTCGTCCGCAACCTCGAGGGCCTCGGCCTGGTCGTGGGTCACGAAGACGGTGGTCACGTGGACCTCGTCGTGCAGGCGCCGCAGCCATTGCCGCAGCTCCTTGCGGACGGTCGCGTCGAGGGCGCCGAACGGCTCGTCGAGCAGCAGCACCTTCGGCTCCACCGCGAGCGCGCGGGCGAGGGCCATGCGCTGGCGCTGGCCGCCGGACAGCTCCGCGGGCAGCCGGTCCGCGAACGCCTCGAGGTGCACGAGGCGCAGCAGCTCGTCGACGCGCGCCGCGATCTCGGCCTTGGGGCGCTTGCGGATCTCGAGCCCGAACGCCACGTTCCGGGCGACGCTGAGGTGCCCGAACGGCGCGTAGTGCTGGAACACGAAGCCGACGTCGCGCCGCCTCGCGGGCACACGCGTCGCGTCCCGGTCGTCGATCACCACGGCGCCGGCGTCGGCCTGCTCGAGGCCCGCGATCACGCGCAGGAGCGTCGTCTTGCCCCCGCCGGACGGGCCGAGCAGCGCGGTGAGAGTGCCGGAGCGGACGGTGACGTCGACGTCGTCGAGCGCGACGAACGAGCCGAACCGCTTGGTCAGGCCGCGGACCTGGATGCTCATCGGGTGCCTTTCTGGGCGCGGCGGAGCAGGCTCGTCGCGACGATCGTGAGGACCGCGACGGCTACGAGGACGAAGGTCACGGCGTACGCCGCGTCGGGCTGCAGGAGCGTCTGGTAGAGCGTGTCGACGCGGAGCGTCGCGGTCTCCGTCTCGCCCTGGATGTTGCCGGAGACCACGAGGACCGCGCCGTACTCGCCGATGCTGCGCGCGAGCGCGAGCACGACGCCGGTCACGAGGGCGGTGCGGATGCCGGGGAGCGTGATCCGCCAGAACCGGACGACCGCGCTCGCACCGAGCGACTCGGCTGCCTGCTCCTGGTCGGTGCCACGCGCCACGAGGACCGGGACGATCGCGCGGGTGACGAGGGGCATCGAGACGAACATCGTCGCGAGCACCATCCCCGGCACGGACAGGATCACCTGGATCCCCGCCGACGCGAGCGCGCCGCCGAACCACCCCGTGCTCCCGTACACGAGGATCAGCGCGAGCCCGACGACGATCGGTGACACCGACACGGGCAGCCCCAGCAGCGCGTCGAGGACGCGCATCCCGGGCAGGCCCGAGCGGGCGATGAGGAAGGCCGCGATCGTGCCCAGCACGGTCGTGAACGCCACCGAGATCAGCGCCACCTCGGCGGTCATCCGGAAGGCGTGGACGGCGAGCGGGTCGGTCACGGCCTGGACGAAGGCGTCCAGGCCGGGGGCGAAGGCCCGCCACACCAGCACCCCGACCGGCAGGACGACGAGGGCGGCGACGTAGGCGACGACGAGCGTCCGGACGACCCGGCGCCCGGCGCGCGGCTCTCCGACGGGCGCCGCGGGTGCCATGGTCGTGAGCTCAGCCATGGCGCCGCGCCCCCTTCCGCTGGAAGACCTCGACCGCGACGAGCACCAGCACGCTGACCGCCAGCAGCACGATGGCGAGCGACGCCGCCTGCTGCGTCGACCGGACGGGGTTGGTGGCGTCCTCGAGCTTGCCGTAGATGAGCGCCGAGGCGACCTGCGTCTGCTTCGGGATGTTGCTCGAGATCAGCACGAGCGAGCCGTACTCGCCGAGCGCCCGGGCGAACGCGAGCGACGCGCCCGACACGACGGCTGGCCCGATCACGGGGAGCACCACCCGCCGGAACACCGTCGCCCCCGACGCGCCGAGCGACGCCGCGGCCTGCTCGGCGTCGCGGTCGAGCGCGGCGAGCACCGGCTGCACGGTCCGCACCGTGAACGGCAGCGTGACGAACAGGAGGGCCACGAAGATCCCGACCCGTGTGCCCACGAGGTCGATCCCCACGGGCGAGGCGGGGCCGTAGAGCGCGATCATCACGACGCCGGTCACGATCGTCGGGAGCGCGAACGGGACGTCGATCACGTGGTCGAGGAGCCGGGACCCGGGGAACGGGTCGCGCACGAGGACCCAGGCGATCGTCGTGCCGACGACGCCGTTGACGACCGCGACCGCGAGCGACAACCCGGCCGAGAGCGTCAGCGCGGACAACGCCGCGGGCGAGGTGACGGCGGCGACGAATCCCGACCAGCCCCCCTGCGCGCCGGTGACGACGACGGCCGCGAGCGGGATGAGGACCACCAGGCTGAGCCACAGCGTGACGAGGCCGAGCCCGGTCGCCGTCGCAGGTCGCAGACGCCGCAGCGCTCGGCCCCCCTGCTCCCGGCCGGCCCGGTCCCGATGCGGCCGAGGGCCGGCCCCCGTCTCTGCTGAGACGGTGGCCGGCCGGTCGGGCGCCTGGGTGGCGAGGGTCACGAGGCGCCCTCGATCGCGGTCACGAGGCCGGCGTCGCCGAAGAACTTCTTGTTGACGGCGTCCCAGCCGCCGAGGTCGGCGATGGTCGTGACGTGCTCGGGGGTGGGGAACGGCTTCGCGGGGTCGTTCGCGCCCTCGACCGTGCCGACCTCGACCGTCGTCGAGACGGGACGGAAGCCCTTGCTCGCGAAGATCTTCTGGCCGTCGTCGGACTTCACGAAGGCGAGGAAGTTCTTGGCCGGCTCCCCCGCGGTCTTGGTGACGGCCGCCGGGTTCTCGATCAGGAACGTGTCGTCGGGGACGACGTAGTCGACGTCGTTGCCCGCCTGTCGGGCCGCGATGGCCTCGTTCTCGTAGGAGATGAGCACGTCGCCCGTCCCGCCGAGGAACTGCGTCAGCGCGACGGCGCCGCTCGAGGCCCGCGAGACGGTGTTGCCGAAGAACTTCGTGAGGTACGCCTTCGCGTCGGCCTCCGACCCGCCCGTCGCGACCTCGTGCTCGTAGGCCGCGAGGATGTTCCACTTGGCCGAGCCCGAGGACGCCGGGTCGGCCGTGACGATCTTCACGCCGGGCTTGACCAGGTCGTCCCAGCCGGCGATGTGCACCGGGTTGCCCTTGCGGGTCACGATCACGACGACCGAGTCGGAGACGTTGCCCTTGGTCGCGTCCGCGTCCCAGCCGGCGTCGACCTTGGCAGGCACGAGGTTCTGGACGTCCGGGCCGACCGAGAACGCGACGTAGTCGGCCTTCTGCCCGGCGGCGACGGCCTTGGACTGCGAGCCGCTCGCGCCGAACGACGACGTGAACGTCACGCCCTTGCCGGCGTCGGTCTTCTGGAAGGCCGCCTCCAGGGCATCGTACGCCGGCTGCGGGACCGAGTACCCGACGACGGCGACCTTGTCGGCCGCGGAGCTCGACCCCGAGCACGCGGCGAGTCCCAGCGCGAGGGCGGCGGTCGCGGCGACGACGGCGGCTCGGGCAGCAGGGCGCTGGTGCGTGCGGGTCATGGTGTGTCCTTCGGACTCGTGGGATCGTCCCGGCGGCGCCGGGTATGCACACCCAACCCTTCTTGACCGGTTGCATCAAGAAGGCGTCCAGCATCCGGACGTTTGTCTCACGTCTCGGCGACGCCGGGGCTACTCCTTCGCCGGCGGCGCCGAGCGCCCGAGGACGCTCCCGGCGGCCCGGCGGTTCGGGCGCGTCCGCCACGCGTCGTCGTCGCGGATCAGGGCTGCGACCTGCGGCGGGATCCTCCCCGCGGCCAGGTCGTGCAGCGTCACCTCGTCGAGCACGCTCCGGATCGCGGCCCGCAGGGCGACCCAGAGGTCCCGCACCGAGCCCGCCGCTCCCCCGTACTCCACGTCCTCGACGTGGCTGCCGGCGACGTTCGCGAGCGGGCCGTCGATCGCCCGCACGACGTCGGCCACGACGATCCGGTCGGGCGGAGCGACCAGCCGGTAGCCGCCGTCCGAGCCACGCCGGCTCTCCACGAGCCCGGCCTGCTTGAGCTCGTTGAGGATCACGAGCACGAACGACAGCGAGATGTCCTGGGCCTCGGCGACCGTCGTCGCCTTGATGAACGGGGTCCCCGCCTCGTGCCGCGCCGCGAGCTCGACGCACGCACGGACGGCCGAGTCGGACTTCGACGAGATGCGCACCCCGTCATTATCGGGGTTCGAGGACGACGACGGCCGTGTGCGGACGGCGCACGGAGAAGCCGTCGACATCCGTCCCGAGCTGCCGGAAGGTCGCCCAGTGACGCTCGCGCTCCTCGCCCTCGGCCTCCCGCGCCCTCACGTCGCGCGGGCCGTCCCGCATGACGACGGCGGCGTCCGGCTCCGCCCGGAGGTTCAGCCACCAGGCCGGCTCGGGCGCGGCCCAGCCGTTCATCGCGAGCGTGACGAGGTTCGCGCCGTCCTCGAAGTAGGCGACGATCACGGCGTGCTCCTGGCCGCTGCGACGCCCGGTCGTCCGGAGCAGCAGCGTGCCCCACTTGTCGGGCTGCGGTCGCCAGAGGCCGCGACGCCCGCCCGTGACGCGGTAGTACCCGCGGTGGACGACCCACGCGCTGCGGACGAACCAGCGCGGCGGCAGGCGCGGCGTGCGGCCGGGTCCGGGCCCGGCGTCCTGGTCGGTCACGATCGGCCTCCCGTGGTCGGCCCGACCGTTCGATCGTGGCAGGTCCGCCCGACGCGCGGAAGTCCGCAGGCGGGCGAACCTCGTCAGCGCTGCGCGCGGCTCGACGCGTAGAGGCAGACGGTCGCCGCGGTGGCGAGGTTCAGCGACTCGGCGCGGCCCCGGATCGGCACCCGTACGCTCGCGTCGGCGAGCGCGAGCTCGCCGTCGGACAGGCCCTGCGCCTCGGTGCCGAACAGCCAGGCGGTCGGCGCGCGAAGGTCCGGCGGGGCACCGGCAGCGGAGGGATCGTCCACCGCCCTGCCCGCGAGGTCCGCGAGGTCGTCGAGGTCGTGCTCGCCGCCGCCGTCGGCCGCCAGGACCGTGAGTCCGGCCGCGCGGAGTGCAGCGACGGCGTCCTCGACCGCGACGCCCGTCACGACCGGCAGGTGGAACAGCGAGCCGGCCGTCGACCGCACGACCTTGGGGTTGAACGGCTCCACCGAACCCGTCGCCAGCACGACGAGGTCCGCGCCCGCGGCGTCGGCCGCGCGGATCACGGTGCCCGCGTTTCCGGGATCGCGGACCGACGACAGCAGCGCGACCAGGCGCGGGCCACGGGCCGGCGCGTCCGCCGCCTCGTGCCCGCCGGACGCAGGCAGGACGTCGTCGAGCGCCGTGCTCCAGGCCCGCGCGACCGCAAGCACCCCCTGGGCGTCGGCACTCATCGTGGTGAGCACGTCGTCGGACGCCTCGTGCAGCCAGAGGCCCGCGTCGCGGGACGCGTCGACGATCTCCGGGTACCGCTCCGCGGCGGCCGGCGTCAGGTAGACGTCCACGACGCGCTCGGGCGCGCACCGGACCGCCTCGCGCACCGCCTGCGGGCCCTCGACGAGGAACCGCCCGGTGCGCGAACGGACGGAACGCCCGGCCAGCGCCCGCACCTGCCGCACCCGGTCGCTGCGCGGGTTGCGCAGCGCGGGGGCAGGTGCGGACGCCGACCGGGCGTCCGGGGGGCGCGCGTCGGACGCGCGCCCCGGGATGTCGCGGGTCAGGCTGCGGCCTTGGGCGCGTTGACGTCCTCGGGCAGAGCGTCCTTGGCGACCTGGACGAGCGCGTTGAACGTCGCGACGTCGTTGACGGCCAGGTCCGCGAGCACGCGACGGTCAACCTCGACGCCAGCGGCCTTGAGCCCCTGGATGAGGCGGTTGTAGGTCAGGCCCTGCGCGCGGGACGCAGCGTTGATGCGCTGGATCCACAGCTTGCGGAAGTCACCCTTGCGCGCCTTGCGGTCGCGGTAGGAGTAGACGAGCGAGTGGGTGACCTGCTCCTTGGCCTTGCGGTACAGACGCGAGCGCTGGCCGCGGTAGCCGCTGGCGCGCTCGAGGGTCGTACGGCGCTTCTTGTGGGCGTTGACCGCCCGCTTCACGCGTGCCACGTGATGCTCCTTGGGTTTCGGGGCTCAGGGTGTGAGGCGTCGAGCTCGGCTAGTGGCTCGAGCTGACAGGGCCGGCGGGGTGAGCCGGCCCGGGGTCTCACTTGCCGAGCAGCTTCTTGATCTTCGAGACGTCGGCGGGGGCGACGACCTGGTCCTGCGCCAGACGACGGGTGCGGCGGCTCGACTTGTGCTCGAGGTAGTGCCGCGCGTTCGTCTGCTCGCGCATGAGCTTGCCGCTACCGGTGCTGCGGAACCGCTTCTTCGCGCCGGAGTGCGTCTTGTTCTTCGGCATGGCTGCCGTCTCTCCTCGGGTCTGGCCGGGCACCGGGAGGTGCCCGACGGGTGCGGGCCGCGCGGACGCGGCCCATGTCAGGGGGTCAGCCCTTCGCCGCTCCGCCGCCCGGTCGCGCGCCGGGGCGCGGTGCGGGCTTCGGCGGGGCTGCGGGCTTGGGCGCCGCCGCGCGGGGAGCGCTCGGCGTCGCGGGCCTGGGCGTGGCGGCCGGCCTGGGCGTCGCGGGGCGGGGTGCGGCCGAAGCCGACCGCTCGGCCGCGGGCTTCGCCGTCGCCGGCTTCGCGGCAGCCGGCTTGGCGGACGCGGCGGGCTTGGAGGTAGCGGCCGGCTTGGAGGTAGCGGCCGGCTTGGAGGTAGCGGCCGGCTTCGCGGGCGCCGCCTTCGCAGGCACGGGCTTCTCGGCGGCCGCCGGCTTCTCGGCGGCGGGCGCCTCGGGCTCGGCTGCCGGCGTCGGCTCGGGCTCGACGGCCGCGGGCTCCACGACGGGAGCAGCAGCCACAGGCGCCTCGACCTCGGCCGGTGCCTCGGCCACGAACTCCTCGGCCACGAACTCCTCGGCCGTCTCGTCGGTCGGCTCGTCGGTCGCGCGCTCGGCGGCCTTGCGCTCGGACTTCGTCATACGACCCGCGTCGATCTCGGTCGAGCGGCGACGCTGCTCGGTCTTGGCGTCGGCCTTCTTCTTCACCGGTCCGAGCACCATCGTCATGTTGCGCCCGTCCTGCTTGGGCGAGCTCTCGACGAAGCCCAGGTCGGCGACGTCCTGCGCAAGACGCTGGAGGAGGCGCATACCCATCTCCGGGCGCGACTGCTCGCGGCCGCGGAACATGATCATGACCTTGACCTTGTCGCCTGCCGAGAGGAAGCGGACGACGTGGCCCTTCTTCGTCTCGTAGTCGTGCGGGTCGATCTTGAGGCGGAACCGGATCTCCTTGAGAACCGTGTTCGCCTGGTTGCGCCGCGCCTCGCGCGCCTTCATGTCGGCTTCGTACTTGAACTTTCCGAAGTCCATGAGCTTGCACACGGGCGGGCGGGCGTCGGGGGCGACCTCGACCAGGTCGAGATCGGCGTCCTGCGCAAGACGCAGGGCGACCTCGGTGCGGACGACTCCGACCTGCTCCCCGTCGGGACCGATGAGTCGGACCTCGGGGACACGGATCCGATCGTTGATGCGAGGCTCGCTGATGTCTGGCTCCTTGGCAGTCGTGATGGCAGACAGCCAGGAACGGGAAAGGCCCCCGAACCTGGACGCAGGCGGAGGCCGTCACCGAGCCGCCGGCCCCCGACGGGGTGCCGCAGCACGGAACCGGGCGGTTCCCGAAGGAACGTGCCCGGCGACTGACCCGGCCTCCGTCGCGGCGTGAGCCGTCGGTCGAGACCCGGGTGGGACGAATCCACTTGCGTACTCGCGCTCGAGTTCCGTCGCCATTTCGGCCAGCAACCCATGCGCACGAGTCGGTCAGCCACCAACTCTACCAGAGCCGCGGCGCCGGTCCGTCCGCGCCCGGGCACGGACGACGACCGCAGGATGGGACGATGGTGCCATGAGCACCGACTCCCCGACCCCGCCCGCGGGCGGCCAGCGCGACACCACCGACGCCACCGACGCCGTCGCGCAGGCGACCCGCGACATCGCCGACGTCAACGCCGTGGAGGTCATCACGACGGCCGCCGTCCACCTCATGAGCGCAGCGGCCGTGAAGTGCGGCCTCGCCGAGGACGCGGACGCCCGGGAGCACCTCGACCTCGACGAGGCGCGCAAGCTCATCAACGCGCTCGCCGCCCTCGTCACAGCAAGCGCCCCCGACCTCGGCAACCAGCACGCGCGCTCCCTGCGCGACGGGCTCCGCTCGCTGCAGCTCGCGTTCCGCGAGGCCTCCGTCTACCCCGACGCCCCCGGCGACGGCCCGGGCGAGAAGTTCACGGGCTCGGTGGTCTGACCCGCGACACGCGGGTCACGCGGGGTCGAGGCAGAGCTCGCGGCCGTCGTCCGACGCCACGGTGCCCACGGCCTCGTCGTCGCACTGGCTGTCCTCGTCGACGACCTTCGTGCCGACGTACGCGTGGTCGTGCGAGCAGTCCACCGGCACGAGCATGTCGCCGGAGTCCTCCTTCCAGCAGGAGCCGACCCCCGTCGAGGCGTGCGCGTCCTTGTCGCTCTCGCCGAGCTTCGCGACCGCCAGGCCCCCGGCGACGACGCACGCGACCACGACCACGGCCGCGCCCGCGAGGAGGGGCCGGTCCCGGGCCACCGACGACGCCCCCGCCCGGACCGACGCCCGGTAGGACAGGACGGCGCGCACGAGGAGGCCTGCCGCGACGAGGAACGCCCCGGTCCAGACGATGCCGCCACCCGAGCCGGACGCCGCGAACGTCGTCACCAGGCCGACCACCACGAGGGCGATAGCGATCCCGAACTGCGTGACGGCCCGGCGCCGCTGGGCCGCCCCTGCGGCAGCCGCTCCGGCGGCCTCCGCCGCGCCGTCGGCCCCGGGCGTAGCCCAGCCCGCGGGCGCGCCCCAGCCGGCCGGCGACGACGACGGCGCGGTGTCCTGGGCGGGGGCGCCGGTCGAGGGCGCCTCGGCCGTGAGGACCTCGGCACCCGGGGCGTCCCCACCTCCGCCCGCCGTCGTGCTGGAGGGGGTGTCCGGGCCGCTTGCGGGGGTGGGGTCGCCCATCGTGAGGTCCTCTCGGAGCGTCGTCGCTGCGCCGCCGCGGGCGCGGCGTCGGCGGACGCTACCACGCGGCCCAGCGGTGGCACGGGGCCCGCTCGGAATCTGCGCCGTGAGGGCCGCGCTGGCGCGTCGGCGCGCCGCGTCGCCCCGCTGCTCGTAGCGTGGGCGACATGAGCGACGACGAGCGCGAATGGACCCCTGATCTCGGCCGCCTCACGCAGGCCGCCGACGACTCCTTCACGGTCGGACGCGTGTTCGGCCAGGCCTACGAGCACCAGGGGACGCTCGTCATCCCCGTGGCGCGGGTGATGGGCGCGGCCGGCACGGGTGCGGGCGGTGGGGCCGGCAACGGCTCGGGCGCAGGCAGCGGCAGCGGTTCCGGCAACGGGACGGGCAAGGGCTCGGGCGGGGGGACGGGGCGAGGGTCGGGTCGCGGTAGCCTCTCGTTCCTGCGCCAGCGGTCCTTCTCTGCGAGCCGACAGGTGGGCGCCGCGGACACCGGGGGCGCCGAGGAGTCCGGCGAGGAGTCACGGGAGCTGGTCCCCACCGCGCCCGACGACGCCCGCCCCCCGGGCGAGAGCGGCGCGAACGGCGACGCTCACGCCGAGGCGAAGGGCGACCTCCAGGCCGAGGCGCGCGGCGAGGCGACGGGCGAGGCCCGCGGGGACGCGCGCGGCGAGGCCGGTGCGGGCGCCGGGGCGTACGGCGTCCGGGTCAGGCCGGTCGGCGTCGTGGTCGTGGAGAACGGCAGCACCCGGTGGATCCCCGTGTTCGACCTCAACCGCACGATCGTGGGCGGGCAGGCCGTCGCTGCGGTCGCGGCGGTCGCGCTCGCCTGGGCCATCGGCCACCGCCGCCGCCGCTGACGCCGAGCGGCGTCGTGGCCTCAGGGCCGCGCGGCGCCGATGCGGAGCTCGAGCGAGTCGACCCGCTCGCCGACGACGTCGCTCGCGCCGAGCCGGGCGTTCACGGCCGCGAGCACGCCGTCCAGGCCCGCGCGGTCCAGGCCCGGGTCGAGCCGCAGCACGACGGCGACCTCCGCGGTGCGCCCCGGCTCGGCGCCGACGCTCGCCACGTGCTGGAGCGGGGCGACCGCCGACGAGACGGCGGCGGCAACCTCGGGGTCGACGACCCCGTCCTCGACCGCCGGGCGCCACGGCTTGCCCTGCGCGAGCGCCCAGACCGCGGGCCGCGGCACGAGCACCGTCGCCGGCCCGGCCGGGTCGATCACCAGGAGCGCCCAGTCCTCGCTCACGGCGGACAGCGCGGCGCGCGGCGCCTCGACGGGTACCGGCCGCGCGTCGGGCCGCCATGCCGTCATGGCCGCGACGGACGTGAACACCGGCAGCGCGCGGCGGCCGTCGGGCGCCTCGAGCGCGACGACCCCGGCCGATGCCTCCTTGTCGACGTGGAGGCCGTCCTCGGTCTCCCCGAGCTCGCCCAGCTCAGCGAGCACGGGCACGAGGACGCGGGTGGCGGCGAGGCGTGCGACCACGTCCCGGAGCGCCCCCTCCCCCGCCGTGTACGACGAGAGCAGGCGGGCGAGCTCGCCGTCCGCGGAGCCGTCGTCGCCGGCGAAACCGGACGACGGCGGCAGCGCGCGGCCGCCGGTCGGCGCGCTCACGGCCGGCCCGCGACGTCGAGCGCCTGGGGCAGCGTGAAGGCCCCGGCGTAGAGGGCCTTGCCGACGATCGTGCCCTCCACCCCGGCGGGGACGAGCTCGCGCAGCGCCTCGAGGTCGGCGAGGCTCGAGATGCCGCCCGACGCGACGACGGGCGCCTGGGTGCGGGCGGCGACGTCGCGCAGCAGGTCGAGGTTGGGCCCGCGCAGCGTCCCGTCCTTGGTCACGTCGGTCACGACGTACCGGGCGCAGCCCGCCGCCTCCAGCCGCTCGAGGACCTCCCAGAGGTCCCCGCCCTCCTCGGTCCAGCCCCGGGCGGCGAGCGTCGTGCCGCGCACGTCCAGCCCGACGGCGACGCGGTCGCCGTGCTCAGCGATCACCCGTGCCGTCCACTCCGGGTTCTCGAGCGCGGCCGTGCCGAGGTTCACCCGGCGGCAGCCGGTCGCGAGGGCCCGCTCGAGGCTCGCGTCGTCGCGGATGCCGCCCGAGAGCTCGACCTGCACGTCCAGGCGTCCCACGACCTCCGCGAGGAGCTCGGCGTTCGACCCGCGGCCGAACGCCGCGTCGAGGTCGACGAGGTGGACCCACTCGGCGCCGCCCGCCTGCCAGTCGAGCGCGGCGGTCAGCGGGTCTCCGTACGACGTCTCCGAGCCGGCCGCGCCCTGCACGAGGCGGACGGCCTGCCCGTCCGCGACGTCGACGGCGGGCAGCAGCACGAGGCGATCGGTCATCGAGGGTGCTCCAGGGGTTCGGGACCGGGGGCCGGTCGGGGTGCTACGGATCGCTACGGATACAGCGGCCAGGGGGCCGGGACGGGTCAGCGCAGGGTCGCGACCCAGTTCTCCAGGAGGTGCGCGCCGGCGTCGCCGGACTTCTCGGGGTGGAACTGGGTGGCGGACAGGGGGCCGTTCTCGACGGCCGCCACGAACCGGCTGCCGTGCGCCGCCCACGTGACCAGAGGGCGGATCGTGCTGCGTGCGAACGGCGAGTCCTCCGGGATGTCGGCCTCGAGCGGGAACTCCTGGGCGGCGTACGAGTGCACGAAGTAGAACCGCTCGTGCTCGACGCCGGCGAAGAGGCGCGACTCGGTGGCGGGCTCCACCGTGGCCCAGCCCATGTGCGGCACCACGGGGGCGTCGAGGCGCCGGACGGTGCCCGGCCACTCCCCCATGCCCTCGGTCACGACGCCGTGCTCGTCGCCCGCGTCGAAGAGGATCTGCATCCCGACGCAGATGCCGAGGACCGGGCGTCCGCCCGCGAGCCGGCGCCCCACGACCTCGTCGCCGCGCACCGCGCGCAGCCCCGCCATGCAGGCGGCGAACGCCCCGACCCCCGGCACCACGAGCCCGTCGGCCCGCTCGGCGACAGCGCGGTCGTGCGTCAGCTCGACCTGTGCCCCCACGCGCTCGAGCGCGCGCACGGCGGAGCGGACGTTGCCGAAGCCGTAGTCGAGGACGACGACGCTCGGTCGCGGCGAGGTGCTCGCGTCGCTCACTGGGCCTTCTTCCGGTCGCGTCGCGCCGTGCGCCCGGCCTTGGCCATCATGCGCATCGCCTTGAGCCGTCCCACGCCGACACTCGTCACGACCCCGGGGAAGTCGTCGACCGTCTCGGTGCCGAGCAGGAGGTTCGAGAGCGCCTCGGGGGCGCCGTCGAGCGCGAGGCCGGCGGCCAGCTCGTCGCCGGCCGCGCCGTCGAGCCACGTGTGCGCGACGATCCGGTCGTCGCGGTGCACCAGCAGGACCGCGGGCAGGCCCGCCGTCGCGCGCGTCAGGGTCGCCGCGACCCGCTCGGGCGCGCCCTCGCTCGTGTCCCGGCACCAGACGAGCACGCCGACGCCGGAGAGCACCGCGTCCACCGGCAGCCCGGCGATCGCGCACATCGCGGCCACCGGCTCCGCGGCACCGAGCTGCGTCACGACGACGGCGCGCACCGGCTTCTCGGTCACGGGCACCGCCGCCGCCCCGGTCGTGTCGCTCACAGCGCGCCCTTCGTCGACGGGACGCCCTCGACGCGCGGGTCGAGCGCGACGGCCACGCGCAGCGCACGGGCCAGGGCCTTGAACTGCGCCTCGACGACGTGGTGCGGGTCGCGCCCCGCGAGCACGCGCACGTGCAGGCAGATCCCCGCGTGGTGCGCGAGCGACTCGAGCACGTGCCGCGTGAGCGAGCCCGTGAAGTGGCCCCCGATCAGGTGGTACTCCTGGCCCTCGGGCTCGCCCGAGTGCACGAGGTACGGCCGGCCGGACACGTCGACGACCGCGAGCGCGAGCGCCTCGTCGAGCGGGACGGTCGCGTCGCCGAAGCGGGAGATGCCGCGCTTGTCGCCGAGCGCCTGGCGCAGCGCCTCACCCAGGACGATCGCCGTGTCCTCGACCGTGTGGTGCACGTCGATGTGGGTGTCGCCGGTCGCGCGGACCGTGAGGTCGAACAGCGCGTGCTTGCCGAGGGCCGTGAGCATGTGGTCGAAGAACGGGACGCTCGTCGACACGTCGGTGCGGCCGGACCCGTCGAGGTCCAGCTCGACGACGACGCTCGACTCGCTCGTCGCACGCTCGACGCGGGCGGTCCGGTGCCCCGGCTGCGCCTGGTCGCCGGCGCTCGGGGCCGCGCCCGTCGCCGCGGCGGGGGTCGGTGCGCTCATCGTGCCTCCTCCAGACCGGCCACCCGCACGAGGGCGGCCTTGAACGTCTCCATCTCCTGCGGCGTGCCGATCGACACCCGCAACCAGCCCTCGGGCCCGACCTCGCGGATCAGGACCCCCGCGTCGAGCATCCCCTGCCAGACCGCGTGGCGGTCGGCGAAGCGGCCGAACAGGACGAAGTTGGCGTCCGAGTCCGCGACGTCGAGCGGGCGGCCGTCGAGGAGCCGGCCGCGCAGCCACTCGGCCGTCGCGTCGCGCTCGGCCCGCAGCGACCCCACCTGCGCCATGAGCTCGTCCGCGTGCTCGAGCGCGGCCCGCGCGACGGCCTGCGTCACCGCCGACAGGTGGTACGGCAGCCGGACCACGCGCAGCGCGTCGACGAGCGCGCGCGACGCCGCCAGGTACCCGACGCGCGCGCCCGCCATCCCGAACGCCTTCGACATCGTGCGCGAGACCGCGAGGTTCGGGTGGTCCGCCAGCAGCTCGAGCGCGCTCGGGACGCCGCGGCGTCGGAACTCGCCGTACGCCTCGTCGACGACCACGACGGGCGACGCGCCCGAGCCGTCGACCTCGACCCGCGCCGCGGCGTCGAGCACGGCCTCGACCGTGGCGAGCGGCAGCGCGGTGCCGGTCGGGTTGTTGGGGCTCGCCAGCAGGACGACGGCGGGCCGGACCTCCGCGACGGTCGCGGCGGCGCGCTCGGGCTCGAGCGTGAAGTCGTCCTCGCGCCGGCCCGCGACCCACCCCGTCATCGCGTCGCGCGCGTACTCGGGGTACATCGAGTAGGTGGGCGCGAAGGACAGGACCGAGCGCCCCGGGCCGCCGAAGGCCTGGAGCAGCTGCAGCATGATCTCGTTCGAGCCGTTGGCCGCCCAGAGCTGCTCGGGCTGGAGGCGCACCCCCGACTCCACCGCGAGGTAGTCGGCCAGGTCCGCCCGCAGCCCCAGGAACTCGCGGTCCGGGTAGCGGTTCAGGCCGTGCGCCGCCTCCGTGACGCGGCGCGCGATGCTCGCGACCACGGCGTCCGACGGCTGGTACGGGTTCTCGTTGACGTTGAGCAGCACCGGCACGTCGAGCTGAGGGGCACCGTACGGGACCTCGTCGGCGAGGTCGGGCCGCACGGGCAGGCGCCCGCCGGTGGTCGCCGCGCCCTGGTGCCGCACGCCCGGGGCGGGCGGCACGGACGACGGCGCGGGCAGCGTGGGAGTCACGGGCCCAGTCTACGGAGGACGCCCGGGGCACCGACGTGACGTCCGGCACGCGGGCACCTGACCTGCGGCACTTGCCGGCATCGCGCCGCGCGGCGCGCAGCCCGCGATGCCACGGTGGAAGGAGGCCCCCGGACGGACGGGGCCGCGGAGCCAAGGCCCCCCGACCGACGGCGGGCCGACCCCCCGGGAGGTCGACGTGTCCACCATGCGTGCCGCCGTCGTGCACGGCTTCACCGACCCGCTCTCGATCGACGAGATCGACGTGCCCGACCCCGGGCCGTTCGAGGCGCTCGTCAAGGTCGACTACACCGGCGTGTGCCACACCGACCTGCACGCGGCGCACGGCGACTGGCCGGTCAAGCCCACCCCGCCGTTCGTGCCGGGGCACGAGGGGGTCGGGACGGTCGTCGCGGTCGGCGACTCGGTCACCCGCGTGGCCGTCGGCGACACGGTCGGCAACGCGTGGCTGTGGTCGGCGTGCGGCGAGTGCGAGTACTGCGAGACGGGCTGGGAGACGCTCTGCCCGAACCAGGAGACCGGCGGCTACTCGGTCGACGGCTCGTTCGGCCAGTACATGCTCGTCGACTCGCGCTACTGCCCGGTCGTCCCCGACGGCGTCGAGCTGTCCGCGGTCGGCCCGATCCTGTGCGCCGGCGTCACGGTCTACAAGGGCCTGAAGGTCACCGACACCCAGCCGGGCGAGTGGGTCCTGATCTCCGGCATCGGCGGGCTCGGGCACATCGCCGTCCAGTACGCCGTCGCCATGGGGCGCCGCGTCGCGGCCGTCGACGTCGCCGACGACAAGCTCGAGCTCGCGCGCAGGCACGGCGCCGAGGTCGTCGTGAACGCGGCGAGGTCGCGCGACCCTGCGGCGGAGCTGCAGGAGAAGACGGGTGGCGGCGTCCACGGCGCGCTCGTGACGGCCGTCAACGCGCACGCGTTCCCGCAGGCGGTCGGCGCGCTGCGCCGGGGCGGCACCGTGTCGCTCGTCGGCCTTCCGCCGGAGAAGTTCCCGCTCGACATCTTCACCACCGTGCTGTTCGGGCTGACCGTGCGCGGGTCGATCGTGGGCACGCGCAAGGACATGAGCGAGGCGATCGACTTCTTCGCCCGCGGGCTCGTCAAGCCGACCTACACCGTCCGCCCGCTCGCGGACATCAACGCGATCTTCACGGAGATGGAGGACGGCGGCATCGACGGGCGCGTCGTGATGGACATGTCGTGACGTCCCGTCCCCGCCGCGCGCTGTGGAGGACGCGGCCGGCGCGTCGGCGGTCGCCCGTAGAGTCGACCGGGTGAACGTGCCTACCACGGACCCGACCCCCGACACCCCGACCGCGCTCCGGGCCGCGCCCACGGACCGCGCCGCGCTGCGCGAGGAGGCCGAGGGAGTCCTGCGAGCGCTCGTCGGGCGCGACGACGTCGCGCTGCGCGAGGACCAGTGGCGCGCTGTCGAGGCGCTCGTCGCCGACGCGCGTCGCGCCCTCGTCGTGCAGCGGACCGGTTGGGGCAAGTCCGCCGTGTACTTCGTCGCGACCGCCCTGCTGCGGGCGCGCGGCGCCGGGCCGACCGTGCTCGTGTCCCCGCTGCTCGCGCTCATGCGCGACCAGGTCTCCGCCGCGCAGCGTGCCGGCATCCGGGCCGTGACGATCAACTCGTCGAACGTGACCGAGTGGGACCAGATCCACGCGGCCATCGCCGCGGGCGAGGTCGACGTGCTGCTGTGCTCGCCGGAGCGCCTCAACAACCCGGCGTTCCGCGACGAGGTGCTCCCCCGGCTCGCCGCCGACGCGGGGCTCGTGGTCGTCGACGAGGCGCACTGCGTGTCCGACTGGGGCCACGACTTCCGCCCCGACTACCGGCGCATCCGCACGCTGCTCGCCGACCTGCCCGTCGGGATCCCGGTGCTCGCCACGACCGCCACCGCGAACGCGCGCGTCGTCGCGGACGTCGCCGAGCAGCTGGGCGTGCGTGCCGACGGCATGGCCGTCCAGGGTGCCGGTGCCGACGTCCTCGTGCTGCGTGGCGCGCTCGACCGGGCGTCGCTCCACCTGGCCGTCGTCGACCTGCCCGACCCCTCGACGCGGCTCGCGTGGCTGGCCGAGGTGCTGCAGGACGCGCCCGGCTCGGGGATCGTCTACTGCCTCACGGTGTCGCAGGCGGAGCAGGTCGCGAGCCAGCTGCGCGCGACCGGGCTCGCCGTCGCCGCGTACACGGGACAGACCGACCCCGCCGAGCGCGAGGCCCTCGAGGCCGACCTCAAGGAGAACCGCGTCACCGCGCTCGTCGCGACCAGCGCCCTCGGCATGGGCTTCGACAAGCCGGACCTCGCGTTCGTCATCCACCTCGGCGCCCCGTCGTCGCCGATCGCGTACTACCAGCAGGTCGGGCGCGCCGGGCGCGGGGTCGAGCGCGCCGTGGTCGTCCTGCTGCCCGGGACCGAGGACCAGCGGATCTGGGAGTACTTCGACTCGCTGGGGTTCCCGCCCGAGCCGAAGGTGCGCGTGGTGCTCGACGTCCTCGGCTCCGCGCCGGACGGGCACCCGATGTCGGTGGCGCAGCTCGAGACGCACGTCGATCTCAAGCGCTCCCGCCTCGAGCAGATGCTGAAGGTCCTCGACGTCGACGGCGCGGTCCGCCGCGTGACGGGCGGCTGGGTGGCCACGGGCCGGCCGTGGGAGTACGACGCCGAGCGGTACGCCCGCGTCGCAGCGACGCGGGGGGACGAGCAGCGCGCCATGCTCGACTACGAGCGCACGCCCGGCTGCCGCATGGCGTTCCTCCGCGCCGTCCTCGACGACCCCGAGCTCGAGCCGGGGTGGCGGTGCGGGCGCTGCGACCGCTGCGGCGGTGTCGAGCTGCCGGGCGCGCCGGATCCCGACGCCGTCGCGGAGGCACGCCACGACCTCGACCGCCCGGGCGTCGAGGTGGTGGCGCGGCGGCAGTGGCCGAGCGGCATGGAGTCCCTGGGCGTCGACCTCCGCGGGCGGATCGACCCGGACGAGCGCGCCGAGACGGGGCGCGCGGTGGCTCGCCTCGACGGCCTCGGCTGGTCCGGCCCGCTGCGCGACCTGTTCGCGCCGGACGCGCCCGACGGCGAGACCCCCGTCCCGCTGCGCACCGCGGCCGTGCGGGTGCTCGACGACTGGCTCGGGCCCGACGGCGCCGGGACCGTCGACTGCGTGGTCGGGGTGCGCTCGGCGACCCGCCCGCAGCTCGTCGGGCACCTCGCGGGCGGACTCGCCCGCTACCTCGGCGTTCCGCTCGCCGGCTCCGTCGGACCCGTCGTCGGCCGCGAGGAGCCGACCGGCCACGACGTGAACTCCGCGGCCCGGCTCGCGGGTGTCGTCCGGCGTCTCGGCGCCGACGACGGGCTCGACGTCGCCGGCAAACGGGTCCTGCTCGTCGACGACCGCACGGACTCGGGCTGGACGCTCACGGTGGTCGCGCGCGCCCTGCGGCGCGCGGGAGCGACCGGGGTGCTGCCGTTCGTCCTCGCCGTGGGCTGATCGCGGCCATGGGCGGCACGGCGCCGGGAGACCGCGCGGACCTCGGGTATCGGGAGGTCGCGTCCTCGGTGCCCGGCGCGGTGCTCTGGTGGTCGGTCGCCGGGCCGTCGCACCACGAGACGCGTGTCCTGCCCGACGGGTGCGTCGACCTGCTGTGGACCGGGACGCACCTGCAGGTCGCGGGTCCCGACGTCGTGGCGTTCACGGCCAGCAGCCCGCCGGGGTCCCTGGTCGCGGGGCTCCGGTTCGCCCCGGGGACGGGGCCGCGCGCGCTCGGCCTCCGCGCGGACGAGGCGGTCGGCCGACGCGTCCCGCTGGACGCCCTGCTCCCGGGTCGTCAGGTCGCCCGGTGGGAGGTGGCCGTGTCCGCCCACCGCGCGCCCCGGGCGGGAGCCGGCCTCGTCCCGTCGGTCGCCGTCGGCCTCGAGCGCGTCGGGTGCGCGCTGGTCGAGGCGGCGCCGCCCCCCGACCGGCTGGTGGTCGCCCTCGTCGCCGAGCTGCGCCGAGGACGCGGCGTCGGCGAGTCCGCCCGTCAGCTCGGCGCGAGCGAACGGACGCTCCACCGCCGCTCTCTGCCCGCGCTGGGATACGGCCCCGCCACGCTGGCCCGGGTGCTGCGCCTGCAGCGCGCGGTCGGCCTGGCGCGCCGCGGCGTGCCGTGGGCCGCGGTCGCGGCGCGGGTGGGGTTCAGCGACCAGGCGCACCTGACCCGCGAGGTCCGCGCGCTGTCCGGCGTCACGCCCACGACGCTCGTCCCGGGCCGCCCGGGTTGAGGCGCTCGGGGGCGACGGACCGGCGGGCGCCACACCTCAGTGCTGCGAGCCCGGGAGCCAGGCGAACAGGTCGACCGGGTTGTCGTCCGGGTCGAGGACCGTCGCGTAGCGCTGGCCCCAGAACGCGTCCCACGGTTCGTGCAGGCTGCGGTAGCCGCCCCCGACGAGCGCGTCGTACGTCGCGTCGACCTCCGACGCGTCGTCGCACAGGAACGCGAGCGTGATCCGCGCCCCGCCCGACGGCTCGGTCCAGCCCGGCGTGAGCGACCGGACGAGCTCGACGGTGTCCCATGCGACCCGCAGCCCGCCGGGCAGGGTGGTCTCGACGTGGTCGTCCGGGCCGTCGGGCTCGGGCAGGTCCAGGCCGAGGCTGCGGTAGAAGGTGAGGGACGCCGCGAGGTCGCGGGTCACGATGCCGACGACGTTCAGTACAGGTGCCATGGCCTCGACGCTAGGCCGCGTCGCCGGCGACGTCTTGAAGGTTTCGGACAGGCCCGGGTCAGCCGCCGACGACGACCTGGCCGTCCTTGACGGTGGCCGTGAGGGTCTGCAGGGGCTTCTTCGCAGGGCCGTGCGTGACCTTGCCGGCGAGGTCGAACGTCGACCCGTGGCACGGGCACTCGAGGTCGCCCTGCCCGGGCACCACGCCGCAGCCCATGTGGGTGCAGATCGCGGACAGGACGTGGACGTCGCCGGCGGTGGGCTGGGTCACCAGGATCTGCGCGCCGCCCGGCAGCGTGGCCGAGACGGCGCCGCCCACCGGCACCTCGGCGAGCTGGGCGACCGTCGCGGCGGTGGCGGGCGGCGTGATCTGGACGTCACCCGTGCCGCCCGGGCTGCAGGCAGCCAGCACGAGGGCGGCCGCGCCGGCGCCCCCGCCCGCGAGCACAGCACGGCGTGACAGGCCGCCGCAGCAGGCGCCCGCCGCGCCGTCGGCGGCGGACGTCGACGCGCTCATGCGCGCTCTCCGTCGGTGCGCGGCGCCGGGTGCTCCGCGCCGAACCGCGCGCGGACCGCCTCGCCGTGCGCCGGAAGGTCCTCGGCGTCAGCGACCGCGACGATCCGGTCGGCGAGCTCGCCGAGCGCGTCGCGCGAGTACTCGACGACGTGCACGGCGCGCACGAAGCTGTGCACCCCGAGCCCGCTCGACGAGTGCGCCGCCCCGCCCGTGGGCAGCACGTGGTTCGAGCCGGCCATGTAGTCGCCCAGGGACACCGGGGCGTACGGGCCGACGAAGATGGCCCCCGCGCTGCGGACCCGGTCGGCGCGGGCCACTGCGTCGGCCGTCTGGATCTCGAGGTGCTCCGCGCCGTAGGCGTCGACGACCTCGAGTCCCTGCTCGAGGTCGTCGACCAGGACGATCGCGGACTGCGGGCCCGCGAGCGCCTCGGCGACCCGCTCGGCGTGCTTCGTGGCGCCCGCGCGGGCCTCGGCCCGGGCCTCGACCTCGTCGGCGAGCGTCTCGCTCGGCGTGACGAGGACCGCGGCGGCCATCGGGTCGTGCTCGGCCTGGCTGACGAGGTCGGCCGCGACGTGGTCGGCGTCGGCGGTGTCGTCGGCGAGGACCGCGATCTCGGTGGGCCCGGCCTCCGCGTCGATGCCGACGACGCCGCGCACGAGCCGCTTGGCGGCGGCGACGTAGACGTTGCCCGGTCCCGTCACCACGTCGACGGGCTCGCAGAGCACGTCGCCGTCCTGGGGCTCGGAGCCCAGCGCGCCGTAGGCCAGCATCGCGACCGCCTGGGCACCGCCGACGGCGTAGACCTCGTCGACGCCGAGCAGCGCGCACGCCGCCAGGACGGTCGGGTGCGGGAGGCCGCCGTGCTCGCGCTGGGGCGGCGACGTGACGACGAGCTCGGACACGCCTGCCTCCTGCGCGGCCACGGCGTTCATGACGACGGTCGACGGGTAGACGGCGAGCCCGCCCGGCACGTACAGCCCGACGCGGCGCACGGGGATCCACCGCTGGCGGACGCGCGCGCCGTCGGCGAGCTCGACGATGTGCTCGGCGGGACGCTGCGCGGCGTGCACCGCGCGGACGCGTCGGATCGCCTCCTCGAGGCCGGCCCGCACGTCGGGGGCGAGGCCGGCGAGCGCGCCGGCGAGCGCCGCCGCGGGGACCCGCAGGTGCTCCGGCCTGACCCCCTCGAACCGCTCGGCGAGGTCGCGCAGGGCGGCTGCGCCGTGCTCGCGGACCTGCGCGATGATCGGCGCCACGCGCTCGGCGGCGTCCTCGACGCGCACCTCCGCGCGCGGCAGGGCGTCGGTGAGCTCGCGGCGGGACAGCGTGCGGCCCCTCAGGTCGATGCGCTGGATCACGGCTCGAGTCTAGTGGCGCGGGCTCCGGAGCCCGCCGGACGTCCAGGAGGTGGCGGCGCGTCCGCCCGCGTGCCCGAGGCTGCCCCCGGTGCGGGAGGATGGGGGCGTGAGCGACCCCACTGCCGATGCCCCCCGCGTGCCCATCGCCGACGACGAGATCCGCCTCGGCCAGTTCCTCAAGCTCGCGGACCTCGCGGAGTCGGGCGCGACGGCCCGGGAGCTCATCACGGAGGGCGAGGTGCGCGTCAACGGCGAGGTCGACCTGCGCCGGGGCCGCCGTCTGGTCCGGGGCGACGTCGTCGCCGTGGCGACGCCACAGGGCGAGCGGGTCGCCGTCGTCGGCTGAGGTCGACGCACCGACGCTACGTCCTCAGCCGGGACGCGCCTCTCCGTCCGGTGACGCGACCCGAGACGACGGTCGTCGCGTAGCCGACGAGCACCAGGACCACGAGGACTGCTGCGGCTCCGTACACGGCGCGGTAGGGGTCGGGGAAGACGGCCAGACCGGCGATGAGCAGACCGGACAGGACGGCGCCCACGCGGCGGGTGTTGGTGAACAGCCCGGAAGCCAGCCCGGGGCTCGGGAAGACGTCCTGGAAGACCGTGAGCCCGACGCCTGCGACCGTCGCGAAGAACCACGCGTTGAGCGGCTGCAGCGCGACGAGCTGCCACGGGGCCCGCGTGACGGACGCCAGCGCGTAGTAGGCCGCGCCGACGAGGCACGCGCCGAGGATCAGGGAGCGCGCCGGCACGCGCGCGTGGAACCGGCCGATCAGGAGCAGCGCCGGGATCTCCAGGATCGCGGCCGCCCCGAGCACGACGCCGGCCCACTGGATGGGCGCGTGCAGCTCGCGGGTGACGAAGAGCGTCGCCACCGTCACCGTCGCGACGTTGGTCACCTGCAGAGCGACGAACGCCACGACGACGCCCCAGCGACCGCGTCCGCGCAGCTGCGCGCGCATCGGCGGACGCGCGGCGTGCGGCGCCGGTTCGGTCGAGCGGCGGCGGCGCAGGAGCAGCACGGCGGTCGCGACGTTGACCAGCCCGACGCCGGCGAGCAGCCACAGCGTGGAGGCGCCCCCGAGCACGCCGGTGCACGCCGTCGCGAGCGGCGGGCCGACCACCCACGCGAAGGACACGACCGCACGGGTCCGGATCACCCGGGACGGAGACGCGCCCTCGTGACGCAGCTGCGCGAAGAGGAGCGTGGACCCGACGCCCGCCGGGCCGCCGAGGAGGACGAGCGCGAGCAGCGCGACCGTCACCGACGGCGCAGCCGCGAGGGCGAGCACCATCCCGACGCCGCAGATCCCGCAGGCCAGCAGGGGGCGGAGGTAGTCGCCCGTCCGGTCGGCGGCCGACGGGATCACCAGGGACGCGACGAACCCGCCGACGTTGTACGCGCCGAGGATCAACCCCACCTGAGCGGGGGTGCTGTCGAGGAGCGTCACCAGCAGGACGGCCAGCAGCGGGTTCAGCACGGCGAACTGCAACGCCCAGAACCAGGCGGCGGTCGGCCAGAGCAGCCGTGCCGCAGACGACGCGGGAGTCTCGGCGCCCGTCATGGGCGGGTCACGGTCGACCGACGATCAGCCGCAGCGACCCGTCGTACGAGGGCTGGGTGCGCAGGTGACCGTGCCGGTCGTCCCAGGTGCCGCTGGCGAGGTCGGCGCGGAGCGTCCGTTCGAACCGCTCGCCGACCGCTCGGTCGACGAAGCTCCAGGCCGAGTTCGCGAGGCGGGCGCCCGGGTCGAGGAGCGCCTCGGGCCTGCCGTAGTAGGCCTCGGAGAAGCCGTCGGTGCACGTCAGCGGGATCGGCACCGCGGTGACGGCGACGTCTCCGCCGAGGCAGGACCGGATCTCGGCGATCGCCGGGTACCGTCCTGCCTCCGTGGCGATGACCTCCGGCGCGTACTCGTCCAGCCACGACGACCGCAGCGCGCGCGGGTCGCAGGTGAGGATCACGACGGGCCCGCTCGTGACGCGCCTCGCCTCCCGCAGCCCCGCACGCAGGTCCCGCCACTGGTGCACCGTGAACGACGCGAGGGAAGCGTCGAACGCGTCGTCGGGGAACGGGAGGTCTTCCGCGACCGCATCGATCGCCGGGGCGGAATCGACGGGGCGTTGTCTGCGCATCGCGGCGCTGGGCTCGACCGCCGTCACGTCGAGCTCGGCAGGCTCGTAGGACCCGGCACCCGCGCCGATGTTCACCAACGTCCTCGCGTCGTCCAAGGCATCCTTGATCGCTGCCACGAAGGCTTGCTCCGGTCGCCGGTACCGGGCGTAGTCGACGCCGATCACCCCGTAGTCGGCGTCACCGGCACTACCGTCCGCGCCGCGCGGCTGCGTCCTGCTGTTCTCCTCGCACATGCCACCACCCTGCGCGCCGGCCGGCGCACGGCGCCAGCGGCTCGGGCGCCACTTCCCGCATGGATCGTGCCACGGCGGTCAGCCCGCCATGTACGACGAGCTCATGACCTTGTCGACCGCGATGCGGAGGACCACGCGGTCCGGGTTGGGCTCGAGCGGGCGGTAGCGGCGGGCGTAGCGGGCGACGGCGTCGACCACCTCGTCGAGGTCCGGCACGACCTCGGCCTCGCCCTCGAGCGTGAGCCAGCGGCCACCCTCGACCTGGCACACGGACGCCCGGGGCGCGCCGCCGTGCGCGGTGCGGCGCGCGACGTTCCGGGCCTTGACCGAGCTGCGGTTGGTGGTGATCCGGACGACACCGGCGTCGTCGTCCCAGGTGAACGCCACGGGCACGACGTGCGGCGACCCGTCCTCGCGCAGCGTCGTCAGCGTCGCGAGGTGGCGTTCCGTCACGAAGACCCGCTGCTCCGGGTTGAGGTGGACCGTCCTCATCCCAGGCAGCTCGGTCCCAGCAGCGCCTTGAGGTCCCCGAACAGCGCCGGCGTCCGCTCGACCCGCAGGGTGTCCTCGAGGCGCATGACGGTGGCCCGCCCCGGCTCCGTCAGCTTGAGGTGGACCTCGGACGCACCGGGGTGCGTCCGCAGGATCTCGCGGAGCCGTTCCACCACGGGCTGGGTGCACCGCACCGACGGCAGGCTGACCGTGACGGGTCCGTCCGGCGACGCCGAGACGTCCGGGAGGGAGACCTCCATCGCCTGGAGCTGCATCGTGTCGTCGCGGCGCCGCACTCGCCCTCGCAGGGTGACGACCGTGTCCTCCGCGAGGACGGTCGAGTACGCGAGGTAGGTCTCGCCGAAGAACATGACCTCGACCGAGCCCTCGAGGTCCTCGACCGCGACCGACGCCCACGGGTTCCCGTTCTTGGACCACCGGTGCTGCACGTTGGTGAGGAGGCCCGCGATCGTGACGACCGAGCCGTCGGCACGCTCCTCGTCGGCCAGGAGCGTCGCGATCGTCGTCTCGGCGGCGCGCGAGAGCACGTGCTCGAGACCCGACAGGGGGTGGTCCGAGACGTAGAGGCCGAGCATCTCGCGCTCGAACGCGAGCCGCTGCTTCTTCTCCCAGTCCGGCAGGTCCGGCACCTCGACGCTGAACCCGACCGTGGCGCCGTCGTCGTCGGCAGCGAAGTCGGCGAACAGGTCGAACTGCCCCTCGGCCTCCTTGCGCTTGACGCTGATCACGGAGTCGACAGCCATCTCGTGCACGGCGAGCAGCGCGCGGCGCGTGTGCCCCAGCGAGTCGAACGCGCCCGCCTTGATGAGCGACTCGATGGTCCGCTTGTTGCAGACCACCGCCGGCACCTTGTCGAGGAAGTCGGTGAACGAGGTGAAGGCGCCCTTCTCCTCGCGGGTCGCGGTGATCGCGTCGACCACGTTCGAGCCCACGTTACGGACGGCGGTGAGGCCGAACCGGATGTCGTCGCCCACCGCGGTGAAGTTCGCGGACGACGAGTTCACGTCCGGCGGGAGCACCGTGATGCCCATGCGCCGGCACTCGGACAGGTACAGCGCCGACTTGTCCTTGTCGTCGCGCACGCTCGTCAGCAGCCCGGCCATGTACTCGGTCGGGTAGTTCGCCTTCATGTAGGCGGTCCAGTAGGACACCAGGCCGTAGCCCGCCGAGTGGGCCTTGTTGAACGCGTAGCCGGCGAACGGGACCAGGGTGTCCCACACGGCCTGGATGGCCTGGTCGGAGTAGCCCCGCTCGCGCATGCCCGTCTGGAAGGGGACGAACTCCTTGTCGAGGATCTCCTTCTTCTTCTTACCCATCGCGCGGCGCAGCAGGTCCGCCTGGCCCAGCGAGTAGCCGGCGAGGATCTGTGCGGCGCGCTGCACCTGCTCCTGGTAGACGATCAGGCCGTACGTCTCGCCCAGGATCTCCGCGAGCGGCTCCTCGAGCTCGGGGTGGATCGGGGTGATCTCCTGCAGCCCGTTCTTGCGCAGCGCGTAGTTGGTGTGGGAGTTCATGCCCATGGGGCCCGGGCGGTACAGCGCGATGACGGCGGAGATGTCCTCGAAGTTGTCGGGGCGCATCTGGCGGAGCAGCGCCCGCATGGGGCCGCCGTCGAGCTGGAACACGCCCAGCGTGTCGCCGCGGCTCAGCAGGGCGTACGCGGCCTCGTCGTCGAGCGGCACCGATTCGATCTCGACCGGCTCCTTGCCGTTCGCGACGATGTTGCCGAGCGCGTCGTCGAGGATCGTGAGGTTCCGCAGACCCAGGAAGTCCATCTTGATCAGCCCGAGCGTCTCCGACGTCGGGTAGTCGAACTGCGTGATGATCGCCCCGTCCTGGGGGCGGCGCATCGTGGGGATCACGTCGGTGAGCGGGACGCTCGACATGATGAGCGCGCACGCGTGCACGCCCCACTGCCGCTTCAGGCCCTCGATGCCGCGCGCCAGCTCGACGACGCGCTGCGCCTCCGGGTCCGCGTTGTGCACCTGCCGGAACTGCTCCGCCTCCCCGTACCGCGGGTCCTTCGGGTTGAAGATCCCGCCCAGCGAGATGTCCTTGCCCATGACGGCGGGCGGCATCGCCTTGGTGAGCTTCTCCCCCATGGCGAACGGGAAGCCCAGCAGCCGGGACGAGTCCTTGAGCGCCTGCTTGGCCTTGATCGTGCCGTACGTCACGACCTGGGAGACGCGGTCGTCGCCGTACTTGTCCGTCACGTACTTGATGACCTCGCCGCGCCGGCGCTCGTCGAAGTCCACGTCGACGTCGGGCATCGACACGCGCTCGGGGTTGAGGAAGCGCTCGAAGATCAGCCCGTGCTGCAGCGGGTCCAGCTCCGTGATGCCCATGACGTACGAGGCCATCGACCCCGCGGCCGACCCGCGGCCGGGGCCCACCCGGATGCCCTGCGCCTTGGCCCAGTTGATGAAGTCCGCGACCACGAGGAAGTAGCCGGGGAACCCCATCTGGAGGATGACCTCGGTCTCGTACTCGGCCTGCTTGCGCGACGCCTCGGGCACGCCCTCGGGGTACCGGCGGTGCAGCCCCGCCTCGACCTCCTTGACGAACCAGCTCGTCTCGTCCTCCCCCTCGGGGACGGGGAACCGGGGCATGTAGTTCGCCGACGTGTCGAACGTGACGTCGCACTGCTCCGCGAGGCGCAGCGTGTTGTCGCAGGCCTCCGGCAGCTCCGCCCACACCCGGCGCATCTCCTCGGCCGACTTCACGTAGTAGCCGTCGCCGTCGAACTTGAACCGGTCGGGGTCGTCGAGCGTGGAGCCCGAGTTGATCGCCAGCAGCGCCTCCTGCGACGTCGCGTCCTCCTGGCGCACGTAGTGCAGGTCGTTCGTCGCAAGCAGCGGGGCGCCGATGGTCTCGGCGAGGCGCAGCAGGTCCTTGATCACGCGCCGCTCGATGTCGAGCCCGTGGTCCATGAGCTCGACGTAGAAGTAGTCCTTGCCGTAGATGTCCTGCAGCTCTCCGGCGACGCGGACCGCCTCGTCCCACTGGCCGAGGCGAAGGCGCGTCTGGATCTCGCCGGACGGGCAGCCGGTCGACGCGGCCATCCCGCCCGAGTAGGTCTCCAGCAGGTCCCGGTCCATGCGGGGCCACTTGCCCATCTGGCCCTCGAGCGACGCCAGCGAGCTCGCCCGGAGCAGGTTGTGCAGGCCCTCGTTGGTCCGCGCCCACATCGTCTGGTGCGTGTACGCGCCGCGGGCCGAGACGTCGTCGGACTCCTGCCCCTGCTGGCCGAACCGCACGCGCGTCTGGTCGAACCGGCTCGTGCCCGGCGTGACGTACGCCTCGACACCGAGGATCGGCTTGATCCCGTGGGCGCGGGCCTTGCTCCAGAAGTCGAACGCGCCGAACAGATAGCCGTGGTCGGTGATCGCGATGGACTTCTGGCCGAGCCGTTCCACCTCCGTGAACAGCGAGTCGAGGCGGGCCGCGCCGTCGAGCATCGAGTACTCGGTGTGGACGTGGAGGTGGACGAAGTCTTCCCCGGTCGGCATGGGGTCGAGTCTAGGTGCGGGCGCCGACAACGCCGGTCACCGCGGACGGCGTGGCCGTGCGCTCCAGCCGGGGTGCGGAGCGACGTCAGCGGTCGACGAGCGTCTTCGCCGCGTCCCGGTGCTCGATGCCAGCGTCGAGGTACACGTCGCCCACGACGACGTAGCCCACGCGCTCGTAGAAGCCGGTCGCCTGGACCTGCGCGCTCAGCACGACCCGGCACCGGCCCTCGTCCGCGTGCTCGGCGAGCGCGACGGCCTCGAGCTCGCGCATGAGCAGCGCGCCGAGCCCGGTGCCCCGCCAGGCGGCGTCGACCGCGACCCGCCCCACGTGCACCTCGCCGGGGTGCTCGGGGTCGGTGAGCAGCCGTCCGGTGGCGACGACGGCGCCGGCCGGGTCGCGCAGCAGCAGGTGCGTCGTGCTCGGGTCGGTGTCGAGCGCGTCGACCTCCTCCTCGGCCGGGACGCCCTGCTCGTCGACGAAGACGCGGACGCGCAACGCCTGCGCCTCCTCGAGCTGCGCCGGCGTCGAGACACGCTCGACCGTCACGTGCTGGGCCGCGGGCCCCTCGGGCATCTTCATGCGCACACCTCCGTCAGCGTCCGGCCGGACCGTCGGCACCGCGCGCGACGTCGAGCGCGTGCCGGAGGTCGTCAGGGTAGTCGCTCGCGACCTCGAGCCACTGGCCCGTCGACGGGTGCTCGAAGCCGAGCCGCACGGCGTGGAGCCACTGGCGCTCGAGGCCCACGCGCGCGGCGAGGCGCGGGTCCGCCCCGTACGTGAGGTCGCCGACGAGCGGGTGGCGCAGCGCCGCGAAGTGGACCCGGATCTGGTGCGTGCGGCCCGTCTCGAGGTGCACCTCGACGAGCGAGGCCGCGGGCACCATCTCCAGCACCTCGTAGTGGGTCACGGACGGCTTCCCGTCGGCGGTGACCGCGAACTTGTAGTCGGCGCCCGGGTGGCGGCCGATCGGCGCGTCGATCGTGCCCGTCGTCGGCTCCGGGTGGCCCTGCGCGAGCGCGTGGTAGACCTTGTCGACCGTGCGCTCCTTGAACGCGCGCTTCAGGACGGTGTAGGCGCGCTCGGACTTGGCGACGACCATGAGCCCGCTCGTGCCGACGTCGAGCCGGTGCACGATGCCCTGGCGCTCCGCCGCGCCCGAGGTCGAGATGCGGTAGCCGGCAGCGGCCAGCGCCCCGACGACGGTAGGCCCGGTCCAGCCCGGCGACGGGTGCGCCGCGACCCCGACCGGCTTGTCGACGACGACGACGTCGTCGTCCTCGTAGGCGATGCGCATGCCGGGCACGGGCTCGGGGACCACCGCGGGTCCCTGCTCGCGGTCCTCGTCGGGCAGCTCGACGTCGAGCCACGCACCGGCGCGCAGGCGGTCCGACTTGCCGAGCTCGACGCCGTCCTGCCGGACGCCGCCCGCCGCGGCGACGTCGGCCGCGCGCGTGCGGGAGAGCCCGAGCATGCGGGCGAGGGCGGCGTCCACCCGCTCGCCGGCCAGGGCGTCCGGCACGGGAAAGCTCCTGCTGGCCACGCTCAGCGACCCCCGCCGCTCTCGGTGCCGGACTGTCCCTCGTGGCGCGGTGCCGGGGCGGCCGCGTCGGCGATCGGCCGTCCGTCCATGCCGATGCCCCGGAGCGCGAGCAGGGCGATGAGGACGGCGGCGACGACGATCGCGATGTCCGCGACGTTGCCGACGAACCAGTTGCCGTACCCGATGAAGTCGACGACGTACCCTCGGGCGAAGCCCGGCTGCCGCAGGAGCCGGTCGAGCAGGTTCCCGACCGCGCCACCGAGCAGGAGGCCGAGCGCGACGGCCCAGCCGGTCGAGCGCAGCCGGCGCAGGGACCGCACGATGAACACGACGACCACCACGATGATGATCGTCAGCAGCCACGTCATGCCCGTGGCGATCGAGAGCGCCGCGCCGGGGTTGTACACGAGCCGCAGGTGGAAGAAGCCGCCCGGGACGTCGATCTCCTTGCCGTCGCGCAGCGCGTGCTGCGCCCACGCCTTGGTGACCTGGTCGAGCACGAGCACGACGGCGGCGATCACCGCCAGGAGGATGACGAGGCGGCGGCTGGGCCGCGGTGTCCCGGCATGCTCGGCGGCGTGCGCCGCGCCGGCGCCCTGCTCGGGCTGGGGGGCGGGCGTGTGGGGCTCGCGGTCGCCGGACTCGGACCGCTCGGGTGGCGTGCTCATCGCCGCAAAGTGTCTCACGCGACGCGCGGCGGCCACCGCAGCTGCGGTGGCCGCCGCGCGGGCGTCTCGGCAACGGGGCTAGCGACGCTCCTCGCGCTGCTTGCAGTCGATGCACAGGGTGGCGCGGGGGAACGCCTGCAGGCGCGCCTTGCCGATCGCCTTGCCGCACGACTCGCAGACGCCGTACGTGCCGGCCGCGATCCGGTCGAGCGCACGCGAGTTCTGCGCGAGCAGGTCACGCGTGTTGTTGACGAGCGTGAGCTCCTGGTCGCGCTCCAGCGCGCTCGAGCCCGAGTCCGCCTGGTCGTCGCCCGAGCCCTCGCCCGAGTCGCGCAGCAGCGCCGACAGCTCCTGGTCGGCGGCGGCGAACTCGACCTGCAGCCGGGCGTTCTCCTCGATGAGGCCGTGAGCGAGCTCCTCGACCTCTTCCACGGTCCACGGCTCCTCGCCGTCACGGACCGGGAACGACTTGACGTCCCGGACGAGGTGGGGGAACTGCTTGCGGGTCGCGGCACGGACCGCGACGTCACGCTTGGCCATCATGAACCTCCCTCGTTCGGATTCACGCGAGGGTAGACGCCCTCACGAGGTTCCACAACACACCACGCCGCGCCGTCACGCTCGCCGAACGCGGGCGCGACCTGCGGCGTCGCACGGGCGACGACGCACGAGCCGCCACCCGCCCGCAGGCGGATGGCGGCTCGAGCTGCGCGAGGCGCGTACCGGACCTGGCCCGGCGAGCGCGCCCCCGTCTGCCCCGTCGCTGCCGGTGCGGTCAGATGCCCGCGGTGATGTCCGAGCTGGAACCCCCGCGCGCCGGCAGGGCGCTGCCCCGGGCGTCGATGTCGCCGAGGAGGTTCTGCAGGTAGCTCTTGAGGCGCGTGCGGTAGTCGCGCTCGAAGATCCGCAGCTCGTCGATCTTGCGCTCGAGGAGCGACCGCTCCTGCTCGAGCTGCGAGAGCGTGCGCTGCGACTGGTTCTCCGCGTCGCGGACGATGCGGGTGCTCTCCTCCTGGGCCTCGGCCAGGAGGCGTTCGCCCTCGGCCTTGCCCGCGTTCACGTAGTCGTCGTGAACCTTCTGCGCGAGCTGGAGCATGCCGGTCGCGGAGGCCGGCTCCGCGGGCTGCTGCTGCTCGGGCGCCGCCACGGGCTCGGGCTGCGGCTCGGGGGCCGCGACGGGCTCGGGCTGGAAGGCCGTCTGCGCGGCGTCGGCCCGGCTGAGCTCGGCGATCCGGCGCTCCGCGGCGGCCAGCTTGGCCTTGACGGACTCGTTCTCCTCCTGCACGGAGTTGAGGGTGCGGACGACCTCGTCGAGGAAGTCGTCGACCTCCTCGATGTCGTAGCCCTCCTTGAACTTCACGGTCGAGAAGGTCTTGCTGAGGATGTCCTCGGCGGTCAGCAGTGCCATCGCGTCACCTCGGTGAGATAGGGCAGTCGGGCAGGGTCGTGCGCTCCACGGTAGCCGAGTCGGGCCGGGGACCGCCAAAGAGGGACCCTCGTCACCGCCCGAGGCTGGTGAAGAGGCGCCACAGGAACGACACGACGAAGAACAGGATGATGTAGCCGAGGTCGAGCTGGACGGAGCCCAACCGGATCGGCGGGATGATGCGCCTCAGGAGCCGCAGCGGAGGGTCCGTGACGGTGTAGACGACCTCGGCCACGACCAGGACGGCGCCGCGCGGACGCCAGTCCCGTGCGAACACCTGAACCCAGTCCAGGATGAGGCGTCCGATCAGGAGCAGCAGGTAGACGAAGAGCAGGATGCCGATGACGGAGAAGATCACCACGGCTGAACTGTGCCATCTCCCGGGCGTTTCGCGCGCGCGACGCCCGCCAAGGGGCGAACCGACGACGGCGCGCCCTCGTGGGCGCGCCGTCGGGTGTCGTTTCTCACGCGATCAGCTCTGGTTGTAGATCCCGGAGCCGCGGGCCTGCCCGGCGGCGGCACGCTCCTCGCCGGTGACCTCGACGTGCTCGGGAGACAGCAGGAACACCTTGTTCGTGACGCGCTCGATGGCGCCGTGCAGCCCGAACGTCAGGCCTGCCGAGAAGTCGACCAGCCGCTTCGCGTCCGCGTCGTCCATGTCCGAGAGGTTGATGATCACCGGGGTCCCCGCGCGGAACGCGTCGCCGATGACCAGGGCGTCGTTGTACGAGCGGGGGTGCACCGTCACGATGCGACGCAGGTCGACGCCCTGCGACGCGGCCGGGCGGGCCTCCCTCACCTCGCGCACCGGCGAGTACGCGGGCGCTCGTCCGATCGGGGTCACGGGTGCGAAGTCCTCCCCCACGCCGCCGTCGGCGTCCTCGTAGTCGTCCATGTACTCCTGCTCCTCGGCCTCGCCGCGGTCGTCGGCGAGCCCCAGGTACAGCATGGTCTTGCGCAGCGTTCCAGCCATCGCCTGTGCTCCTCCCCCGGTCGAACGACCGTCGTGTGATTCACGCTAGCCCAGCGTGCCCGGGACCCCGTGCCGACACGCCCGGCGTGTCGGCATGCTCACCCGAGCGCGGGCGACCCGTCGGCGGCGTCGCCGCGGTGCACGACGACGCCCGCGAACCGGCCCGTCGGCGCCTCGCGCCCGTCGCGCCGGTGGGAGAAGAAGCGCTCGTCCTCGAGGGTGCAGACGCCGAGCACCTCGATCTGCCCCACGCCGGCGGCGGCGAGCTGCGCCGCGACGCCCGCCGGCAGGTCGAGCGCGGGCGTCCCGGCGCGGGTCCGCGACCACGTCGCGGGCACGCGGGCCGCGACGTCGGCGCGCATCGCCTCCGGCACCTCGTAGCAGGCGCCGCACACGCTCGGCCCGACGACGGCTCGCAGTGCCTCGGGCCGGGCACCGAGGCCGACGAGCGCGTCGACCGCCGCACCCACCACGTCCTGCGCGACGCCGTTCCGCCCGGCGTGCGCGCAGCCGACCAGCCCGCGTGCAGGGTCGGCCAGGAGCACGGGGACGCAGTCGGCCACGAGGACGGCGAGCGCGCGGCCGCTCGGCCCGACGAGGGCGTCGGCCTCGCCGAGCGAGTCGGACGGTCCCGCCGCCGCGCCCGCACGCCCAGCGTCGTCGTCCACGACGATCACGTCGCGCCCGTGGACCTGCGTCATGAAGCTCAGGGGGGCGCCGAACGTCGCGGCGACCGCGACCCGGTTGGCCCGCACGCGCGCCGGGTCGTCCCCGACGCCCAGCCCGAGGTCGAGGGAGGCCCACGGCGGCGGCGAGACGCCGCCCGTGCGCGTCGTGAAGCCCGCACGGACCCCCGGGCCGAGGTCCACCTCGAGCAGGGGCACGGGCAACGGCGACGCCCCGGCGCGAGTCGCGCCGCGGGCACCGCCGCCCTCCCCGAGGGAGTGATCCACTACTTGAGGAAGTCCGGCACGTCGAGATCGTCGATCGCGCGCCGCAGCGGCTCCTCGTCGACGAGCCGCGGCACGGACACCGGCGAGCTCGACGGCGCGGCCCCGGTCTCGACGATCACCGCGGCGTCGTCCTCGGCGTCGTCCGCGTCGAGCGGCACGAGCGGGCGGACGGCACCGTGCTGCGCGGGCTGGGGCGCGAGCGGACGCGGCGCCGAGGGGGCGGCGGGCGCGCCCACGGACGAGGGCGCACCAGCTGCCGCCGGCGAGCCGACCACCGGCACGGCCGGCACCTGCGGCACCGCCGCCGACACGGCGCCCTGCACCTGACCGAGCCCCTGGCCCTCCTTGCGCGTCTGCGGGCCGCCGCCGTCGAACCCGGCCGCGATGACGGTGACGCGCACCTCGTCGCCCAGGGCGTCGTCGATGACCGCGCCGAAGATGATGTTCGCCTCGGGGTGCGCCGCCTCGTGGACGAGCCGCGCGGCCTCGTTGATCTCGAACAGCCCCAGGTCGGAGCCACCCTGGATCGACAGAAGCACGCCGTGCGCGCCGTCGATGCTGGCCTCGAGGAGCGGCGACGAGATCGCGAACTCCGCGGCCTGCACCGCCCGGTCCTCGCCCCGCGCCGACCCGATCCCCATGAGAGCGCTGCCCGCGCCCTGCATGACGGACTTCACGTCCGCGAAGTCGAGGTTGATGAGGCCCGGCGTGGTGATGAGGTCGGTGATGCCCTGGACACCGGAGAGCAGCACCTGGTCGGCCGAGTGGAACGCCTGGAGCGCGGTCACCGCGCGGTCCGACATCGACAGCAGCCGGTCGTTGGGGATGACGATGAGCGTGTCGACCTCGCTGCGCAGCGTGTCGATGCCCTGGTCCGCCTGGACCGAGCGGCGGCGCCCCTCGAAGGTGAACGGGCGGGTCACGACGCCGACGGTCAGCGCGCCGAGCGAGCGGGCGATCCGGGCCACGACGGGCGCGCCGCCCGTCCCGGTGCCGCCGCCCTCGCCGGCGGTGACGAAGACCATGTCCGCGCCCCGCAGGACGTCCTCGATCTCGTCCTGGTGGTCCTCGGCCGCCTTGCGCCCGACCTCGGGGTCCGCGCCGGCACCCAGGCCGCGCGTGAGCTCGCGGCCGACGTCGAGCTTGACGTCGGCGTCGGACATGAGGAGCGCCTGCGCGTCGGTGTTGATCGCGATGAACTCGACACCCTTGAGACCGACCTCGATCATTCGGTTCACGGCGTTGACGCCGCCACCGCCGATGCCGACCACCTTGATGACTGCCAGGTAGTTCTGCGGAGTTGCCACGGTGTGCCTCTCGATCCTTGCGTGTGGTGTCGTGCGGTCGCTGCGCCCGCGCCGTGGCCCGGGTCTCAACCCTCACCCTCAAGTTGAGGGTTAGTGTTATGTCATCCTCGTTCTGCTGCGAACGTAGGGGGCGCGGACGGCGTCGGCAACGACCCGCCCGCGCGTGTCGCGAGATCGGTCCCGAACCACCCGCCCGGCGCCTCCCCACCCGCCTCGGTCCGGGTCACCGGGTGACCGGGAGCGTCGGTGCCGAGACGTCGAAGACGCTCGCGCCCTTCGTCTGCTTCGCCCCGCGCAGCGCCTCGAGGACGCGGACCTTGAGGGCCGAGTCCTGCGCGCTGCCCCACACGACGCGCACGCCCTTGCGCAGGGTCAGCTCGACCGTGTCCTGCGTCGACGCCTCCACCGCGGTGACCTGCCCGCCCAGCTTCTCCGGCAGCGCGCTCAGCACCGCGAGCACGGCGTCGAGGGCCCGGTGGTCGGCCGCGTCGAGCGGGACCGTGACCACGGGCACGCCCTTCGGTACGGCGCGGACCGTCGCCACCCGCACGCCGTCTCCGTCGAGGAGCGCGTACCTCCCCTGGTCGGGGACGGCGGCCACCGGCTCGCGCGGCGTGACGCGCACGGTCAGCCCGTGCGGCCACTGGCGCACGATCGCCACGTCCTTGACCCCGCGCACGTCGAGCATCCGGGTGCGCAGCGCGACGGTGTCCAGGCGCGGCAGCGGGACACCGTCCGCACCGGCCGCGATCCGCTCGACCTGCGCGGTGTCGACGAGGCTGCCCCCGCCGACCACGCGGACGTCGTCGGCGCGGGTCGCCAGCACCGGCGAGAAGAAGGCCAGCCACACGAGGGCACCGGCGAGCACGACGGCGAGCAGCGTCCAGCCGAGGCGCCGCCACCGCCGGTGGCGACGCATCGCCGCCCGCTCGGCCAGCCGGTCGACCATCCCGGTCGACACCACCGGTCCTCGCGCTCCGACGACCGGCACGGGAGCGCTCGGAGCCGCCCGTCGCGCAGGCACCTGCCCCGTGCCGGGCCGCGCCTGCGGGACGGGCGCCGTCGACGGAGCACGCCGCCCCGACGGCGACCGACCACCGGACGCCTGCGCCGGGGCGGGCGGGGGCGCAGGTCGCTGCGACCGCTCCTCAGGCTCCGGCGCCGGGCCGGGCCCGGCCGGCCGGTCGCGGTCCCGCAGCGGCGCGGGCCGCGGGCGGGACGGCCGGGACGGCGGTCGCGACGGCACGGCTCAGCCCTCCCCCGCCCGCGCGCGCAGCGCGTCGAGGACCACGGGCGCGAGCTCGGTCACGTCGCCGGCCCCGACCGTGAGCAGCAGGTCGCCGGAGCGCGCGAGGGCCGCCGCGGTCGCCGCTGCCTCCAGGCGGTCCTCGACGGCGTGCGGCGCCGCGCCCGACGCCGTCGCGGGGAGCAGGTCCGTGATCGTGCGGGCCGTCGTGCCGGGATCGGGGTCCTCGCGAGCGGCGTACACCCCGGCGACGACGACCTCGTCAGCCAGGGCGAGCGCGCGCGCGAACTCCGGCGCGAAGGTCCGCGTGCGCGAGTAGAGGTGCGGCTGGAACAGCACGACGAGCCGGCCCCCGGCCGCCACCCCCCGCGCCGCCGTCAGCAGCGCGGTGATCTCCGTGGGGTGGTGCGCGTAGTCGTCGACGACGCGCACGCCGTCCGCCTCGCCGCGGGCCTCGAACCGGCGTCCGGTCCCGCGGAAGGCCTCCGCCGCCGCCGCGGCGCCCGCGAACGGCGCGCCCAGCACCACGGACGCGAGGACCGCGCCGGCCGCGTTCAGCACGTTGTGCGCGCCCGGCACGCGCAGGGCGAGCGGCGCCGTCGTCCCCGCGACCACGCCGGCCCGGGCGCCGAGCGCCGACGTCGCCACCCGCAGCACGGCGCTCGCGCCGTCGCCCGTCCGCACCCCCTCGACCACGAGGTCGCTCGCGGGGTCCGTCCCGTACGTCCACGCGGTCCCACCCGACGCGCGGTGCCGCGCCGCGAGCGCGGCGGAGCCGGGGTCGTCCGCGCAGGCCACGAGCGCGCCTCCCTCGAGCACGCGCCCGGCGAACGCGACGAACGCCTCGTCGAACGCCTCGCGCGTGCCGTAGTGGTCGAGGTGGTCCGGCTCGACGTTCGTCACGAGCGCCACGGCCGGCGCGTAGGCGAGGAACGAGCCGTCCGACTCGTCCGCCTCGGCGACCAGGACGTCGCCCGTGCCGAGGTGCCCGCCCGGGAGTGCGCCGTCGTCGGTCAGGACGCTGCCCCCGACCGCGAACGACGGGTCCTCGCCGAGCTCGCGCAGGATCGTCGCGACCATCGCCGAGGTCGTGGTCTTGCCGTGCGCGCCGGCGACGGCGACGCCGCGACGCCCGACCATGAGCGCGGCGAGCGCCTGGGAGCGGTGCAGGACGCGGAGACCGCGGGCGCGGGCCGCGAGGAGCTCGGGGTTGTCGTCGCGGACCGCGCTGGAGAGCACCACGGTGTCGGCGTCGCCCACCGCGGCGGCCGCGTGCCCGACGGTCACCGGCACGCCCGCGTCCCGCAGCCGCGCCACGACCGCGCTGTCCCGCGCGTCCGAGCCCTGCACCGGCACGCCGCGCGCGGCGAGCAGCTCGGCGACGACCGACATGCCCGCCCCGCCGACGCCCACGAGGTGGGTGCGGCCGAAGTCCGCGAGAGCGGGCGTGGCGTCGTACCGGCCGGTCACGCCGTCGCCCCGTGCCCGCTCCCGGGCGCCCGGTGCGCCGCCTTCTCGACGAGGTCCGCCACGCGGGCCGCGCCGTCCCGCACGCCCGACGCGGCCGCCACCCGTGCCATCCCGCCGAGGCGCCCCCGGTCACCGAGCAGCCCCGGGACCTCGCGCGCGACCCACGCGGGCGTGAGCTCGGCGTCCGGCACGAGCAGGCCGCCGCCCGCGTCGACGACCGGCGCCGCGTTGAGCCGCTGCTCACCGTTGCCGATGGGCAGCGGTACGTAGACGGCCGGGAGCCCGAGCGCGGTGAGCTCGCTCACGGTCCCGGCGCCCGAGCGGCAGAGCACCAGGTCCGTGGCCGCGTACGCGAGGTGCATGTCCCCCAGGTACTCGAGCGCGTGGTACCGCTCGGTCCCGGCGAGGCCGGCGAGCGCGCCCAGCACCGGCTCGGACTTGCCCGTGCCCGTGAGGTGGAGCACCTGCAGGCCACCCGCGAGGAGCTCGCGGGCCGCGCCGGAGACCGCCGTGTTGAGGCTCTGCGCCCCCAGCGAGCCGCCGGTGACGAGCAGCGTCGGCAGGGCCGGGTCGAGCCCGAGCGCGGCCGCCGCCGCGGCGCGCGTCCCGGCCGGGTCGTGCGCGAGCCGCTCGACGAGCTCGGCCACCTCGCGGCGCAGCGGGAGCCCCGTCACGACCGCGCCCGCGAGCGGCGTGCCGGGGAACGTCACGCCGACCTGCGCGGCCCACCGCGCGCCGAGCTTGTTGGCCAGGCCGGGCCGGGCGTTCTGCTCGTGCACGACGACCGGGACGCCGCGGCGACGCGCCGCGAGGTACGCCGGCGTCGAGACGTAGCCGCCGAAGCCGACGACCGCCTGCGCGCCGACGCGGTCGATCGCCTCGCCCGCCGCGTCGACCGCGGCCTTGAGGCGGCCCGGGAGGCGGGCCCACTCACCGGACGGCCGCCGCGGCAGCGGCACGCGCGGGAGGAACTCGAGCGGGTACGCGCGCTCCGGCACGAGCCGCGCCTCGAGCCCCTCGCGGGTGCCGAGCGCGACGATGCTCGCGGCGGGGTTGCGGCGGCGCAGCTCGTCGGCGACCGAGAGCAGCGGGTTGACGTGACCGGCCGTCCCGCCGCCCGCGAGGACGACGGACTGGACCGGTGAGGAGGTGATGACCACGAGCTGAGGACCTGGTGCTTCCTGGTTCGGGCCCGGCGGGCCGGTGTCGTGCGTGCGGGTGGGCGGGCGCGCCGCCGGCTAGCGCGCGGGGCGCTCGCGCCCGCGGTGGGCCTTTCGTCCTGACGGGGACTTTCGTCCCGACCGGGCGCTTGGTGCCGGCTGCGCCTTTCGTGCCGACTGAGTGCTTCCGCCTGATCGTACGGGGGTGCGGGGGCTCCGGCGGCCGGCTCCGGCCACGACGCCGAGCGTCCGGCGCGCGATCGACGGCCTCGCGGCGAGCGCTTCCGACGTCCCCGGCTCGGTGCGCGCGAGCGACAGCAGGATGCCCATCGCGACCAGCGTCGTGACGAGCGCCGAGCCGCCCGCGGAGATGAGAGGGAGCGGCACCCCGATGACGGGGATGACGCCGATCACGACCCCGACGTTGACGAGCGACTGCCCGACGATCCAACATCCGATCGCGGCGGCGGCGACCTTGGCGAAGGGGTCCTCGTGCCGACGCACGACCCGGTAGCAGGCGTACCCGAGCAGCCCGACCAGCACGAGCACGAGGCCCGCCCCGAGCAGCCCGAGCTCCTCGCCGATGATCGCGAAGATGAAGTCGTTCGACGCCGCCGGCAGGTACCCCCACGCCTGACGGCTCGCGCCGAGCCCGACCCCGGTCAGGCCTCCCGAGCCCAGGGCCTGCATCCCGTGGATGGTCTGGTAGCACAGCTCCTGCGCGTTGGCCCCGTTCGGGTCGCAGCCCTTGAGGAGGACGGAGATCCGTCCTCCGCGGTTGGAGTTCCCGTTCAGGAACAGCTGCCACACGAAGATGCCGCCGATCCCCATCCCCGCCACCAGCAGCCGGAGCGGGACACCGGCGACGAAGAACGCCCCGACGACCAGCATCATGACGACGAGCGCCGTGCCCAGGTCCTTGCCGACGAGCACCAGGCCGATGACGAGGAGCGCACCCGGCACCGCGGGGATGATCGCGTGGCGTGCCTGCCCGAGCAGGCGCTGCTTGCGTCCGAGCACGGTCGCGAGCCAGACGACGAGCGCGAGCTTGGCGACCTCGGCCGGCTGGAACTGGACGGAACCGCCGACGTGGATCCACGACCGGTTCCCGCCGACCTCCTTGGAGATCCCCGGGACGAACACGAGGCACTGCAGCGCGAGCGCGCCGATGAGCCCGACCCACGCGAACCGCTTGTAGATCCGCACCGGCACGTGCGCCGCGACGAGCAGGAGCGGGATCCCGATGAGTGCGTACTGGGCCTGCTGGAGGAACACCCCGAACGGCGAGTTGCCCTTCGCGATCTGCGTGACCGCCGAGCTCGAGAGCACCATGACGAGCCCGATCGCGAGGAGCGTCGCCGTGACGCCGGCCACGAGGTAGTACGTCGCGAGCGGGCTGTCCCACACGGTCGCGAGCGTCGAGCGCTTGGGCTTCGGCCGCGCAGCAGCCTTGGCGGGCCGGCTCGCGGCCTTCCCCCCCGACGCCGCCCGGGGCTTGGCCGCGGGGACCGCCTGGGCGCGCGTGCCCGTCGCACGCGGTGCGCGCGTGACGCCGGGCGCTCCCGTCATGCCACCGACCCTTCGCCCGCCGACCCGCCGTCGGCGGGCGCGAGCGCGCGGGCGGCACCCGCGAACAGCTCGCCCCGCTCGGCGTAGGACCGGAACTGGTCCATCGACGCCGAGGCGGGCGCGAGCAGCACGGTGTCGCCCGGGCGGGCGAGGGTGCGGGCGGCGGCGACGGCTCGGGTCATCACCGCACCAGTGTCTCCGGGGTCGACGCGCACGACAGGGATGTCGGGCGCGTGTCGGCCCAGTGCGTCCGCGAGGGGGGTCGCGTCGACGCCGATCAGGACGACGCCGCGCAGCCGGTCCGCACGGAGCTCCACGAGCTCGTCGAACGTCGCCCCCTTGGCGAGCCCGCCCGCGACCCACACGACCGTCCCCGGCGCGAAGGCGGCCAGCGACGCGGCCGCGGCGTGCGCGTTGGTGGCCTTGGAGTCGTCGACGTAGCCCACGCCGTCGACCGTCGCGACGGTCTCGATCCGGTGCCCGCCCGGCCGGAACGCCCGCAGCCCCTCGCGCACCGCGCGGGCCGGGACCCCGACGGCGCGGGCGAGCGCGGCCGCGGCGAGCGCGTCCGCGACGACGTGCGGCGCGACCGTCCCGCCCGGGCCGGCGAGGTGTGCGAGGTCGTCGAGCGTGCCGAGCTCCGCGGCCGACGCGTGCCGGGCCGGGTCGTCGAACGGCAGGTGGAACGCCCGGTCGACGAGCACGTCCTCGACGAGCCCGAGCTGCCCCGGACCCGGCGCGCCGAGCGTGAACCCGACGGCCCGCGCGCCCTCCTCCACGTCCGCCTCACGCACGAGGCGCTCCGTCCGCGCGTCGGACGCGTTGTAGACGCACGCGACCTGCGCCCGCTCGTAGATCCGGCCCTTGGCGGCCGCGTACGCGTCGAGCGAGCCGTGCCAGTCGAGGTGGTCGGGCGCAATGTTGAGCACCGCACCCGCGAGGACCGACACGGATCGCGTGAAGTGCAGCTGGAAGCTCGACAGCTCGACGGCGAGCACGTCGTGGGCCGGGTCGGTCGCGGCGCGGACCACCGGATCGCCGACGTTCCCCACCGCGGGGGCGTCGAGCCCGGCCGCGGCGAGGATCGACGCGAGCATCTCGACCGTCGTGGTCTTCCCGTTGGTGCCCGTGACCGCGAGCCAGGGCGCGGGTGTGCCCGCGCCGTCGCCGTGGTCGCGCGGCACCCGCATCCGCCAGGCCAGCTCGACCTCGCCCCACACGGGGACGCCGGCCCGCTCCGCCCGGACGAGCAGCGGGTGGTCCGGGCGCCAGCCGGGGCTGACCACGACCAGCCCCACGCCGTCGAGGCTCGCGCCCTCGGCGTCGCTCACGTCGGCGTCCTCGGCACGCGCGTCCACGGTCACGACGTCGGCCCCGTGCGCCGCGAGCACCTCCGCGGCCGCCCGGCCGCTCACGCCCAGGCCGGCGACGAGCACGCGCACGCCCGCGGGGTCGTACGGCGCGGCGACGGCCTGGCGCGTCACGTGACGACCCACTCGCCGTAGAACAGCCCGAGCCCGAGCCCGGCGCAGAGCGCGGCGATGAGCCAGAACCGGATCACGATCGTGACCTCGCCCCAGCCCGTGAGCTCGAAGTGGTGGTGCAGGGGCGCCATCTTGAACACGCGTCTGCCGGTCGCCTTGAAGTACCCGATCTGGATGACGTCCGACATGAGGATGATGACGAACAGGCCGCCGATGATCGCAGCGAGGATCTCGGTCCGCGACACGATCGAGATGCCGGCGAGCGCGCCGCCGAGCGCGAGCGCGCCCGTGTCCCCCATGAAGATCTTCGCCGGGCTCGCGTTCCACCACAGGAACCCGAAGCACGCCCCCATGAGCGACGCCGCGATGATCGCGAGGTCGCGCGGGTCGCGGACCTCGTAGCAGGCGGTCGTCGACTCGACGAAGCGCTGGCAGTTCTGGTTGATCTGCCACACCGTGACCATGAGGTAGGCCCCGAACACCAGCATCGACGCGCCCGTCGCGAGGCCGTCGAGCCCGTCGGTGAGGTTGACCGCGTTGGACCACGCGGTCACCAGGAAGTTCGCCCAGACCACGAAGAGGACCACCCCGAGCGCGGTGCCCGCGAACGCGAGGTCGACGGGGGTGTCCCGCAGGAACGAGATCTTCGTCGAGGCCGGCTTGAGCCCGTTCCCGTTGGGGAACTGCAGCACGAGGATCGAGAACACGACGCCGACGACGCCCTGCCCCACCATCTTCGCGACCGGGGAGAGCCCGAGGCTGCGCTGCTGGCGGATCTTGGTGTAGTCGTCGAGGAACCCGATGAACCCGAGCCCGCAGGTGAGGAACATGACGAGCCACGCGCTCGCGCTCGGCGCGCGCCCGGTCGCGAGCGAGCCCGCGCCCCAGCCGAGCACCGCAGCGACCAGGATGACGACGCCGCCCATGGTGGGCGTCCCGCGCTTGGTCAGGTGCGACGTCGGGCCGTCCTGGCGGATGAACTGCCCGTAGTGGTGCTTGACGAGGAAGCGGATGAACGACCGCGTCCCGAACAGCGAGACGAGGAGCGCGACGAGCGCGGCGAGGACGATCGCGATCATGCGGGCACCTGCTCACCGGTGAGCTCGTTCGCGAGCCGCCACAGGCCCGCCCCCTTGGACGACTTCACGAGGACCACGTCACCCTCCTTCAGCTCGGAGCGCAGCAGCTCGGCCGCCTCGGCCGCGTCGGCGACGTGCACGACCTCGCTGCCCCACGACCCCTCGCGGCGCGCGCCGTCGACGATGCCGCCCGCGCCTGCGCCCACGACCACGAGCCAGCGGATGTTGAGCCGCACCACGAGCTCGCCGAGCTCGTCGTGCACGCCCCGCGCGTCGGGGCCGAGCTCGAGCATCTCGCCGAGCACCGCGACGGAGCGACGGCCGGTCTGCCTGGCCATGACCGCGAGCGCGCGGAGGCCCGCGCGCATCGAGTCGGGGTTGGCGTTGTAGGAGTCGTCGATGATCCGGACGCCGTCCGGCCGGTCGACGACGTGCATGCGGTGCGGGCTCGCGGGCACGGCCTCGGACAGCACGCCGGCCACGTCCTGCGGGGCCGCGCCGAGCTGGAGGGCCGCCGCGGCGGCGGCGAGCGCGTTGGTCACGTGGTGCTCTCCGACGAGCCGCAGCGACACCGGCAGCGGCTCGCTCCCCGGCGCGTGCAGCCGGAACGACGCCCGGCCCTCCGCGTCGAGGGTGACGTCGCTCGCGCGCACGTCCGCCGACGGGATCGTCCCGAACGTCACGACGGGGCCGTCGGTCAGGCGCGACATCCCCGCGACCCGCAGGTCGTCGGCGTTGAGGACGGCGACGCCGCCCGGACGCAGCCCCTGGACGAGCTCGCCCTTGGCCCGTTCGATGGCCTCCACGGACCCGAAGTACCCCAGGTGCGCCGAGCCGACGACCAGCACCACCGACACGTCGGGCGGCGCGATCCGCGTCAGGTAGGTGAGGTTGCCCTCGTGGTCGGCGCCCATCTCGAGAACGAGGAAGCGCGTGCCGCGGTCGGCGCCCAGCACGGTGAGGGGCAGCCCGATCTCGTTGTTGAACGAGCCGCGGGGCACGATCGTGGGGCCGAGCGGCGTGACGAGCGCGCCCAGCAGGTCCTTGGTCGTCGTCTTGCCGACCGAGCCCGTGACGGCGACGACGCGGACGTCGGCCTCGGCGCGGAGGGTCGCGAGCACGTACCGCGCGAGCTCGCCCAGCGCCGCCTGCACGTCGTCGACGACGACGCACGGCACGTCCGCGACCTCGCGCGCGGCCAGCACGAGGGTCGCCCCGGCGGCGACGGCGGCCGCCGCGTAGTCGTGCCCGTCGACGTGCTCGCCCGGGAGCGCGACGAACAGCGCCCCGGCGGTCACGTCGCGCGAGTCGATGACGACCGGGCCCGTCACGCGGGCTCCGGCGTGGGCGGCGCTCACGGCGCCGCCGGTCGCTGCGGCCACGTCGGCCGCAGTCAGCTCGATCATGCGTCCTGCTCTCCTGTCGGCGCGGCCCCGTCCCCCGGTCGGCCCCCGGCCTGCCGGGCGGCGAGCGCCGCGCGCGCCTCGACGCGATCATCCAACGGATGGTTCACGCCGTCGATCTCCTGCCAGACCTCGTGGCCCCGTCCCGCCACGAGCACCGTGTCCTCGTCCGCCGCGTCGCGCACGGCGGCGCGGATGGCGTCCGCGCGCGGGGCCACCTCGACGAGCCTCACGTCGTGCGCCCCCGCGCCCAGCGCGTCCCGCGCACCCTCGAGGACCGCGGCCCGGATGGCCGCCTGGTCCTCGCCGTGCGGGTCGTCATCGGTCACGACGACGACGTCCGCACGCTCGACGGCAACCCTACCCATGACGGCGCGCTTGGCCGTGTCGCGCTCCCCGGTGGCACCGAACACGACGACGAGCCGGCCCGCCGTCGTCGGGCGCAGGACGTCGAGCGCGAGCGCGAGCGCGTCCGGGTTGTGCGCGAAGTCGACGACGACGCGCGGCCCCGGCCCGGACGACACGGTCTCCATGCGCCCCGGCACCGCGGGCGCGACGCCGCCCGTGCGCTCCAGGGCCGCCTCGAGGGCGGCCGACTCCACGCCGGACTCGACGACCATCGCGAGCGCGAGCGCGACGTTCGCCACGTTGAACGCGCCCGGCAGGGTCGTGCCGACCGCGAGCCGCCGCCCGTCGTCGTGGACGAGGTCGAACGCCTGCCGGTCCGCGGACTGCGTGACGTCCCGGACCGACCAGCCGACGCCGGGCGCCTGGGCGCCGGGGAGCCGGAGCGGCACGACCGGCACGGTCGCCTCCGCGAGCAGCCGCAGCGCCCACGCGCGGCCGGGCCCGTCGGCCGGCACCACGACCACGCCCCGGCGCGCGTGCGCCGGCGTGAACAGCGCGGCCTTCGCGGCGAAGTACGCGTCGAGCGTGCCGTGGAAGTCGAGATGGTCCTGGCTGAGGTTGGTGAACCCCGCGACGTCGTAGGCGATCCCGTCGACGCGGTGCAGCGCGAGCGCGTGCGAGGAGACCTCCATCGCGAGGGCCTCGACGCCGTCGTCGACCATGGTCGCGAGCATCGCCTGCAGGTCCGCGGCCTCGGGCGTCGTCAGCGCGCTCGGCACGACCCGGCCCGCCGAGCGGATCTCGACCGTGCCCACGAGACCCGTGGTGCGGCCGAGGGCGGCGAGGACGGCGTCGAGGGCGTAGGTCGTCGTCGTCTTGCCGTTGGTGCCCGTCACCGCGAACGTCGCGAGGCGCGCGGTCGGCTCGCCGTACGCCCGCGCCGCGAGCGCACCCAGGACCGCGCGCGGCTCGGGCACGACGACCACGGGCACCGGCACCGGGCTCCCGGCCGCCGCGAGGACGCGCGCGCCCTCCGCGTCGGTCAGGACGGCGACCGCGCCCCGGGCGACGGCGTCGGGCGCGAACCGCGCGCCGTGCACGTGCGCTCCGGGGAGCGCGACGAAGAGGTCGCCGGGCGCCACGGTGCGGTTGTCCGCGCCCACGCCCGTCACGACGACGTCCTCCCCCGCGGCCCGGTCGACCGTGGCCACACCGTCGACCAGCCGGGCGAGGGTGAGCCGTGCGGACGTGCGGGGGCGCAGGCGAGGAGCGGGGGATGTCACGGGAAGAAACCTATCGTGCGGGCGGCCGGCGGCCGGGTGGGGCCGGGCCTCACCACGTCGTCTTGTAGGGCTTGGCGGCGCCCGCGCTGGGGGCGACGCCCAGGTCGTGCAGGGCGAAGCCCATGACCTTGCTGAAGACCGGCGCGGCGGTCTCGCCGCCGTAGATCGACGTCTTCGGGTCCTTGACGAAGACGCCCACCGTCAGCCGGGGGTTGTCGGCCGGCGCGAAGCCCGCGAACGACGACACGATCGAGGACAGCTGGCCGTTGCTCCCGACCGCCTCGGCGGTGCCCGTCTTGCCGGCCACCTGGTACCCGGGGACGGCCGCCTTGGCGCCCGTGCCGTCGTCGCCGCCGACCACGCCCTCGAGCATCCGGGTGAGCTGCTTCGCCGTCTTCTCGGAGACCACGCGGCTGCCGTCCGCCAGGTCGGCGGGCGTCTTGGTGCCGTCGGGCGCGGTGGTCGACGCGACGACGTGCGCAGGCTGCCGGACGCCGCCGTTGGCGATCGTCGAGTAGACCCCCGCGACCTGCACCGCGTTCGCGGACAGGCCCTGGCCGAAGAGCACGGAGTACCGGGTGCGGCCGTCCCAGTCCTGCGGCTGGCGCAGGATGCCCGCGGACTCGCCCGGCAGGCCGAGCCCGGTGTGCTGACCGAGGCCGAAGGCGCGCATGGTGTCGTACTGCGACTGCGCCGTCATCTTCGACCCGGCCTGCACCGTGCCCGAGTTCGACGACTCCGCGAGGATCCCCGCGAGCGTGAGCTTCTCGACGCCGTGCTCGTGCGAGTCGTGGAAGGTCTGGCCGTTCGAGGTCTGGTAGGTGTAGCCGACCTGGAACTGCGACGAGGGCTTCGCGAGCCCCGACTCGAGCAGGCCGGCCATGGTGATGATCTTCCCGGTCGAGCCGGGCTCGAACGTGCCCTCGACCGCGACCGAGCCACGCTTCGACACGGGCACGGACGAGTCGTTCGGGTCGGCCGTCCCGGAGTTCGCGAGGGCGTACAGCGCGCCCGTCTTCACGTCCTGGACGACGACGATCACCCAGGTGGCGCCGGTGTCCTTCTTCGCCTTGTCCGCGGCGTCCTGCGCGTACCACTGGATGTCCTGGTCGATGGTGAGCGCGACGTCGGAGCCCGGCTGAGCGGCCTTGTCCTGGTCCGTCCCGGTCGGGATCCGCTGGCCGTCCACGCCGCGCTCGAAGGTCTCCTGGCCCGGCGTGCCCGAGAGCTGCCCGTCGAGGACCTTCTCCAGGCCGCCCGCGCCCTGCTGGTCGGCGTCGACGTAGCCGAGGAGGTTGCCCGCGGTCGCGCCGGCGGGGTACACGCGCTCGGAGGTCTGCTCGGACGAGATCCCCGCGATGCCCAGCGCGTCGATCGCGCGCCAGGCCTCGGGCAGCAGGTCCTTGGCGAGGACCTTGTACTGCAGCAGCTTGCCCTTCGACGACGCGTTGAGCGCCGCGCCCAGCGTGCTCGCGTCCTCGTGGACGAGCGGCGCCAGCAGCTTCGCGGCCGCCACCGCGCCCGTGCCGAGCTCGCCCGCGCCGCGGTAGGCGGCGACCTGGGCGTCCGTGGGCACGAACCGCGCGATGCTCGTCGGGTTCGCGATCAGGGTGTACCGGGCCTGGCTCGTGGCCAGGACGACGCCGTTCGCGTCCGTGATGTCGCCGCGTGCCGCGGGGAGGACGGTCGTCACGAGGCGGTCGTTGTGCCCGCGGGCGGCGAGTGCGGCGCCGTCGTACAGCTGGACGTACGCGAGCCGGAGCAGGAACGCGAGCAGCGCGAGCGCGACGACGGCCGCGACCCAGCGCAGCCGGACCTCCGGGCGGCCGGCCTTCCGGAAGACCGAAGGGCGCGGGGCCGGCCGGCGGGCGGCCGGAGCCGGGCGGCGCGGCGCCGCCGTGTTCCGGGGCGGGCTCGCGTTGCCCTTGGTCCGGGCCCCGTTCCGCGGGGGCACGCCGCCCGACGCCGTCCGGGCCGCAGCCCGCGGCGAACCCGAGGTGCGAGTCGCGCTCGACCGCGGAGCTCCCGACCGCGGCGCGGCGGCGCGCGGCGCACCCGAGCGCGGCGGCGTCGTCGGGCGGGGGCTCATCCCTTCGCCCCCGCCGCCTCGGGCGTCGCGATCACCTTGCCGTCCGACAGCCGCAGGAAGCCCTGGCCCGTGCTCGGCACCATACCGAGCGACCGGGCCGTGCGGGCCAGCGTGCCCGGGGCCGAGGCCGCGTCGAGCTTCGAGGTCAGGTCCTGCACGTCCTGCGCCGTCTGGGCGACCTGGGCGTTGAGCGTGTTGCGCGCGAAGGAGTCCCGGGCCATCTGGATGTTCAGCAGGAGCGCGGTGACCAGCGCGCCGGCCACGATCGCCACGCAGAGCGCGACGAACGGCACGCGGGAGCGGCCGGTCGCGGGGGCACGCACGACACGCAGCCGTGGGCGGGGCGCCTCGGCGGCGCGCGGGGCGGCCTTGGGGTCGGTGGCGGGCTCGAACTGGCGCAGCACGCGCGCCGTCGCGCCGGCGGACGCGGTCATGGGCGTGCCTCCTGAGGGCGGTGGGACGGGGTGGGACGGGTGGACGGGCGGGCACCGGCGGGACGACGTCCGGAGCTCCCCCGCGCGGCGAGCTCGCGGAGCACGTGGTCGGGCGTGGGTCGGACCCGCTCGGCGGCGCGGAGCCGCACGGAAGCGGACCGCGGGTTGCGCTCGAGCTCGGCGCCGTCCGCCTCCTCCGCGCCGCGCGTCAGCAGGCGGAGGTACGGGCGGTGGGTCTCGGGCTCGACCGGCAGGTCGGGCGGGGCGCTGGACGTCGCGCCGCGGGCGAGCTCGCGCTTGACGAGCCGGTCCTCGAGCGACTGGTAGGACTCGACGACGATGCGCCCGCCGACCGCGAGGACCGCCACCGCCGCCGGCACCGCCCGCTCGAGGACGGCGAGCTCGCCGTTCACCTCGATCCGGAGCGCCTGGAAGGTGCGCTTCGCGGGGTTGCCGCCCGTCTGGCGCGTCGCGGCGGGGATCGCCGCGCGCACGACCTCGACGAGCTCCGCGCTGCGGTCCCAGGGCCGCTGCTCGCGCCGGCGGACGATCGCCCGCGCGACCCGGGGAGCGAAGCGCTCCTCCCCGTACTCGCGCAGGATGCGGACGAGCTGGGCCTCGTCGTAGGTGTTGAGGACGTCGGCCGCCGTGGGACCCGTGGTGGGGTCCATGCGCATGTCGAGGGGCGCGTCGTGAGCGTACGAGAACCCCCGGTCGACCTCGTCGAGCTGGAGGGACGAGACGCCGAGGTCCATGAGGACGCCCTCGACGGCGTCCGCGCCCTGGTCGGCGACGACGTCCTCGATCTCGTCGTACACGGCGTGCACGGCGACGAACCGGTCGCCGAAGCGCGCGAGCCGCCGCGACGCGAGGGCGATCGCCTCGGGGTCGCGGTCGATCCCGATGACGCGCGCCGCCGGGATCTGCTCGAGCACCGCCTCGGTGTGCCCGCCCATGCCGAGCGTGCAGTCCACGAGGGTGGCACCGGGAGCCTGGAGGGCGGGGGCCAGCAGGTCGACGCACCGCTGCAGGAGGACCGGCACGTGCCGGCCCGCCGCGTCGCCCTGGCGGTGGTCTCGTTCCGTCCCAGCCATCGGTCCCCTCCTTCCCGTGCTGCTGGTGCCGTGGTGCTGCCGGTCGGGCCACCCGGTCAGGTCTCCCTCCGCGACCCTCTGACGCCGGGGAAGTGGCGTCAGAACGGGCGGGAGGAGGCCTGGTCGTGCGGGCCGTCCGGACGTTCTCGTGATGGGTCCTGCTCGGTGCTCGTCCTGCCTGACGCAGTCAGAGCCGCAGCCCCGGGACCACCTCCTCCGCGGTGCGTGCGTACTCGCTCTCCTGCTCGGCGAGGTAGGCCTGCCACGCGGCGAGGTCCCAGACCTCGACGCGGGTTCCGGCGCCGATCACGGCGACGTCCCGGTCGAGGCCCGCGTACTCGCGCAGCGCGGGCGGGATCGAGATCCGGCCCTGCTTGTCCGGCACCTCGTCGCTCGCGCCCGAGAGCAGGACCCGCAGGTAGTCCCGCGCCTGCTTGCTCGTCACGGGAGCCTCGCGGATCTGGTCGTACATGCGGCGGAACTCGTCCATGGGGAGCAGGAACAGGCAGCGCTCCTGCCCTCGGGTGAGGACGAGGCCCGGTGCCAGCTGCGCCCGGAACTTGGCCGGGAGGATGAGCCGCCCCTTGTCGTCGAGCCGGGGCGTGTACGTGCCCAGGAGCAGGCTCGGCACCCCGCTGAACGACTCGAGCACGGCACGCACCTCCTCCTGCCTCCCATTGCCCCCACATTACTCCACTTCCCTCCACCTTTCGCTCGTCGAGACGCGCCTTTCACCCCGCGCCGACGACGTCGGCGCAGGTCAGCGCGGTGGGGCGCGGTGGAGGGCGTGGGAGCGTCACCGGCGTGCCGGACGTCCGCGCCCGGCGGGCCGCCGTGACCGGACCCGGACGGGGCACCGTCTCCGCCGCGGCCGGGGTGCAGGGGTGGAGCGAGGTGGAGTGACCTGCGACACGTGCTCTACGCTCGTGGTACGACGTCGCAGGCACGCGGCGACCGCCGTCCGGCGAGCCCGGGCGGGTCGGGTCGTGGCGCGCCGTCCGACGGTCGTCCTGCTCGGGCGGTCCGCCGCTCTCGACCGACGGAGGTCCCGCGTGCTCCTCGACTCCAGTGGCATGAACAACGGCACGGACAACGCCCCTGCCGACACCTCCGAGCCCTCGGCCGGCTCCGCCCTCGACGAGCTCGTCAGGGTCACCGCGCGGCTTCGAACCGCGGTGGAGTCGGTCGTGACCGGACGCCGCGACGCGGTCGACGTCACCCTCGCCGTGCTGCTCGCCGGCGGGCACCTGCTCATCGAGGACGTGCCCGGCGTCGGCAAGACCACGCTCGCGAAGGCGCTCGCGCGGGCGATCGACGGCAGCGTGGGGCGGATCCAGTTCACGCCCGACCTCCTGCCGAGCGACCTCACCGGCGTCAGCATCTACCGCAACCAGACCCACGAGTTCGAGTTCCGGCCCGGGCCCGTGTTCTCGAACGTCGTGATCGGCGACGAGATCAACCGCGCCTCGCCCAAGACCCAGTCGGCGCTGCTCGAGTGCATGGAGGAGGGGCAGACCACGGTCGACGGCGTCACCCACGCCCTCCCCCGGCCGTTCTTCGTCGTCGCGACGCAGAACCCCGTCGAGATGGAGGGCACCTACCCGCTCCCCGAGGCGCAGCGGGACCGCTTCATGGCGCGGCTGTCCATCGGCTACCCCGAGCCGGAGGCCGAGCTCGAGCTCCTCGACCGGATGGAGACCCACGACCCGCTGGGCGAGGTCACGCCCGTCGCGGACGTCGCCGTCGTCGCCCGCCTCATCACCACGGTCCGCGGGATCTGGGCGTCCGACGCCGTCAAGCGGTACGTGCTCGACCTCGTCTCCGCGACGCGCGAGCACCCGTCGCTGCGGCTCGGCGCGTCGCCCCGCACCACCATCCAGCTGCTGCGGGCCGCGAAGTCCGTCGCGGCCATGGACCAGCGCGACCACGTGCTCCCGGACGACGTCCAGCGGCTCGCGGTCCCGGTCCTGGCCCACCGCCTCATCACCACCACGGAGGCCCGGCTCGCCGGGCAGACCCCGGCCGACGTCGTCACCGCGATCGTCGAGCGGACGGCCGTGCCGGCGCGAGCCGACCGCTCACCGAGCCGGCGCTGAGGCATGGCCGGGGCGCGCACCACCCGCTTCCGCCTCACCGACCGCGGCGTCGTCCTGGTCGTCGGCGGCGGGATCCTCGCGCTCGCGGGCGTGGGGCTGCACCTGCCCGACGTCGTGGGCGTCGGCGTCGCCCCGCTCGTGGCGGTCGCGGCCGCCGCCCTGTGGATGCGTCTCGTGGGGGTCGACCGGGGCCGCACGGCGCTCACCACCACCCGGCGCGTGCTGCCGAACCCGGTGGTCCGGGGTCAGGTCACCGAGGCCCGCCTCGCGGTGCGCCCTGCCCATCTCACCTCCGCGGCGACCGCCCAGCTCGCGCGCACACGGGTCGCGGAGAACGTCTCGACCCAGCTCTCCCACCGGCCGCCCCGGGGCACGCAGCGCACCGGGGCCGACGAGATCGTCGTCACCTACCAGCTGCACCCCTCCGCGCGCGGCCGCTGGCTCCTCGGCCCGGCGAGCGCCACCGTCGAGGACCCGTTCGGCCTGGTGCGGACGGTCCAGCCGTTCGGGTCGACGACGACCGTCACGGTCTGGCCGAGCACCTACCCGCTCCCCGTCCGGGCCGCGCGCAGCCTCGCGGTCGCGAGCGACGCCGCCAGCGGCTCGCGCGCGGCGTCCCCCGACGACGCCGTGCTGCGCGAGTACGTCGCGGGCGACGACCCGCGACGCATCCACTGGGCGAGCGCCGCGCGACGCGGCAGGATCATGGTCCGGTCCGACGAGGGCGCGGGGCTGCCGCCCGTGACGGTCCTGTTCGACCGGGGGCTGCTCCCCTCGCGCGACAGCGGCCGGGCCTGGGACCACGCGCGCCCGGGCGAGCGTGGCGAGTGGGCCGTCGAGTGCGCGGCGTCGATCGCCGTCTCGCTGGTCGAGGCCGGGCACGCCGGCCGGATCGTCGGGACGGCGGCGGAGGGCGCGGTCGCCGCGGTGCCGCACGTGCCGGGCGGCCGCGGCGAGGGCCGCTCGGGCATCCTCGAGCAGGCGGTCGACCTGACGGGGCTGCGGGACGGCACCGAGGCCGACCGCGCGGTCGCCGCGACCGCCGCGGCGCTGCGCGTGGACCGTCACGCCGACGAGCTGACGTTCGCCGTCCTCCGGCCGCAGTCCGGTGCGGCGCAGCACGCGCTCGCGCACCTCGGCGGCGAGGGCGACCACGCCGCCGTCGTCGTGGTCGACCGGTCGGCACCGCCGGCCCAGCACCGCGCCGCGCAGGACACCGTCGCCGCGCTCCGCGCCGCCGGCTGGCGCGCCCTCGCCGTCGTCGAGGGCAGCGGCCTCGAGGCGACCTGGCTCAACCTCGTCGAGGAGGCCGCATGGTCCTGAGCTCGCTCAACGCCCGACGCCGCGCGCTCGCGCAGACCGTCCTCGTCGCGGTCGCCGTGGGCGCCGGCGCGCTCACGCTCACGAAGGTCGTCTTTCCCGGCGGCTGGGTGGGTGTCGTCCTCGGCAGCCTCGCGCTCGTGGTGGCCGTCGTCGCGGGGGTGCGCTGGGCGGCGCAGACGCGCGGCGCCGGGCCGCTGGCCACGGTCGCCCCCACGCTGGTCGGCGGCGCCGTCGCCGTCTTCCTGTGGGTGACGCTGGGCACCTCCCAGGCCGTCGCGGACCCCACCGCCGCGCCCCTGCCCGACGACCCGGTGTCCGCGGCGTTCACCGCCCTCGGGCGGCTGCACGAGCTCGCCTCGGAGTCGGTCGCGCCGGTCGACGCCTCCGCGCCCGTCCTCAGCGCGATCCTGAGCGCCACGCTGGCGCTGTACCTGCTGGGCGACGTCCTCGCGGTCACGCTGCGCGCCCCCGTGGCCGCCGCGGTCCCGGCCCTCGTGCTGTGGCTGCCGTCGCTGACGATCGACGCCCGCGTCCCGGTCGCGTGCGTCGCCGCCACCGTCCTGGCGCTGCTGGTGCTGCTCGCCGTCTCGCGCGCCGACACCAGGCCGGGCGCCCGCGACGCGGGCACGACCACGGCCGCCGCGGTCGGCGTCGCGGCCGCCGTGACCGCCGTCTCCCTGGTGGTCGGCGCCGGCGCGGTCGCCGTCCAGCAGAGCGGTTCGCGCCCCCTCGCCGACCTGTTCGGCTCCGGCGGCACCTCGGCCCGGCTCGGCAACAACCTCGACGTCCTGCGGGACCTCGGCGACCGTCCGGACACGGTCGTCATGACCGTCCGCGCCACCGGCTCGAGCAGCGCGGACAGCTCGGGATCCGCGGACGCGCCGGCCGTCGGGCCCCTCCGCGTGTACACGCTGACGAACTTCGACGGCTCGTCGTGGAAGCCGGACGACGTACTCAGCGACGCCGAGGACGTCGCCCAGGGTCAGCTGCTCGGAACGACGCCGTCGGCGGCTACCGCCGGCCAGACGGTGGCCGTCCGCGTGGACCCGAAGCAGCTGCCGCGCTACCGGCTCGCGGTCACCACCGACCCCCGCGGCGTGGCGACCACCACGCCGGGGCCGCTGCGCTACGACGCGGACCGCGACGAGGTCTACCGCGTGACGCGCGACGCGCAGTCCCCGTACGTGCTGACCGTGCACCAGCGCGACCTCACGGCCGACCAGCTCAAGCAGGAGGACGCGACGTTCGGCTCGGACAGCGACCTGCCCGAGAAGCTGCGCAAGGAGGCCCTCGCCCTGCCCGACACGGCGCACGTCGGCGACGTCGAGGCGCTCGCGAAGAAGATCACCGACGGCGACACGACGGACTACGCGAAGGCGCTCGACCTCCAGACGTACTTCCGCGACGCGCAGCGGTTCACCTACTCCACGAAGGCCCCGAAGGAGGGCTCGGACGCCGTCTGGTCGTTCCTCCGGACGAAGGAGGGCTACTGCGTGCAGTTCGCGACCGCCATGGCGGTCATGCTGCGCACGCTCGGCATCCCGGCGCGCGTGGGCGTCGGCTACCTCACGCGGGCTCCGGGCGCGGACGGCGTCACGAACGTGACGGGCCAGGACGCGCACGCGTGGCCCGAGGTGTACTTCGAGAAGTCGGGCTGGGTCAGGTTCGAGCCCACCCCCGCGGTCCAGTCCGGGATCGCGCCGAGCTACACCGACGTCTACGGGAGCTCGCAGTCGCAGAGCTCGCAGCCGAACGACGTCCCGACGGGACGCGCTACGACGGACCCGCAGCCGGCCGCCTCCGAGGAGGCCGCGACGTCCGAGGCGCAGCCCGTCGGCACGGCCGCGACACGACGGGACGGGAGCCTCGTCGCGGTCGTCGGCATCGCGCTGCTGCTGGTGCTGGCCGGCGCGGTCGTGACCGTGGTCGTCGCGCGGAGGCGCCGCTCACGCCCGATCGACGACGCCGAGGCGGCGTGGGCGGGGCTGCGCCGGCGGCTCGCCTCCGAGGGCGTCACGTGGTCCGACTCGGCGACGCCACGCCAGGTGCCCGGCCTGGTCGCGGCCGCGGTGCACGACGCTCACGGGACGTGGGGCGACGGCCCGGACGGTGCGCTGCGCGAGCTCGCGCGCGCGGTGGAGTCGGAGCGCTACAGCCGACCCGGTGCGGCGACCGAGTCGGCCGTCCCGGCGCGCACGGGTGAGGACGGCGCCGCAGAGCGTGCCGAACGCGGCACGGCGCAGGCGCCCGCGCGCGACGCGCGCGCGGTGCGATGGGCGAACCTGGTCGACGACGTCGTCGCGGCCGTCCAGCGTGAGGTCAGCGGCCGCCCTCGTGCCGGCGCCGGTCCCAACGCTCCTCGAGGCGAGTGAGGAACGACTCGCGCTTCGTGGTGCGTGCGGCGGGCCGCGCGGGCGACGCCGTCGTTCGGGTACCGCCGACCACGCCGATCGGCCCCGGCTTCGCGCGGCGTCGCAGCAGTGCGAACGCCACACCCGCGAACATCAGGACGAAGCCGCCGACGCCGAGCCACCACTGCGAGGCCGCGGCGCCGAGCACGAGGACGAGCAGGCCCGCGGCCGCCGCCAGGAAGCCGACGACGTATCGCCAGAGCGGATGCCGCTCGGCGGACTGGAGCGTGTTGGCGAGCCGTGGATCGTCCGAGGTCAGAGCTTGCTCCATCTGCTCCAGGACTCGCTGCTCGTACTCAGACAGAGGCATGACGACCTCCGGTCGTTCGCTTGACGTGTTGTTACTCCGAGGATAGTTCCCCGCCGCTCAGGGTGGTAGTCGAGCGGGTCACAGCTGAGGCACGACGTACCGACGCGGCGCCGAACCGGGCCCGGACGGCGTCGAGCGCCTCCTCGGCCGCCCGCACCACCAGGGGCGCCTCGCTGGTCGCGTCGTCGAGCGTGAGCTGGACCGCGGCGCGTCCGCGCTCCTCGAGCTGCTCGGTGCGGACGCCCACGAGCCGGACCGCGAGCCCGCGCAGGTCCGTCGCGGCGACGAGCTCGCGCGCGACCGCGCCGATCTCCTGCCCGGTGTCGGTGGGTGAGACGAGCGTGCGCGCCCGGGTCACCGTCCGGAAGTCGCTGGTGCGGACCTTGACCGTCACGACGCGTGCCACGAGGCCCTGCGCGCGCAGCCGCGCGGCGGCGCGGTCCGCGAGCTCCAGGACCGTCGCCGCGACGACGGCCCGGTCGCGGACGTCCTGCGGGAACGTGGTCTCGTTACCGATGGACTTCTCCTCGTGCGCGGGCGTGACCGACCGGTGGTCGCGCCCCCACGCGAGGTCGTGCAGGTGGCCGCCGAGGCTGGGGCCGAGGAACGCGCGCAGCCACGCGACGTCGGCGTCTCCCAGCTCGGCGACCGTCCGGATGCCGCGCCGCGCGAGCGACTCCTCGGTCCGCTCCCCCACGCCCCAGAGAGCGCCGACCGGCAGGGAGCGCAGGAAGTCGACGCTCGCCGCGGCGGGGACCAGCATCATGCCGTCGGGCTTGGCGTGCGTCGAGGCGAGCTTCGCGACCAGCTTGGTGGACGCCACGCCGACCGAGCACGTGATGCCGTGCTCCGCCTGCACGCGCTCGCGCAGGGCGGCGCCGATGCGGCTGGGCAGACCCAGCCGCCGCCGCGCGCCGGACACGTCGAGGAACGCCTCGTCGACGCTGACGGGCTCCACGATGGGCGTGACGTCGCGGAACGCCTGCATCACGGAACGCGAGACCTCGCGGTAGGCGGTGTGGTCCGGCGGGACGACGACCGCCTGCGGGCACAGCCCCAGCGCGCGCGCCATGGGCATCGCGGACCGCACGCCGAACGCGCGCGCCTCGTACGTCGCGGAGAGCACGACCCCGCGCGACTGGCCGCCCACGATCACGGGCAGGCCGCGCAGCTCGGGGCGCCGGGCCAGCTCGACCAACGCGAAGAACGCGTCCATGTCGACGTGCAGGACGCTGCAGCCGTCCTCCTCGTCCCCCCAGTCCCGTCGGGCGGACGCAGCACGCGGCCCTCGGCTCACGACGCCCTCGCCCGCGATCCCGGGACGAGGCTGAAGGCCGCCCCCGGGTCCACCAGCATGCCGACCTCGTCCCGGAAGTCCTCGGCGCAGCGCACGAGCTCCTCGGCCCGCCCGGCGTCGACCGCGTCGAACCGGCCCGCGTCGATCGCGGCGCGCGTCCGCGCTCCCCCGGCGAAGTAGACCGACCAGGGCGCGAGGCCGGGCTCGACGACCTCGACGAGCGACCACACCGAGCGGCTCGCCCTCCGCGCGGCGGGCCGGCCGCGGAGTGCCACCACCGCGGCCGCCGAGCGCAGGGCGGCGAGGTGCGCGTGCACGAACCGCTCGGCGGGGTCGGCCGCGGCGTAGGCAGCGACCAGCTCGTGGTCCGCGCGCGCGAGCAGGCGAAGGGCCTCGACCGGCGCCGGGGCCGCCGCCCGGGCCGCCGCCCGACCCTGGACGCTGCGTTCCGTCCGTTCCATCACTCGCCACCTCCTGAGCACCCAGGATCGAACACGTGTTCGAACCTGTCAACCGCTGCCACACTTGACCCGTGAGCGCACGCCGGAACCGGCACCCCCGACAGGACCCACGATCCTCCGAGCCACCCACAGCGGCGGAGCCCGGCGGGGCCGGGGGCGGCGGGCGACGGCGCCGCGGCGCGGGGGCCCTCCCCACCGGGCTGCCCGAGGGACCGGTCGCGACGACGACCGGCGTCGTGGAGCTCGAGCCCGACCCGGACCGCAACGCCGTCACGGTGCTCGTCAACGGCGCGCCCAGCTCCTACGTCGACCTCGACGACCCCGGCCTGCTCACCTTCGAGTACATGCAGGAGATGGCGGCGCTCGTCGACGCGCTGCCCGCGGGCCCGCTGCGCGTCGTCCACCTCGGCGCGGCCGGCTGCTCGCTCGCCCGGTGGGTCGAGCACGAGCGTCCGGGCTCGGAGCAGGTCGCGGTCGACCTGGACGCCCGCCTCCTCGAGCTGGTCCGCGGCTGGTTCGCGCTCCCTCGCGCGCCCCGGCTGCGGCTGCGCGCCGGCGACGCGCGGGCCGTGCTCGCGACCCTGCGCGACGGCTGGGCGGACGTCGTCGTGCGCGACGTGTTCGCCCCCGACACGACGCCACCCCACCTGGCGACCGTCGAGTTCGTCCAGGACGTCTGGCGGGTGCTGCGGCCCGGCGGCCTGTATCTCGCCAACTGCGCCGACCGGCCGCCGCTGCCGCTCGCCCGCGCCGAGGCCGCAACCCTCGACGCGGCCGGCGCGGACGACGTCGTCGTAGTCTCCGAGCCCGCGCTCCTGCGCGGCCGCCGCTACGGGAACCTCGTGCTCGCCGCCCGGCGTCCCCCCGAGCACGCGGGCGGCGGGGACGCGGTCGAGCGCCCGGACCCCCTCGCCGACGACGCGGCGCTCGCCCGCCGGCTGCGGTCCCTGCCCGTGCCCGCCCACGTGCTGGGAGGCGCCGAGCTCGCGTCCTTCCGGGCCGCGGCCCGTCCCGCGCACGACGACGCCGCGCCCTCCGAGGGAGGACGCGGCGTCTCGTAGTCACCGCCGCCCGGCGGCGGCCCGGTCCGTCAGAGCGGACGGACCTTTTCGGCCTGGGGGCCCTTGGGGCCCTGGGTGATCTCGAACTCGACGCGCTGCGCCTCGTCGAGCGAGCGGTAGCCCTGGCTGTCGATCGCCGAGTAGTGCACGAAGACGTCGGCGCCGCCGTCGTCCTGGGCGATGAAGCCGTAGCCCTTCTCCGCGTTGAACCACTTCACAGAACCCTGCGCCATGCTGTTCCTCTTGTCCTTCTGCCCGTCCGGGACATCGGTGGCCGGACCCTTTCGCCCGCCCCTGTGCCGCCGTGCCAGCACGGCAACGCGGACAGTCTGGCACGAACCGGTCGGAGCGGCCAGAGATCCGCCGGAGTGTCGCCGCAGGTCAGACGCCGGTCCGTCAGTCGTCCGAGCGCTGGGCCAGGAACCGCTCGAACTCGGCGCCCAGCTCGTCCGCGGTCGGCAGCGGCGCGTCGTCGGCCAGGAGGCTCGTCGCGCCGAAGGACCGCGCGAACGCGTCGTACTGCTGCTCGAGCCCGCGGACGAGCGCTCGCAGCTCGTCCGACTCGGCGACCTGGCGCGCGACCTCGTCGGTCGTCTCGCGCGCGGTCTCCTCGAGCTCCTCGCTGGCGAGCTCCAGCCCCGTCGCGCCCTGCAGCATGCGCAGGGCGTGCAGCGCGGCCGGTGCGTACGCCGTCTGGGCCACGTAGTGCGGCACGTGCACCGCGTACCCGACGGCGTCGTGGCCGGCCTGGCCGAGCCGGAGCTCGAGCAGGGCCGCCGCGCTCGCCGGGACCTCGGCCCGGCCGAACCAGGACGGGTTCGAGCCCACGAGCTCTCCCCGCGTGGCGTGGACGGTGAGCGTGCTGGGGCGCGTGTGCGGCACCGCCATGGGCACCCCGTGGACCGTCGCGACCAGCGACACGCCGAGCTGCTCGACGACGCTCTGGACGGCGGCCACGAACCGCTCCCACTGCAGGTCGGGCTCGGGGCCGTGCAGCACGAGGTAGCCCGTGCCCTCGGCGTCGCGCAGGTGGTCGATCACGAGCGCCGGCTCGTCGTACGACGCCCAGCGCGAGCTCTCGAAGGTCATGGACGCCCGCTTGGAGCGGTAGTCAAGGAGCTGGTCGACGTCGAACGTGACCAGCCGACGCGCCTCGGAGTGCTCCAGCAGGTGCTCGCGCACCACCTCGCCGACGCCCCCCGCGTCGATGAAGCCGCGCAGCACGTGCACGAGCACCGGTCCGGTCCCGCGCTCGTCCGGCGCGCCGAGCAGCTCGGCCACGGCCTGCTCGTCGATCTCGTAGATCCCTCGGGGGTCCAGCACGCGTCGTCCTCCTACGCCTCGGTCGTCGTCCGTCTCTTGGTGCGTCAACACACGGAGGCCCCCACCGCTTCCCGGGACCGCGACCCCGCCGCCGTGCGCCATACTTGATGGCCGCCGCGCGCGCCCGCGCGACGAGGATCGGAGGGCTCGTGCCGGACACGCCGCAGGACGCACCACAGGCGACGGATGCCCGCGCCGACGCCCCCACCGGGTCTCCGGACGAGACCCCGGCGGACGAGCGCATGCGGCTCGAGCTCGACCGCGAGCAGGGCGTCGTCGACACGCTGTACGGCCGGCTCGACGAGCTCCGCGAGGCCACGTGGGGGCGGCTGCGCGACGTCCGCCGCCAGGGCCCGAGCGGCTCGCCGCAGAACCGTTCGGAGCGCGACGCGTTCGCCACCCTGTACGAGGACCGCATCGCCCAGCTGCGCTCGGTCGAGGACCGGCTCGTGTTCGGACGGCTCGACCTCGCGGACGGCACGGCGCGGTACGTGGGCCGCATCGGGCTCACCGACCCCGACCAGACCCCGCTCCTGACCGACTGGCGCGCGCCTGCCGCGCAGTCGTTCTACCGCGCGACGGCGGCGCACCCCGACGACGTGGCACGGCGGCGCCACCTCACGACCCGCCTGCGCCGGGTCCTCGGGATCGAGGACGACGTGCTCGACCTCGACGCGACGCAGCGGCTCGGCCTGAGCACCCTCGCGGGCGAGGGGGCGCTCCTGGCGTCGCTCGGCGCGGGGCGCACCGCCCGCATGCACGACATCGTCGCAACCATCCAGCGCGAGCAGGACGAGATCATCCGGGCGCCCCTCGCGGGCACCCTGGTCGTCCAGGGCGGCCCGGGCACGGGCAAGACCGCCGTCGCGCTGCACCGCACCGCCTACCTCCTCTACGCGCACCGCCGCCAGCTCGAGCGCACCGGCGTGCTGCTGGTGGGGCCGAGCCGCGCGTTCCTGCACTACATCGACCAGGTGCTCCCGTCCCTCGGCGAGACGGGCGTCGTCTCCACCACGGTCGCGGAGCTCCTGCCCGGCGTCACCGTCACCGCCGCCGACGGTCCGGAGGTCGCGGAGATCAAGGGCCGGGCCGTCTGGTCCCGGATCCTCCAGCGCGCCGTCCGGGCGCGCGAGCGCGTGCCCGCAGCCGACGTGCCCCTCGTCGTGGAAGGGCAGTCGCTCGTGCTGCGCCGCGCCGACGTCCGGGACGCGCTGGGCCGCGCCCGGCGCTCCCACCGGCCGCACAACGAGGCCCGCGCCGGCTTCGCACGCGACGTCCTGGGCCGCCTCGCGAACCGCTACGCCGAGGCGATCGGCGACCCCGAGGCGGACCGCGCCGAGCTCCTCGACGACCTCCGGCGCAGCCGCGACGTCCGGGTCGCGATCAACCTCGCCTGGCTCCCGATCACCCCGGCGCGCCTGGTCGAGGACCTCTTCACCAAGTCTCACCGGCTCGCCGAGGCCGCCCCGGAGCTCACCAAGGAGGACCGTCGGCTGCTGGCGCGGCCGGCGGGGGCCGGCTGGACCGAGTCGGATGTCCCGCTGCTCGACGAGGCCGCCGAGCTGCTGGGCGAGGACGACGCGCTGGACCGCGCCGCGGCGCGCGAGCGCGCCGAGCAGGACGCCGCCGACCTCGAGTACGCGCGCCAGGTGCTCGAGTCCTCGGGTGCCGGCGGCGGCCTCGTCGACGCCGAGACGCTCGCGGGCCGGTTCGCCGACGGCGGGCCGCTCCTGACGACCGCCGAGCGGGCGGCCGGGGACCGGACGTGGGCGTACGGGCACGTCGTCGTCGACGAGGCCCAGGAGCTCACCCCGATGGCCTGGCGCGCGCTCGTCCGCCGCTGCCCCACCCGGTCGTTCACGGTCGTCGGCGACGTCGCGCAGACGGCGGCGCTGGGTGGCGCGCGCTCCTGGAGCGCCGCCCTGCGTCCCCACTTCCGGGACGCGTGGTCGGTGTCCGAGCTGACCGTCAACTACCGCACGCCCGCCGCGGTCGCCGACGCCGCGCTGCGGTTCGCCCGGTCCGCCGGGCTGCCGGTGTCGCGGCTGAGCTCCGCCCGCGACGTGGAGGACGCCCTCCGGTTCGTTCCTGCGGGCGGGCACGCGGCCGCCGTCGCCGGTGCCGAGACGGCCGCCCAGGTCGCCGACGTCGTCCGGCCGGACGGCACCGGGCGCGTGGCCGTCGTCGCCGCCGCAGGACGCCGGGTCGAGGTCGCCGACGCCGTCGGGCACGCCCTCCGTGACGCGCTCGGCGAGGAGCGCGCCGCCGCCCTCCTCGCCGGCGGGGCGGACGCACGGGTCGTCGTGCTCACGCCGCTCGAGGTCAAGGGGCTCGAGTTCGACGCGGTCGTGGTGGTCGAGCCGGCGGAGATCGTCGCCGCCGGGCGCTCCGGCGCGTCCGACCTCTACGTCGCGCTGACGCGCCCGACCCGCCGCCTCGTGGCGGTCCACCAGGGCCCGCTCCCGGACGGACTGGTCGGCCCTGAGGATGAGCGACCCGCCGCGCCCCCGGTGCCCGGCGCCCGCCGGGCACCGTCCCGGCCGACGCCTTCGTCCGGCAGGCGGAACTCGTTCGACACCAGGCGAGACGACAGCGCACCATAGAGCCGTGCTACGCGCCCTCCTCCTCGAGAACCTGCATCCCCACGCCCGCACGATCCTGGAGTCGTCCGGGTTCGAGGTCGAGACCCGGACGGGTGCGCTCGACGAGTCCGAGCTGATCGACGCCCTCGACGGCGTCCACCTGCTCGGGATCCGCTCCAAGACGAACGTCACCGCCAAGGTCCTGGAGTCCGCCCCCTCGCTCATGACCCTCGGCGCGTTCTGCATCGGGACCAACCAGATCGACCTGCGCACGGCCGCAGAGCGCGGCGTCGCGACGTTCAACGCGCCGTTCCAGAACACCCGCTCGGTCGTGGAGATCGCGCTCGCCGAGATCATCGCGCTCACGCGCCGCCTCACCGACCGCAACGCCGAGATGCACGCCGGCGTCTGGAACAAGTCGGCCGAGGGCGCGCACGAGGTCCGGGGCCGCACGCTCGGCATCGTCGGGTACGGGAACATCGGCACGCAGCTGTCGGTGGTCGCCGAGAGCCTCGGCATGTCCGTGGCGTTCTACAACACGTCGGAGAAGCTCGCCCTCGGCAACGCCCGCAGGATGGGGTCGCTCGAGGAGCTCCTCGAGGTCGCGGACGTGGTGACCCTGCACGTCGACGGCCGCAAGGGCAACGCCGGACTCTTCGGGGCCGAGCAGTTCGCGCGCATGAAGCCGGGCGCGCTGTTCCTCAACCTGTCGCGCGGCTTCGTGATCGACACGGGCGCGCTGCGCGAGGCCATCCTGTCCGGCCACCTGGGCGGCGCGTCGATCGACGTGTTCCCGCACGAGCCCAAGCGCAAGGGCGACCCGTTCGAGTCCGACCTGCGCGGCCTGCCGAACGTGATCCTCACCCCGCACATCGGCGGCTCCACCGAGGAGGCCCAGGAGGCGATCGGCACGTTCGTGGCGAACAAGCTGCGTGACTACGTCGCGACCGGCTCGACCACGCTCTCCGTCAATCTGCCGAACCTCGCGCTCGAGCAGACGACCGGCGTGGCCCGCATCGCCCACCTGCACCGGAACACCCCCGGCGTGCTCGCGGCCGTCAACAACACGCTCGCCCAGCACGGCGTCAACATCGAGGGCCAGCTCCTCGCGACGCGCGGCGAGCTGGGCTACGTGGTCACCGACATCGGCTCCCCGCTGCCCGACGGCGTCACCGAGGCGCTCGCCGCGATGGACCAGACGGTCCGCCTCCGCGTCCTCGCCTGACACATCGCGCGGCCGTACGCGCATCGCGGCCGCACACAGCACGAGGGCGGCCGGTTCCGTCGCCGTCATGGCGACGGAACCGGCCGCCCTCGCTGCGTGTGCCGGGCGACCGCCCTCGGGCGGCCGCGGACCTCGTCAGCCGGACTTGCGCCGGAACTCGCGGCGGACCGGCCCCTGCGTCTCCGACCCGTGCACGGACCCGTGGTCACGGGCACCGTCCGACGCGCTCGTGTGCTGCGCGGCCTTCTTGCGGTCCAGCGCCTCGCGGAACTTGGCCTTGACCGCCTCGGCGTCCTGTTCGGACCCTTGTCCGGGGTCGCTCATCGTGCTCCTCCTCCGTCGGATCTCTCCAGCCTGCCGTGACGCGGACGTCCGCGCCACGGGAAATCGGTGTGCTACCCGCCGGCCGCCTCGGGTTCCGGCTGCTCGGCCGGCACGTCCCCCGTCCGCTCGCCGTGCTCTTCCCCGTCCGAGCCGCCGGACGCGTCGCGCCGCTCGCGGTCGACGCGGAGCGACGTGATGGCGGCCTCGAAGTCCTCGAGCGAGTCGAAGCCCTGGTAGACGCTCGCGAACCGCAGGTAGGCGACCTCGTCGAGCTCGCGCAGCGGTCCGAGGATCGCCAGCCCGATCTCGTAGGCGTCGAGCTCCGCCGAGCCCGAGCTGCGCAACGTCTCCTCGACCCGCTGCGCCAGGAGCGCGAGGTCGTCCTCCGAGACCGGTCGGCCCTGGCACGCCTTGCGCACCCCGCCGACGATCTTGTCGCGGCTGAACGGCTCCGTCGCCCCGGACCGCTTCACGACGGACAGGCTCGCCGTCTCGATCGTCGTGAATCGCCGGCCGCAGTGGGGGCACTGGCGTCTCCGCCTGATCGACTGACCGTCGTCGGACGTGCGCGAGTCGACGACACGCGAGTCGGGATGCCGACAGAAGGGGCAGTGCATGCGAGCTCCAAGGAGTGGGCCGGGGACGGTGCTCAACCTACTAGGTGCCGCACCCGCGCAGTGTCAGGGCCGGCCGCCACGACGCACCTGGCATCACGACGCCCCCGAATCATGCAGAGACGGGGACGGCCGCGTGAGCGACCGTCCCCGTCGGGACGCCCCCGTCCCCTGCGTGTGCCGCGACTCGCCGCGCGGTACACGGACGTGCCTGCCGCCGTGTAGGGCGACAACCGCACCTCTGACCCCCCAGCCATCAGGTGAGGTACGCCTAACTTAGGGGAACCTCATCTCTAAAGCAAGACGGGGCCCTCAGCCGCGGGACGCCGGGAGGAGCACCACCTCGCCCGCGCGGAGCCCCGCGCCGGCGAGGTGGTTGAGCCTCTCGATCTCGGCCACGACGTCCCGGAGATCCTCGCGCGGGTGCGCGACCGAGCGAGCCAGCACCCACAGCGACTCACCGGGCTCGACCACGTGACGCGTCACCTCGATGCCGGCGGACGGCGCGCCCGCGTGCGCGCTCCCGGTCGCCAGCACGCCGGCACCGGCGAGCAGAAAGGCCGCCACGCCGACGACGATCCGGCCGCGGCGAGTGAGGCGCAACGCGCCCGGGTGCGCCGCACCCGCCGGACGAGGCGCAGGGCGGTCGCGTCGCGGCGTGCGCGTCGCGCCACGACCCGCGGGGTCGACCTCGAAGGACCAGCTCACCGTCGCACTCATGCCACACCTCACCGCTCGTACGAACCTCTACCGCCCGACCGCTGCACCCCGCCGAGCCCCTCGGACCCTTCGAACAGGTGTACGTCGAACGTCTGTACGATTCATAGCACGGCACGCCGACAGATGTCGAGACACGCTCGAACACATGTTTGAAACTGCACGTCACGTGCCCTACGGTGGGCGTAACGGACAGGGAGCGTCGAGCAGGACGCACAGGCTCGCAAGGAGGACGGCATGGCCAGCGGCACCACCGGCACGACGCGCGGACCGGGCAAGGACGGCGACGGCACGCTCGCTACCGTCCGGTCCCTCACCGAGACCCCCACCGGCCCCGACGGCCTGACCCGACGGCAGCGCCTCGTCCTCGACACGATCCGCGCCTCGGTCGAGGACCGCGGGTACCCGCCGAGCATGCGCGAGATCGGCGAGGCGGTCGGGCTCACGAGCCCGTCGAGCGTGAAGCACCAGCTCACGGCGCTCGAGCGCAAGGGCTACCTACGGCGGGACCCGAACCGCCCGCGTGCGATCGAGGTCGTCCAGGCCGACGACTCCCGCGCGATCCCTCCGCTGACCCAGGACTCCGCGTTCGCCGTCGCCGAGGTCAGCGAGCTCCCTCAGACGCCCGCCTACGTGCCCGTCGTGGGCCGGATCGCCGCCGGCGGACCGATCCTGGCCGAGCAGGTCGTCGAGGACGTGTTCCCGCTCCCCCGTCAGCTCGTCGGCGAGGGCGAGCTGTTCCTCCTGCGGGTCGTGGGCGACTCGATGGTCGACGCAGCGATCTGCGACGGCGACTGGGTCGTCGTGCGCCGGCAGAACGTCGCGGAGAACGGGGAGATCGTCGCCGCGATGATCGACGGCGAGGCCACGGTCAAGACGTTCAAGCGCGCCGACGGCCACGTCTGGCTCGTCCCCCACAACGCGGCGTACGCCCCCATCCCGGGAGACGAGTCCCAGGTGCTCGGTCGCGTCGTCAGCGTGCTGCGCAGCATCTGACGCGGCGCGGCCCGCGGGCGGACCAGCTCGGCCAGCGGCGCCGGCTCGAACCGATGCCGGGCTCAGAGCCCGAACGTCTGCGCCGCGGCGCGCAGCGCGTCGGCGGAGGCACGGAGCCCTGCGCGCTCGTCGTCCGACATGGGCGTCGGGATCGCCTCCCGCACGCCGGTGCGGTCCACGACCGACGGGACCGACAGGCAGACGTCGCTGATGCCGTCGTAGTCCTGGAGCAGCGAGCTCACGGGCAGCACGGTGTGCTGGTCGTCGAGGACCGCCTCGACGATCCGGGTCGCCGCGAGGCCGATCGCATAGTTCGTGGCGCCCTTGCCGGCGATGATCTCGTACGCCGAGTGCACCACCTCGTGGTGCATCCGCTCGAGGTCGGTGTCCGTGAGGGGCCGCAGCCCGCCGACGCCAGGCCAGTCGCGCAGAGGGATCCCACCGATCGTGGCGGAGCTCCACAGCGGGATCTCCGAGTCGCCGTGCTCCCCCGCGATATAGGCATGGACGTTCTGCACCGCGACCCCGGCACGCTCGGCGACGAGAAAGCGCAGCCGGGAGGAGTCGAGCACGGTCCCCGAGCCGAAGAGCTGGTTCGCGGGCAGCCCCGAGTACCGCAGGGCGGCGTAGGTCACGACGTCCACCGGGTTGGTCACCATGAGGTATACGGCGTTCGGGGCGACGTCGAGCAGGCCGGGCAGGATCTTCCGGACGAGCGCGATCGTGTCACCGGCGAGGTCCATGCGGCTCTGACCCGGCTTCTGCTTGGCACCCGCCGTGACGACCACGACGTCGGAGCCGGCGCAGACCGCCACGTCGTCGGACCCCTCGACCGCCGCCTGCGGCATGAACTGGATGCCGTGCTGGAGGTCGAGGACCTCGGCGTCGACCTTGGGCTTGTTGACGTCGAGCAGCGCGACGGTCCTCGCAGCGCCCCGCATGAGCATCGCGTAGGCGGTCGTGGCCCCGACCGCGCCGGCGCCGACGATCGAGACCTTCGACGGCCGCCCCTCGGGCCGTCCGCCGGACAGGGCGGCGTTCTCGGGGTGCCCGCCGGTGATCCCGGGTGCTGCGCTCGGTGCCATCGTGCCGCCTCTCTCAGGGTGCTGCCGGGCACGGAAACGCCTCTGCCCGCCGCGACCAGACTAGGAGCGGAGCCGCTCCAGCGCAGCGGCAGCGACCGCCGGGTCCTGCGTCGGCCAGAAAGCAGGCATCGAGCGCTGGAGGAACGTGCCGTAGCGGGCGCGCGCGAGGCGCGAGTCGAGCACCGCGACCACGCCGCGGTCCGTCGTCGCCCGGACCAGCCGCCCGGCGCCCTGGGCGAGCAGCAGCGCGGCGTGCGTGGCGGAGACCTGCATGAACCCATTGCCCCCCGCGGCGTCGACGGCCTCGGAGCGGGCCGACCGCACCGGGTCGTCCGGCCGGGGGAACGGGATACGGTCGATCACCACGAGCGAGAGCGACGGGCCGGGCACGTCCACCCCCTGCCAGAGCGACAGCGTCCCGAACAGGCAGGTCGCCTCGTCCTCGGCGAACTCGCGGACGAGCGTGGGGAGCTGGTCGTCGCCCTGGCACAGCACGGGCAGGTCCACGCGGTCGCGCAACGCCTCCGCGGCTTGCTCGGCGGCTCGGCGGGACGAGAACAGCCCGAGCGTCCGCCCGCCCGCGGCCAGCACGAGCCGCTCGAGCTCGGCGAGCTGCTGCTCGCTCAGCTGCCGGCCGGGAGGGTCGAGGTGCCGCGCGACGTAGAGGATCCCCTGGCGCCGGTAGTCGAACGGGCTGCCCACGTCCAGGCCACGCCACGCGACGTCGTCGGCGACGAGGCCGAGGGACCGCGCCGCGGGCTCGAAGCTGCCGCCCAGCTCGAGTGTCGCCGACGTGAACACGCCGGTGCGCTCGGCGAGGAGCTGGCTGCGGATCAGGCCGGCCACGCCGAGCGGAGCCGCGTAGAGCGTCGAGACCGCCGGACCGGAACCGAAGTCGCCCGCCCGCGCGCACCAGACGACGTCGCGCCCGTCGGGGTCGGCGGCGAACCGTTCCGCGACCTCGAAGACGGCGAGCACCGCGGCCTGCGCCATCTTCATCCCCGAGCCCGACTCGCCCTTGGCCTGCGGGTCAGGCTTGAGCGCCGACTGCAGGGTCCGCAGCGCGTCACGCACCGCGGCCACGGCCAGCCGGGCGTCGTCGGGCAGGCCGTGGGGGTATCGCTCTGCCGGCAGCTGCGCAACGAGCGCGCCGAACGTCTGGGTGGCCGTGTCGAGCGCCTCGGTGGCCACGCCGCCGTGCCGTCGGGCGAGCCGGGCGGCGTGCTCGATCGCGGGGACGGAGAGCTCCACGGTCGCCTGTGCCGTGACCCGGTCCGCGAGCTCGTGCGCCTCGTCGACGACCAGCACGTCGTGCTCCGGCAGGGCGCCGGGCGAGCCGGAGGCCGCGACCCCCAGCATCGCGTGGTTGGTCACGACGACGTCGGCCTCGCGCGCGGCCTGGCGCGCGCGCTCGGGGAAGCACTGGGCGAGCAGCGGGCAGCGGGTCCCGAGGCACTCGAGCGCGGTCACGGAGACCTGCCGCCACGCCCGGTCGCTCACGCCGGGCACCAGCTCGTCGCGGTCGCCGCTGTCGGTCTCCTCGATCCAGGCTCGCGCGGCACGCACCTCGTCGGCGAGCGACCGGCCGCCGCGCCGGCCCCGCGCGCCCGACGGCGCCGCCGCCGCGTCCGCCCCGTCCACGGCGCCCGGGTGCTCGGCCGCGCCCGAGGGCTCGAGGTCGAACAGCGTCCCGCCCTCGTCCACGGGGTAGCCGCCCTCGACCTTGTGCCGGCACGCGTAGTTGTGCCAGCCCTTGAGCAGCGCGATCCGCGGCGTGCGCGGAAGGCGCGGCGCGAGCGCGTCGGCGACGAGCGGCAGGTCGCGCGTGAGCACCTGCCGCTGGAGCGCGAGCGTCGCGGTCGAGACCACGACGCGCTCGTCGGCCGTGACGGCGTGCTGCACCGCCGGCACGAGGTACCCGAGCGACTTGCCGGTCCCCGTCCCGGCCTGGACGAGGAGGTGCTCACCCGACCGGACGGCCGCCGCGACGGCCTGCGCCATGCCGCTCTGGCCCTCGCGCCGCGCGCCGCCGAGCGCGCCGACCGCGAGGTCGAGCAGCGCGTCCACCTCGGGGTCGGTCTCCGCCAGGGCCTCGGGCGACGCCGGGCGGGCGGGCTGGCGGGACGTCACGTCGGCAGGCACGGTCGGGGGCACCCCGAGAGTCTACGAGCGCCCACCGACCGCCCGGCCCTCGGCCCGCCGCCTGTGCACGGACCCCCGCGCGTCACCTGCTGGGGGTGACCGCCGCCGCGTCGACGCTCGCGGTTCGCAGCTCGGCGGCGAGCGCCGCGTCCACCCGCGCGCGCAGCGCGGTGCCGTCCGCGGTGTGCTCCTCGTGCTCGATCTGCCCGTCCGCGTGCACCCGGCTGACCAGGTCCCCGCGGTCGTACGGCACGACGACGTCGACCCGCTCCCCCGGCTGCGGGAGGGCCGCCGTGACGCGCTCGAGCAGGTGCTCGACGCCCTGGCCGGTGTGTGCCGAGACGAGCACGGCGTCGGCCTCGCGGCGGCGGACCCGCGCCACGACGTCCGGGTCGGCGGCGTCGGCCTTGTTGAGCACGACGATCTCGGGGACGTCGAGCGCGCCCGGCACGTCGGCCAGGACCTCGCGCACCGCGGCGATCTGCCCCTCGGGGTCCGGGTGGCTGGCGTCGACGACGTGCAGCAGCAGGTCGGCGTCCCCCGCCTCCTCGAGCGTCGACCGGAACGCCTCGACGAGCTGGTGCGGCAGGTGCCGCACGAACCCGACGGTGTCGGCGAGCGTGTACGTCCGGCCGTCGGGCGTGCGCGCCCGGCGTACGGTCGGGTCGAGCGTCGCGAACAGCGCGTTCTCGACGAGCACGCCCGCGCCCGTCAGCGCGTTGAGGAGCGAGGACTTGCCCGCATTCGTGTACCCGACGATCGCCACGGACGGCACGGCGTTCCGCTTGCGGGACGCACGCTTGGCGTCGCGGGCGGGAGCCATGGCGGCGATCTGGCGACGCAGCTTGGCCATCCGGCCGCGGATGCGGCGGCGGTCGAGCTCGATCTTCGTCTCGCCGGGCCCGCGCGAGCCCATGCCGGCACCGGCCGAGCCGACCTGGCCGCCCGCCTGCCGCGACATCGAGTCGCCCCAGCCGCGGAGGCGCGGGAGCAGGTACTCGAGCTGCGCGAGCTCGACCTGCGCCTTGCCCTCCTTGGACTTCGCGTGCTGGGCGAAGATGTCGAGGATCAGCGCCGTGCGGTCGACGACCTTGACCTTGACGATGTCCTCGAGCGCGCGCCGCTGCGAGGGCGCGAGCTCGCCGTCGACGACCACCGTGTCGGCGCCCGTCGCCTGGACGATCGCCGCGAGCTCGGCGGCCTTGCCCTGACCGAGGTACGTGCCGGGGTCGGGCGTGTAGCGCCGCTGGAGGATGCCGTCGAGCACCTGGGAGCCCGCCGTCTCGGCGAGCGCCGCGAGCTCGCGCAGCGAGACCTCGGCGTCGGCGGCGTCGCGGGCGTACAGGCCGACGAGGACCACGCGCTCGAGCCGCAAGGAGCGGTACTCGACCTCGGTGACGTCCTCGAGCTCGGTCGACAGACCCGCGACGCGCCGCAGCGCGCTGCGCTCCTCGAGGTCGAGCTGCTCGCCGTCGGCGGCGGTGTGCCGGGTGCTGCCCTCGTCGACGGCGGTGCCGGCGCGAGCGAGGACCCGGGCGACGACGGCGCGTGCTGTCGCGTCCACGTCGTCGGTGCGTGCTTCCCGGGGCACGAGGCCCTCGGGGCGGTTCTCAGGGGTGGGGGTCATGCAGTCCTCTCGTCCCCTCAAGGATCCCACGCCGGACCGGCGCGAGGCCAGCGGTTTGTAGACTCGTCCGCTATGAGCGAGCAGCCGGACCACTACTTCACGGCCCGGCCGGCGTCGTCGGACGAGCGGCGCGCGCTCACGGTCCGGCTCGCGGGCCGCGACGTCGAGGTCGAGACCGCGGGCGGCATCTTCTCCCCGGGCCGCGTGGACCTCGGCACCCAGGTGCTGCTGCGCACCGTCCCCGGCCTGCCCGACCACTCGACGGACGTCCTCGACCTGGGCTGCGGGTGGGGGCCCGTGGCCCTGTCGATGGCGCTCGAGCACACCGACGGCGGGCGGCCCGCCCCGCGTGTGTGGGCCGTCGACGTCAACGAGCGGTCGCTCGACCTCGTCCGACGCAACGCCGCCCGGCTGGGCCTCGAGCGCGTTTCCGCGCACCTGCCCGACGACGTCCCTGACGACGTCCGGTTCGACGTGATCTGGTCGAATCCCCCGATCCGCGTGGGCAAGCAGGCGCTGCACGAGCTGCTGACGCGCTGGCTGCCGCGGCTACGCCCCGGCGGCGAGGCCTGGCTCGTGGTGCAGCGCAACCTCGGGGCGGACTCGCTCCAGGCGTGGCTGGGCGACTGGCTCGCAGACCACCAGCCCGGCGCGACGGTCGAGCGGACGGCGTCCGCGAAGGGGTTCAGGGTGCTGCGGGTGCGCCAGCGCTGACGTCCGCCGGGACGAGTGCCCGGGCGTCGGGCGCCTCGCCGCCGGCCGGGAAGCGGCCCGCGTAGACCAGCTCGGCCGGCCCGGCCAGCTCGACGCGGCCGCCCGGCAGCGCACGCACCCGGAGCGTCCCGCCCGGGACGTCGACCAGCCAGGTGTCCGGGGCCCCCGGCCCCGCCCACGCGCGGACGGCGAGCGCCGCCGCGCACGTCCCCGTGCCGCAGGACTCGGTCTCCCCCACGCCGCGCTCGAACACGCGCATGCGCACCCGGCCGACCCGGCCGTCAGGCCCGTCCTCCTCGCCCAGCGGCACGACGAGCTCGACGTTCGTGCCGTGCGCCGGGACGGGCTGGACCTGCGGAGCGACCGAGAGGTCGAGCTCCTCCAGCTCCTGCGTGTCCGCGAGCGCCACGACCGTGTGCGGGTTGCCGAGGTCGACGCTCAGGGCCGGGCGGGCGGTGCGCCAGCCCTGGACCGCGACCTGCGCGTCGGCGCCGCGGCCGACCGCGTCGTCGCCGCCCGGGAAGGTCCACGGGCCCATGTCCACCGCGTACCAGCCGTTCGGCTCCCGGACCACGCGCTTGACGCCCGCCCGGGTGCCGAGGGCGAGAGTGCCGCCGCCCGTCAGGTCGACGAGGTCGAGCAGCTCCGCGAACGCCGTGCAGACCCGGACGCCGTTGCCGCACATCTCGGCGACGGAGCCGTCGGCGTTGCGGTAGTCCATGAACCAGACGGCGCTCGGGTCCTCGGCCAGGGCGGGCGCCCCCTCGGGCAGGCTCGCCGACGGCACCAGGCGGATGACGCCGTCCCCGCCCACGCCGGAGCGACGGTCGGCGAGCCGCCGGACGAGCTCGGGCGTGAGGTCGAGGCTGCCGTCGAGGTCGGCCACCAGCACGAAGTCGTTGCGCGTGCCGTGACCCTTGACGAACGAGAGCTCGCCGGGCGCGCCGGTGGCAGGTGCGGTCATGAGCCCAGACTACGGCGCACGGGCTCGGCCCCCGGCGCGCGGACGGCGCCCGCGTCGGCCGCCTCGACGACCGCCAGCGCCCGGTCCGTCAGGTCGGGCGCCTGCGCGTCGAGCCAGTGGACGCGGGGATCCCGCCCGAACCAGCCCATCTGCTTGCGGGCGAGCCGTCGGGTGTTCGCCGTCACCGCCTCGCGCGCTGCCGCCTCGTCCGTCTCCCCGCGCAGGAACGCGAGCACCTCGGCGTAGCCGACGGCGCGCGCCGCGGTCCGCCCGAGCCGCGGAGCGAGACCGCGGACCTCGTCGACGAGGCCCTCCCGCCACATCCGCTCGACGCGCTCCGCGACCCGCGCGTCGAGCGTCGCGCGGTCGCAGTCGAGGCCGAGCTGCACCGCGGGGCGGACGTACTCCTGGCGGGGCAGGTTGGCGGTGTACGGCTGCCCGGTGATCGCCACGACCTCGAGCGCGCGCACGAGCCGACGGGCGTTGCGGGGTCCGATGGACGCAGCCGCCGCCGGGTCCACCCGGGCGAGCTCGTCGTGCAGGGCCCGCGCGCCCTCGCGCTCGGCGCGCTCCTCCAGCCCGGCCCGGACCACAGGGTCCGTCCCGGGGAAGTCCATCTCGTCGAGCAGCGCCCGCACGTACAGCCCCGACCCGCCGACGACGACGGCGCGGGCGTCGCGCGCGGCGACCGCCCCGAGGTCCGCGCGCGCCGCCGCCTGGTAGCGGGCGACCGAGGCGTCCTGGTCGGGGTCGATGACGTCGAGCTGGTGGTGCACGATCCCGCGCCGCTCGTCGACCGGCACCTTCGCGGTGCCGATGTCCATGCCGCGGTAGAGCTGGTAGGCGTCGGCGTTGACGATCTCCGCGCCGCCCGGCGCCTGCTCCCCCAACCGCTGCGCGAGGTCGAGCGCGAGGTCGGACTTGCCGGTCGCCGTCGGGCCCACGACGGCGACGATCAGCACGCCCGCTCCACGTGGACGGTGGCACCCTCGCGACCGGCGCTGGCCGTGCCGGGGGGACCCGCCGGACCGTCGTCGAGCACCTCGACCGGCCCCGCCCAGCCCGCCGCGCCGAGCGCCAGCAGCGCGACCGTCGCTGCCACGCCGGCACGCCGCCCGCCGGGGGCGTCGTCGTTGCCGGCGAAGCGCCACGGGACCCACGTCTCGTCGACGCCCTGGGCGCCGAGGTCGGGCACGGCGCGGCTCCAGGGGCTGCCGGGCGACGCGCCGTCCACCGTCACGCGGACCCGGACGGCGCCCTGGAGCGCTTCCCGCAGAGCATCGACGAGCGCGCACGACGCCGCGGCGTCGTGCCCGCGCCCCGCCACGCCCGGCACGAGGGTGGCGTCGCCCGGCACCCGGACCTCCACGGTCCGCCGCGGGTCGGCAGCGGTCCGCTCGGCGGCCGGGGCCTGGTCGGTCGTCATGGCGCGAGACTACGACACCGCCGCGCGCGACCGGCGACACGAACCCGTCTCGGTCGCGGCGGCGGGTACCGTGGAACCGTGGGGCACTTCGAGTGGCGGCGACCCTTCGGTCGCAGGGGCGGCGGGCCGGGTCCCGGGCCGTCCGACGACGAGGCACGTCGGGGCTCTCGGCGGATGCGTCGTGAACGCGTCGACGACGAGACCGTGGCACGCCTGGGCCTCGATGCGACACCGGGACCATCCTCCGGCGCGGCCGGCGGGCGTCCTGCGGGCGAGGCAGCCGTCGGCCCGGACCCCGTGCAGGTCGCCGTCGCCGACCTCGCCCCCGCCCCCGTCGACCGCGCGCGCGTCGTCGACTGGCTGATCGGAGGCGGCTTCTCCTACTTCGTCGACTCCGAGGGCGACGTCGGGGGGCTCTGGCAGGGGCGGCTGTTCTACTTCCTGCTGTTCGGCGAGCGCGAGGAGATCGTCCAGGTCCGCGGGCAGTGGAACCGCGACGTCACGATCGAGCGCCTCGAGGAGGTCCTCGAGCTCTGCAACGAGTGGAACGCGGACCGGATCTGGCCGAAGGCCTACACGCGCGTCCGCGACAACGGGCTCGTGCAGGTCTACACGGAGGTCACGGTCGACCTCGAGTACGGCGCGAACGACGACCAGCTCGCGGACGTCCTCCAGTGCGGCCTGTCGACGGCCTCGGTGTTCTTCGACTCGCTGGACGAGACCTACCCCGACCCGCTGCGGAGCGCGCCGTGAGCGGCGGGTACCAGACGGGCTGGCTGGCGCGCCTGTTCGGCAACCGGCCCAAGACGGCGGACGTCGTCCGGGCGGGCGGTGACGCGGAGCTCCCGACGCCCGCGACCATGGACCGCGTCGGCACGTTCCTGACCCGCAAGGGGTACCGGTTCCGCGTCGACGAGGACGGCGACATCACGGGCACCTGGGAAGGCCACCGGTTCTGGTTCATGCTGCTCGGCCCCGAGCGGCACGTGCTCCAGGTGCGCGGCCGCTGGGACCGCACGATCCCGCCGGAGGCGCGCCTCGCGCTCCTGCAGGCCATGAACGACTGGAACCGCGAGCGGATCTGGCCCAAGGTCTACACGCGCGAGGAGGGCGACCGCCTCGCGGTCTACGCGGAGGTCTCCGTGGACCTCGAGCACGGCGCGACGGACGCGCAGCTCGGCCAGGTCATCTCGTGCGGGCTCGGCACCGGTGTGCAGGTGTTCTCGTCGCTCGGGGTGCTGCTCCCTCCGCCCGACGACGCACCCGAGCTCTAGCGACCGGTCCCGCGGGCGCGGGCCGGCGGGCGACAGGAGCTGCCCTCGGCACGGTCAGCCGCGCGTCGTGAGCGAGGGCATGCCGAGCAGCACCGGACCCCCGGCGGGTCCGCCGTGCGCGTGCGCGTGCTCGTCGCCGCCGAGCCCGGCCCGCGCGCGCTCCCGCAGCGCCCACGCGTCGCCCGACCTGGTGCGCCGGACGGCGAACGGGCCGCCGTCCGCCGCCGAGTCGGCGATCAGGTGGTGGGGCGCCCCGTGCGTCACCCGGACCGTCAGCAGGTCGCCGGGGCGCGGGAGCGGGGTGTCCTCGGCGAGCCGCGGGTCGTCGGCCGCGTCGCCGCCCGTGCGGGCGAGCTCCGCGAGCCCGGCCGGCAGCGCGACGTGGACGAGCCGGTTGTCGGCGGCCCGGCCGCTGACGCGATGGGTGCTGCCGTCCTTGCGGCCGTTGCCCTCCATGACCAGCACCTCGACCGTGCGCCCGACCTGGCGCTCGGACTCCTCGGCACTGATCCGCTCCTGGAGCGCGAGCAGGCGCTCGAAGCGGTCCTGGACGACGTCCTTGGGCAGCTCCGGCAGGTCGGCCGCCGGGGTGCCCGGGCGGCGCGAGTACTGGAAGGCGAAGGCGGAGCTGAACCGGCTGGCCTCGACGACCCGCAGGGTCTCGTCGAAGTCCTCCTCGGTCTCGCCCGGGAACCCGACGATGACGTCGGTCGTGATCGCGGCGTCGGGCAGCGCAGCCCGGACCTTCTCGATGATGCCGAGGTAACGCTCCGAGCGGTACGACCGGCGCATCGCGCGCAGCACCCGGTCGGAGCCCGACTGCAGCGGCATGTGGAGCTGCGGCATGACGTTGGGCGTCTCGGCCATGGCGGCGATGACGTCGTCGGTGAACGCCGCCGGGTGCGGCGACGTGAAGCGCACGCGCTCGAGGCCCTCGATCCGGCCGCACGCGCGCAGCAGCTTCGCGAAGGCGCCCCGGTCGCCGAACTCGACGCCGTAGCTGTTGACGTTCTGGCCCAGCAGCGTGACCTCGATGGCGCCGGCCGCGACGAGGGCCTCGACCTCGGCGAGCACCTCGCCGGGCCGCCGGTCGCGCTCCTTGCCGCGCAGGTGCGGGACGATGCAGAACGTGCACGTGTTGTTGCAGCCCACGCTGATCGAGACCCAGCCCGCGTAGACGGACTCGCGCCGCGTCGGCAGCGTCGAGGGGAACACCTGCAAAGACTCGTGGATCTCGACCTGCGCGGCCTCGTTGTGGCGCGCGCGCTCCAGCAGGACGGGCAGCGCGTCGAGGTTGTGGGTCCCGAAGACCACGTCCACCCAGGGCGCCTTGGCCACGATCGTGCCGCGGTCCTTCTGCGCGAGGCAGCCGCCGACCGCGATCTGCATGCCGGGCCGCTGCGCCTTCACCGACGCGAGCTGGCCGAGGTTCCCGTACAGGCGCGTCGCCGCGTTCTCGCGCACCGCGCACGTGTTGATGACGACGACGTCGACGTCCCCGGAGGCCTCCGCCTCGGCGGACGCGGGCGCGTAGCCGGCCTCCTCGAGCATGCCGGCCATGTGCTCGGAGTCGTGGACGTTCATCTGGCACCCGAGCGTCCGGACCACGTAGGTACGCGGCGACGGCGGGGCGAGGGGCGGGGTCAGGGACTGCGTGGACATCCCCACCAGGGTACGGCGCCGCCCCCGACGCCCGGTCACCGGGCGGGACTGCCCGGACCTGGGCGAACTCGGTGCATCCGCCGACTTGTTGCCGGGTTGTGACCTTTCGTTACCGGCGCGTGGGCCGGGCATCGCCTATGTTCGGTGGATGGATGTGACGTCGGCCACCACCCCGCTCGTCCGGCTCAGCGGGGTCAACAAGCACTTCGGCGACCTGCACGTGCTCCGGGACATCGACCTGGAGGTCGACAAGGGCGAGGTCCTCGTCGTCATCGGGCCCTCGGGTTCGGGCAAGTCCACGCTGTGCCGCGCGATCAACCGCCTCGAGCCCATCGACTCCGGCACCATCGAGCTCGACGGCGAGCCGCTCCCCGAGGAGGGCCGTGCGCTCGCGCGGCTCCGCTCCGAGGTCGGCATGGTGTTCCAGTCGTTCAACCTGTTCGCGCACAAGAGCGTGCTCGACAACGTGACCCTCGGGCCGCTCAAGGTCCGCGGGCTGAAGAAGTCCGAGGCGCGCGACGAGGCGCTCATGCTCCTCGACCGCGTCGGCGTGAAGGACCAGGCGGACAAGCTCCCGGCCCAGCTCTCCGGCGGCCAGCAGCAGCGCGTCGCGATCGCCCGCGCGCTCGCGATGCACCCCAAGGTGATCCTGTTCGACGAGCCGACCTCCGCGCTCGACCCCGAGATGGTCGGCGAGGTGCTCGACGTCATGGTGTCCCTCGCGCGCGACGGCATGACCATGGTCGTCGTCACCCACGAGATGGGCTTCGCACGCAAGGCCGCGAACCGCGTCGTCTTCATGGCGGACGGCCAGCTCGTCGAGCAGGCCGCGCCCGAGCAGTTCTTCACCAACCCCCAGAGCACGCGCGCGAAGGACTTCCTCTCGAAGATCCTGCCGCGCTAGACGTGCCGAAGGCCGGACAGCCGGTCACGAGAACCAACCAACCAGAAGGGGAAACACGATGCGCAAGCGACTCCTGGGGGCGCTCGCCCTCGCGGCGGCCTCCGCGCTCGCACTGGCGGGCTGCGGCTCGAACGGCGGCGGCAGCGGCGACAACAAGAAGATCACCATCGGCATCAAGTTCGACCAGCCGGGGCTCGGGTACAAGGACGGCAGCAAGTACACCGGCTTCGACGTGGACGTCGCGACGTACATCGCGAAGAAGCTCGGCTACTCCGCGGACCAGATCACCTGGAAGGAGTCGCCGAGCGCGCAGCGCGAGACCCTTCTGTCCACGCACCAGGTCGACATGATCCTCGCGACGTACTCCATCACGGACGAGCGCAAGAAGACCGTCGCGTTCGCCGGCCCGTACTTCGTCGCCGGGCAGGACCTTCTCGTGAAGAGCGACAACACCGACATCACGGGGCCCGACTCCCTCGACGGCAAGAAGCTCTGCTCGGTGACGGGCTCCACCTCCGCGCAGAAGATCAAGGACACCTACGCCAACAAGGTGAACCTCGTCGAGTACCCGGGCTACGCCGAGTGCGTGACCGCCCTCAACTCCGGGGCCGTCGACGCCGTCACGACCGACGACATCATCCTGGCCGGCCTCGCGGCGCAGCCCGCGAACAAGGGGAAGGTCAAGGTCGTCGGCAAGCCGTTCACGACCGAGAACTACGGCGTCGGCCTGCCGAAGGACAACAAGACCTGCCAGCAGATCAACGACGCCATCAAGTCGATGGTGGACGACGGCTCGTGGCAGAAGGCGCTCGACACCAACCTCGCCGGGACCGGCTACAAGCCCGACGCGTCGAAGAACCCGCCCACGCCCGCCGCCTGCGGCTGACCTGTACGGCACCCGGGGCCCGCGTACCGCACGCGGGCCCCGGCGACCGCCCGGGCGCCGGGACGCGCGCCGCACGAACGACGACACGACGGAGGTGAGGACGAGTGAGTCAGAGCGACGGGTTCGTCTCGCAGTTCGCCGACCTCTTCGACCAGTACGACGTCATCGCAGCCTTCTGGGTCAACATCCAGCTCACGCTGTGGGCGGCTCTCTTCGCGGGGATCCTCGGCACGGTCCTCGCGCTGTTCCGGATCTCGCCGATCCCGAGCCTGCGCTGGGCCGGCACGGCCTACGTCAACGTCTTCCGCAACACGCCGCTGACGATCATCATGGTCTTCCTGACGCTCGGCGTGTGGGCGCAGCTGCACGTGACGCTCTCGGACGACTTCAACGCGAACTTCTTCCGGTTCGCGGTCGTCGGCCTCTCCATCTACACGGCGTCGTTCGTGTGCGAGTCGATCCGCTCCGGCGTCAACACCGTACCGATCGGCCAGGCGGAGGCCGCCCGGTCCATCGGCCTCTCGTTCCTCCCCGCCGCACGGCTCATCATCCTGCCGCAGGCGTTCCGCGGCGCGATCGCCCCGCTCGGCAGCACGCTGATCGCGCTGACGAAGAACTCGACGATCGCCTCCGTCGTCGGCGTCGCGACCGAGACGTCGAGCCTCCTGAAGAACATGATCGAGTTCAACTCGAGCCTCATGGTCGCGATCTTCCTGACGTTCGCGCTCGGGTACGTGATCCTCGTCATCCCCGTCGGCCTCGCGACGACGGCCCTGTCCCGACGCCTGGCGGTGAAGCGATGAGCACGCAGAACGTCCTGTTCGACGCCCCCGGTCCCCGGGGGCGCCGCAACATCCTGATCGGCAACGTCGTCGGCGTCGTCGTCGTGCTCGGCGTCCTCGCCCTGGCGGTGCGCGGCTTCGCGGAGAACGGCCAGTTCGCCGCCGACCTGTGGACGCCGTTCCTCCACGCCGACGCCTGGACGAACTTCCTGATCCCCGGGCTCGTCAAGACGCTCGAGGCCGCCGCGATCGCGATCGTCCTCGCGATGATCTTCGGGCTCGTCTTCGGGCTCGGCCGGCTGGCGTCGAGCCGCACCGTCCGGTGGCTGTCGAGCATCGTCGTGGAGTTCTTCCGCGCGGTGCCCGTCCTGCTGATGATGATCTTCTTCTTCTACCTCTTCGCCGTGAACAACGTGTTCCAGAGCGACTACGTGCCGCTCGCGGCCGTCGTCGTGTCGCTCATGCTGTACAACGGTGCGGTGGTCGCCGAGCTGGTGCGGTCCGGCGTGCACGGGCTGCCGCGCGGTCAGCGCGAGGCGGGCCTCGCCGTCGGTCTCAGCTCGGGACAGTCCCTCCGATCCATCGAGGTACCCCAGGCACTGTCCGCCATGCTTCCGGCGCTCCTCAGCCAGCTCGTCGTCGTGCTCAAGGACTCGGCCCTCGGCTACACGATCGGCTACCTCGAGCTGCTCCAGCAGGCGCGCCACCTCGGCGCCGCCGACGGCAACATCCTGCAGTCGCTGCTCGTCGCCGCGGTCATCTTCATCATCGTGAACTACCTGCTCACGCTGGTCGCCGGCCGTGCCCGGCGGCGTCGGCGGCGGCCCGGGGCCCCCGGCACGGCCGCGGTCGTCGCCGCCGTCGCCACGGACGTCGGCGTGACGCCCGCCACCGGCCTCGGCGAGGGCGGCCGCATCTGAGGGACTCTCCGCGAGGCAGACGGGCCACCCGTCTACCTCGCGAGGCCCGGCCGCCCGTCTACCTCGCGAGGTGGGACGTGCGCCGTCGGTCCCGCCAAGGTGATGGTGATGGTGCCGAGCACGCTCTGGCGCGCCGCGGCAGGGTGCGGAGTCAGTCGGTCCAGGCGTCGTCGCCGGACGCCAGCTCGTCGCGCTCGGCCCCGAGCTCGGCGCTGATCGCCGCGAGCGCGGGACCCGGCGCGTAGCCCTTGCGGGCGAGGACGCCCATGACCCGGCGGACCCGGACGTCCCGTTCGAGTCCCGCGGTGCGGGCGAGGCGCTTGCGGACGAGGTCCCGGAGCGCGGCGTCCTCCGCGTCGTCGTCGATGGTGTCCAGCGCGGCCTGGGCGTCGTCGTCGTCGATCCCCCGACGGCGCAGCTCGGCCGCGATGCCGCGGCGCGACAGCGACCGCCCGGCGAGCTGGCTGCGGGCGATCATGCCGGCAAGCTCGGCGTCGTCGAGGAGGCCGACGTCGGTGAAGCGCTCGACGAGCTCTTCGATCACGTCGTCGGCATACCCGCGGCGCCGGAGCCCGTCGGTGATCTGCCGACGCGTGCGCGGCGCCCCGGTGAGCATGCGCAGGGCGACGGCCCGGGCCGCCTCGAGCTGCTCGTCGCGCGAAGCAGGGGCGTGCTCCGCGTCCGTGTGCGCTCGAGGGGCCCGGAACCGAACCTCGTCACGTGCGGACGAGGGCGTGTCGCGGCGGCGCGCGCCGCCGCGAGACGGTGTGGACCGGCGGCCTGAGGGGAAGGTCATGGCCTGGTCCGTCAGAACGGTGCCGCCGCGCCCTTCGCGGCCGCTGCCTTCGCGGCCGGCACCTTGGCGGTGCCGGCCTCGACGGCCGCACCACCCGGCTCGTCCGCGGGCACGTCGACGCGGGCGCCGACACCGAGCTTCTCCTTGATCTTCTTCTCCAGCTCGTTCGCGAGGTCGGGGTTGTCCCGCAGGAACGCGCGGGCGTTCTCCTTGCCCTGGCCGAGCTGGTCGCCGTCGTAGGTGAACCACGAGCCGGACTTGCGCACGAACCCGTGCTCCACGCCCATGTCGATGAGCCCGCCCTCGCGCGAGATCCCCACCCCGTAGAGGATGTCGAACTCCGCCTGCTTGAAGGGGGGCGCCATCTTGTTCTTGACGACCTTGACGCGCGTCCGGTTGCCGACCGCGTCGGTGCCCTCCTTGAGGGTCTCGATGCGCCGGATGTCCAGCCGGACCGAGGCGTAGAACTTGAGCGCCTTGCCGCCGGTCGTCGTCTCGGGCGAGCCGAAGAAGACGCCGATCTTCTCGCGGAGCTGGTTGATGAAGATCGCCGTCGTCCCCGACGAGTTCAGCGCGCCGGTGATCTTGCGCAGGGCCTGGGACATGAGCCGGGCCTGGAGCCCGACGTGGCTGTCGCCCATCTCGCCCTCGATCTCGGCCTTGGGCACGAGGGCCGCGACCGAGTCGATGACGATGACGTCGAGCGCCCCGGAGCGGATCAGCATGTCGGCGATCTCGAGCGCCTGCTCCCCCGTGTCGGGCTGCGACACGAGCAGCGCGTCGGTGTCGACGCCGAGCTTCTTGGCGTACTCGGGGTCGAGCGCGTGCTCGGCGTCGATGAACGCCGCGATGCCGCCCGCGCGCTGGGCGCTGGCCACCGCGTGGAGGGCGACCGTCGTCTTGCCGGAGGACTCGGGCCCGTAGACCTCGACCACCCGGCCGCGCGGGAGCCCGCCGATGCCGAGCGCGACGTCGAGCGCGATGGAACCGGTCGGGATGACGTCGACAGGGGCGCGGCCCTCCTCGCCGAGACGCATCACCGAGCCCTTGCCGAAGTTTCGGTCGATCTGGGCGAGGGCGGCCTCGAGCGCCTTCTCGCGGTCTGCTGGTGCGGGCATGTCAGCCACCTTTGCGCTTCTCGCGCCCGTGCGGCGCGTGTTCGTCGTTGCCATCGGTGAAGACGCTACGTGCGGCCACCGACATCGTCATCAGCCGGTCTCCCGGCTGTGCACGACACCTCGTGGTCGCGAGGACGTGCACCACCCTACCCGAACACCTGTTCGATCCGCGGCGCGCCACGCCGACGCGCCGGGCCGCCGGGTGACGTGCAACGGCCCGCTCCGCGGCCGTAGGCCGAGCCGCCCCGTCAACCGAGGCGCGCGGGCAGCGCCGTGCTCTCGCCGGCCGCCAGGACGACGGCCCTCGTGCCCGGCGCGCGGCGCGCGACCTCGTGCGCGAAGAGCGCGCCCGGCCGGTCCATCCAGCCCGGCGGCACGTGCCGCCCGCCGGGGGCGTGCAGGGTTCCCCAGTGCACGGGGACGGCGACGCCCGCGCCGACCAGGCCGCAGAGCTCAGCGGCCTGCAGCGGGCCGAGGTGGCCGCCGGACAGCCGGGGGCCCCAGCCCGCCACCGGCACCAGGACGAGGTCCGGCGCCCGGCCCGCGAGGTCCGGCACGCCGGCGAGCTCGGGCGCGAGCTCCGTGTCCCCGACGGCCCAGACGGCGAGCTCGTCACCCGGTCCCTCGCCGTCGAGCAGGAGCAGGTGGCCGTTGGCCGCGTTCGGCCGGTGCGGCATGGGCCGGTGCCCGTGCACCGCGGGAGTCAGCCGGACCCGCGCGCCGGGGGCGATCTCGACGACGTCGTCGGGACCGAGACCGCGTGCACCGGCGATGCCGTGCGAGCGCAGCCACCGGGCGTTGGCGGGCGCCGTGAGGACGGGCACGTCGCCGAGCAGCCGCAGGGAGCCGAGCTCGGCGTGATCGTGGTGCAGGTGCGAGAGCAGGACGGCGTCGACGTCGCGCCAGACCTCGGCAGGCCGGTCGCCGCGACGGCGCAGGACCCCCGCGTGCCGGTGGAGCAACGGGTCCGTGACCACCCGCACACCGTCGCGCTCCAGCACGACCGTCGAGTGGCCGAGCCAGGTCACGGTCAGCGCGCTCACGACGGCGCCCCCGCGACCGGCTCGACGGCGGACTCTCCCCCGGCTGCCTCCGCGGCAGGCTCCCCCGCGTCCGGTCCCCTCGACGGCGCGGCGTCGCCGGCCCCGGGTCCGAGGCCGAGCGCCGCGAGCCACCCGACGAGCTGGCGATGCACGGCGTCCGCACCCACGAGCTGCCGCGCGGCGCCCTCGCCGGCCCGGAGCGCGTCGTCCACCTCCCAGGACGCGGGGTGCAGCAGGACCGCGCGGTTCTGCTCGCCGCCCAGGCCGCCGTGCGAGCCGACGAGCCCCTCGAACGGGTGCACGAGGCCCGCGTCGTCGACGGACGACACCACCAGCAGGTCCGCCGCCGAGTCGAGCCCTGCCGCGCGCGCCAGGTCCGGCGCGGCGCGTGGCCCGTACGCCGCCGTCGGGTCCAGCCCCTCGACCACGCCGGTGACGAGGTGCCGCAGGCCGTGCGCCCCGAGCGCGACGGGACGGCCGTCGTCGTCGCGGCCGACCACGACCCCGACGCCGGGGTGGGCCGCCAGGCCCGGCACCAGGTCGGGCCAGCGCTCGACGAGCCGCGAGAGCGGCAGCGGTCCGTCGGTGCCCGGCACCCAGACGCCCGCGAAGTTCCCGGACGCCGCGACGACGAGCGGCGCCCCCTCGGCGGCGGCGGCCCCCTGCTCGCCGCGGCGTGCCGCGTCGCCCTCGGGCCCCACGGCGTCGTGCCCGCGCGCGGTTCCCGACAGCGCGCGCAGCGCCTCCGCGACCTCGTGCCACTGCTCGCCGCGCTCGCCGCGGGCCTGCGCCGTGGCCACGTCGCGCCGCGCCGCCGCGCGCCGGCCGCCCGTCCCGGGGTCCGGGCTCGACGCCTCTCCGGGGCGGTCCTCGCCGGCCAGCCGCCGCACCAGCGCCTCGAGCGTGAGCCCGTACGTCTTGGCGAACGGCTCGCCGAGCGACTGGCCGTGGTCCGAGAGCACGACGACGTCGTAGGGCCGGGCGGTCTGCTGCCCGAACCGCTCGAGCAGCCCGACGACGCGGTCGAGGCCCTCGAGCGAGCGCAGCGACTCGGGACGCAGCGGCCCGGCGTGGTGGGCGATCTCGTCGTGGTCGACGAAGTCCACGAAGATCACCGGCGCTCCCTGGACCATCTGCTCGGCGACGAGCGACGTGTTGAGATCCCGCAGGAGCACGTTGGTGATGGCGCGCAGGGCGGGGTACGCGCCGAGGCGCGAGACCCGCGGCTCCACGCGCCGCGCCGTCTGCTGCCAGCCCTGGTAGAGCTCCTTGACGAGCTCGCCGACGGTGAGGAGGAGGGCCCGGGCCAGGACGAACGGGCTCGAGCAGAACTCGACGAAGGTCGCGCCCGGGCCGAGGCCGCGCCGCGCCCGGCTCACCACGAGGAGGCTCGTCGCGGCGCCGCCGCTGAACATCGTCGACACCGCGACGCCGCCACCCGCGAGCAGGCCCGGGCCGGCCTCGGCGAGCCGCTCCTCGACCAGCGCGGCGTCGCGCGGGTGGTTGGTGACCACCAGCCGGCCGAGCTCGCGGTCCCACCACCGGAACGCGGGGACGCGGTCCGCGGCGCCGTGCAGCAGGCCGGCCTGGCTGGCGGGGGTCGTCGACGGGACCTCGGCCCACCACGGCTCGAGCCGGTGCGACCCCTCGCGCAGCCAGCGGGTGAGCGTCGGCGCGAGGCCGGCCTGGACGGCGAACGCGAGGGTGGCCTGGGCGAGCCCGTCGAGCTGGACGATCAGGACGCCGCGCTCGCCGGCCGCTGCCCCGGCCGGGGGCACGGCCTCCCCGCCGGCGGCCGCGCGTCCGGCGGCCCGCGCCCGGCGGCGGGCGCCGCGGCGGGCGCCGCGGCGGGCCCGACGACGCAGGTCACCCAGGACGTAGTCGTTGTCGCGCAGGCCGAGCAGCCAGCGCCCGGCGGCCATCACGACGGCCGCGACCAGGAGCACGGGAACGACGTCCGTGCCGTGGCTGAGGTGCAGGCCCGGCACGTGCACGAGCGCGGCCCACGCGACCGCGACCTGCGCGGCGAGCCCCAGCAGCAGTGCGGCGAGCGGCCCGAAGCGGGCCGCGAGCACCCGCAGGGCGGGACGGACCAGCGCGTCGCCGACCGTCACGACGAGCCCGACCAGGAGGACGCTCCACGGCGACGACACGGACACCCCCGGCACGACCAGGAGCGCGACCGCGAGGCCCGCTGTCGTCGCGACCAGCGACCACACGGACTCGCGCAGGTCGGCGACGTGCGACGAGCGGTCGGGTGCGGGACGTGCCGGCACGGCGCCCATCAGCGGGCGGGCGGAGCGGGCCGACGGCGGTCCTCGCCCCAGCGGCGCGCGTCGGGCACCTCCATCGCGTCGCACAGCGCGTGCCAGACGACGCGCGGCTCGACGCCGTCGTCGAGCGCCTGGACCGCGGTGCGCGAGCCGAGCGCGGTGAGGACCTGGACGCTCGCGAGGGTGCGCCCGTAGGCGTCGCCGAACACGTCGTCCACCAGGGACCAGAACTCGCTGTACCGCACGGCACCAGCCTGCCACGAGCCGCCGACCGCCGGGCGACCTGCGGACCGTGGACGACCCGTCCCGAACGCGCGTGTCGGGGGCGCCGACCACAATGGGACGGTGCCCCGCTCCCCTGCCGCCGACGGTTCCGGTCCCGGGTCCCCGGGCTCGGGGCTCGACCGCTTCGGCCCGGCGACGCGCGACTGGTTCGCGGGCGCGTTCGAGGCGCCGACAGCGGCGCAGACGGGCGCCTGGGACGCGATCGGGAGCGACCGGCACGCGCTCGTCGTCGCGCCGACCGGCTCCGGCAAGACGCTCGCCGCGTTCCTGTGGTCCATCGACCGCCTGGTCCGCCGGACGGAACCGGAGCCCGAGCCCGCGCGACGGTGTCGCGTCGTCTACGTCTCACCGCTCAAGGCGCTCGCCGCCGACGTCGAGCGGAACCTGCGCTCGCCGCTGACCGGCATCCGGCAGGCCGCCGCGCGGCGCGGCGAGGCCGTCCGCGACGTGCTCGTCGGGCTGCGCACGGGCGACACGCCGGCCCGCGAGCGGCGCACGTTCGCGACGGCGCCCCCGGACGTGCTGGTCACGACCCCCGAGTCCCTCTTCCTGGTGCTGACGTCCGGCGCGCGGGAGGGGCTGGCGGGGGTCGAGACGGTGATCGTCGACGAGATCCACGCGCTCGCCGGGACCAAGCGGGGCGCGCACCTCGCGCTCACGCTCGAGCGGCTCGACGCGCTGCTCGACCGGCCCGCCCAGCGGGTCGGGCTGTCCGCGACCGTGCGACCCGTGGACGCGGTCGCGGCGTTCCTCGCGGGCTCGCGGTCGGCCGCGGACGGCGGGCGCGACGTCGTCGTCGTGCAGCCGCCGGCGACCAAGCGGCTGCGCGTCGACGTCGAGGTGCCCGTGCCGGACCTCGCGGACCTGCGCGCGACGCCGCTGACCGTGCCCGCCGCGGCAGCCGAGGCCGACGCCGGCCTGCCGCCCCTGCCCGCCGGCGAGCCGGACCTCTCCGGCCCGGCCGCGGTGCCGCTCCCGCTGCCCGGCGACGCCCCGAGCGCGGGCACAGCGCCCCGAGCGTCGATCTGGCCGCACGTCGAGGAGCGGATCGTCGACCTGGTCGCGGCCGACACCGGCGCGGACGCCGTCGCGCACCACGCGGCGGGCCGGGTGCAGCGCTCGACGCTCGTCTTCACCAACTCGCGGCGCGGAGCGGAGCGCCTGACCGCGCGCCTCAACGAGCTGTGGGCCGAGCGGCAGGGCGAGGAGGTGCTCGACCCCGGGACGGTCCGGGCCGCGCAGGTGCAGGCGCAGTCGGGCGCCAGCTCGGGGATCGAGCCGGTCGTGGCCCGCGCCCACCACGGCTCGATGAGCCGCGCGGAGCGCACCCGCACCGAGACGGAGCTCAAGGAGGGCCGCCTCCCCGCGGTCGTCGCGACGAGCTCCCTCGAGCTCGGGATCGACATGGGCGCGATCGACCTCGTGGTCCAGGTCGGCTCGCCGCCGAGCGTCGCGAGCGGGCTGCAGCGCCTGGGACGCGCCGGCCACCAGGTCGGCGCCGAGTCGCACGGCGTGATCTTCCCGACCTTCCGCGGGGACCTCGTGCCGGCCACGGTCATCGCGCAGCGCATGCTCGCGGGCGACATCGAGCAGGTGCACGTGCTGCGCAACCCGCTCGACGTGCTCGCGCAGCAGGTCGTGGCGATGGTGGCGATGGACGAGTGGACCGTCGACGACCTCGCGACGGTCGTCCGGCGGGCGCTGCCGTTCGAGCAGCTCACCGACGGCGCGCTGACCGCCGTCCTCGACATGCTGGCCGGGCGGTACCCGAGCGAGGAGTTCGCCGAGCTCCGGGCGCGGGTCGTGTGGGACCGCGCGTCGGGCACGCTCACGGGGCGGCCGGGCGCGGGGCGCCTCGCCGTGACGAGCGGCGGGACGATCCCCGACCGCGGGATGTACGGGGTGTTCCTCGTCGGGTCCGGCGACGACGCGACGGCCGAGCAGCTCGGCGACCCCGTCACGGGCCCGTCGGGGCCGCGGGGCGCGACGGGCCGCGCACCGCGACGGGTGGGCGAGCTCGACGAGGAGATGGTCTACGAGTCGCGCGTCGGCGACACGTTCACGCTGGGCTCGAGCACATGGCGGATCGAGGAGATCACGCCGGACCGCGTGCTCGTCTCGCCCGCGCCCGGCCTGCCGGGGCGGCTGCCGTTCTGGAAGGGCGACTCGCCCGGCCGTCCGGCGGAGCTCGGCGCCGCGATCGGCGCCTGGGTCCGCGAGACCTCCGGCGCCGCGGCGAGCGACCCCGACGACGCCCACGCGAGGCTGCGGGAGGCCGGGCTCGACGGGTGGGCGGCGGACAACCTGCTCGCCTACCTCGCCGACCAGCGCACCGCCACGGGCGCCGTCCCCGACGACCGGACCGTGGTGATCGAGCGGTTCCGCGACGAGCTCGGCGACTGGCGCGTCGTCCTCCACTCGCCGTTCGGGGCGCGGGTGCACGCGCCGTGGGCGCTGGTCGTGGCGCGGCGGCTGCGCGAGCGGCTGGGCGTGGACGTCGCGGCGATGCACTCCGACGACGGGATCGTCCTGCGGCTGCCGGACGTCGAGGGAGGGTTGCCCGGGGCTGACGGTGCCGACGACGCCGGCTGGTTCGACGGCGCGGGCGGCGGGTCGTCCGCCGGGGGCGGGGTCACGCTCGAGGACCTGCTCCTGGAGCCCGACGAGGTGGTCGAGGAGGTGCGCGACGCCCTCGGGGGCTCGGTGCTCTTCGCGGCGCGCTTCCGGGAGGCCGCGGCCCGCGCGCTGCTGCTGCCGCGCCGTCGTCCGGACAAGCGGCAGCCGCTGTGGCAGCAGCGGCAGCGCTCGGCGCAGCTCCTGTCGGTCGCGTCGGGGTACCCGCAGTTCCCGATCGTGCTGGAGGCGGCCCGCGAGTGCCTCCAGGACGACTTCGATACTGCCGCCCTCGCCGACCTCATGCGCGCGGTGCAGGGCCGGCGCGTGCGGGTCGTCGAGGTGACGACGCAGACGCCCTCGCCGTTCGCGCAGTCCCTGCTCTTCGGGTACACCGCGCAGTTCCTGTACGACGGCGACGCGCCCCTCGCGGAGCGGCGCGCCGCCGCGCTCGCGCTCGACCCGGCGCTGCTGTCGGAGCTCCTGGGCGGCGACGGCACCAGCCAGCTCGCGGACCTCCTCGACCCGGAGCAGGTCGAACGGACGGAGGCGGAGCTCCAGGCGCTCGCCCCAGGACGCCAGGCCACGGACGCGGAGCGCCTGTGGGACGTGCTGCGCCGGCTGGGCCCGCTCCCGACCGCCGCGCTCGCCCGCCGGACCGCACCCGACCGCCGCGACGACGCCGCCGGCTGGCTGGCGGGGCTCGAGGCCGCGCGGCGGGTCATGCGGGTCCGCGTCGCCGGCGCGCCCGAGGGCGAGCAGGAGCAGTGGGCGGTCGTCGAGGACGCCGCCCGGCTGCGGGACGGCCTCGGCGTCGCGCTCCCCGTCGGGCTCCCCGAGGTGTTCCTGGAGCCGGTCCCGGACCCGCTCGGCGACCTCCTGCGCCGTCACGCCCGCACGCACGGGCCGTTCCCCGTCGCCGACGTCGCGACCCGGTTCGGGGTCGCGCGCGCGGTCGCGCTCGAGGTCCTCACGCGGCTGGCCGGCTCGGGCGCGCTCGTGCGGGGTCGCCTGCGGCCGCCGTCGCTGGGCGGGGTCGGCGACGAGTTCTGCGACGCCGAGGTCCTGCGCACCCTGCGCCGACGCTCGCTCGCGGCGCTGCGCGCCGAGGTCGAGCCGGTCCCGGGCCGCGCGCTCGGCCTGTTCCTGCCGGCGTGGCAGGGCGTGACGGGCGGAGGTTCGCGGGCGGGGACGGGGACCCTCCGCGGCGTCGACGGGCTGCTCCGCGCGGTCGAGCAGCTGTCCGGGGCGGCCGTGCCGGCGAGCGCGCTCGAGACCCTTGTGCTGCCCGCGCGGGTCCGCGACTACGCCCCCGCCCTGCTCGACGAGCTCACCACCTCGGGCGAGGTGCTGTGGTGCGGGCACGCAGCCCTGCCCGGCTCGGGCGGCGGGGACGGGCTCGTCAGCCTCCACCTCGCCGAGACCGCGCACCTCACGCTGCCAACGGTCCCGCCGCTCGACGACGTCGGCGCGGGCACCCCGCTCCACGCGGCGGTCCTCGAGGTGCTCGAGCACGCCGGCGGGCTGTTCCTGGGCCGGGTCGCGGAGCTCGCGGAGGCGTCGCAGACCGACGTCCTCGAGGCGCTGTGGGACCTCGTGTGGGCCGGGCGGGTCACCAACGACGGGCTCGGCGCGCTGCGTTCGCGCCTCGGCCCGGCCGGTGGCGCCCACCGCGCGCCCCGGGCCGCGGGCCGCGCCCGGCCGGTGCGGCGCGCCGGCCTCGGGGGCTTCGGGCTGGGGCGGCCGGCCGGAGCGCGCGCAGCCGCCGAGCTGCGCGGCGGGGGCGGGCGCTGGGCCGCCCTCCCGGCGCGGGAACCCGACCCCACCCGCCGCACGACGGCGCTCGCGTCCGTCCTCCTCGACCGGTACGGCGTGCTCACGCGCGGTGTGGCGAGCGCCGAGGGCGTCGTCGACTACTTCCGCGGCGTCTACCGGGTCCTGGCGGAGCAGGAGTCGCTCGGGCGCGTGCGCCGCGGCTACTTCGTCGAGCACCTGGGCGGGTCGCAGTTCGCCGTGCCGGGCGCCGTGGACGCGCTCCGGTCCCACGCAGCCGACCTCGAGGCGCTCGGCGAGCACCCGGAGCGCGCGCGGGCGCTGCTGCTCGCCGCGACCGACCCCGCCAACCCGTACGGCGCGGCGCTCCCCTGGCCGGAGACGACGTCCGCCGCGTCCACGCCGGCCGACGGCTCCGGGCGCCGCGCCGCGGGGGCGCGGCCGGGGCGGAAGGCGGGGGCCGTCGTCGTGCTGGTCGGGGGCGCGCTCGTCGCGTACGTGGAGCGCGGCGGCCGCTCGGTCCTCACGTTCACGTCCGACGAGCCGGCGCTCGTCTCCGCGGCGCGCGAGCTGGGTGCGGCGACCACGGACGGCCGGCTCGGGCGGCTCACGGTCGTCCGGCTCGACGGCGCTCCGGCCCTCGACGCGGTCGCGTCCGGCAGCGGGACCACCCCGGCCGCGCGGGCGCTGCTCGCGGCGGGGTTCGCGCCCACCCCGAGCGGGCTGCGCCTGACGCCGGGACGGGGGCCCGGTGCCCGAGGGTGACGTCGTCCTGCTCGCGGCCCGCAGGCTCGACGCCGCGCTGCGCGGCCGCCCGCTCGAACGGGCGGAGCTGCGGTGGCCGACGGAGTTCGAGGTCGACCTCGTCGGCCACGCCGTGCGCGAGGTCGCGAGCTACGGCAAGCACCTGCTGACCAGGCTCGACGACGGCCGGACCCTCCGCACGCACCTGCGCATAGACGGGACCTGGCGCATCGCCCGCACGGGCACGCCGCAGGCCCGCGCCCGTGACCCGCGCGTCCGGGCGGTGCTCGCCAACGCGACCTGGACGTGCGTCGGCACGGACCTCGGGATGCTCGACGTCGTCCGCACCCGGGACGAGCGCGCCCTCCTGGGCGACCTCGGGCCCGACCTGCTCGCCGACGGCTTCGCGCGCGAGGGGGACGGCGGGGCGGGAGGCGACGGTGCGCGCGAGCCCGCCGGCCTCGACGTGGCGGTGCGCCGCATCCTCGCGGCCGACGCGGACGGAGGCTTCCGACGCGAGCACGACCCCGCCGTCGGAGCGCCCGTCGTCGAGCTCCTGCTCAGCCAGCGCGGCGTCGCCGGGATCGGCACGATCTACGCGGCGGAGACCCTCTTCACCCACCGGCTGTGGCCGTGGACACCGGCACGGGCGCTCGGTGCTGCCGCGCTGCGGGACCTGCTGCTCACCGCCCGGCGCCTCGAGCTGGCTGCGGTCGCGACCGGGCCGCAGGCGCAGGAACGCTTCGTCCACGGACGCGAAGGACGGTCGTGCCGCGTGTGCGGCACGACCGTCCAGGTGGGGGTCGCGAACCGGCCGCCGTACGAGCGGCCGGTGTTCTGGTGCCCGGCGTGCCAGGCGCCCGGTCAGCCGACCGGGGCGAGGTCCTCCGGCGCGCCGTAGCAGTCGCGGGAGGCGTCGGACAGGAGCTCGCGGACCAGGTCGTCGCGCTCCTCGGCCCGCCCGGCGGGCGTGGTGAGCGCGGACATGGTCAGGTCCGCGGGGACGGTGTCGGGGATGGAGAAGCCCTCGGCGACGGCGACGCGGTCGCTCACCTCGCGCAGCACGAGCCACAGGGGCACGTCGAGCGCGTCGCAGATCGACGCGAGGAGCTCGGACGAGGCCTCCTTCTGACCGCGCTCGACCTCGCTGAGATAGCCCAGCGACACTCGCGCGTCCGAGGAGACCTCACGCAGGGTACGGCCCTGACGCTGCCGGACGTCGCGCAGGACGTCACCGATCTCACGGCGGAGAACGATCATCGGGCGACCCCCTCTCGACTGGTGCCCGTGCGACCCGGAGATGACGCTCACCGGGGCGACCGGTCGGCCCTTCGGCCTGTTGCTGCTCATCGGCCTTTTACTGATCACGGCCAATCTAACGCACGAGGGTCTCCCCTTGTTCCGCGAACACGAGGCGCTCACGCTTTTCCCCCGCTCCGCGCTACGCCGGCGGCGAAATCTCGGGGTCGACCGCCGGGCCGGCCTCCCGCAGCACGTCGAGCGCCAGCGTCAGGGCGGCGTCGACGGCGGCCGCGCGCACCGCCGCGCGACCGCCCGCGAGGTGGAGCTCGCGCACGACCGTCCGGCCCGGGCCGACGACCGCCACGAAGACGAGCCCGGGGGCGTGCCCGTCCTGCGGGTCCGGGCCGGCCACGCCCGTCGTCGCGAGGCCCACGTCCGCCCCCGTGGCGCGTCGGACCCCGGCGGCCATCGCGAGCGCCGTCGGGCCGGCGACCGCGCCGAGCTTGCCCAGCAGCTCGCCGTCGACGCCCAGGAGCCGGTTCTTGAGGTCGGTCGCGTAGGCGACGACGCCGCCCCGCAGGACGAGCGACGCGCCCGGGACCTCGACGAGGGCGCTCGTCAGAGCGCCTCCGGTGAGAGACTCCGCCACGCCCACCGTCCAGCCCTGGGCGCGGCACAGCTCGAGGACCTGCGCCGCAGGGGTGCGCGCGGCGTTCACGCGCCGCTCCCCCGCGGGTCCACGCTCTGCGCCCCGCGGTCCCGGTGCGCACGGCGCACCCCGAGGACGTAGTCGACGCCCGTGGCCACCGTGAGCACGATCGCGACCACCATGAAGCACCACGCCACGACGGTCACGGCGTACGGCAGGTGGTCGAGGGGCGCGACGAAGAGCCCGATCGCCACGGTCTGCACGAACGTCTTGAGCTTGCCGCCCCGGGACGCCGGGATGACCCCCTCGTCGATCACGACGAGGCGCATCACCGTGATCCCGACCTCGCGCACCAGGATCACGACCGTCACCCACCACGGCACGTCGCCGAGCACGGACAGGGTCACGAGCGCGCCCCCCATGAGCGCCTTGTCGGCGATCGGGTCGAGCAGCTTCCCGAGCTCGGTCACGATGCCCCGGGAGCGCGCGATCTGCCCGTCCACGCGGTCGGTGAGCGCGGCGACGCCGAAGAGCACGAACGCCGCCCACCGCCAACCGGGCGCGTCCCGGCCCTCGTCGCCCCCGCCCTGGACGAGGAGCAGCACGAACACCGGCACGAGCAGGATCCGCACGACGGTGATCGCGTTCGCCACGTTCCACTGCGCACGCACCGAGTTGCTCACCAGCACAGCGTAGGCGAGCGGCGACCGCGGGCCGTCCGGGCGGCGGCAGGCGGCTGGGAGCCGGGCGATGCCCGCAGGTAGAGTCTGCGGGTGCCCCGACATGTGCGACGTGCCCCCTCTCGCACCGGACAGCGTTTTCTCGCCGGTTCCGTCGCCGTGATGGCGACCGTCGTCCTCGTCACCCTGGCCGTCTCCGCCCACGGAGGAGGCACCCACGACCCCGCGGCGTTCCTGACTCCCACGCCGTCGCCGTCCGCGACCGTCAAGCCCACGCCGACGGCGACGCCCACCCCCCAGGACGCCGTCTTCTCGATCGTCGCCGCGGGCGACGTGCTGCCGCACGCCGACGTCGTCAAGGACGCCACGAAGGCAGACGGCACGTACGACTTCACGACCGAGCTGTCCGGCCTCGACCGCTGGGTGCAGGGCGCCGACCTCGCGCTGTGCCACATGGAGGTTCCCGTCGCGCCGCCCGGGACGGCCGTCAGCACCTACCCGAGCTTCGGGGCACCGCCGTCGCTCGTGAAGGACCTCGCCGCGCAGGGCTGGGACGGCTGCTCGACCGCGTCCAACCACTCCATGGACCGCGGGTTCGACGGCGTGAAGGCGACCCTCGCCACGTTCGACGCCGACCACCTCGGGCACGCGGGAACCGGCCGCACCACCAAGGAGGTCGCGAGCCCGCAGCTCTACCGGCTCGAGCGCGACGGGCAGACCGTGACGGTCGCCCACCTCTCCGCGACCTTCGGCCTCAACAACCTCGCGCAGACCGGCGGCAAGGCCTGGTCGGTCGAGCGCATCGACACCTCCAGGCTCGTGGCCCAGGCCAAGGCGGCCCGCAAGGCGGGCGCGGACGTCGTCCTCGCGTCCATCCACGACGGCACCGAGTACGACGCCACGCCGACCGCGGACCAGAAGAAGGTCATGAAGGCGCTCGCGCGGTCCGGCCAGATCGACGCGGTCCTCGGCGCGCACGCCCACGTGCCGCAGCCCGTCGCCAAGCTGTCGGGGGGCGTCGGCGGCCGGGGCATGTGGGTCGCCTACGGCATGGGCAACATGCTCTCCAACCAGGACTCCGACTGCTGCGTCGCGCAGACCGACTCCGGCCTGCTCGTCACCGTCACCGTGACGAAGGCACCGGGGGCCGCGGCCCGGGTGACCGGCTTCGAGTGGACGCCCCTGACGGTGGACCGCACCGGCGGGCACCGGGTCTACGCGATCCCCGACGTCCTGGGCCGCAAGGGCGGCGTCGGCAAGCTGTCACACGCCGAGCTCGCCGCGCGGCTCTCCCGCGTCAAGGACGTCGTCGGGACCGCCGCGCCCGAGCGCACGACCGCCCCGAAGACCGCCGGCACGGTGGCCGTCGTGCTCCCGCACGCGGGAGCCCCGAAGAGCTGACGTCGACGGTCCGTTCGGCGGTGGTTGCGTCGGGCGTCTTGTGGTCGGGTTCACGGGCGGGTGCGGACAGCCGGTTCGGACTGCGTCGCCCTCCGGCCCTGGGGGCCTCCGCGCTCCTTGACGTCCTTCACGACCTCCCCGCACCCACCCGCTCGGTCCGCAAGCTCGCCTCGGCAGCCGCACGCGCCGTCGTCGAGCATGCGGACGACCACCATCCGAGCGACCGACCATACGAGCACCCGCATGCTCGACGTCGAGAAGGGGTCTGCTCGCATGCTCGGCACGGTGAGAGGTCGCCGACCGTATGCTCACGTCACCGTCGGCGAGCTCCACGTCACCGCGGGTTTGAGGAGCCGGCCGCCTGCGGAGGCGGCACGGACGCGCGGGTGGGGCTGGAGGGGTGCGCGCGGTCGTGGGGGGCCTGGCGGGAGCCGAGCGAGGAACGAGCGAGGCGGATGGAAGACCGCGCGCACCCCTCCGGCCCCGCCGGCCCCAGCCACCGCGCACGACGGACCGGGGGCCCTGAGCTCAGCCGCGGCCGGTGAGCGACCAGGCGTCGGTGTCGTCGTCGGACGCCTCGTCGGAGCCGTCGCCGTAGTCCCGCGCGACGGGCGGACGTGACGCCTCGACGGCGTCCACCGGCCCGTCGCCGTCCGCCTGGTCGTACACGCCCCCGCCGGCGGCGGGCTCGCCACGCAGCATCGCGAGGGTCCCCGGCAGGTCGTCGGGGGTGACGAGCACCTCGCGCGCCTTGGAGCCCTCGGAAGGGCCGACGATCTCGCGCGACTCGAGCAGGTCCATGAGGCGGCCGGCCTTGGCGAACCCGACGCGCAGCTTGCGCTGGAGCATCGACGTCGAGCCGAACTGCGTGGTCACGACGAGCTCGGCGGCCTGCAGCAGCAGGTCGAGGTCGTCGCCGATGTCCTCGTCGACCTGCTTCTTGGTCGCGGCCGCCGCGGTCACGTCCGGGCGGTACACGGGCTTGAGCTGCGCCTTGACGTGCTCGACGACGGCGTGCACCTCGGACTCGCCGACCCACGCACCCTGCACACGCATGGGCTTGGCCGAGCCCATCGGGAGGAACAGCGCGTCGCCCTGCCCGATCAGCTTCTCGGCCCCGGGCTGGTCGAGCACGACCCGCGAGTCGGCGAGCGAGCTCGTGGCGAACGCGAGCCGCGACGGCACGTTGGCCTTGATGAGGCCCGTGACGACGTCGACCGACGGGCGCTGCGTCGCCAGCACCAGGTGGATGCCGGCGGCGCGTGCGAGCTGCGTGATGCGCTGGATCGACGCCTCGACGTCGCGCGGCGCGACCATCATGAGGTCCGCGAGCTCGTCGACGACGACGAGCAGGTACGGGTAGGGCGCGATCTTGCGCTCGGAGCCGGGCAGCGGCTTGACCTTGCCGGCCCGCACGGCCGCGTTGAAGTCGTCGACGTGCTTGTACCCGAACAGCGCAAGGTCGTCGTAGCGCGCGTCCATCTCCCGAACCACCCAGTCGAGCGCCTCGGCGGCCTTCTTGGGGTTCGTGATGATCGGGGTGATGAGGTGCGGGATGCCCTCGTAGATCGTCAGCTCGACGCGCTTCGGGTCGACGAGGATCATCCGGACCTGGTCCGGCGTGGACCGCATGAGGATCGACGTGATCATCGAGTTCACGAAGACGGACTTGCCGGCGCCCGTGGCACCCGCGACGAGGATGTGCGGCATCTTCGCGAGGTTCGCGACGACGTACCCGCCCTCGACGTCCTTGCCGACGCCGATGACCATGGGGTGCTCGGTGCGGCGGGCCGCGCTCGAGCGTAGGACGTCGCCGAGCGCCACGGTCTCGCGGTCGGTGTTGGGGATCTCGATGCCGATCGCGGACTTGCCGGGGATCGGCGACAGGATCCGCACGTCGGCGCTCGCGACCGCGTACGCGATGTTGTTGGACAGCGAGGTGATCCGCTCGACCTTGACCTTCGGGCCGACCTCGACCTCGTAGCGGGTCACGGTCGGGCCGCGCGTGAACCCGGTGACCTGCGCGTCGACGTCGAACTGCTCGAACACGCCCGTGAGGGACTCGACCACCCGGTCGTTCGCCGCGGAGCGCACCTTGTGCGGCGGCCCCTTGACGAGCACGTCCTCGCTCGGCAGCAGGTACACCGTCTCGCCGTCGAACATGGGCTGCTCGCCCTTGGGCAGGGGCGGGCGGTCCGCGGGCGGGGCCGGCGGCGGCGGGGGCACGTGCGCCTCGACGGCCGCCTCGACCGGGGTCGCGATCGCCTGGGTCGGCGCGTCGTGCGGATCGACCGGGGGCTTCGGGGACGCGCCCCGGCGACGCTTGGCCGGCTCGGGCACGTGCTCGATCTCGGCCGCCTGCTCGAACGCCTCGTCGCCGGCGTACCCGGCGAGCCGTGCCGTCTCCTCGGCCTCCGCGCGCTCGCGCTCCTTGCGCTGCGCCCGCGTCTCACGCTTCTTGCGGCCCGGCCGGGCGTCGTCGTCGGTGCCGTCGTGGCGCGAGACGCCGTCGGCGAGCTCGAGCCCGTCGTCCGGCTCCCACGCCTCCTCGTCCCGCTCGGAGCCCGTGAGCATGTGGTAGGCGGAGCGGAACCGCGCCGGGATGGCGTGGACCGGCGTCGCGGTCACCACGAGCAGCCCGAACAGGCCGAGCAGCACGAAGATCGGCACGGCGAACCAGGGCGTCAGCGCCGTCGCGACCGGCGTCGCGAGCAGGTAGCCGAGCACGCCGCCCGCGTCCCGGACGCCGTCGAACCCGTCGCGGGGCGCGGGGAGGTCGTCGGCGATCGCGACGAGCGCGCACACCGACGCGACGACGAAGGTCACGCCGATCGCGACCCTCCCGTTCGCCTGGGCGCGCTCGGGATGGCGCATGAGGCGCACCGCGATCCACAGCAGCAGCACGGGCACCGCGACCCCGACGACGCCGAACGTCCCGGCGACGACCGCGTGCACCCCGTCGCCGAACCCGCCGGCGATCCCCCACCACTCGCGCGCCGCCACCACGACGGCGAGCGCGACGAGGAAGAACGCGACGCCGTCGCGCCGGTGGGCCGGGTCGAGGTCCTTGGCGCCGTGCGAGATCCCGCGAGTCACCCCGCCGAGGCCGTGCGCGAGGCCGAGCCAGACGCTGCGCACCGCCCGCACGGGCCACGCGGGCTGGCGCGCGGCGGGGCGCGACGTCGTCGTGCGGCCACGGGCCTTGGACGAGGACGTGCCCTTGGAGGCCGCCGTCCCCTTCGACGCCGGGGTGCGGGAGGACGCGGGCTTCGACCGCGACGACGACGCGCGCGTGGACGACGCGGCCGACCGTGCCCGCGGGGGCGCACCCGTCGCGCGGGTGGGCGTCGCTCGCGAGCCACGGGATGAGGGCGTACGTGCTGCCATGATGCGCTCCACGCTAGCGGGCACGTCCGTGATCAGCGGTCAGGCGCGCCGTCGTCAGCTCGCGAGAGCGCCGCGAGCCCGTCCAGGACGCGCGCGAGCCCCAACCGCCACGGGCGGTCGGGGCCCGTGGGGCGAGCGGTACAGCCAGTTCCGCGACCCGAACGGGATCGTGGGAGCTCGTTACCGGGGTGCGAGCCGGCAGCCGGCACGCCCGTGAGACGCCGCGAGCGGCGCCGTCGGACCTTCCGACGACGCCGCTCGCGTGCTGGTTGGGGCGCTCAGGCCTCCACGACCACCGGCACGATCATGGGCCGGCGCCGCAGCTTGGTGCCGGCCCAGCGGCCGACCACGCGCCGTATCACCTGCTGGAGCTGGAACGTGTCGGTCGCGCCCGACGCGATCGACTCCTCGAGCGCCTTCGACACCTGGGGCAGGATCCCGTCGAAGACCTTGTCGTCCTCGGCGAGGCCGCGCGCGTGGATCTGCGGCCCGGCGATGACCTTGCCCGTGCCGGAGTCGACGACCGCGAAGACGGACACGAAGCCCTCCTCGCCGAGGATGCGGCGGTCCTTGAGCTCGGCCTCCGTGATCTCGCCGATGCTCGACCCGTCGACGAACACCAGCCCGCACGGCACCGCGCCCACCACGGACGCCTTGCCGTCGACGAGGTCCACGACGACGCCGTCCTCGGCGAGCACGACGCGCTCCGGCGGGACGCCGGTCTTGACCGCGAGCGCCGCGTTGGCGACGAGGTGGCGCACCTCGCCGTGCACGGGCATGACGTTCTTGGGCTTGACGATGTTGTAGCAGTAGAGCAGCTCGCCCGCGCCGGAGTGCCCGGAGACGTGCACCCGGGCGTTCCCGCTGTGCACGACGCGTGCGCCGAGGCGCGTGAGCCCGTTGATGACCCGGAAGACGGCGTTCTCGTTGCCCGGGATGAGCGAGCTCGCGAGGATCACGGTGTCGCCGGGGCCGACGCTGACGCGGTGGTCGTGGTTGGCGATGCGGGACAGGGCCGCCATGGGCTCGCCCTGCGAGCCCGTGCACATGAGGACGATCTCGTCGTCGCGGAGCTGGTCGACCTGCTTGAGGTCCACCAGCACGCCCTCGGGCACCTTGAGGTAGCCGAGGTCGGCCGCGATGCCCATGTTGCGGACCATGGAGCGGCCCACGAGGGCGACCTTGCGGTCGTGCCGGTAGGCGGCGTCGAGCACCTGCTGCACGCGGTGGACGTGCGAGGAGAACGACGCGACGACGATGCGCTGCTCGCTGGCCGCGAAGACGGAGTCGAGCACGGGCCCGATCTCGCGCTCCGGCGTGACGAAGCCCGGGACCTCCGCGTTGGTCGAGTCGACCATGAAGAGGTCGACGCCGCGCTCCCCGAGCCGCGCGAACGCGCGCAGGTCGGTGATGCGCCCGTCGAGCGGGAGCTGGTCCATCTTGAAGTCGCCCGTGTGCAGGACCGTCCCCGCACCGGTCGTCACGGCCACGGCGAGCGCGTCCGGGATCGAGTGGTTGACGGCGACGAACTCGCAGCGGAACGCGCCGAGCTGCTCGACCTGGCCCTCCTTGACCGCGAGGGTCACGGGCTGGATGCGGTGCTCCTTGAGCTTCGCCTCGACGAACGCGAGGGTGAGCTGCGACCCCACGAGCGGGATGTCGCGGCGCAGGCGCAGCAGGTAGGGCACGGCGCCGATGTGGTCCTCGTGCCCGTGCGTGAGGACGATCGCCTCGACGTCCTGGAGGCGGTTCTCGATGTACCCGAAGTCGGGGAGGATCAGGTCGACGCCAGGCTGGTTGTCCTCGGGGAAGAGGACGCCGCAGTCGATGATCAGGAGCTTGCCGTCGTACTCGAGGACGGCCATGTTGCGGCCGACCTCGCCGAGGCCGCCGAGCGCGACGACGCGGAGCGCCCCCTTCGCGAGCGGAGGGGGCGGGGCGAGCTCGGTGTGCAGGTGTGTCATCGGGCGACCTCCGGGGCCGGTTCGTGCTGGGAAAGGGCTGTGTCGTTCTGGCGAGCGGTCCGGTCGAACACCCCGGCCCTCTCGATCGCGGCGCGCACGGCGGCGGCCTCGGCGTCGGTGGCCTGCACGTTGGGCAGGCGGAGGTGGCGGTTGCCGGCGAGGCCGAGCGCCTCGACGGCCGCCTTGGCCATGACGGCCTGGGCGCCCGCGCCGTTGAGCGCGTCGACGACGGGCACGACCCGCCGGACGATCGCGAGCGCGGCGGCGTGGTCGCCGGCGTCGAACGCGCGGACCGCCTCGGCGAACTCGCGCGCGACGACGTGCGTGCTGACGCCGACGATGCCGCCCGCGCCGACGGACAGGAAGGGCAGGAGCAGGGCGTCGTCGCCCGAGTACCAGGCCCAGCCCGTCGCGGCGATGAGCTTGAGCGCCCCGGCGACGTCGCCGGTCGCGTCCTTGGACGCGACGAAGCTCTCGTGCTCCGCGAGCCGCTCGTAGGTCGCGGGGGCGATGCGCAGACCCGCCCGCCCGGGGATGTCGTAGACCATGACCGGGAGGTCCGTCGCGTCGGCGACCGCCACCATGTGCCGGTAGAGGCCCTCCTGCGTGGGACGCGAGTAGTAGGGCGTCACGACGAGGAGCCCGTCCGCGCCCGCCGCCGCGGCCTGCTCGGCCATGCGCACCGCGTGGTCCGTGTCGTTCGAGCCGGCGCCAGCGACGACGTGCGCCCGGTCGCCCACCGCGTCGACGACGGCGGCGACGAGGTCCGCCTTCTCCTGCGCGTGCGTCGTCGGGGCCTCGCCGGTGGTGCCGTTGAGGACGAGCCCGTCGTTCCCCTCGTCGACCAGATGGCGGGCGAGGTGCGCCGCGGCCTCGAGGTCGATCGCGCCGTCGGGCGTCATGGGCGTGACCATCGCGGTCAGGACGGCGCCGAACGGGCGGCGCGGCGCATCGGGCGCGGTGCGGGGGGCCATGGGCCCAACCTACCGCGGGAGGCGCCGGATCCTGGTGCCCGGATCCCCTCCGGACCAGGGCGCCCGGCTCCCCCCTGCCTGGTTCCGGCCTCGGACGGATACTCGGAGGGACAGGCCACGACGGCCCGAGGAGGCGCACCATGACCGTCCAGCAACCCGTCCTTCCCGCACCCGGAGCCGCTCCCCTGCCGCCCGACGTCGCGGCCCACGTCCCGACCGGGCTGCTCGTCGGTGGGAGGTGGGGACCGTCGTCGTCGGGCGAAACGTTCGAGGTCGCCGACCCCGCGACCGAGGAGGTGCTGTTCGACGTCGCCGACGGCACCGCCGACGACGCGGACCGGGCGCTCGGCGCCGCGTGGGACGCCTGGCCGGCCTGGCGCGCCGTCGCCCCGCGCGAGCGCTCGGAGCTCCTGCGGGCCGTGTTCCAGCGGGTGGTGAACCACCGCGAGGACTTCGCGGCCCTCATCACCGCGGAGTGCGGCAAGCCGCTCGCGGAGGCGCGCGCCGAGGTCGACTACGGCGCGGACTTCCTGCGCTGGTACGCGGAGCAGGCCGTCCGGTTCGACGGCCTGTACCGCCCGGCGCCCGCCGGCGGCGCCCGCCAGCTGGTGTCGCGGCGACCCGTCGGGCCGGTGCTCCTCGTCACGCCGTGGAACTTCCCCATCGCGATGCTCACGCGCAAGCTCGGCCCGGCGCTCGCGGCCGGCTGCCCGGTCGTGATCAAGCCGGCGCGGCTCACCCCGCTCACGACGCTCGCGCTCGCCGAGATCCTGCGCTCCGAGCTCGCCGACCGCGACCTGCCCGTGGGCGTGGTGAACGTCGTCCCGACGTCGTCCGCGTCCACCGTCACCGGGCCGCTCCTCGTCGACCCCCGGCTGCGCAAGCTGTCGTTCACGGGGTCGACCGCCGTGGGCCGCACCCTCCTCGAGGCGTCCGCGGGCCAGGTGCTGCGCACGTCCATGGAGCTCGGCGGCAACGCGCCCTTCCTCGTGTTCGAGGACGCGGACGTCGACGCCGCCGTCTCCGGGGCGCTCGTCGCCAAGCTCCGCAACACGGGCCAGAGCTGCGTGGCGGCCAACCGCTTCCTCGTTCACGACGCCGTCGCCGACGAGTTCGCCTCCCGGCTCGCCACCGCCGTCGGGCAGCGCCGGATGGGCCGCGGGACCGAGGAAGGGGTCGACGTCGGGCCGCTGATCGAGGCCTCGGCCGTCGACAAGGTCGGCGGCCTCGTCCAGGACGCCGTCGACGACGGCGCCCGCGTCCTCGTCGGCGGCGAGCGCCCCGGCGGCCCCGGGTACTTCTACGCGCCCACCGTGCTCGGGGACGTCCCGCCCGACGCCGCGATGCTGCGCGAGGAGATCTTCGGCCCCGTCGCGCCGGTCACGCGGTTCGGGTCGGACGAGGAGGCCCTGGCGCTCGCGAACGGGACCGAGTACGGGCTCGTCGCGTACGCGTACACGCGCGACGTCGGGCGGGCGCTGCGGCTCACCGAGGAGCTCGAGGCCGGGATGATCGGGATCAACCGCGGGCTCGTGTCCGACGCGAGCGCGCCGTTCGGCGGCGTCAAGCAGTCCGGGCTCGGCCGCGAGGGCGGCGAGGCCGGCATCGAGGAGTACCAGGAGACGGTGTACGCGGCGGTCTCCGTCTGAGGTGCCCGCACGCCCGCGGCGGGACGACGTCGCCGAGGTGTACGGGCCGCCCTACCTCGGCGGACGACCACGGACACGACGACGCCCCGGGTCCCTCGTGAGGACCCGGGGCGTCGGCGCACGTCCGATCAGGACATCTTGGCCACGATCTCGTTGAGCGTGAGCCCCCGGTACGACGTGACCGCCTTGCTGAAGTGGTCGGCCGTCGTGTTCTGCGCGAGGTAGTTGGTGACGACCCACTGCAGGTCGGCCGCGTCGACCGTCCCGTCGTGGTTCACGTCGTCGGCCCGCGTCGACGTCCCGGCGGCCTTGTAGATCGCGTACGCGTCGCGGACGTCGATCACGTCGTCGCCGTTGACGTCACCGGCGACCATGGCCGGCACGGTCGAGAGCGACTGCCCGGCGATCCCGCCGTCGAGGCTCTTGCCCGTCGTCAGGTCCTCGTACCAGGTGAAGTGGCCGGGCACCCGGACCTCGAGCCGGTAGGGCGTGAGGCTCGGGGCGAGCCCGGACGCTCCGGTCCGCGCCGTGCTGTCGAGCGTGAGGTCCTTCCGGGTGCCGTCCGGCGCGACCAGGGCGGCGGTGATGCCGTCCAACGCGTAGTCGCGCTTCGAGTCGAACGCGCCCGCGTCCGTGAGCAGGGCCTGCGCGGCGGGCCGCGCGCTCACCGACGCCGTCGGGTTGCGCATCGTGACGGCGCCGAAGAAGAACGTGTTCAGCGGGGCCTTGGCGCCTGCCGTGGTCGTGCCGTAGGAGCCCGCGCTGTCGAGCGACGCGGACGCCGTCCAGGCAGCCGGGTTCGCCCTCACCTTGTAGGTGAAGGTCACGAGCGGCGCACCGTCAGCCGTCACCGGGTCACCGGTGAACGACATGGCCGCAGTTCCGAGCGCGCCCTGCCCGCTACCCGAGGTGGTCAGCGTGACGTCCGACGCACCCAGCGCCTTCGCCTGGGGCGTCGGCGCGGCCGACACGAGCTCGAGGTTGCGGGCATCGTAGCGGACCTGCGACGTGAACGCCTTCCAGTCCGTCATGCCGTGCGCCGTGATCGTGTACGTCACGGTGTCACCCGGGCCCGCGGAGCCCTTGTCCGCCGAGCCCACCACGTAGAGCGTGCCCTTCTTGACGACGTGGACGAGCCGCGTCGTCGCGAGGTTGCCCGCCGCGTCCTGGGGCCACAGCCAGACGTTGGCCGCAGGCGCCGACACCGGCAGAGCGATCGTCCCGTCGACGACGCCCTTCGCGTCGGCCCGCGTCGTGCCCTCGGGCGTGAACGAGCTGTACTGCGACCACAGCACGCGCCCGGAGGACTGGTCGAGCGAGATGCCGGCGTGCTGGATGGCCGGGACCTCGGCGTCGTCGAGCGTGCCCGAGACGTGGAACGTCGCGTCGTCCGCGGCGCGCTCGACGACGTACGGCTGGGCCGGGTTCGTCGCTGCGTCGAGGCCGTCGTCGTAGGCCGGGGCCTTGGTGTCGACGTAGATCGGCTCACGCTTGGTGTACTGGTTGCCGTACGCGTCCGTCCCGACGATCACCAGGCGGTACGCGCCGTCCGTGAGCCAGGCGCCGCGCTGGTCGAAGGGGCTGACGTCGTCGCCCGTGACCGGCAGGTAGTGGCCCTGGATGTCGAACGTGCCGAGCATGGTGTCGGACGGCAGCCCGACGGTCGACGCGCCGGCCACGTAGCCGAGCAGCGTGCCGTCCGTCTTCTCGACGAGCGCCTCGACGCTGCGCAGCTGGCCCTCCATCACGAAGTCGAACTGCGCCTGGCCGCTGTCGGCCTGGCCGGCGCCGGTGCCCTGGTTCGTGCTGAGCACGGACTTGAGCATGTCGATGTCGCCGAGGCCCGTCTTCACCACGCGGAGCCCGAACGGCACGTGGACCTTCGTCCCGCCGCCCAGCGCGGGCTTCAGCGTGACCGTGCCCTCGTAGTACCCGGCGGCCGCCGTCTTCGGGGCCGTCAGCAGGACCGGGAGACGCACGGACCGGTGCGCGGGCACGACGAGCAGCGGCAACGTCGTCAGCCGGACCTTGTTGGCCTTGGCGTCGGAGGAGACGCCGCCGCCGGTCCCGAACGCGACGTCGACGCTGTAGACGACGGCGCGGCTCGAGTCGTTGCGCACGACGACCGTGCGCGACGCCTTCGCGGCCCTGCCCAGCGCGAACGTGCCGAGGCTCAGCGCGCCGGTCGGGTCGTCGACCTGCGTGACGGTCCCGTCGGGCTGCAGGTAGTCGGCGGTCCCCTGGACCGTGGCCGAGACCGTCGCGTGGACGGCGGCGTAGGGGTCGATCTGGCCCGCGCCCTCGTCGAACACCGAGTAGTCGGCCCCGGCGAGCGGCACGGCCGTGTTCATGAGGGCCGTCTTGACCTCGGCCGGCGTCATGCCCGGGTGCGCCTGGAGCAGCAGCGCGGCTGCCCCGGCGACGTACGGGGTGGCCATCGACGTGCCCTGCAGGCGCGCGTAGGCGTAGGTGTAGTCCTGCCCGGTGTGGTCGACGACGTCCGCCGGGATCGAGGACAGGTAGGCGACGCCCGGGGCGGTCACCTCGGGCTTGATCGCGTCGGTGCCGTAGACCGGGCCGCGCGAGCTGAACGACGCGAGCGAGTCGCCCCCGAGCGTGAACGTGCCGTCCGCGGCGAACGCCACCTGCGCCCCGGTGGCCATCGCCGCACGCAGGGCTGCGCCGTCGGCGGCGGTCACGGAGAACGTCGGGACGAAGGTCTGGCTCTCCCCGAGGTAGTAGGGGATGTGGCCCTCGGTGGCGTTGTCGTCGACGAGCAGGACGCCCGCGGCGCCCGCCGTCGCGGCCCGCAGGACCTTCTCGTTGAGGGTGATGCCGCCGCGCTGGACGACGACGACCTTGCCCTTCACGTCCTTGCCGGCGTACCCGGCTGCTGTGCCCGTGCCGACGTCGACGAGCGGGTGGCCCGTGCCGTCGGTCAGGGACGCGAGCTCGCCCGAGTAGGTCTGGGCCAGCACGCGGACGTGGGCCGTCGCCGTGCCGACCGTCGCGGTGAACGCGGGCAGCTCGAGCGGGGTGTCGTTGGCGCCGACCGTCAGCGCCAGCGGAGCGGCGCCCGGCGAACCGAGCGTGTACGAGCCCGGGCCGGAGTTACCGGCCGCGATCGCGGTCGTGACGCCGGCGAGCGCGAGGTTGTCCGCGGCGGTCGACTCCGGGTTCAGGGGGTCGTTGATCGCCGCGCCGAGCGACATGTTGACGACCTTCACGCCGTCGTCGAGCGCGCGACCCATGGCCGAGATGATCGCGCTCGTCGAGCCGCTGCCGTACGGGCCGAGCACGCGGTAGGAGTAGAGCTGCACGCCGGGCGCGACGCCGTGCGCGCCGATCGCCTTCGAGGCCGCGGCCTGCCCCGCGATGATGCCGGCGACGTGGGTGCCGTGCTCCGTGTAGTAGGTCTCGCCGCCGGAGTTCGTCTCGACCTGGCCGGACGCCTTCCACTGGGCGTAGGTGGTCTCCATCGGGTCGGAGTCGTGGTCGACGAAGTCGTACCCGCCCGCGTAGACCGCCTTGAGGTCGGGGTGGTCGTAGTCGATCCCCGTGTCGATGATGCCGACCTTGACGCCCTTGCCCGTCACGCCGTCGCTGTGAAGCTGCGTGATGCCCTGCGCGATGTCCGTCTGGCTGCGCGTCGTCGACGCCGCGGTCGGCTTCGTCGTGGTGACGGCCGTCGTGGTTGCGGCCGCCGCGGCCCCGACGTCGGTCGCGACGTCCTGCACGGTGACCGTGGCGTCGGGCCACACGCCCGCGACCTCGTCGGAGTCGAGGAGCGTGGCGACGTCGTCGCCGGGGAGCGTCATGGCGACGCCGTTGAACGCGTCCGTGTACGTGGTGGCGACCTTGTACTCGGGCGTGCTGCGCGCCTGGGTCGGGAGGAGCTCAGTCAGGTCCTTCGAGAACCGGTCGTGGGACGCCTTCACGGCTGCGTCGGCCTCGGCCTTGCTCTGGTCCTGCCCGGCCTCGGCGGCCAGCAGGCGCGACGTCTCGGCCGGCTGCTGCTTGAAGCCGACGATGACCTTGACCGGGTCGTCGCTCGACAGCGCCTTCTTGGCCTTCGCGTCGTCGAAGTGCAGCGCCCCGACCTGCTGGCCGGCGACGCGGTCGAGCGCCGCCCGCTCGTCGCTGTCGAGGCCGCTCAGGAGCCGCTGGGCCGTCGTCGGGTCGGGCTCGGTGCCGCCAGCGGCCGCCGCGGCCGGCAGCACGCCGCCGACGAGCGCGGAGGCCAGCAGCGCGGCCAAGGTGCCGCGCGCTCTTCCTCGGGTTGTCACGATGGGGTCTCCTGGGTGTCTGGCCTGGTGTCTGGCGGGTGACGAGTCGGTGTCCAGGAAAAGGCTCGCATCGGTTCGAACCGATCCGGCTCGTGGGGGCTGGCGAGAACCTGCCATGTCCGGAACGCGCCAGCGCCTCCCCCGGTCGGGGGAGGCTCGCCCACCGGTGCGGTGTGGTGGCGCCGTCGCGTGATGTCGGATCATGTCAGGCGTGAGTGCCATCGCCCCGACCGCCGAGCGCGCACGCCCGGGCGCGCGGAACCTGTGGACGTGGCTGGTGCCCGGCGCGCTGGCGCTCGTGACCGGCGTCCTGGTGCTCCTCACGCCACTCATCCCCGTCGTGGGCACGCCGATCGATTGGACGCTGTCCGGTATCCGCGGCCCCGTCGCTTCGGTGCTCGGCGACGGGCGTGGCGGCTTCTACGCTCTCTCGGCGTTCGCCAGCATGCTCGCGATCGTGGGCGTCTCCGTCTCACGGCGCTATCCCGTGCTCGCCACGATCCTGGTCACACTCCCGTTCCTGACCATCCCGACGACCGACTCGTACCAGCGCGCGTGGCTGACTGCGGCCCTAGCGGTGGGCGTCGTGATCGCCTACGACGCGCCGCGCCGCGCGGTTCCCGCCGTCGCGGTCACGGTCGTCGTCAGCGTCGTGTTTGCGACTCTGAACGTCTACGAACTGGTCCCGTCGCACCCCTCGGCCACGGTCGCGGGCTACGACTGGGGCGGCCGGTTGGTGACGCTCGGCACCTACGTGGGCGTCGTCGCCGTCGCCGTCGGCGGGTCGTCGGTGCTCGGCTTCGCCCGCCGCACCCGAGCCCGCAGCGACGAGGCCACGGTGCTCATGCAGCGTGCCACCGAGGTCGAGTCGGCCGCGGCGGAACGGGCGAGACTCGCGCGCGACCTGCACGACGTCGTCGCCCACCACATCTCGCTCGTGGTCGCCAGGGCGGACGGCGCACCCTTCCAGTACCCCGGTATCGACGACGACGCGCGGACTGTGCTGAAGGCGATCGGCCAGGACGCGCGGGGCGCGCTGGGCGAGCTGCGCCTGGTGCTCGCGGTACTGCGCCGCAGCGAGGACGCCGATCCTGACGTGCGCGCTCCGCAGCCGACCGCCGCGGACACGCTCGCGCTCGTCGAGCAGGCGCGCGAGGCAGGCCAACAGGTCACGCTCGCGGACGGCACTTCCGATGTCGCGGCATCGCTCCCCGTGCCTGCGGGGTACGCGCTCTACCGCGCCGCGCAGGAGGCCCTGACCAACGCGCGGAGGCACGCCCCGAACCAGCCGGTCGGGCTCGCGCTCACGCGCGTCGGCGACGTCGCCGGTCTGACCGTGACGAACCCGGTCTCTCCAGGCTCGGCGGCTACCCACGGTGACGGTGGCGGACGGGGGCTCATCGGCATGCGCGAGCGCGTCGAGGCGCTCGGCGGCGCGCTCGCGGTCGGCGCGAGCGACGGAGTCTTCCGGGTCGTCGCCACGATCCCGCTCGACCGGCAGGCGGTGATCTCGCGATGACGACCGTCGTGGTCGCCGACGACCAGCCCGTCGTCCTCGCGGCGTTCGCGGCGATCATCGACGCCGCTGACGGGCTCGACGTGGTCGGCACCGCGCCCGACGGAGCGAGCCTGCTCGAGCTCGTCGGGCGCACCAAGCCGGATGTGGCTGTCGTCGACGTCCGGATGCCTGTGCTCGACGGCATCGGCGCCACCCAGCTCGTCGCCGAGCGGCACCCGGGCACGCGCGTGCTCATCCTCACGACGTTCGACCTCGACGAGTACGTCTACGACGCGCTCCGGGCCGGGGCGAGCGGATTCCTGCTCAAGGACGTCGGACCCGAGCGGCTCGTCGAGGGCGTGAGGCTGGTCGCCGAGGGGTCGATGCTCCTCGGACCGGGGGTGACGACGAGGCTCGTGCACGACTTCGTCGCCCGCGAACCCGCACGCGCCGCACTCCCCGGGCTCGACGACCTCACGCCCCGCGAGCACGACGTGCTCCTCGCGATCGCCGAGGGCCTGTCGAACCCGGAGATCGCGCGCAAGCTGTTCATCGGAGACCAGACCGTGAAGTCCCACGTGTCCGAGATCCTCCGCAAGACCGGGCAGCGGGACCGCATGCAGCTCGTCATCGCGGCCTACCGCAGCGGCCTCGTCGCATAGCCTGCCGCTCCCCAAGAACGCGGGGTGATCTCCCCCGGTCGGCGGCCCAAGATCCCGCCGCCGCGGGTGTCGCCCAGCGGGTCCCGGACGCGAGGCTCGAGGCATGACCTCGACCCGTCCTGCCGCGTCCGCGCTCGCTGCGGTCCTCGCCATCGCACTCGCCGGCGCGCTGGGCGCCTGCTCGCACGACGCGCCCGCTCCCGTGAGCGGCCTCGACCTCACGGCCGACGTCGACCTCACGCACGGGACGGTCGTCGAGCCGATGGACCGGTTCCGCGACAGCCCGGAGGATGACGCGGTCACTGCGGACGCCCAGCAGGTCGCCATGACGCTGTGCGCCAAGAAGCGGGGGGTGACGTGGGACCCGTACTTCGCGGACTCCAGGTACGACCTTCGTGTCGGGCCGGTCGAGGGTCCGTGGGTCGAAGCGAACGCGAACAAGTTCGGCTTCCTGAAGCCGTCGTCGCCCACGGACGTCCAACGCCAGACCCACCCTGACAGTCCCGAAGCCCAGCGGCTGCCCGGCGAGAAGGGCTCGCCGAACGCCACCCTCGACGACGCCCAGCAGAAGATCGTCCAGGCATGCGCGGCCGGCCCTGACGCGACGCGGTTCGACCTGAGCCGACTCACTCCGCAAGGCCCGTGGGACCTCGCTCTCCAGACCGCACACGAGAAGACCTTTCCCACCGTGGACGATCACAGCGCCACCTCCGACGCGACCCGCCCCGTCGAGGACGACTACGACGCGTGCCTGCGGTCGGCCGGCGTGGAGCCGGACCCCGACCGGCTCGGCTGGGCGAAAGGCGCCGACCCCTCCGTCCTCGATGCGCAGCAGATCTCGCTCGCGCTCACCGTCGTGCGCTGCAAGGCCCAGGTGCGCTACGCACAGCGGCTCGCCGACATCGAGGCGAGGCTCGAGGCCCCGATCGTCGAGAAGTACTCCCACGAGCTCACGGCACGCAAGGCGAAGATCGACGGCGTCGTCGCGGACGCGAAGAAGTACCTGGCGGCGAGTCCTGACGTGCGACCGACCGGGTGAGTAGCCGTCACCCAGTCGAGGGGGGGCGAAGTTCCCACCAGCGAGCCCTCTGGCATCCCCTGACACCACAAACAACTCCCCCCATCGGCGGCTACCTCGGCCAATCATCTGACGCCAGGATCTGACGTGCGCCTCAAGTACCGGCGCAGTCGGTCGGGCGTTACGAAAGGACAGCAATGGGAATCAGCAAGAAGGCGGTGGCTCTGGCCGTCGCATTCGTGGGCATGCTGCTCGTCGGAATCGGTGCGGCCGTGCCGGCACAGGCGGCAGCGGACTGCAACGTCGGTTACACCTGCCTCTGGATGGAGGACAACTACTCGGGAACGTACATCGGCAAGTCGGCCGATTACGACAGCCTCGTCGGGACCAAGCTCAACGACACGACGAGCTCCGCGGAGGCGAACGGCGGCTCCTGCAGCTCGACCTACTACTACGACACCTCGACGAGGAGCGGCGCCTACTTCTACCTCAACAGCAAGTCCCTCGTGACCGCAAACTATCAAGACCCCAACCTGACTAACGGAGCAGGCAAGGGAACCAACGCGGGCGAGAACTGGGACAACCGGATCAGCAGCTACAAGTTCAGCGGCTGCAGCAGCTGACATGTTTCCGGGGCCCGAGGTCCAGTGCCTCGGGCCCCGGGCTCCGGGCCCCGGAGACCGTTCTCCTCAGGTGCAGATTGGATACACATCATGCAGCCAAAGTTCCACCAGCGGCTCGTCATGACAATCGTCATGACATCTCTGGCAAGCATTGCCCTCAGTTCGTGTTCAGCCCATGACTCGAATGCTGATGGACAGAACAGCGTAGAGACGAGACTCGACAAGAAGCTCGGGATAATCCGTTTTCCAGTCGAGCAGTTCGCGGTTTCCGCGGATGAAGATGAGACTCTCACATCGGCCTACACCATCAAAGTCGCTGAATGCGCTAACGAGCAGGGGGTTCGGTTCTACCCGTCTGCACCGACCCACGATATCGCGAACATCACGTCGAACTACTTTGGGGTCTGGGTCAAAGAATACGCCGAGAAGTATGGCTTTGTTGGCGCCCAGTCGGACGCCGACCTCGTAGCAAACGGCATCAAGGGAGCTCCACATGTCACCCACCGCGGCACGCTTGCGTCCCGAAACAACGGCAAGCTAACCGACGGGGAATGGAACGTGGTGGACGCTTGCCACGCGCACGCCAAGGCGTTCGACTCGCGCACAATCGCTCCAAATGGCCCATGGGCGAAGGCCGCGAACGCCGCCACGGACAGCGCTCTCGCGAGCGAGGCAGCCGAAAAGGTGGAGTCGAGTTACGACGCCTGCCTCGAGGCAGCAGATCTCGATCCCGACCCTGGCAACCCCGGCTTTGTCAGAGGCTCCGACGTCAACGTCATCTCACCCCAGCAGATCGCTCTAGCCCTTAAGGTCGTCTCCTGCAAGACACAGGTCCATTACGTCGAGAGTTTGTCGGCACTCGTCGCCGACGCGCAGGCACCGACCGTCGCGAAATACCACAAAGAGCTCGTCGCGCAGCGGCAGCGCATCGACGCCGCGCTCGTGAAGGCGAAGAAGGTCATCGCGGACTACCAGCGCGACCACCCGGACTTCAAGTGACCCGCCACCTTGCCCGCGACAGCGCCGCTCGGCTGCCGGGCGCTCGCTCGCGATCCCGTTGGATCGCCATCTGGGTCGGCACGTGCGTCGTCGCCATGGCGGCGGCGTTCGCGACCGGGACGTTCGTCCACTCCCCCTGGGAGGAGGCGACCAGCGCGAGCGTCGACCCCGTCGTGACGGCGGCGGTCGCGATGCGCTCGTTCCCCGCCCAGGTCCCCGAACTGACCGGGACCGTGTCGGCTGGCTCCACCCTGGAGGTCAGCGTCCCGGCCTCGGACGGCGGCCGCAGCGTCGTCACGCAGGTCGATGCGAAAGCTGGCACGCGGCTGGCGCCCGGCGACGCGCTCGTCGAGGTCTCGGGCCGGCCCGTGATCGCTCTCGCGCTGCCCTTCACCCTCTACCGGAACCTCACCCCCGGGATGAGCGGCCCTGACGTCCAGGCGCTGCAGCACGCGCTCGCGACCCTCGGGCTCTACCGCGGCACGCCCGACGGCACGTACGGTGCGGGCACGTCCGCCGCCGTCCGCGGCCTTTACTCCCGCGCCGGGGTCACGGCACCCGCACCGTCCGCCGACGCGCAGTCCGCGCTCGACGACGCGGAGCAGGCCGCAAGGTCGGCACAGCAGGGCGCGGCAGACGACGCAGGCGACAGCGTCGACGGCGTGGCCGGGGACGCGGCACAGCACGACGCCGGCACGTCCGACGCCCACGCCTCCGGTGCCGACCTCGCTGCCGCGCGCCGCGCCGCCGACACCCCGCTGCCCTACGCGGAGATCGTCGACGTCCCGACCGCCGGAGCACGCGTCGTGGCGGTGAAGAAGGTCGGCACGCTCGTCGACGGCTCGGTCGCGACCCTGCGCGTCGGCACCCCGACCGCGAAGGCGCGCGTCGACGTCGGGCAGGCCGAGACCTTTGCCGAGGGCGCGAGGGTGACGGTCGCGGACGTCGCCGCCACCGGCGACCCCGTCCACGCGACGGTCACGAGCGTGAGCGCGTTCAAGAAGGCCAGCGCCGACGACAGCGACTCGACCCCAGGCTACGACGTCGCGATCGAGCTCCCCACGGGCAAGAACGCCGCGTTCGAGGACGGTGACAAGGTCGTGATCCGGTCCGCCGGCGCGAAGGCCAAGGCGGCCAACGGCCTTACGGTGCCCGTGGTCGCGCTGCGCCAGGATCATGACGGCACCTACGTCCTCGCGACCGGAGGTTCAGCCTCGACCTCAGCTTCAGGCCTTGCGCGGGGCTCACTGCGCCACGTCACCGTCACGGTGCAAGCCGAGCTCGATGGGTACGCCATGGTCACGGGCGACGGGCTCGCCCAGGGCGAGAAGGTCGTCGTCGGGGGCGCGTCATGACCGCGCCCGTCCTGCGCGCCGCCGCCGTGACCCGGACGTACGCGCCCGCGGGCGACGTCCGGCCCGTGCATGCGCTGCGCGGCGTGGACCTCGAGGTCCGCGCGGGCGAGCGGGTCGCGATCGTCGGTCGCTCGGGCGCCGGCAAGTCGACGCTCCTCAACATCCTCGGCCTGCTCGACGAGCCGTCGTCCGGCAGCTACGCGCTTGCCGGCCACGAGACCGCCCACATCACGCACGCCGCCCGCGACGCCCTGCGCGCCGACGTGCTCGGGTTCGTGTTCCAGGACTCGCACGTGCTCGGGCACCGCACGGTCGCGGAGAACGTCGAGCTCAAGCTCGCCGTCGCGCGGGTGCCGAGCGCCGAGCGCGCCGCCCTCGTCGCCGATGTCCTCGCGCGCGTCGGGCTGACGCACCGCGCCGGCTCGCTCGGACGCCTGCTTTCCGGCGGCGAGAAGCAGCGGCTCGCGATCGCCCGCGCGATCGTCACGCAGCCCCCCGTGCTCCTCGCCGACGAGCCGACCGGCAACCTCGACGGCGCCAACGCCGACACCGTGCTCGGACTCTTCGACGAGCAGGCCGCCCGCGGCACAGCCGTGGTCGTCATCACCCACGACCCGCGCCTCGCCGCCTGGGCGGACCGCGCCCTCGTGCTCGACGCCGGTCACCTCGCTCCTGCGGCGGTCGCGGCATGAGGGCGGCCGAGCGCTGGGGCGACCTCGTGCGCGACGTCGTCGTCGAGCTGTCCGCGCGCCGTTCTCGCAGCCTGCTCATGCTCGCCGCCGTCGCGCTGTCCACGGGAGCGCTCGTCGCGTCCGTCGGGGTCTCGACGACGGCGGCCCACCAGATCGGCGCGGACCTCGCCGCGTCGACGCTCGACCAGGTCACGGTGTCCGTCGCGCAGGGGGCGGCGGACGCCGAAGGCGGTGGCTCCGCCGAGGGGGGTGCCCCGGATGCCCCAGCCGGCGTGTTCCCCGCCGACACCGAGGCGCGCGCCACCGCCGTCCAGGGCGTCGTCGCTGCCGGGCGCCGCCTCGACCTGTCGGGACACGGCCCCGATACCGTCGCACCGGCGGCGGTGCCGTCCGGGACCGCCGCCGGTGGCGACGCCGACGCCATCCGCCATCTCACGGTCGCGGGCGTCGTCCCCGGCTACCTCGACGCCGCACATGACACCGTCGACACCGGCAGGGCGTGGCTGCTCGGCACCGACCAGACCGTCGCGTTCCTCGGGGTCGAGGCCGCGAAGGTGCTCGGGATCCCCGTCACCACCGACCCGACGGGCTACGCGATCTCCGTCGGCGGAACGACGTACCGCGTCGCGGGCTTCGCGCGCACCGAAGACGGCGGCGCGGACGTGTCCGGCACCGTCCTGCTCCCCTACGCGCGCGTGCTGGCCGTCGTCGGGTCCGACGGCGACGCTCAGCTCCTGGTGCGGACCGCACCCGGCGCCGGGGCAGGGGTCGCCGGCGTCATCCGTGTCGCCGTCCGGCCCGACGCCCCCGAACGGCTCGCCGCCTCCCAGGTCGAGTCGCTGGCTTCCCTGCGGCACGGCGTCTCGAACCAGCTCGGGCGGCTCAGCGCGTGGATCGGCGCGTTCCTCCTCGCGCTCACCGCCCTGCTGATCGCCAATGCCATGGTCGTCGCCGTCGTCGCACGAACCCCCGAGATCGGGCTGCGTCGCGCGCTGGGTGCGTCGAGGTCAGCGGTGTCCGCCGTGTTCTGGTGCGAGGGCGCGGTCACCGGATTCCTCGGCGGCGTCGCGGGGAGCGCCTTCGGGCTCGCTGCCACGGTCGCCGTGGCCGCCGCCAACGACTGGTCGGCCCGGCTCGCGCCCTGGTTGGCCGCCGTCGGGCCGGTCCTGGGCGCCGTCGTCGGGGTCGCTGCGTCCGCCTACCCGGCCCTGCGCGCCGGGCGCGTCAGTCCTGCCCTCGCCATCCGTGCCGACTGACCCGGGCGGGCATCCAGGGAAGGGCAGGCTCACCTTGCTACGATCACCCTCCCCGAAAACCAGGAGAGCCCCGTGGCCGACGTCCTCGACCGCCCGACCCCCGACTCTCCCGCGCCTGCCCGGCGCCGCCCGCCCACCATCGGGCTCGGCTACGCGATCTTCGCGTCCCGCTGGCTGCAGGCACCGCTGTACTTCGGCCTGATCGTGGCGCAGGCGATCTACGTGTGGCAGTTTATGAAGGAGCTCTGGCACCTCACCGAGGGCGTTTTCGCCGGCCACCACGGCGTGGACGAGTCCGACATCATGCTGTCCGTCCTCGGCCTCGTCGACGTCGTCATGATCTCCAACCTGCTCATCATGGTGATCATCGGCGGCTACGAGACCTTCGTGTCACGGCTGCAGGTTCAGGGCCACCCCGACGAGCCCGAGTGGCTCAGCCACGTCAACGCCAACGTGCTCAAGACGAAGCTCGCGATGTCGATCATCGGCATCTCGTCGATCCACCTGCTGCGCACCTTCATCGACTCCGAGCGCTTCACCGGCGAGCAGATGATGTGGCAGACGATCATCCACCTGGCGTTCGTGTTCTCCGCGCTCGCGCTCGCCTGGATCGACCGGCTCTCGCTCACCGCGCACCAGCGCGCCGCCAACGCGCGGCTCGGCGACGAGGCACCCGCCTCGCACTGAGAGTGGCCCGACCCCCGCGGCTGGGTAGGCTCAGCCCGTGCCCACCGCCCGCCCGACGACGCCGCCCGAGGAGCGCGCCGTCGTCCGGCAGGCGATCTCGGTGTCGGTGGCGACGGGGTTGTACGGCATCTCGCTCGGGGCGCTCGCGGTCGTGGCGGGCCTGTCGGTGTGGCAGGCCGTGGTGCTCAGCCTCGTCATGTTCTCCGGCGGGTCGCAGTTCGCGCTCGTCGGGATCGTGGGGACCGGCGGCTCGGCCGCGTCGGCCATCGCGACCGCCGGGGTCCTCGGCATCCGCAACGGCTTCTACGGCGTCCAGCTCTCGCCGTTGCTCGCGGTCCGCTCCTGGCGGCGGGTGCTCGCCGCCCACCTGACGATCGACGAGTCCACCGCCGTCGCGACCGCGCAGCCGACCGTCCGCCTCGCGCGCCTCGGCTTCTGGCTCACCGGCGCCGGCGTGTTCGTGCTCTGGAACGTCTTCGTCCTCGCCGGCGCGCTCGCCGGCAACGCGCTCGGCGACCCGAAGCGCTACGGGCTCGACGCCGCGGCCTCCGCCGCGTTCCTCGCCCTGCTGTGGCCGCGACTGCGGACGCCCGTCGCGCGTGTGGTCGCCGTGGGCGCCGTCGTCGTCGCCGTCGTCCTCACGCCCGTGGTGCCCAGCGGGGTGCCGGTCCTCGTCGCGGCCGCTCTCGCCGTCGTCGTCGGATGGCGGGTCCGCCCCGAGGAGCGCCCGTGAGCGGCACGACCATCTGGGTCACCGTGCTCGTCGCGAGCGCGGTGTGCCTCGCCCTCAAGCTCGCCGGCCACCTGGTGCCGGGGCGCTGGGCCGCGCACCCGCGCGTCGCCCGGACGGCGGCGCTCGTCACCGTCGCGCTGCTCGCGGCGCTCGTCGCCGTCCAGACCGTGGCCTCCGGCAAGGACCTCGTGATCGACGCGCGGCTGCCGGCGCTGGGCGTCGCGGCCGTGGCGCTCCTGCTGCGGGCGCCGTTCATCGTCGTCGTGGTGCTGGCAGCGCTCACCGCCGCGCTGCTGCGCGCCGCGGGCATGTCCTGACCGCGAGGTAGACCGGCGGCCCGTCTGTGATGTCTCACGACATCGTGGACGGTTCTGTCTCAGGACATCGTGGACGGTTGGGTGTCTCAGGACATCGTGG
>NZ_JBNCMC010000006.1:0-153989 GCF_049844995.1 Luteimicrobium sp. DT211 | reverse complement strand
GGCCAGACACGCGCAGACAACCTCCACCCCGTGTGCCGTCACCACCACAACCTCAAGACCCACGGCGGCTGGTCGACCACCCGCGACCCCGTGACCGGCGTCGTGACCTGGCGATCACCGACCGGGCACGAGCACCGGGTCGGCCCCCACGTCACCGACCCGGCACGAGCGAGCAGCACCGAGAGCGCGAGCGGAATCGAGAACGGGCCGGCGCCGGCGCGCCCAGAATCCCACGGCGTCGAGACCCACCGGTCACGCCCGCGCACTCGTCGACCCCGGCCAGGAGACCCCGGCGCGCCACCCGATGACGACCCACCCTTCTGACGCCTCGTGAGCCTTCGGCAGGCGTGAGCCCACCAGCGACACGGAACGGCGCTGTCTCCGGTCGACTGGTCAGTCGACCGGTCACGTGGAGCGGCTCCGCCGCTTGGCGAGAGGGCCCGGCGGCGCCGGAGCGCAGTCAGGGCGCTGCGGCGGCCCGCTGCTCGAACGTGTGGAACCGCTCGGCGAGCGCGTCGCGGTCGGGGCGATCCGCGCGTCGTCGGGGGAGCCGGATATCCCGGCCGTGCATCTCCTGGAGCCCGTGCTTGAGCATCGGCCCGTCGACCTCCTCGAGCAGGTCGAGGGCGATCTCGACGCGGCAGTCGGGCGTGATGCCCAGGAAGTTCTGGTCGTACGCGGCGTGGTGGATCTTGCAGAGGGCGAGCCCGTTGGGGACGGCGGGGATCCCGCGCTCGTGCGAGTCGGGAAGGATGTGCGCGGCATCGAGCAGAGACCCGTGCTTGAGCTCGCAGACGGCGCAGCGGGTGTCGTACGCCAGCAGGACTCGCGTCCGGAAGATCGGCTGGTGGAGCCGCTGCTTCGCGAGCCGGAGCGCGTACTGTTTCTGCGGCGTCGTGAGGTGCGCGGGGTCCGGCACGAAGGTGAACGACTCGTCCAACGCGATCAGGAACGCGCGGTTCTCCGGCTCGTCGTCGACGACGTAGACGGGCGCCACCGGCGTGTAGATGTTCTTGACCTCTTTCCGGAAGAGGATCAGCGGCATCCCGGTGTCGAGCGCGTTGCGGAGCTTCCGGTTGTCGCCCGACCACGGATCGCCCTCGCGGTAGGCGTAGTGGAGGAGGCCGTCGTCGGACTCGGCGTCGTCATACGGGCCGTGCGGTGTGCTGACGATCGAGAGCGTCGAGCCGAAGACCGCGGGATTGCGGATGCCACGCGAGTAGTCGATGACGGGAAGCTTGCGTCCGTCGATGTGGAAGTCGAGCAGCTCGTCGCGGTGCAGGAAGCCGCCGTTCGCCTCGGCCCGATCCATGACCCAGGCGATGATGCGTCGGCGAAGCTCGGCCTCGAGCGCTGATTCCACAGGCGGAGCTTCTCACGCCGCGCCCACGATGCGGCGGCGCGGACCTGCTGCGCTACCAAACGCACACCTCCTGCGCTACCAGACGCACATCGCCGGTCACCGGCGACCATCGTGTCCGCTCGCGTGGCAGGCTCGGGGCATGGCCACCGTCCTCCTCGTCCGCCACGGCCGCACGACGGCGAACGCGAACGGTCTCCTCGCGGGCCGCGCCGCTGGGGTCCGGCTCGACGCGACGGGCCGCGCCCAGGCGGAGGCGACGGCGCGGCGCCTCGGCGCGGTCCCGCTCGTCGCGGTCGTCACGAGCCCGCTGGAGCGCTGCCGGCAGACCGCGCGCGCCGTCGTCGACCACCAGGAGGCCGACCCGGCGCTCGTCGTCGAGCGCGGGATCACGGAGTGCGACTACGGCGACTGGCAGGGGCGGACGCTCCGCGACCTCGCGAAGGAGCCGCTGTGGTCGGTGGTGCAGCGACAGCCGTCGGCCGCGGCCTTCCCGGGCGGGGAGTCGATGGCGGCGATGCAGGCGCGGTCGGTCGAGGCGGTCCGCCGGCACGACGCCGCGCTGGAGGCGCGCCACGGGGCGGGCGCGGTGTGGGCGGCCGTCGCGCACGGCGACATCATCAAGGCCGTGCTCGCGGATGCGCTGGGGATGCACCTCGACCTGTTCCAACGCATCGCGGTCGGGCCGGCGTCGGTGTCGATCGTGCGCTACGGGCCGCACCGGCCCGAGGTGGTCGCCACGAACACGGAGTCGGGCGACCTGTCGTGGCTGCGCGCCGCCCCGCCGGCCGGCGACGCGCCCGTCGGCGGCGGGGCGGGCGCCGCGGGCTCCTGACGTAGGTCCGGGTCGCTCTCTAGAGTGGAGGCCATGCCCACCCTCGTGCACGAGTTCGACTGGCCCGACCGGCTCGTCGTCGGGACCGTCGGTCGTCCGGGCGAGCGCACCTTCTACCTCCAGGCCCGCGCCGGCACCCGCACGGCGAGCGTCGCCATGGAGAAGCAGCAGTCCGCGGTGCTCGCCGAGACGATCGACCAGATGCTCGACCAGCTCACCGCTCAGGTCGAGGGTCTGACCATCCCGGCCGACGCACCCGCCGAGCTGCGCGACGACGACCCCCTGGACCAGCCCGTCGAGGAGGACTTCCGGACGGGCGCCATCCGCCTCGGCTGGGACCCCCGCACGTCCCAGGTGCTCATCGAGGCGTTCCCGGTGGGCGAGGACCCGCCCGACCCGGACGAGGACGACGGCGCCGAGCCCAGCGAGATGCTGCGCGTCCGGATCCCGGTGGGCACGGCCCGCGCGTTCGTCCAGCGCACCCGGGCGGTCGTCGAGTCGGGACGTCCCACCTGCCCGCTCTGCGGCGAGCCCATCGACGACGACGGCCACGAGTGCGCGACCCCCGACGAGGCGTGACGGAGCAGGGAGAGCTCGAGATCCTCGGGCGCATCCGCGTGGCGTCCAACGCGACGTTCCTCGGCCGGATCGGCGAGGCGACCGTCGTCTACAAGCCCGTGGCGGGCGAGGCGCCGCTCTGGGACTTCCCCGACGGCACCCTCGCGAACCGGGAGGTCGCGGCGTACCTCGTCTCGGAGTCCTTCGGGTGGGGCGTCGTGCCGCGCACCTGGCTGGGCCACGGGCCGCTCGGAGCGGGCATGGTCCAACTGTGGCAGGAGCAGGACCCCGGGCAGGACCCCGTGGACGTGCTGCCGGCGCGCGACGACGGCCGGGACACCGCGTCCGACGACGGCGGCCCGCTCACCGTGCTCGAGGGGCTCGGCGAGGACGACGAGCCCGTGCGCCTGGTCCACGAGGACTCGGCCGCGCTGCGCCGGATGGCGGTGTTCGACGTCGTCGTCAACAACGCTGACCGCAAGGGCGGGCACGTGCTCCCGATGCCGGACGGCCGGCGCCTCGGCGTGGACCACGGCGTCACGTTCCACGTGGAGCACAAGCTGCGCACGGTGCTCTGGGGGTGGGCGGGGGAGTCCCTGGACGACGACGAGCGCGGGGGCGTCGAGCGCGTGCGCACCGACCTGGGTGGCGACCTCGGACGGCGGCTCGGCGACCTGCTCGACGAGCCCGAGGTCGCGGCGCTCGCTGCCCGGTGCGACCGGCTCCTGCGGCGCGGCCGCTTCCCCGCGCCCGAGGGACCCATGCCCGCCGTGCCCTGGCCGCTGTTCTGAGCCGAGCGCCGTCGTCCGGGCTCGGTCCCGCGCCCGGACCCCGCCTCAGCCCCAGGCGCGGAACGGCCCCGAACCGAGCGGGTCGTCGTCCCAGCCGGCGCTGCCCGCGCGCCCGGCGTCCCGCCGCGAGCTGAGGTACGAGCCGACGACGGCGGCGCCCAGGTCGTCGGCCTCGGGCGCGACCACGCTGCCGCCGACCCGGCGGGCCATCGCGTCGACGAACCGGGCCAGCCCCGGGTCGTCGCCGAGGCGGAAGAACGTCGTGTGCGCACCCAGGCGGGCCGCGGCGTCGAGGGCGCGGACGGTGTGGGCGATCGTCACGGGCGCCGGCGGGTAGTCGAACCAGGCCTCGCCGTCCGGCTCGAGGTGGGACGTCGGCTCGCCGTCGGTCACGACGAGGAGCACGGGCTGGGCGTTGGGGTGCCGGCGGAAGTGCCGGTTCGCGAGCAGCAGGGCGTGGTGGAGGTTGGTGCCCTTCTCCCAGAGCGCGTCGAGCCCGACGAGCTCGTCGATCTCCATGGTGGCCGCGGTGCGGCCGAAGCCGATCAGCTGCAGGTCGTCGCCCCGGAACCGGCTCGAGACCAGCGTGTGGAGCGCGAGCGCGGTCCGCTTCATCGGCACCCACCGGCCCTCCATCGCCATCGAGAACGACGTGTCGACCAGCAGCGCGACGCACGCCTGGGTGCGCGCCTCCGTCTCCTGGACCTCGACGTCGTCCAGCGCGATCGCGACGCGCGGCCCGGTTCCCCCGGGGCGCCCGCCGTCCTCCCCGCGCCCGACGCCGGCCTGCCGGGTCAGCGCGTTCGTGATCGTCCGCGTCACGTCCCACGGCTCGGTGTCGCCGAACGCCCACGGCCGCGTGGAGCCGGCGAGGTCGCCGGCCGCCCCGGCCCGCCGCACGTCGCGCGCGCCGGTCCGGCCGGTCAGGCGCTCGGCGATGTCGCGCAGGAGGCTGCGGCCGAGCAGCCGCATCGCCTTGGGCGTCAGGAGGAGCTGCCCGTCGGCGGCGCGCCGCACCGCCCCGGAGTCCCGCAGCGCCCGCTCGAGCCGCCGGAGCGTCCGCGCGTCGACGACCGCGTCCGGGCCGAGCTGGCGCGTGAGCTTGTCGAGGTCGACGTCGTCGAGCTGCGAGCCCTCGTACGACTGAGCGAGCTGCTCGGCGAGCTCGTCGAGGTCCGCGAGGTCCTGCAGCACCCCGGTGCCGTCGCCGAGGCCGAGGCCCTGCTCCCCGTCGAGGCGCTCGGAGCCGCCCCAGTCCTCGCCGGGACGGAGCGTCTGGAGCGTCGAGTCTAGCCGCGCGAGGGACTCCATCAGCTCGGACGAGCCGAACGCCTGCTGGGCGAGCGCGTCGAGCTCGCGACGCTGGTCGGCGGTCAGGGAGTTGCGCAGCCGCTGGGCGGCGGCCGCGCGGGCGGCGAGCGAGTCGAGGAGCTCGTCGACGTTCGCGGGGTTCTCGGGGAAGAAGTCGCCGTGCTCGGCCATGAACGCGTCGAACTGCTCCGGCGTGTCCTCGCCGCGCGCGTGGGCCTCGAGCAGCTCGTTCAGGTCCTCGAGCATCGCGTTCACGGCGGCGCGGTCGGCGTCGGTCGCGCCCTCGAGGGCCTGCTTCATGCCCGCGAACCGCTGGTCGAGCAGCTCGCGACCCAGGAGGTCCTTGATGCGTTCGAAGTCGGCCCGCGCGTCCGCGGAGTGCCAGTCGTAGTCGTCGAGCTCGGTGACCGCGGCCGCGGGCGAGGAGGGGACGGCGTCCAGCCGCATCTCGGCGAGCGCTCGCTCGCCGTCGTCGAGGTCGACGTCGCGGGCGAGCTGCCCCCGCTCGGCGAGCACCGCGCGGTCGAGGAGCTCCTTGACCTCCTGCAGCGTGCCGTCGAGGTGGTGCCTGCTCGTGAGCTCCCGGCGCCGCTCGGCCACCCGGCGCGCGAGGTCGTCGAGCCCGGCGCTGTCGCGGGTACCGCGTCGCAGGAGCTCCCGGATCGCCCGCTCGGGGGACGTGCCCGCCATGACGTCCTCGCCGATCGCGTCGAGGGCGTCGGCGAGGTCGACGGGCGGCGCGAGCGGGTCCGGCCCGTCGGTGTACGCGACGTAGCGCGACCGGCGGCCGAGCCGGCGGTTCTGCCTAGCCACGACCCGCCGCCGGCGTGGCGCTAGCCATAGATGGTCTCGCCGTCGCCGGCCTCCTTGCTGATCCGCCGGGCCAGGTACAGGCGCTCGAGCGCGAGCTCGATCGCGCCGGCCCGTTCGCCGTCGGAGGTCGCGCCGAGGCGCTCGCACACGTCGTCGTACAGCTCGGACTCGCCCAGCACGGGCAGGCCCGCGAGGACGTCGCGGGCCGTGACCTGCTCGCCCGTCGTCACCATCCGCCCGCCGGTGAGCGCGTCGACGAGGAGGCCGAGGTCGATGCCGCGCAGGTGCGCTCGGACCGTCTCGGCCGTGGCCGTGCGGAGCAGGTGCTCGAGGATCTCGTCCTCGCGGCCCTCCTCGCCGGACTCGAACTCGACCTTCCCTCCCAGCACGTCGACCGCCGTCTCCAGGTCGACCGGCCGCCCGACGGCGTCGGGCTCGCCCTGCCGGGTGGCGCGGTGGAGCGCCGCGGCCGCGACCGTCTCGGCGCCCGCGATCGTGAACCGCGCGCTCACGCCGCTGCGCTGGTCGACGGCGCTCGACTCGCGCAGCTCGCGCGTGAAGCGGGCCAGGATCTCCAGGAGGTAGTCCGGCACCTCGGCGACGAGCGCGGCCTCCTGCCGGACGACCGCCACCTCGTCCTCGAGGCGGATCGGGTAGTGCGTGCGGATCTCGGCGCCAAACCGGTCCTTGAGCGGCGTGATGATGCGGCCGCGGTTGGTGTAGTCCTCCGGGTTGGCGCTCGCGACCACCAGCACGTCGAGCGGCAGGCGCAGCACGTAGCCGCGGACCTGGATGTCCCGCTCCTCCATGACGTTGAGCAGCGAGACCTGGATGCGCTCGGCCAGGTCGGGGAGCTCGTTGATCGCGACGATGCCGCGGTGGCTGCGCGGCACGAGGCCGAAGTGGATGGTCTCCGGGTCGCCCAGGCTGCGTCCCTCGGCGACCTTCATCGGGTCGACGTCGCCGATGAGGTCCGCCACGGAGGTGTCCGGGGTCGCGAGCTTCTCGACGTACCGCTCGTCGCGGTGCCGCCACGCGACCGGGAGCTCGTCGCCCAGCTCCGCGGCGAGGCGGCGGCTCGCCGTCGTGATCGGCTCGTACGGGTGCTCCCCGAGCTCGGACCCCGCGATCACGGGCGTCCACTCGTCGAGCAGGCCCGCGAGCGTCCGCAGGAGTCGCGTCTTGCCCTGGCCGCGCTCGCCGAGCAGCACCACGTCGTGGCCCGCGATCAGCGCGCGCTCGAGCTGGGGGATGACCGTCGACTCGAAGCCGTGCACCCCCGGCCACGGGTCGCGGCCCTCGCGCAGGGCGGTGAGAAGGTTGTCCCGGATCTCGGCGCGCACCGTCCTGTGCACGTGCCCTGAGGCACGCAGCTCGCCGACGGTCGCAGCAGCTGGAGGCGTCATCCTGGCGAGCGTAACCCCGCGGCGCGGGCAGTGGGGAGGCTCGAGCGGTCAGCGCTTCGACTGGCGGTAGCCGTGCGCGATCGCCGCGGCCTTCGTCGCGAAGCAGACTTCAGGCGCGGTGCGGTCGTAGTACTGACCGCCCGGCATATGGAAGATGTGGCTCGACTCGTTGCCCTTGATCGGCGCCCACGACGGGCAGTTCCAGTGGTCGAGCGGCGCCGTCGTCGACGGGTGCTTGCCGGCCGCGGGCGGTGGCACTGCCGCGCGCCGCATGGGCGCCGGGGTGGGCATCGCCGCCGGCTTCGGGATGACGCGGGGCTTCGTCGCCCCCGACGGCACCGGCTGGTTCGGGCACGTCGCGAGGATGCGCGTGATGGCGTCGTGCTCGGCGCGGGTGACCCACAGGTGCCAGACGCGCTTGATGCCGACCTGCCGCGCGACGTACTGGCAGCGGAACGCCTTGTTGGGCGGGAGCCACGAGGCGGCGTCGGACGCACCCTTCTGCTCGTTGAGCGGGCCGTCCGAGGCCAGGAGGACGAGCGGGTCGTTGGCATACTTCTCCCGCGTCGTCGCGTCCCACTTCTGGGCGCCGGTCTGCCACGCGTCGGCGAGCGCGACGACGTGGTCGATCTCGACGGCCGTCGAGGTGCGCACCCCGCGCGTGAACGCGATGGTCCGGCCCGAGTACGGGTCCACGAGCGTCCCGGTGAGGATGACGCAGCCGTGGGTGCCGGGCTTCGTCGTCGTCCGCCGCAGGTCGCGCGCCAGGATGTCGTTGCGGGTGTCGCAGCCGTTGCGGTCGACGTCGGCCCACGCCGGCCCGAACGCGGACCGTTCGTAGCCCGTCATCGGGGCGCGGCCCTTGACCGGCAGCAGGGCGAGGACGGACAGGGCGGTCGTCTTCGCGCCCGTCGTGGCGCGCGGGACCGTGGGCGTCAGGGTCGGCGTGGGTCGGGCCGAGGACGTCGCGCGCGGTGCGGAGGTCGGCGTGGGCGTCGGGGCGGTCGGCGACGGAGTGCCCGACGGTGGCGCGCTGCGGCTCACGGTCGGGGTCGGGGCATCTGTGGCAGACGTCGCCGCGGAGCCGGCCGACGGCGGGGTGGGGTCGTCGTCGGTCCCGGCGACCGCGCCCCCGGCGATGAGCGCGACGACTGCGGCGCCCGTGACGCCCGCGCTGAGCCCGCGCCGTCGGCCGACCGCGCCGCGGTGGGTCGCGAGGCCGACGATCCCGATCGCACCGGCGGCGAGGCCGCCGGCGATGAGCGCGCTGCTGACCCCGCCCAGCGCCCCGAGCAGGACGGCGCCGACGGCGACGAGCCACGGCCACAGGGTCGGTCGGGCCCGCCGCGGTGCGGCGGTCGGCGGGCGTGGGGCGGGGGCGGATCCGGGCGGGTGCTCGCGCGACGCCGTCGGCCCCATCAGGTCCGGCGGGGGACCGTCGTCCGGCGTGGGGCCGTCGTCCTGTCGCACGGCGTCGGGTGGTGCCGCAGGCCTCGCCTGGTCGGTCCAGCGGGACCCGTCCCACCAACGGACCCGGCCGGGTTCGGCCGGGTCGGCGTACCAGCCCGCGGGTGGAAGCGACACGTGGGCCAGTCTCCCGCGCCCGGCTCACGGTCGCGTCGGGAGAACGGATGAAACGCGGGCGGCTCTACGGCTCCACGTCGTCGTGCAGGACGACACGGGACAGCTCGAACGTGCCGCCCGGGAACGTCCAGAAGTGCAGCCGCCGGGCTGACGGCGGGTTGACCTGGAGCGAGACACTGCTTGGCCTTCTGCGCCGTGAGCCGGTGCTCGAGCTGCGCGACCGCGCTGCGCCGGATGGCGCCTTCCTGTCGGGCGAGCCGGAGTGAGCGCAGCGGCACGTGAGTCCCCCGGCTTGCTGCGGTGAGTCCGGCAAGGCCAAGGGCAGGGCGACGGCCCGAGGTTCGTCGCCCTGCCCCTGCCCCCTACGCGTGCACCGGAACGGGGACGGATCGCAGAACGCGCTGCTCGAGCTGAAGGTGCCTGTCGAGCTGTTCGTGGGCGTCGTCGTTGTGGAACGCGTGCCCCTCGTACTCGGACATCAGGACACCCTGGAAGCCGGAGTCGACGATCCGCGTCAGAAGCCCCTCGACCGGGATGGTCGGGTCTGTCAGGTCCTCCGTGACGTGGAAGAACTTCGAATGGAAGTACAACGAGCGGCCGAGCAGCGTCGTGAAGCCCTCGAGATCCGCGGGTCCGAACGACAGGAAGCCGAAGAAGTCCGCGATCGCCTGCTTCTCGGGCAGCCCGCCACCCATCTCGCGGACTCGCTCATGCATCTGTGCCTCGGAGAGGCCCGAGTGGCGGTGGGCGATGATGAACTCCAGGAGCTCCTCGGACGCACCTTCCGCCAGGTACTTCTCCATCCCCGGCGCGCTCGGGCGCTCGATGAAGCACCCGAAGTCGGGGATGAAACCGAGCAGGTCGCTGCCGATCTTCTCGAACGCCTCCAGCTGCTCCTGGATATGCGGGTCGCTCGGCCGCGACGGGGCGTGCACCTCGATGCCGATCCCGACCCCGTAGTGCTCGGCGAGCTGTGCCGCGAGCGGCATCAGATGGATGGGGATGTTCGTCTCGCGTGCGTACGTGCAGCCGAGCTCGCGTGCGGTCTTCAGGTCGGCCGTGAGGTCGAGGACGTAGTCCTCGTCGTTCGGGGTGTGACCGGTGATCCTGCCGTGATCGATGTATCCGCCGTAGCTGAACGGCTTCACGCCGTACTGCGCAGCCGCGTCGAGGATGCGGTCGACCTCGCCGACGGCGGGGCGCGGGTACTGGTCGAAGAAGATCGAGCCGACGACCTCGAACTTCTCGACGCCGAGCTCGTTCAGCTCGCGGAACGTGTCCTCGATCGTGTAATCGGGGATCTCGACGTACCGCTGGTTGAAGCCGTAGAGCGAGACGCCCTGCTCGATTCCGTTGATGATCATGCTGCCTCCGAGAGGGTGAGAGTCCGTGACGCGGAGTTGTCGACCTGTCCCCAGACGCCGGGGGCGAGCTGCATGTAGACGCAGCGCAGCACCATGGTGAGCGCGACGTCGTGGTCGCCGGCCTGCAGCCCGCCCTGGTACACGTGCACCCGGAGGTCCTTCTTGACGGACCAGAACTCCGTGAACGCCAGCGCGAGCTGGCTCAGCGGCATCAGCTTGTCGTTGAGCTCGAAGAGCAGCTGGTGGTCCGGGACTCGCTCCCCGTCGACGGTCAGCTCGAACCGCTCCACGGCGGACAGAGGCAGGCCTCGGTAGTAGTTCAGTCCGACGTCGAGGGTGAACCCGACGGGGCCTGTCTCGAGGCGGATCTCCGTCAGAGCACCCGGACGCAGGACCTTGTCCTCGTACGCGAGCTTCATGTAGCTGGTAGGCATCTCACCTTCCCTTTCGTGCGCCAGGGGCGCGTCGTGCGGTCACGGTCGCGCGAACGTTCACGTGGTGGGTCGTGCGGCGGGCGCCGCGCCCGCCAGGTGCGCCGTGTCGAGCGCTGCCGTCTCGAGCGCCTGGAGAACCGCAGGCACGGCATGCGCAGCCAGTGCGACGCTGGTCAGCGTCGGGTTGGTCGTGGTCGCCGTCGGGATGACGCCGTTACCGCCGACGAAGAGGTTGTCGAAACCCCACACCCGCGAGCGGCTGTCGACGACGGACGACTCGCCGCCGTCGTCGCCCATCCGGACGGTGCCCTTGTAGTGCAGCGAGGTGCCGGCGGGCATGAGTCTCGGCTCGCCGCCGGGAACGAAGGCCCCGAGCCGTTGTGCGACCTCGCGCAGGTCGGTCATGGCCGCCTCGACCTCCGCGTGCTCGCGGTCCGTGAGCCCGTAGCGGATGGTCATCTGGGGCATCCCCCATCCGTCGAGCTCGGTGTCGGAGAACTCGACCCGGTCCTCGGGTCGGGGAAACTTCCGTACTCCGTTGCCCATCGCGACGTACCGGGCCGCGCCGACGTCGACGGCGTCCTCGTCCACAGGGAAGGGGGGGTCTGCCAGGTGCATGATCTGCGTCCGGTAGGGATGGGATCCCTGCGTGTAGGGGACGCCGATCGTCGAGGCGGTCGGGTCTTTCACGATCTCGGCGACCGGGGTGTCGATGCCGGCGCGGCGGACGATCTCGTCGCCGAGCGCGACGACGCTGTAGACGAGCACGTGCTCGGTGAGGTGGCGGCCGAGCGCGGGTGGCCGAATCCCGGAGGCCCACAGCAGCTGCGGGGTCTGAAGCGCGTTCGCCGCCACGACCACGACGTCGGCAGTGATGAGGGATCGCTCCCCGGTGGGCAGGTACTCGATCTCGACGCCCGTGACACGCGACCCGTCGACGAGCAGCCGGCGGGCGATGGTGTCGGGTCGCAGGTCGAGCTCGGTGTCGCCGAGGACGGTGTCCGCTCCGCCCCACCGGATCGTGCCGTCGGGCTGGGGGGTCGCCGACATGGGCAGCCCGGCGGGCAGCCGGTCGTCGGGAAGGGCGCCGGCGAAGTGCTCGCGGACGACGTCGCGGATGGCCCGCCCGTACGGGTTCTCGGGGAGGGTCGTCACGGCCAGGAGCCGTTCCGCCTCCGAGAGCGCGGCGTCGAGCTCGCTGTCGCTGAGGAACGGCACCCGCTCGTCGTCGTTCGGTCGCGGCGTGGCGCACGTCCAGTGCACGCCCATCCCGCCCACGCAGCTCGAGAGAGCGGCGGCGGGCATCCCTGCCTGACGCCCCGGTGCCACGAGGTACGTGCCACCGGGCGAGATGATCGTCCCCTCGATGTGCATCGAGCGCGCGGAGTCGCCGGACGGCTGCCCCAGCGGCCCCTGCGACCGTGTCCGCGCAAGGTCGCGCTGGGTGGTCGGGAGGTTGCGGACGTTGGTGCCGGCCGGGTCGGTGACCTGGGGCCCCAGCTCGAGCATCGTGATCGACACGTCGGGCCTGGACTCGCCGATGAGGCGCGCGAACGCCGAACCGACCGGTCCGCTCCCGACGATCAGGACAGTGGGATCTGACACAGGATTCCTTCCGTTTGCGCTGGTGCCGCGAGCCGTCACGCTGGGCGGTCCGCGTCGAGCAGGTGTCGGACGCGGATCGCGTCGTCGTTGGTGATGCGGTAGAAGCAGAGGGGAACGGCGGCGAGGACGAAGCAGATGGCGGGGCCGACGTTGGCGACGAGGTTGATCCCGGCGGTCGCACTGGCGGACTGCGGCTGGTTCGCGACGTATCCCATCGCGCCGATGAGGGCGATGCCGACGGCGCCCCCGACGCCGCTCGCAGCCTTGGTGGCAAAGCTCGAGATCGCGTACGCGGTGCCGTCCGCGCGGACACCCGTACGGTGCTCGCCCAGATCGATGGCGTCGGGGACCATGCCGATCAGGACGGGGAAGCCGAAGAAGCCCAGTCCGTAGACCACGCTGAGGACCACGACCGGGACGACGCGGTCGAATCCGACGAGGTAGAGCGCCGTCAGCGAGGCCGCCTGCCACAAGAGCGACAGGATCACCGTGGCACGCCCGCCGAGCCGCCCGGACAGGCGCGAGAAGAGGACGATCCCGACGATGCTCGCCACGGCGGGCGCGGCCATGAGCACGGGGACCAGATCGGCGCGACCGACGCTGTAGATCAGGTAGTAGATCGCAACCCCGAGGCGCCCGAAGTACCCGGTCATGCCCAGCAGCAGGGCGGCCGCGATCAACATGAGCGGCACGTTCCCGAATGCCACCCGGAGCGTCGTGCGCACCGGAGGGAGTGTGACGCGGACAGGTTGCACCGTCTCCTTGCAGCGTGCGAACACGACCAGCAGGAGCGCGAGGGCCACGACTCCGAGAACGACGGCCGTGAGGGTGTAGCCGGTTGCGGTCATCGCACCGCCGGCGTGACTGAAGTGAACGATCAGGGGGACCGTCACGAACGACAGCAGGACGACCCCGAGATTGGTCCCGATCATGCGCGCCGATCCGAGCGAGACACGGTCGGCGGGATGACGGCTGATGACGCCCGCGAGGGCACCGATCGGTAGGTTCACCGCTGAGTAGGCGACGCCGAGCAGTCCGTAGGTGACGACCGCCCACAGCACAGCCGTGCCCCCGCTGGCCCCGGGCAGCGCGGTGAAGGTGAGCACCAGCAGGAGTGCGAGCGGCGCCGATCCGTACAGGACCCAGGGTCGGAACCGGCCGAAGCGGCTTCGGGTCCGCTCGGTCAGGATGCCGATGACCGGATCGATGACGGCGTCGATGATGCGCGCCCCGAAGATCAGCACCCCGACGGTCGCGGCAGCGATACCGACGGCGTCGGTGTAGAAGATGGCGAGGTAGCTGCCCGTCGTGCTCCAGATCAGCTGGCTGGCGAAGTCACCCATGCCGTAGGTGGCCTTGTCGAAGAACCGCAGACGAGGCTGGCTCGTCTGCTCTACTACGTGCTGCGGGACTGCGATGTCCACGTCGCTTCCTTTCCTGGCGCGCCGTCACGCCGTCGATATCCGAATGCTAATTCGGATTCGTAGCGACGGTCAAGTGTCGCGCTGCGACGCTCGCGCCCGCGAGAGGATGAGGCCATGACGACGACACCAGGGCTTGCCGAGCCTCAGCAGGAGCGGAGCCGCCGCTCGTTCGCCCGCGTGCGACAAGCGACCATGAAGCTGCTGCTCGAGCACGGAGGGCCCGACTTCACGCTGGCCGACGTCAGTGCGGCGTCGGCCGTCTCCGTAGGCTCGATCTACGGCCGGGTCGGGAACAAGGCGAACCTCCTTCGTCTGGTGCAGACGGAGGAGTTCGACCGCGTCGACGAGGAGATGAAGACGGCCCTCCGCACGGCCGGGTCGGCTGATGAACCCTTCGAGCATGCGGTCCAGGCCGTCGTGGCGAGCGCGGTCCGCCCGCTCGTCACGAACGCCCCCGTGATCCGCGCCTTCATGCGCCTGGGTGACGACGACGAGGAGGCGGCACGCCGAGGAAGCATCTCGTGGGAGACCGGCCGCGATGAGTTCTGTCGCGCGCTCGCGCGCATCACGTGCCGGGATCGCCCTGGCGTCGACCGGACGGCGCTGGAGTGGTGCTACGAGGTCGTCTACAGCGTCACAGCGCGCCAGCTCGGCTTCGGGCTCACCCCAGGGGGGCGGCCCGACGCGGTCATGAAGACGGACAAGCTGGTCGACGCCCTCGGCAGGACAGTGCGGCTCATGCTGGACGAGGGAGCGGAAGACTGACCCCCGGCCCCCGATCGCCCCGTAGGAGGAGAGCCTTCTCCGACTCTGGGACACGAACCCGTAGGGACTGGCTCACGGCTCCACGTCGTCGTGCAGGACGACGCGGGACAGCTCGACCGTGCCGTCCGGGAGCGTCCAGAAGTGCAGCCGCCGCGCCGAGGGGGCGTTGACCTGGAGGGAGACGCGGAAGCACGCGGCGCCGTCGTCGCGGACATGCTGGCCGGACGTCGCCCCCTGGCCATTGCGAAGCGCGTGGAGCTGGCGCGCGGGGACGTGCTCGGCTCGGCGGGTCAGCACCTGGACGAGGACCTCGAGCAGCTTGTTCCGCGCGGGCCGGGCGACGTCGACCGACGCGACGAACCGCGGGCCACCGTGTACGGGGCCAGCGGCCACCGCTCCTTCTCGGCCGCCGGGACGGTCCGAGCCCACCTGGGAGCACGTCGAACCGCAGCTGCTCCACGGGTTCGGTGAACAACGGGCCCTGGTCGGGGGCGGGCTCGGCCTGCGACTGCTGACGCGTGCGGTCGGCCCTGCGGTACTTGGCCTTCAGCTCCGTGAGCTGATGCTCGGCCCGTACGACGACGAGGGTCCGGTCCTCGCCGAGCTCCACGACCGGGTCGTCCCCGAGCAGGGCCGGCCTGCGCCCGGTCGGCAAGCACCACGAGATCTACCTGAGCGACCCGCGCCGCAGCGACCCGGCGAGGCTCCGGACGATCCTCCGGCAGCCCGTCGCACGGGGCTAGCGCACGTCAGCCGACCGCGAGCTGCACGTCCGCGTTGGCGCGCTTGAACCCGGCGCGCTCGTACGTGGCGACGGCGGCCTCGTTGTCCCCGTCGACGTACAGCTCGACGGTCGTCGCGCCCTTCGCGGCGAGCCGTTCCAGCCCGGCTCGCAGCAGCCAGGAGCCGAGGCCGGTACCGCGCGCCGACGCGTCGACGCCGAGCACGTAGATCTCGCCGGTGCGCGGCGTCTCGGTCGGGACCTTGGTCCAGCAGTACCCGACGACCTCGCCGTCGGACTCGCGTTCCACGAGCACGAACGCGTCGCCGTCGAACCAGTCCTCGGCCTCGCGGGCACGCACGTCGGCCATGGTGACGCGCCCCTGCTCGGGGTGGTCCGCGAACACCCGGGAGTTGAGCCGCACCCACACGGGCTCGTCCTCGCCGGGGACGAAGGTGCGGGCGCGATAGCCCTCGGGCGGGTCCGCGGCCGCGAGCCCCTCGGCCTCCAGGTCCTCGGGCGCGGGCAGCGGCCGCTCCATGCGCCACAGCTCGCGCACGACGACGAGGTTCCGGCTCCGCGCGAGCCGGCGGGCTGCGGGGAGGTCGCCGTGGGCCCAGAGGGCGAGGCTGCGGTCGCGTGCCGACGCGACGTGCATGGCGCGGGAGAGGACCGCGAGCCCGATGCCGCGCCGTCGGACGAGGGGGTGCACGACGAGCTCGGCGCCGGCGCGCGACGTCCCGCCGAGGTCGATCTGCGCGTACGCGAGCACCTGGGGGAGCCGGGGGCCGCGCGGGCCACGGCCGCCGCGTCCGGCGTGCCGGTGCTGCTCCGCCGACGACGCCCGCGCGATCACGTGCCGGACGGGCGCCTCCGCGCTCTCGAGCGAGAGGAGGGGCTGCTCCGACAGGGGCGGGACGCCGTCGTTGGACTCCGCGTCGCGGGCGAGGTCGCGTACCGCCGCCGCGTCGTCGGGCGAGAGCGGGCCGCGCCGGTCCTCGACGGTGAACTCGAGGGTGCGTCCGACCGCGAACCTCGAGGCGACGGCGGACGTGAAGTCGTTCATGTCACGATTCCATCACGATTTCGCGGCAACAGGATCCCCCTGGGGTGGGACTTCGCCCGCTCCGCTGCCCACCTGGCGGTAGTAGAGGACGGTCGCGCGCAGCGTTCCGTCCGTCTGGGTCGAGAAGTCGGGGATCGCGCCGACCCGCACGTAGCCGGAGCCGGCGTAGAGGCGTTCGGCGTCGCTGCCCTCGTTGGTGTCGAGGACGAGGAGCGTGCGTCCCTCCGCCCGGGCGCCGTCCTCGACGGCACGCAGGAGCGCCCGGGCGAGCCCGCGTCGTCGGGCCTCCGGGTGCACGAGGACCTTGACGACCTCCGCCCGGTGCCGCCCGTTCTCCTGCCCGGCGAGCACGAGCGACGCGGTCGCGACGATCCCGTCGACGCCGTCGCGCGCCACCCAGGTGCGGGTCAGCGGGTCCGCCAGGAACCGCGCCCACCACGCCGCGGCGTCGTCGGCGTCGGGGGTCGCGACCCAGCCCACGCTGGCGCCCTCCGCGACGCACGCGACCAGGACGCGGGCGAGCTGCGCGACGTCGTCGGACGTGGGGGCACGAAGGGGCTCGGCACGGGTCACGACGCAGAGCCTAGGGCGTGCCCGTCAGCTATCGCCGCAGACCCGGCAGGGGCCGCGTCGTCGCAGCCAGTACGCGTACGTCGCCGCGCCCAGCAGGACGCTCCAGACGGGCCACAGGAACGCCGGTCCGAACGCCGCGACGCCGCCGCCGCTCAGCTCGAGGTCGCCGTCCAGGACCCCCGCGATCAGCGTGACCCCGGCGGGGAGCACCGCCACAGCGACGACGGTCGCCGGGACCACGGCGAGCAGCACGGGCACCCGCCGGCCGGCCAGGCCGAGCGTCCAGCGCGGGAACCGCTCGCCCCACCGCTGGGTCAGCCCGAGCGTGAGGACCGCCCCCACGGCCGCGAACCCGCCGAGCCCCAGGGCGGCGATCCAGCCGCTCGAGTCGTGCAGGGCGTCCAGGTCGCCCTGGTCGAAACCCAGGGAGATCCCGAGCACCCACGCGAGGCGTGTGACCGCGTAGATCACCGGCACGGCGGCCGCCGCGAACGTCGCCCGCCGCCCCCACCGGGCCGCGGCGGCGGGCGTCGTCCAGGCCGGGTCGTGCCCGTCGGCGTGCCGTCCGCACGACGCGCACGCGGCCCGTGCCGCCCGGTCGAACCGGACGAGGGCCACCGCGAGCAGCGCCCCGCCGACGAGCGCGACCGCCTGGAACGTCGACGTCCCGGTGACCACCTTGTGCAGCAGGGCGTCGCGGAACTCCGCGTCGAACGGCGCGAGGATCAGCAGGACCGGCAGATAGCCGAGGCGGGCCAGCACCGTGAGGTCGGTCAGCGCCACGATCCCCGCGAGGACCGCGCCGCCGGCCGCGAGGACGGCGACGCGGACGCGTCGGGTGACCGCGGAGACCGGAACTCCCGGGAGCCGCAGGCAGGCGAGGGCGACGAGCGTGCCCGCGACCGCCAGCGCGCCGATCCAGAACGTCAGAGCGCGGGCGTCGACGCCGACCAGCGGGGTGCCCACCTCGCGGCTGGCGTCGCCGACCGGGAGCGTCTTCCCGGTCAGGGCGACGACGAGCGCGACGGCCGCCGCGGCGCCCCACCAGCCGGCCGCGAACCGGGCGACGACGGCGCCGCGCCCGTCGCGGAGCGACCCGAGGGCGGGTGTTGGCACGGCGTCGGGGGGCGCGCCGTCGTCGGGGAGAACGGGCGAGGGAGAAGGGGTCCGAGTGCTCATGCCTCGACCCTCGTCGCGCCCGCGCCCCGCCGGATCACCCCTGACAGGGAACCTGGCGGCGGCACGCTCACCCGCACGGGTGAGCGTGGTCCGTTCCGGTTCCTCGGCCCGAACACGGGCTCCCCGCCCCGCGAGAACGGGCTGCGCGACCGTCTCGCGCAGCGGACGGGCGCGCAGCCCGTGTTCGGCGACAGGGGTGGGCGACGCGGGGCCGGGGGTGGGTCAGCCGGGGACCACGAAGCCCGACGCGTAGGCGCGGACGACGGCCTGCGTGCGGTCCCGGACGCCGAGCTTCGCCAGCACGTTCCCGACGTGCGTGCGGACGGTCTCGACGCCGAGGTAGAGGTCGTTCGCGATCTCCTGGTTCGACATGCCGGCGGCGACCAGCCGCAGCACCTCCGCCTCGCGGTCGGTGAGCCGGGCGTCCTGCCGCAGCGTGTCCGACGGCGTCCGGCCCGCCGCGAGCCGGCGCACCGTCTCCGGGAACACCAAAGAGTCGCCGCGCGCCACGACCCGCACGGCCTGCACGATCTCCTCCGGCCGCGCCCGCTTGAGGAGGAACCCGTGCGCGCCGGCGGCCAGCGCGTCGAGGACGTGGTCGTCGTTCTCGAACGTCGTCACGACGAGGACGCGCGCGTCGGGCCGCCGCGCCAGGAGCGCCCGCAGCGCCGTGATGCCGTCGACGTGGGCCATCCGGACGTCGAGGAGCAGGACGTCCGGCGCGGTGTCCGCGACGAGCGCGAGCACGTCGGCGCCGTCGCCGGCCTCGCCGACGACCTCGAGGTCGTCCTCCGCGTCCAGGATCGCCCGGAGGCCGGTCCGGACGAGCGGCTCGTCGTCGACGATCGCCACGCGCGTGGTCATGGGGCCCCCGGGATGCGGAACGTGGCGCGGACGACCCATCGTGCCGCGCCGTCGCCGCCGCGCTCGGCACCCACGCCGAGCCGTCCGCCGACCGCCTCGACCCGCTCCCGCATGCCCGCGACGCCGCGCCCGCCAGCCGGTCGGCCGCCGGGAGGCGACGGGGTGCCGGGGCCGCGCGCCGCGTCGTCGAGCGCGTTGGCGACCTCGACCACGAGCGCGTCGCCGGCCGCCGACACACGGACGGCCACGGGGGCGCCGGGGGCGTGGCGCATCGCGTTGGTGAGCGACTCCTGGACGACGCGGTACGCCTCGTGCGAGACCGCGCGCGGCACCCCCGTGGCTCCGGGGGGCGGCGCTCCGAGCGCGACGTCGGCGCCGCCGGCCCGCACCTGCTCGACGAGGGCGGGGACGTCGTCCAGCGTGCGCGTGGTGTGCCGCGCGCCGCCGTCGTGGTCCCCGGTGCGGAGCAGCCCGAGGACGTGGTCGAGGTCGGCGAGCGCGGACCGTCCCGTCTCCTCGATCGCGGCGAGGGCGCGTCGCGCGGCGTCGGGGTCGCGGTCGAGGGTGCGGGCGGCCGCCACGGCCTGGAGGGTGGTGACGGTCAGGGCGTGCCCGACGCTGTCGTGCAGCTCCTGCGCCAGGCGGGCACGCTCGGCGAGCCGCCGCCCGCCCGCCTCGAGCTCGGCGATCCGCTCGGCCTGGTCGGGGCCGAGGAGCGCGGGCGCGGCCTGGCGGAGCGCCGCGGCGCTCGCGACGGTGACGAGCGGGATCGCGAGCACCATCGCGAGCGCGATCGCGGCCCACCCGACGGGCGGGATCGCGTCCCACGGCACCGGCGCGTCGTCGCCCAGGAGCTCGAGCCCCGCCGCACCGAGCGCCAGCTGCAGCGCCACGGGCACCAGGACGAGCAGCCCGCCCACGACGACGGCGCCGAGGAGCAGGTGCAGCCCGTACCAGCAGGCGGAGCGCCAGCGGGTCGCGGCGGTCGCCGTGCCGGACGGGACGGGCACGTCGACGTCGAGGAACGTGCGGACGGCGAGGACCTCGAGCGTCCGGACCGACGCGAGGAACGGGGGCACCGCGCCGAGCACCGCGGTGACCGCGGCGAGCATCGCGATCGCGACGACGGGGCTCCCGGGGCGGGTCAGCATCGTCGCGAACGCCTGCGCGAGCAGCACGTACGCGGCGGCGACGATGCCCCCGAGGACGAGGTAGACGCCGGCGCGGACCGTCCCCGCGCCCCACCGCGCGGGTGTGCCGGGGCGCGCGTCGGGCGTCGTCGTCGGCATCGTCCCAGTCTGCCGACGACGACGGCCGCGCGCCTCCCCCTCGAGGGTGGCGCGCGGCCGTCGTCCGGCGGGCACGGGTGCTACTTGACCTCGGAACGCAGGACCCGCCAGGTGCCGATCGCCCCGGGCAGCACGATCCACAGCAGGACGCCGGTCCCGATGTGCGCCCAGTCTGACCCGGACATCGCGTCCGTCCCGTACAGCGCGCTGCTCGACTGGTTGAGGTCGAACCAGACGACCTTGTCCGCGATGCCCGTCCAGATGCCGCCGACGATGCTGACCAGCACGGGCACCAGGAAGTACGCGACGATCGCGAGGGCCGAGTTGAGCAGGGCCGCGCCGAATGCGAGTCCCCACGCGACGCCGAGCACGAACGCCAGCAGCACACGGGCCAGCAGGCCGACGCTCACGTTGCTCCACGGGTCGTCCGCGCCGCCGACGGCGGCGAGGATCGCGGCGGGCACGGCCGCCACCGCGATGGCGCCGAGCGCGAACAGGAGCGCCGCGACGATCTTCGCGCCCAGGACGCGCCCGCGGTGCGGCGTCAGGGTGAAGGTCACGAGGGCCGTGCGCTGGCCCCACTCCGAGCAGATCAGCAGGATGCCGAGCACCGGGAGCATGAAGCTCAGCGGGATCGAGGCGACGCTGAGAAGGTCGAGGAAGGTGCGGTCGTTCGCGTCCCCGACGATGAACACGCCGACCATCACTGCCACCGCGACCCCGCCGAGGACGGCGAGGAGCCACGTCCCGGCTCGCGTGTCGCGCATCTTGCGCATCTCGACGCGGATCAGCCGCGTGAGCGGGACGGGGCGCGTCCCGGCCAGGTCGAGCGTGTCGGGCAGGGCGGGGGAGACCGGGGTGGTCGAGACGGCGGTCATGCTGCAGCTCCTTCGTGGGACACGCTCTCGCGGGCGTCGGACGCGGTGAGCTGGAGGAACATCTCCTCCAGGCCGGCGCCCTCCGCGGGGCGCAGCTCGACGAGGACGACCCCCGCCGCGGCGGCCGCGCGGCCGACGGCCACGGGCTCCGCCTCGGTGCGGAGGCCGCCGTCACCGGACGGGGTGGCCCCGATCCCCGCGTCGTCGAGGACCTTGGCCAGCAGCATCGGGTCGTCAGCCCGGACGAACGTCCCGGCCGTGCGGAGCAGCTCGTGCTTGGCGCCCTGCGCGACGATGCGGCCACGGCCGATGAGGACCATGTCGTCCGCGATCATCTCGACCTCGTGGAGGAGGTGTGACGAGAGCAGCACAGTGCCGCCGTCGGCCGCGAAATCGCGGAGCAGCCCGCGCATCCAGTGGATGCCGGCGGGGTCGAGGCCGTTCGCGGGCTCGTCGAGGATGAGGACCGACGGCTTGCCGATCAGCGCGTTGGCGATGCCCAGGCGCTGCCGCATGCCCAGCGAGTAGTTCTTGACGCGGCGCTTCGCCTCGGCGTGCGTGAGGCCCACCTGCTCGAGCATCTCGTCGACGTGCGACTCCGGGAGGCCCATCGTCATCGCGGAGAGGGTGAGGACCTCGCGGCCCGTGCGCCCCGCGTGCTGCGCCGACGCGTCCAGCAGGATCCCGACGTGGCGGCCCGGGTTGGGGATGTCGGCGTACTTGTGCCCGCCGATGGTGGCGACGCCGCGGTCTGGGAGCGTGAGGCCCGCCATGATGCGCATGCTCGTCGACTTGCCGGCGCCGTTCGGACCGAGGAAGCCGGTGACGCGGCCGGACCGGGCGACGAACGAGACGTCGTCGACGGCGGTGAAGCCCCCGTACCTCTTGCTCACGTTCTCGAAGGTGATCATGCGTCAAGCCTGGTCGGCGCGCGCCCGCCGCACATCGGACCTCGGGCTGGACGTACCCGATACCAAAGTCTCGGGTGGTCGAGACCTGGGGCCGCTGCCGCGCCGCACGGCCGCTCCTACAGTGTGAACGTGCCCGCACCCGCCGACCCCTACGCACCCCCGCTGACGCGGTGGGGGCAGACGTGGCGGGTCGGGCTCGCGGTACTCGTCTCGTTCGCGGTCTGGTCCCAGGCCGTCGACGCCGAGTCCGTGCACCGGCCCTGGGTGTTCTGGGCCGACCTCGCCCTGGGGCTCGCGTCGTTCGTGCTCGTGGTCCACCGCCGACGGCGGCCGTTCGCCACGGCCCTGCTCCTCGCCTGCTTCGGGGTTCTGTCGGCGTCGTCGGCGGGCCCGGCAGCCCTGGCGCTCGTCTCGTTCGCGACTCGGCGCGAGGTGCCCCGGCTGATCGCGGTCGGCGTCGTGAGCGTCGCCTCAGGGCTCGCGTTCAACCTCGTCGTGCCGCACACGTCCGACGAGTCGTGGTGGCTGAACCTCTTGTTCGCGGCGATCGTGACCGCGGCGCTCGCCGTCTGGGGCATGTACGTCGGGTCGCGGCGCGAGCTGCTGTGGTCCCTGCGGGACCGCGCCGACCAGGCCGAGCGCCAGCAGGAGCTGCGGGTCGAGCGGGCGCGTGCCCTCGAGCGCGAGCGGATCGCGCGCGAGATGCACGACGTCCTGGCCCACCGCATCTCGCTCATCAGCATGCACGCCGGGGCCCTGGCCTACCGGACCGACCTTCCGCCCGAGCAGGTCCACGACACCGCGGCCCTCATCTCCTCGACGTCGCACGAGGCGCTCGTCGAGCTGCGGGAGGTCCTCGGTGTGCTGCGGGAGACGGAGCCGACCCGGCCCCAGCCGACGCTGGTCGACCTGCCGGGCCTCGTCGCCGAGGCCACGTCGTCGGGCATGCGGGTTCGGCTCGACGACGCCGTCCCCGACCCCGCGGCCGTGCCCGACCGCATCGGGCGGACGGTCTACCGGCTCGTCCAGGAGGGCCTGACGAACGCACGCAAGCACGCGCCCGGCGCTCCCGTGAGCGTCGACGTCGGCGGAGAGCCGGGCAGCTGGCTGCGCGTCGTGGTGCGCAACGGCCGCAACGGCCTCGCCGGCCCGACCGCGCGCACCGGCGCCGGGCTCGGCCTCGTCGGGATGCGGGAACGCGTCGAGCTCGCCGGCGGCCGGCTAGAGGTCCGGGAGGACCCGGGCGCGTTCGTGCTGGAAGCATGGCTGCCGTGGCAGAAATGAACCGGGTCGTGACCCGCGTGGCCTTGGTCGATGACGACCCGCTCGTCAGGAGCGGGCTCGGGCTGATCCTCGGCGGCGCCCCCGACCTCGAGATCGTCGGGCAGGCCGACGACGGCCAGGCGGCGCTCGCGCTCGTCGAGGAGCAGCGGCCCGACGTCGTGCTCATGGACATCCGGATGCCCGTCATGGACGGCATCGAGGCCACCGCGCGCCTGCGGACGGTGCCGTCGCCGCCGCGCGTGATCGTGCTCACGACCTTCGGCGCCGACGACCACGTGGTCCGCGCGCTCGGCGCCGGAGCCGCGGGTTTCCTGCTCAAGGACACGCCGCCCGCCGACATCGTCGAGGCGGTCCGACGCGTCGCGGCGGGAGAGCCGATGCTGTCGCCGGCCGTGGTGCGGACACTGATCGAGCGGGTCACGAAGCAGCAGGAGCCGGGCCGCGCCGCGCGGGCGCGCGAGCGGCTCGCGCTCCTCACCGACCGCGAGCGGGAGATCGCCGAGGCCGTCGCGCGCGGGCTGAGCAACGCGCAGATCGCGTCCGAGCTGTACCTCAGCGTGCCGACGGTCAAGGCGCACGTCGGGCACGTGTTCACGAAGCTCGGCGTCGACAACCGCGTGCAGGTCGCGATCTACGTCCTCGACGCCGCCGGGGGCTGAGGCGCCACGTCGTCTCCCCGCTCGCTCGGCCCCGCCGCCCCCTTGTCGCCGAACACGGGCTCCGCGTCCGTCTGTTGCGCCTGACGGGCGCGGAGCCCGTCGTCGGCGGGCGCGGACCGCGTGTTCGGCGGGCGGGCCGTCAGGACGTCGAGCCGGCGCGCGTGGAGTCGGAGAGCGAGGGGCAGAGACCGTCGGACGGCAGGCGGCCCCCGGAACCGTCGAACCCGGGCCCGCGACACGGTCGTCGAGCCCGGGATTCCCGCCCCGCGACGACGCGGTCCGCGCCCGTCTGCTCGGGCAGACGGGCGCGGACCGCGTGTTGGGCGTCAGGGGGTGGAGCGGGGTCAGTCCTCCGACGACGCCGCGGGGCCCGCGAGGCCCGCGGAGATGAGCTCCATCACGGACGAGTCGGCGAGCGTCGTGGCGTCGCCGACGGCGCGGTTCTCCGCGACGTCGCGCAGCAGACGGCGCATGATCTTGCCGGACCGGGTCTTGGGGAGCTCCGCGACGACGAGGATGCGGCGCGGCTTCGCGATCGGGCCGATCTCCTTGGCGACGTGGTTGCGCAGGGCCGTCTGGACCTCGGCCGAGCCCTCCTCGGTCGCGGCCTTGTCGGCGTGCTCGCCGCGCAGGATCACGAACGCGACGACGGCCTGACCGGTCGTGTCGTCCGCGGCGCCGACGACGGCGGCCTCGGCGACGATCTCGTGCGACACGAGCGCGGACTCGATCTCCGTCGTCGAGAGCCGGTGCCCGGACACGTTCATGACGTCGTCCACCCGGCCGAGGAGCCAGATGTCGCCGTCGTCGTCCTTCTTGGCGCCGTCGCCCGCGAAGTACAGGCCGGGGAACCGGGACCAGTAGGTGTCCTTGAACCGCTCGAGGTCGCCCCAGATCCCGCGCAGCATCGACGGCCACGGCTCGGAGAGGACGAGATACCCGCCGCCGCCGTTCGGGACGGGGTGGGCCTCGTCGTCGACGACGTCCGCGACGATCCCGGGCAGCGGCACCTGGGCGGAGCCCGGCTTGGCCGCGGTGACGCCCGGCAGCGGGGAGATCATGATGGCGCCGGTCTCGGTCTGCCACCACGTGTCGACGATCGGCGCCTTGTCGCCGCCGATCACGCGGCGGTACCACATCCACGCCTCGGGGTTGATGGGCTCGCCGACCGAGCCGAGCACGCGGAGCGACGACAGGTCGAAGCCGGCGGGGATGTCCTCGCCCCACTTCATGCACGTACGGATCGCGGTCGGCGCGGTGTACAGGATGGAGACCTTGTACTTCTCGACGAGCTCCCACCAGCGGCCGCGGTGCGGGGCGTCCGGGGTGCCCTCGTAGATGAGCTGGGTCGCGCCGTTGATCAGCGGGCCGTACACGACGTAGGAGTGGCCGGTGACCCAGCCGATGTCCGCGGTGCACCAGTAGACGTCGGTCTCGGCCTTGAGGTCGAACACGTTCTTGTGGGTGAACGCGGCCTGCGTGAGGTAGCCGCCGGTGGTGTGGAGGATGCCCTTCGGCTTCCCCGTCGTACCCGACGTGTACAGGATGTAGAGCGGGTGCTCCGCCTCCACCCACACCGGCTCGTGCCGGACGTCGGCGGAGTCGAGGGCGTCGTCCCACCAGATGTCGCGGCCCTCGGTCCAGGCCGTGTCCTGGCCGGTGCGCTTCACGACGAGGACGTGCTCGACCGTCGTCGGCGCGGCTCCCTCACGGGGCTCGATGGCCTCGTCGACCGCCGGCTTGAGGGCCGAGGGTGCGCCCCGCCGGTAGCCGCCGTCGGCCGTGATGACGAGCTTGGCCTCGGCGTCGGCGATGCGGCTGCGGAGCGCGTCGGCGGAGAACCCGCCGAACACCACGGAGTGCGGCGCGCCGATGCGGGCGCACGCGAGCATCGCGACGACCGACTCGACGAGCATCGGCAGGTAGATGACGACGCGGTCGCCGGACTCGACGCCGAGCGCCGCGAGCGCGTTCGCGGCGCGCGAGACCTCGCGCTGCAGGTCGGCGTACGTGACGGTCCGGGTGTCGCCGGGCTCGCCCTCGAAGTGGATCGCTACCCGGTCGCCCAGGCCGGCCTCGACGTGCCGGTCGACCGCGTTGTACGCGGCGTTGAGGGTGCCGTCGGCGAACCAGCGCGCCACCGGGGCGCCGGACCAGTCGAGGGTCTGGGTGAACGGGGTCTTCCAGGTCAGCAGCTCGTTCGCCTGCTTCGCCCAGAACGCGAGCCGGTCGGCGCGCGCCTCGTCGTAGAGCCCCGGCTGCGCGTTCGCCTGGGCGGCGAACTCCTCGCTCGGCGGGAAGCTCCGGGTCTCCGTGAGCAGGTTCTCGAGGCTCGAGTTCTCGGGCACGTCGTCCTCCGTATTCGCATCAACTCTGGTGCTGTCGTCGTCCCGCGAGCCTAGTGCGCCCGCGCGACGGCGGTCACGTCGCTCGCGACTGTACCCGCGTTGGGACGGGTCGGTCGCAAATGCCGGGTCCGTGCACGACGACAGCCCCCGCTGCGCGCGGGAGGATGGGATCCATGGGCTGGTGGAGCGACCAGGTGGTCGCGCGCGCAGGTGCTCGGATCCTGTCGTCGGGGTCCTTCGCGCCGTATCGCGAGCGCGCGTGCGCGGGCCTTGAGGGCACAGTCCTCGAGATCGGGTTCGGGTCCGGCACCAACGTCCCCGCCTACCCGACGGGGGTGCGGCGCGTGCTCGCCGTGGACCCGTCCGACGTCGGGTGGCGGCAGTCGGCCGAGCGGCGCGCGACGTCGTCGGCGGAGATCGTCCGCGTGGGGACCGACGCGCAGTCCGTCCCGCTCGACGACGCGACCGTCGACGCCGCCCTCACCACCTTCACGCTGTGCACCGTCCCGGACCCGGTGGCGGCGCTGCGCGAGGTCGCCAGGGTCCTGCGCCCGGGCGGCGAGCTCCACGTGCTGGAGCACGGGCTGTCCGAGGACCCCCGGGTCGCGCGGCACCAGCGCGGCGCCGGCTGGTGGTGGCCGCACGTCGCGGGCGGGTGCCACCTCGACCGGGACGTGCCGGCCCTGTGCGAGGCGGCGGGGCTGCGGGTGGTCCGGATGACGACGTCGGACGCGGCGTTCCCGAAGTCGTTCGCGCACGTGTACGAGGGGGTCGTGGCGGTCTGAGCCCGACACGACGCCGGCGCCCCCGTCGGGAGCGCCGGTGCGCCAGCGTCGCGGTGCGGAGATCAGGCGCTCGTCGTCGAAGCCGTCGCGACGGGTGGCCGTGGAAGTGTCCTGGCGTCCCGGTCGACGTGTCGTGTAGACGGACAGGTCGGGCGTGGGTCCCGCTCCCGCTCTCTGATGCTGTCCTTCATTGGTACGCCGCGCGCGGCCGCTCCACAAGCGCTGCCGGGGCGGCGGGAAGGACGTGCACAGCCTGTTCGAGGGTTGCCCTGCGCGTCGAACGTCGTGTGGCCGTGCGCCGGGCGGGCGGCGCGGCGGGTCCGGGCTCAGGCGCCCCGGCGGCGGAGGGCCCGCCAGACGACGGCGCCCGCGCCCGCGAGCGTGAGGGCCCCCGCGACCGCCAGCGCGGGCCGGGAGGTGAGGGCGGTCCGCAGGCTCACGGGCCGCCCGAACGCGAGCACGCCCCAGCCGCGCTCGAGCGCCGCGGCCCGCAGCGCCTTGTCCGGGTTCACCGCGAACGCGTGCCCGACGACGCCCAGCATCGGCAGGTCGGTGATCGAGTCCGAGTAGGCGTAGCTCGCGTCGAGGTCGTAGCCGCGCTCGTCGGCGAGCGCCCGGATCGCCTCGGCCTTGTGGTCGCCGTAGGCGTAGAAGTCGATGCCGCCGGTGTAGTGCCCGTCGACGATCTCCATGCGGGTCGCGACGTAGCCGTCGGCGCCGAGGACCGCCGCGATCGGCGCGACCAGCTCCGACGCCGAGGCGGACACGATGACGACGTCGAGGCCGGCGGCGTGGTGGCGCCGGATCAGCTCGACGGCCTCCGCGTAGACGTGCGGGTTGATCGTCGCGTCGAGGGCGTCGGCGACGATCTCCTCGACCTGCGCCACGTCCCAGCCGGCGACGAGGGTGCTGAGCTGGGCGCGCAGCCGCTCGGTCTGGTCGGCGTCGGCGCTGCCGACGAGGTAGAGGAAGTGCGCGTACGCGCTCCGCAGCGCGTCGGCCCGGGACACGAGGCCGCGGTGGTAGAAGTCGCGCGCGAACGCGGAGGTGGAGGTGGTCGCGATGATCGTCTTGTCGAGGTCGAAGAACGCCGCCGCCGTCGCTTTCGTCACGATGCGAGCGTATCCGTGCCCGGACGGCCGACCACAGGGCGACACCTGGCGGATCTTGTGCACATCCGTGCGCTCCGCCGACGCACCCGCAGCGCAGGCTGCGCCACGCTGGCCCGCATGGTGCTCGCCCCCGGACCCCCCTTTCCGACGCTCGACGAGTCGGCCGCGCGTCCGTCGCCCTGGCCGGCCGGCGGGTCGTCGCCCGGGCGTGCGGACGGGGGAGGGGTGGTCCTCGCCGTGGCCGGCGCGGTCGGCGGCGCTGGCGCGTCCAGCCTCGCCGTGGCGTGCGCGGTGGCGGCGCGCGACGGGTCGGTCGTCGTCGACCTCGCGGGCGGCGGTGGGCTCGACGTGCTGCTCGGTCTCGAGGGCTCGGCCGGGGTTCGTTGGCCCGACCTCGTCGCGGCCCGCGGCGACGTCGACCCCGACCTGCTCGCGTCGTCGCTGCCGCACCGCCGCGGGCTCGGCGTCCTCAGCGCCGACCGGCGGCGCCCCGGCCTGCCCGACGCCGCCGTCGTCGCCGACGTCCTGCGGGCGCTCGCCGTGCGGCACCGGACCGTGGTCGTCGACGTCGGGCGCGGCCCGGTCCCCGCCGCGGCCACGCACGTGGCGCTCGTCGTGCCGCTGACGGTGCCTGGCCTCGCGGGAGCGCTCGCCTGGCGGACGGCCAGCGCGCAGCCCCGGACCACGGAGCTCGTCGTCACCTGCGGGCCCGCGCCCGGGCGGCTCACCCCCGACGACGTCGGCGCCGCGCTCGGCGTCCGCGTCGCCGCGCACGTCGGCCGGGTCCGCGGCGGGCGCGTCGCCGTCGAGCGGGGCGACGGCCCGCCCGTCGGGCACGGGACCGCGCTCCGCCGTGCGGCGGCCCGGGTGCTCGACGCCGCCCGCTCGCCGCAGGGCTCGCGGGCCCCCGACACGCGGGTGCCGGAAGGGTGGGAGTCGGCCGCGTGGCCGGACACGCGGTCGCCGAGCGATGCCGGACCGCAACCCACGGGGACGCGTCGATGAGCGCCCCCACCGCCGTCGACGGGACGCTCGTCGCGCAGGTGCGGACGGCGCTCGGGTCCGGCGGCGGGTCGGGGCCGCCGACGCTCGGCGAGGTGGCGGACGCGCTGCGGCGCAGCGGTCGCGTCGTGGGGTCCGAGGCGCTCGCGGGCCTCGCCCGGCAGGTTCGCGCGGAGCTCGTCGGGGCCGGCGCCGTCCAGCCGCTGCTCGACGACCCCGACGTGACCGACGTCCTCGTCAACCCGGACGGCACCGTGTGGTTCGACCGGGGCGCGGGGCTCGAGCGGTGGTCGAGCGCGCTCGACGGGCCCCGCGACGTGCGGCTCCTCGCGGTGCGGCTTGCGGCGGCGTCGGGCGCGCGGCTCGACGACCAGCAGCCCACCGTCGACGCCCGCCTCGACGACGGGACCCGGCTCCACGCGGTCGTCGAGCCGCTGTGCGAGGCGGGGGCGGCGATCTCCCTGCGCACGCACCGCCCGCGGTCGTTCACGCTGGACGAGCTCGTGGCCCGGTCGGCCCTGCCGTCGGCGTGGGCTCCCGTGCTCGCCGGGCTGGTCGCGCGTCGGGCGAACGTCCTCGTGTCCGGGGCGACGGGCACGGGCAAGACGACGCTGCTCGCCGCGCTGCTCGGGCTCGTGCCTTCGTCCGAGCGGGTCGTGTGCGTCGAGGAGGCGCGCGAGCTCGCGCCCGGCCACCCGCACGTCCTCCACCTGTGCACGCGGCGCGCCAACGTCGAGGGCTCCGGCGCTGTCGGGCTCGACGAGCTCGTGCGCAACGCCCTGCGGATGCGGCCCGACCGGATCGTCCTGGGGGAGTGTCGCGGCGTCGAGGTGCGCGACGTGCTCCTCGCGCTCAACACCGGCCACGACGGCGGCATGGCCACCGTCCACGCCAACACCGCAGCCGACGTCCCCGCTCGGCTCGAGGCCCTCGCCGCCCTCGCGGGCCTCGGGCGGGACGCGGTCGCCGCGCAGGCCGCGAGCGCGCTCGACGTCGTCGTGCACCTGCGCCGCGACCCCGTCACCCGGGTCCGGTACGTCGCCGAGCTCGGCGCCGTCGGCCGCGACGGGCGGGGTGAGCTCGTCGTCGAGGACGCAGCGACGTGGGATGGCGGCCCGAACGTGCCCCGGCGCGGGCCGCGGTGGGACGTGGTGGCGCCGTGACGGGCGGAATGGCGGGGGCGCTGGTCGGGCTGCTCGTCGGGGTCGCCGTCCGGGTGGCGCTCGGGCGTCCGGGCCGGAGCGTCGCGGCGCTCGGCCCCCGCGGCGGACCCACCGCTCCCGACGTGCGTCGCGGCGGCGGAGCGCGTGGCACGGGTGCCGGGGCCGCGGGTGCCGGGGCCGCGGTCGTCGCGGTCACGCAGGTCGCGGCGCTGCTCCGATCCGGGCTGCCGCCGGGGCGCGCCTGGGAGGCGGTCGGGGTGCGGTGCGACGTCCACGGGGTCCCCGACGCGATCGACGCCGCCCGCGTCCTCGGGGCGCCGCGCGTCGTGCCCGCCGTCGTCGCCGGGGTCCGCCTCGCCGTCGAGGTCGGGGCGCCGCTCGCAGCCGTGCTCGACGACGTCGTGGAGGCCGCCGTCGCCGAGGACGCCGCGCGGGTCGCGCGGGAGACCGCGCTCGCCGGCCCCCGCGCGACCGCGCGGGTCCTCGCGTGGCTCCCCGGTGCCGGCGTGCTGCTCGGCTACGCCCTCGGCGCCGACCCGGTCGGCGTGCTCCTCGGGGGCGGCATCGGGACGGTGGCGCTCCTCGGCGCGCTCGTGCTCGTGCTCGTCGGGCGCCGGTGGACTGGCACGCTCGTCCGCGCGGCCCGAGCGGCGGGGGAGGGCGCGTGAGCGGGGCCGGGACCGGCGTCGGCGTCGCCGTGATCGTGCTCGTCGCCCTCGCACCCTGGTGGCTGCGGGGCGACGCACCGCAGGTTCGGGCCCGGTCCCTCGCGTGCGAAGCCCCTGCGGGCGGGACGCTCGGCGGCCGGCAGGCCCTCGTCGGATCGCGCCTGCCGACGTCGCGGGCGCTCGGGGCGGTCGGACCCGTCGACGCCGAGGTCGTGCTCGCGCTCGTGGCGGCGGCGTGCCGGTCGGGCGCGAGCGTGGCCCGGGCCCTCGACGCGGTCGGCGCCGCGCTCGGTGGAGGTGGCGTGGCTTCTGCGCGGGGCGGCCGCGGGCACGAGGAAGGGGCCGGCGCCACGCTCCGGTCCGTGGCGTCGCGGCTCGCGCTCGGCGCGCCGTGGGAGGGAGCGTGGGCAGACGCGGGGGACGTGCCGTCGTCGGACCGCGCCGCGGCCCGGGTGCTGCTCGAGGCGCTGCGCCCGGCCTGGGAGCACGGCGCGCCGCCCGAGCCCGCGCTGCGGGCGGCGACGGACCAGCTCCGGCGGGACCGGGCCGAGCGGTCCGCGACCGCGGCGGGTCGGCTCGGGGTCCGGCTCGTCCTGCCCCTGGGGCTCTGCTACCTGCCGGCGTTCGTGCTCGTGGGACTGGTCCCGGTGCTCGTGTCGTACGGCATCGGGCTGCTCGGGGGCGGGTGAGGTGCGCCGGGCCCGGTGCCGGGAAGGCCCAGGATTCCGCGGATCCTCGACGCCGCGTCCGCAAGATGAGACAGAATGTCCCGAGGAATGGACGCCCGTGTAGAACGGAGGTGTGAGCACCACCCGCGCCCCGGCGCCACCGCAGACCGTCGCCGAGCACCCGTACTGGCGTCGCAACCTCGTCGTCGCGACGGCCGGCGCCTTCACGACCATCGTCGCGATGACCCTCCTCGTGCCGTTCCTGCCGGTGTTCGTCCGGGAGCTCGGGGTGGCCGACGACGACGCCGTGGTCCGGTGGTCCGGCGTCGCCTACGGCGCGACGTTCCTCACCGCCGCGCTCACGGCCCCGCTCTGGGGCAGGCTCGGCGACCGGTTCGGGCGCAAGTCCATGCTCGTGCGCGCGAGCGCCGGCATGGCCGTCGCGATCTCGCTCCTCGGCTTCGTGCAGACCGTCGACCAGCTGGTCGCGGTCCGGCTCCTCGTCGGCGTGCTCGGCGGGTACGCGTCCGGCGCCACGATCCTCGTCGCCGCGCAGACGCCCGCCGACCGCAGTGCGTGGGCGCTCGGCATCATGTCGTCCGGCGTGCTCGCGGGCAACGTCGTCGGGCCGCTCGTGGGCGGGTTCGTGCCGTCGTGGGTCGGGGTCCGGCCGACGTTCCTCGTCGCCGGCGGCGTGATCTTCCTGGCGTTCCTGGCCACCCTCTTCCTCCTGCGCGAGGACCGGCCCGCCGAACGGGCCGCCCGCCCGAGCGGACGCCGTCGGGCCGGGGTGTGGTCGCAGGTCGACCACCGCGGCGCCGTCGTGGTGCTGCTCGCGACCTCCAGCCTGCTGCTCCTCGCGACGATGTCGATCGAACCCGTCGTCACGGTGTACGTGGGCGACCTGGGCCAGCGCACCCACACGGCCGGCGTCGCGGGGATCCTCGTCGCCCTCACGAGCGTGGGGAGCATCCTCGCGGCGCCCCGCGTCGGGCGGCTCGCCGACCGGGTCGGCCACGCGCGCGTCGTCGTCGTCTGCCTGCTTGCCGCCGGGGTCCTGGCGTTCGTCCAGGCAGTCGTGACCAACGTCGTCGAGCTCGGGATCGCGCGCGTCCTGCTGGGCGTGAGCCTGGGCGGCCTGCTCCCGTCCGTGACCGCGGCGATCCGGCACCTCGCCCCGCCCGACGCCGTCGGGGGCCTCCTCGGGTACGGCGTCTCCGCGCAGTACGTCGGCCAGGTCGCGGGACCCGTGCTCGGCGGGCTCGTCGCCGCCCAGCTCGGGCTGCGGGCCGTGTTCGTCGCGACCGGCCTCGTGCTGCTCGCCGCCGCCGCGCTGAACCTTCTCGCCCTGCGGCGTCGTGGCCGCGACGCCCGTGCCGCCGGGGAGCCACCCACAGTCGTCGCCTGACCGGCGTCGTGCACAGCGGCCGGTCGCCCGCACGCAGGGGGCGTGGGCGACCGGCCAGGCTGGGCGTCCCGCGGCACGCCGTGCCGCTCGACGGAAGGACGCCCATGCACGCCCTCGACACACCATCCGCCCTGCGCTCACCCGCCGCCCCGCCTCACGCACGCTCGGCCGCGGGTCGTGCGCGGACCGTGGGCCGCGCGCTCGCCCGGCTCGTCACGACGGTCCGCGCCTGGTTCGGCCGGGCGCGCCACCGGCTCGTCGGCCCCGCCGCGCCGGGAGGCGGCCCGGCCGCCGCTCGCGAGGCCGGCATGGCGACCGCCGAGTACGCCATCGCGACGCTCGCCGCCGTCGGCTTCGCCGGCCTGCTCCTCGTGATCCTCAAGTCGGCCGAGGTGCGGGGGCTCCTCCTCGGCATCATCAAGTCGGCGCTGTCGGTCGGCTGAGGCGGCCACGATGACGGGACGAGCGGACAGGCCCGGGCGCGAGCGGGGCAGCGTGACCGCCGAGCTCGCCGTGGCGCTGCCCGCGGTGGTCGTCGTGCTGGCGCTCGTCCTCACGGTCGGCGCGGCGTCCGTCGCGCGGCTGCGCGCGGTGGACGCCGCGTCCGCCGCCGCCCGGAGCGCCGCCCTCGGTGAGGACGACGCCGCGCAACGCGCCGCCGCCGTCCGCGTGGGCGGGGCCGGCACCTCGGTCCGGGTCGCGCACGACGGCGACTGGGTCACCGCCGACGTCCAGGTGCCCGTCGTCGGGCGGCTCGGACCGCTCGGGTCTGGCCCCCTGCGGGCCGGCGGGCACGCCGTCGCCAGGCTCGAGCCGTGACCGGCCACGATCCTCGCCGAGCACGCGCTGGGCAGCAGACGGGCGCCGAGCGAGGGTCCGGGACGGTTCTGGTCCTCGGGCTCGTGGCGGTCGTCGTCATGCTGGGCACCGTGCTGGCGGGGCTCGGCCAGGCGCAGGCCGTCCACGCGAACGCCCAGGGCGCCGCCGACCTCGCAGCGCTCGCGGGTGCGGGAGCGCTGCGGTACGGCGAGGACGCGTGCGCCGTCGCGCGGGACGTGGCCGGGCGCAACGGCGGGGTCCTCGACGCCTGCGTCGACGAAGGTGGCGGCGTGCTCCGGGTGGACGTCCACCGCGACGCTCCCGGGGTCGCCCGGCTCGTCGGTTCCGGGGCCCGTGCGACGGCGGCCGCCCGTGCCGGCCCTGCGTCCGCGCGGGACTCGTGACCGGCGCTGCGCGCCGCGTGGACGAGGCCTTCGAGGCGCAGGGCCGCCGTGATCCCGGACGTGTGCCCGCCGCGACGCCGGCGGCGACGCGCCCCCGGCTGGTGGTCCGCGAGGTGCGGCGTTGAGGGCGCCATCGTCCGGCGGCCGTCGAACCGCCACTATCAGTTGCGGAATCGGCCTTGGGGCAGCGGATCCTGGCGGTTCGATGACGCTCGGGCGGCGAACCGGCCGGCGGCGGTCAGGCGTCGGGCGCGAGCGCGAGGACGGCGTCGAGCAGGCGGAGGGCGCCGTGCTTGTCGAGGGGGTTGTTGTAGTTCCCGCACTTGGGCGACTGCACGCACGCCGGGCAGCCGTCGGCGCACGGGCACGACCGGATCGCGTCGCGCGTGGCGCCCAGCCAGGTGGCGCCCAGGTGGAACCCTCGCTCCGCGAACCCGGCGCCGCCCGCGAGCCCGTCGTAGACGAACACGGTGGCCCGCTCGGTGTCGACGTGGAGCGCGGTCGACACCCCGCCGAGGTCCCACCGGTCGCACGTCGCGAGCAACGGCAGCAACCCGATCGACGCATGCTCGGCGGCGTGGAGCGCGCCCGGCGCGCCGTCCCCGGTCAGACCCGCGCGTTCCAGGAGCGACGTCGGGACGGACCACCACACCGCCATCGTCGCGAGCGTGCGCTCGGGCAGCTCGAGCTCCTCGGTCGACAGGATCCGCAGGTCCGGCAGGTGGCGGCGCTGGAAGCTCACGACCTGGCTCGTCACCTCGACCGGTCCGTAGCCCCAGCGCACGTCACCGTCGGCGAGCGCGACGTCACCGTCGGCAGAGGCCGTCGCGCCCGGCCAGGTGCGGGAGAGGAGCGGTTCGCTGGCGAGGCGGATGGACGTCGTCGTGCGCGACCAGGTGCCGTAGTCCACGGTGCTCGGCTCCGCGATCGCGACCTCGAGCTCGCCGGACGGCCCCGCCTCGAGCGCGGTCACGACGAACGTCCGGCCCTGGTGCACGTACACGGCGCCGGGGTGGACGGTCCCGTCGGCGGACGCGGCGTCGACGGTCCCGAGCAGCCGCCCGGTCTCCCCCTCGACGACGCGCACGGGCGCGCCGCCGGAGCCGCGCAGGTCCGCCATCGCGGCGGCGGATCGCGCGTGCGTCCAGTACCACCCCGACGTCCGACGGCGCAGCGCCCCGCGCGCGACGAGCACGTCGAGCAGCTCACGCAGGTGGGCGGGGTCGCCGAACAGGTCGAGCTCGTCGGCGCGCAGCGGCAGCTCGGCTGCGGCTGCGCACAGGTGCGGGGCGAGGACGTACGGGTTGGACGGGTCGAAGACGGTCGCCTCGAGGGGCGCGTCGAAGATCGCCTCGGGGTGGTGCACGAGGTAGGTGTCGAGGGGGTCCTCGCGGGCCACGAACGCGACGAGCCCCTCGGCGCCGGCGCGTCCCGCCCGCCCCGCCTGCTGCCACAGCGACATCCGCGTCCCCGGCCACCCGGCGACGAGCACCGCGTCGAGGCCCGACACGTCGACGCCGAGCTCGAGCGCGTTGGTCGTAGCGAGCCCCCGCACGAGCCCGGTGCGCAGCGCCTCCTCGAGCTCGCGTCGCTCCTCGGGGAGGAACCCGCCGCGGTAGGCGGCGACGGACGCCGCGGCCACCTCGCCGTCGCTCCCGGGCCCGCTCCCGAGGGCGTGCCGCAGGTGGTCCTGCGTGGCCGACGCAACGGACTCGGCGCCGCGCCGGGACCGGGTGAACGCGAGCGTCCGCGCCCCGGACGCGACGAGGTCGGCGAGCAGGTGCGAGGCCTCCGCGGTCGCGGAGCGGCGGGGGCGGTCCGGCGCGTCCCCGACGACGGCCGGCGCGTCGGGCTCGTCGACCAGCCCGAGGTCGTCGTGGGCCGTCGGGTCGACGACGAGCGACTCGACGAGCGCGGCGTCCACGGCCGCGCGGCCGCCGTCCGGTTCCGCGTCGCCGGCGTGCCGTAGCGCCGCGGCGGCCTCGAGCGGGCTCGCGCCGGGCAGCTCGGGCGGCTCCCACAGGACGAAGGTCTTGCGCCCGACGGGGCTGGCGTCGTCGTCGACGGTGAGCACGTCCTCGGGGGAGACGCCGATCAGCCTGGCGGCGGTCGCCGCGGGGTCGGCGGTGGTCGCGGACGCCACGGCGAACGTCGGCCCGGAGCCGCCCGCGCCCGGCACGCGCGAGTAGTACGCCGCGAGCCGCCGCAGCCGCCGCAGGACGAGCGCCACGTGCGCGCCGAACACCCCGCGGTAGGCGTGGCCCTCGTCGACGACGACGTAGCGCAGGCTCCGCAGCAGCCGCGCCCAGCGCTTGTGGTCGGGAAGGAGCGCGAAGTGCAGGAAGTCGGGGTTGGTGAGGACGACGTCGGCGTGGTCGCGCACCCACTGGCGCTCCTCGAAGCCGGTGTCGCCGTCGCACGTCGCGACGCGCAGGTCGACCTTGGCCCCGCCGCCCGCTCGCCCGGCCGCGTCGAGGACCCGCTCGAGGGCGGAGAGCTGGTCGGCGGCGAGGGCCTTGGTCGGGCAGATGTAGAGCACCGACCCGCGGCGGGCGGCCGTCTCGATCCGACCCGCCTCGAGCACCGAGGCCGCCGCGCGGTCCAGCGCGTCCTCCCGCACGGAGGTGAGCGCGGGGAGCCAGAAGGCGAGCGACTTGCCCGACCCGGTCGACGTCGCCAGCGCCACGTGGCGGCGCGCGTGCAGGGCCTCCGCGGCGACGGCCTGGTGCGCCCACGGCCGCTCGACGCAGAGCTCCCGGTACCCCGCGACGAGCTGCGGGTCGGCCCACGACGGCCAGTCCGCGCGCACGCCCTCGCGCGCGGGCAGCACCTGGACGTGACGCACCGACTCGGCGCGGCGACCCCCGCCGAGGAGCACGTCGAGCAGGGGGCTGGGGGCGCCGTCGGGCATGGGTGCGACCCTACGCGAGCCGGTAGCGCGGGCCACCTCCACAGCGGCCCCCAGCGACGGGCTGTGTCAGTGGTTCGCACTACGCCGCCGCGGTCACCCCAGCCACTCCCGCGCCGCGACGACGAGCGCCTCGACCCCGTGCTCGAGCGTCGGGTGGAGCTGCGGCGCGAACCGCGGCGAGTGGTTGGACGGGATCTCGCTGTCCAGCGTGCCGGCCGCGAGGGCGGCGGCGAACCTCTGCGGGTCCTCGCTGCCGAGCAGCCAGAAGACGAGCGGCACGCCCGCCGCCGTCGCGAGCGTGCCGACGTCCTCGCTGCCGGTGACGAGGCCGGGGTCCGTCACGCCCTGGTCCCCGAACGACGCCCGGAAGGCCGCGGCGGTCCGGTCGGTCGCGGAGGCGTCGTTCACGAGCGCGGGGAAGGAGTAGCCGACCGTCACGGTCGGCTCGGCGGGCGCGCCCGCCGCGGCTGCCTCGCCGGCGACGATCCGCCGCACGCTTCCCAGCAGCCGCTCGCGGGTCGCCGCCGAGTAGCTGCGCATGCTGAGGCCCAGCGTCGCCTCGCCCGGGATGATGTTCTCCTTGGTGCCCGCGTGCACGGTCCCGACGGTCACGACGGCCGTCTCGGTGGCGGCGATCTCGCGCGACACGACGGTCTGCAGCCTCATGATCACGGACGCGGCGAGGACGACGGGGTCGACCGTCGTCTCGGGGCGCGACCCGTGGCCGCCGCGCCCGAAGAGCCGCACCGTCACCGCGTCGGCCCCCGCGAAGAACGGCCCAGGGCGCACTCCGATCACGCCGGCGGGGAGCGGGGAGACGTGCTGGCCGAGGACGACGTCGGGCCGGGGCGCGTGCTCGAACAGGTCGTCGTCGACCATCGCCTGGGCGCCGGTGCCGACCTCCTCGGCGGGCTGGAACACCGCGACGACCGTCCCGGACCACGATGCGCGGTCGGCGACGAGGGCGTCGACCGCTCCGAGCAGGCAGGTCACGTGGACGTCGTGGCCGCACGCGTGCATCACAGGGACGTCGTTGCCGTCGGGGTCCGTGCCGCGCGCGGTGCTCGCGTACGGGAGGCCGGTCTCCTCCTGGACCGGGAGGGCGTCCATGTCGGCGCGGAGCAGGACGGTCGGCCCGTCGCCGTTCGCCAGGACCCCCACGACGCCGGTCCGCCCGACGCCGGTGCGCACCTCGAGGCCGAGGGCGGTCAGGTGGTCGGCAACGATGCCCGCGGTGCGGTGCTCCGCGTACGAGAGCTCGGGGTGGCGGTGGAGGTCGGTGTACACGGCCTCGAGGTCCAGGGTCATGGCGCGACCCTAGACCGGGCGCCGCGGTCGCGCCCGGAGGCGCGGCGGCTCGCTCGGGCGGGCTCGACCGGTCAGGTCCGGCGCAGCCGGAACACCTGCCCGTCGGGGTCGGCGAGGGTCAGGGCGTCCGCCGGGTCGGGTGTCGCCGGGTCGTCGACGACGGTCGCCCCGAGCGCGACGAGGCGCTCGACGGCGGGGCGGAGCTCCCCGGTCGCGGCCAGCTCCAGGCGCTGCCGCTGGGGCGGCGCGGCGGGGTCGACGGGCTCGCCGCCCCACGAGACCTTGGTGCCGCCGTCGGGCGACTGGACGGCAGTCTCCTCGTCCTGGTCCCACACGAGCGGCCAGCCGAGCGCCTCGCTCCAGAAGAGCCCGACGTCGCGGGTCCCACGGCACGTGACCTCGCCGAGGAAGCCGGTGCCGGCGAGGTACGGCTCGTTCGGCTCGATGACGCAGAGCTCGTTCCCGTCGGGGTCGCCGAGCACCACGTGCCCCTCCTCGGGGAGCTGGCCGACGTCCACGTGGCGGCCCCCGAGCTCGAGCGCCCGCGTGACGGTCGCCCGCTGGTCGGCGAGGCTCGTGCTCGTCAGGTGCAGGTGCACGGGGTTCTGCCCGACCTTCGCCTCGGCGCTCCGCACGAACCGGACGCCCACCTGCGTGCCGTCGCCGGGCAGGAGCGTGCCGGCCGGCTCGACGACGGTCCCGCGCCCGAGCAGACCGGCCCAGAACGTGGCCGGGACGGCGGGGTCGGGCGCGTCGAGCTGGATGGCGACGAGGCGGACGTCCATCCATGCGACGCTACGCGCGACCCCGCGCGCCGACCAGAGGTTTCAGGCAGGCGTGACGTCGAGCGCCGCGCGCATCGCGCGGCTCAGGTACCACGGGTCGACGGCCGCGCACAGCTCGCGCGCCGAGTGCATCGACAGGATCGCGGCGCCGACGTCGACGGTGCGGAGGCCGAGCCGGGTCGCGGTGATGGGACCGATCGTGGAGCCGCACGGCACCGCGTTGTTCGACACGAACGCCTGGCTCGGCACGCCCGCGGCCCGGCAGGCGGACTGCCACAGCGCGGAGCCGGTCGCGTCGGACGCGTACCGCTGGTTGGCGTTGAGCTTGAGGATCGGGCCGCCGCCCGCGACGGGGTGGTTCGCCGGGTCGTGGCGCTCCGGGTAGTTCGGGTGCACCGCGTGCCCGACGTCGCTCGACACGCACCACGACGCCGCGAACGCCCGGTGCCGGTCCTCCGTGGTCGCGCCGAGCCCCGCGTAGACGCGGTCGAGGACGTCGGCGAGGAACGGCCCCGCGGCGCCGGACCGCGACGCCGACCCGAGCTCCTCGTGGTCGAACGCCGCGACCATCCGGACCCGGGGCGCGTCACCGTCGGCGGACGCAGCGTCACCGTCGGCGGACGCAGCGTCACCGTCGGCGGAGGCGAGGAGCGCCGCGAGCGCGGCGTGCGTGGAGAGCAGGTTGTCGAGCCGCCCGGACGCGAACAGCGCGCCGCGCGCGCCGAACCGCCGCGGCGGCTGCGTGTCGGCGACGACGACGTCGAACCCGTCGACCGCACCGGGCGCGACGCCCGCGGCGTCGGCGAGCGCCGCCACCACGTCGGCGTCGGGCTCGGCCCCGGGGACCCCGGTGGTCGCGAGCCCCCACACCGGCTGGGTGTGGCGCTGCTTGTCGAGCGCGAGGCCGTCGTTGACGGCGCGGTCGAGGTGGATCGCGAGCTGGGGGATCCGCAGCATCGGGCCGGTCCGGACGAGGTGCTCGGTGACCGTGCCGTCGTCGCCCCGGACCGCGATCCGGCCGGCCAGCTCGAGCTCGCGGTCGAGCCAGGAGTTGAGCAGCGGTCCGCCGTACACCTCGACGCCGGCCTGCAGCCAGCCGTGTCCGCCGGTCGTCGGGCGGGGCTTGAGCTTGAAGCCGGGCGAGTCGGTGTGGGTGCCGAGCACCGTGACGGGCGTGGTCGGCGTCGCGCCCGCGGGCACGGTCCAGGCGATCGCGGCGCCGTCGCGTACGACGACGTAGCGTCCGCCCGTGGCCGGGTCCGGCCAGGCGTCCGCCTCGGACAGGCGCTCGAACCCGGCTGCCTCCGCGCGCCGGGCGACCTCCTCGGCGGCGTGGTACGACGACGGGGCGGCGGCCACGAACGCGGCGAGGTCGTCGAGGTGGGCGGTCGCGTCGGGGCTCAGGACGGTGGGGGCGAGGCTGTCAGGCACCCCCCGAGTCTCCCATCTCCGCGCCCGCCACCTCGAGGTCGGCCGGATCGGTGGCCGCTGCGCCCCGCCCGGTCACGGTGACCGTCACGGGCGCGCTGACCGCCGTGAAGACGGGCCCGTACGGCCAGTCGGCGCGGTCCTGGTAGCCCTGCACCGCGACGACCTCGTACGTGCCGGGTCCCAGCGGACGTGACCCGAGGCAGCCGGTGAACACGACGACGGCGCGCACGCTGGACCGGCCCGACGCGACGTCGAACCACAGCACGCCGCCGACCCCGACGGCCGCCAACGGCTCGTGGCGCGGGCCCACGACGACGATCCGCGGGGACCCGACCAGGGCCACGTGCTCGGTGACGACGTCGTCGGCGTCGACCGTCACGGTGCCCGCCCACCGGCCGGTCGCGACGATCCGGCGCGTGGTGTCGCGGAGCCGGAGCGTCACGGCGCCCGTCGGCGCGTCACGCACGTCGAGACGGGTCCCGCACTCGACCGACGACCCGCGGGGGTAGGCGGGCGGGGCCGCGAAGCCCGCGCCCTGCGCCGTCGCCGCCGAGGTGGGCGAGCCGTGGCCGGGCCCGTACCCGGCGCCCCACGCGACGCCCGCGGCGAGGGCCAGCCCGACGACGGCGGCCGCGGCCATCGTGACCCGGTGCCGGCCCGCGCGGGCGTGCCGTGCGGCGGCGACGCGCGTCTCGACGGCGGACAGCAGCGTCGTCGGGACCGCCGCCTCGGGATCGGGTCCGGGCGCCGAGCCGGACCCGGCCCCGGGATCCGGTGCTCCCCGCTTCAGCTCCTCGGTGACGGCCCGTTCGAGGTCGTCGAGCAGGGCCTCGTCGTCCACGACGACGACCGCCTGCGCGTCGCGGACCGCGTCGTCCATCGCGCGGTCGGGGCGGTAGCCGGTGAACACCCGGGTGAGCGCGCGGGCGAGGGCGTCGGCGGCGTCGGCGGCGTCGGGCCACAGCCGTGCCGCGGACGCCCGCAAGCCGGCCCCCCGCTCCTCCAGGAGGGCTCGCAGGTCGTGCCTCCACGCGTCGTCGGGCACGGTCACCTCCCGCGCACCGCGCCGTCGGCGCCGATCCGCACGACGGCGGGGCCCTCCGTCTGGACGAACCATGCGACGCCGTCCCGGCGGTCGCTCGGCGGCGTGACGCGCGCGTACCCGTAGACCTCGTAGCTGCCGGCGGGGAGACGGTGCGGGTAGGCGCTCCCGTCGCCGGACGGCGAGCAGTAGTCGGTGGTGTCCCACCGCCCCGTCAGCCGCAACGTCGTCTGCCCGGCGACCGCCACCGTGCCGTCGCTCGGGGACAGGTCGTGCCCGACGGACCGCACGACGCCGTCCTGGACCCAGAGCAGCCCGAGCTCGCGGTTGCCGCGGTACGTCACGGTCGTCGCATCGGGGTTGACGAACGACAGGGTCACGCCGCCGGCCTCGACCTCGGAGCTGTCGAGGAGGAGCGCGGCGGGCGTCGCGCCGCCGGTGCGGACGGCGACCTCCTCGAGGGTCGACCCGCAGGCGAACGGGCTCCGGTCGAGCCACGCCGGGCGGTAGCCCGTGGGTTCGGGCGTCACGACCCGCACGGCGACGGCGTTGCTGACGACCCGGTACTCCGAGCCGCCCACCCGCACGGGCTGGTCCACGACGACCGTGTACGCGCCCGGGTCGACCGACACCCCCGGGCAGGGCCTGAAGGTGGTCGCCGTGAACGACGGGCCCTCGACGAGGGGGCCGCCGGGGCGCAGGGCGGTCGCGACGACGATCCCGTCGCGCAGCAGGAGGGGCCGGGGCGCGAACGCGCCGAGGTCGACGGCCGCGGGATCGGGCCCCGCCGCGGTCGTCGCGACCGTCCCCACCCAGGTGGCGCCGGGCGTGAGCACGTCGGTCTGGGCGGTGAGGCTCACGGAGAAGGTCTCGGCACCGCCGCCGGCCGCGTCCCCGCCCGACGGCGTCCCGCACGGGAACGACGCGACGGGCACCGCGGTCCGTGGTGTCGGCGAGGGGGTGGGTGCGGGGGTTGCGCCGCCGACGGCGACCGTGAGCGCCAGCGCCGCCGCGGCCACCGCGGTGACGCCGGCCGCCCCCCAGCCCGCCGCGGCCCGGCGGCGTCGGGCGCGCGTCACCCGCGCCTCGACAGCCTCGACGTCGACGACGTTCGCACCGTCCGGTGCGCCGGCCTCGTCGCTCGGCGCGCCGGTCGCGCTCCCGTCAGCTCCGGCGGTGGTGGAGACCGTCTTGCGCCGCGTCGCGGTGCGGACGAGCGCGGCCTCGACGAGCGCGGACGGCCCGTCGAGCTCGTCGTCGAGCTCGAGCGTGACCCGTCCCGGTGAGCCGTGGCGACCGCCGCGGTCGGGGCGCTCGCTCCGGTGCCCGCGTCGGCTCGGCGCCGACGTCGTGTACACCTCGACCAGGGCGTCCTCGAGCGCGGGCACGTCGCCGTGGGCGGCGTCGAGGAGCGCGCCGGAGCGCTCCGTGACCAGCCGTCGAAGCTCGTCCTGCCACCGCGCCATGGCACCTCCGCGACCGCCGGGACGGCGCGGGTGCCGTGCGGCCCCCGTGGTGCCCGACGACGAGGACCCCCCGGCGGTTCACCGGACGGTCCGTCAGTCCCGAGCGTAGTGAGGGTGGGGTCGCTGGGCGCGCGGGGGAGCGGGTGATCGCGGGGCGCTCAGTCGTCGGCCATGGTGTCCGTCCGCCCGCCGAGGTCGGTCGTCACCGTGCCGTCGTCCTTGACGCGGACCTCGGGACCGGCCCCGTAGAGGAACGCGGCCGAGCCGTCGGCCGCGCCCTCGGGGACCCGCGTGTAGAGCACGAGCTCGTACAGCCCGGGCAGCAGCGTCGCGCCGGGGGCCCCGCCGGTCGTCGACCCGCAGTAGTTCTGCGTGTCATAGCCCGTGGCGCGGTAGTCGAGGCCCGCGCCGCTCCGAACCGTCAGCCGGCGGGTCGAGGCGAGCTCGTCGGCGCCGAACGTGACGACCTTCTTGGTGCTCGCGTCGATCCACGCGATCGTCGGGTGGGCCCCGACGGTCACGGCGACGTCGTCCGGGCCGCGGTTGTCGATGCGGATCCCGGGCCGGTCCGACGCGTCCGGCAACGTCGGCGAGCGCAGCGGCGCCGGACCGGTCGTCAGGGGCGCGTCCGCGGCGTCGGGCATCGCGCGGAACAGGTCGCTCTCGCTCATGCCGCACCACAGCGAGGTCCCGTCGAGCCAGGCGGGGCGGGTCGCGCCGGCGGGCACGGTCTTCGGGGACCGCACGGTGAGCGGCAAGGCCGGGGACGTCCGCTCGACGCCCTTCAGGCCGGTCAGGCCCTGCGACGCGGCCCGGTCCTGGTCGACGAGGTCGACCACCACCGCCCGGTACTGGCCCGCGGGCACGGGCTCGCCGTCGCAACCGACGAACCCGGTCGCGTCGTGGGCGCGCACGCCGTCCGCGTCGGAGGGGCTGACCGTGCCTCCCCGGGACAGCGGCACGCTCCCGACGCCGACGACGCGCCCCGCGTCCGCGCCCTCCGTGCCGACGAGCACGAGCTCGGTGTCGTCCCAGGTCAGCTCGGCCGCCTCCCCGCCGCCGGGGGCGGGGAAGGTGTGCGTGACGTCCGCCGACCAGGTCTCGTCGGAGGTGACGGTGGTGCGCTCCGCGTTCACGTCGAGGCCGATCGGCTCCGCGTCCGGGCTGCTGTAGCCGGGCGTCACCGCGAGCCCGCACAGCCCCTCCACGCCGACGTCCGTGGAGGCGGCAGGGCGCGGCTCGTCGCGGTCGAGCAGCGCCGTCGGCGAACCGGGGACGAGCACGAGGGCCGCGGCCACCACGGAGGCCACCGCGGCGCTCGCGCCCACGGTGCGGCCCCGCCGTCGACGCCGGGCTCTCGCCGTGAGCGCGGCGGTGACCTCCGCGAGAGGTCCGTCGGTCGCGTCGTCGGCCGCGCCGAGCGCGCGCAGCCGCGTGGAGAGGTCGGCGCGGTACGGGTCGAGGTCGTGCGGGGTCATCGGGCGCTCCCCTCGGGCTGCGTGGGCAGGACGGAGCGAGGCGGCGGCGACGTCGGGTCGGGTGGTCCGTCGTCGAGCGCGCCGAGCCGGCCCCGCAGGGTGGTGTTCGCGTCGTGCAGGTGCCGCTTCACGGTGCCGGGCGCGCAGCCCAGCTCGGTCGCCACCTGGGGGACGGTGAGGTCGGAGTAGAACCGCAGAACGACGCACGCCCGCTGCATGGGGGTGAGCGAGGCCAGGGCGGCGGTGACGTCGGCGCGGTCACCGACCCCGTCCTCGTGCCCGACGACGCGGTCGGGGCCGGCGGACAGGTGCCGGATCCCGGCCCAGCGCCGTCGGCGGCGATAGGTGTCGAGGTAGCCGGTGAGGATCGCCCGCCGGACGTACCCCTCGAGGTTCGTCAGCGCTGTGTCGGTGACGAGCGTGACCGCGCCGGGCTCCGCGTGCGCCGCGGTCCGGCCCGCCGGGCCGCGTAGCCGCGAGAACACCTTGACGACGGCGTCCTGCACGAGGTCCTCCGCCTCGCCCCCGTTCCCGCAGAGCATGGTCGCGTACCGCAGCAGCGCGGCGCCCCGGTGCTCGACCAGTCCGGCGAGCTCCGACTCCCAACCCCTCATGGATCCCCTTCGAGTACGTGGCGCGCCGGGCTCGAAGCGAGCCGTCCGACGTCGTCATGCATGGTGACGAACGACCGCGGCAAAACGTTGGGGCCCGGCGTCAGCGGCCGGTCACCGTGCCGTCGTCCTCGACGGTGACGCCCATCGCGCCGCCGTCAGTCAGCCACTGCGGCTGCCCGCCGGGGCGCCTGACCCAGGTGTAGAAGGCAACCCAGTAGCTCCCGGCCGGGAGCTTCAGGGCGAAGGTCCCGTCGGCACCGGGAGCGCAGGTGTCCACGGTGTCGAGCGTGGTGTCCCTCGATGTGGTGCCGTCGACGGTCGCCCTGCGTCCCGGCCCCAGGTCCGACCCGAACGACACCAGCCGGCCCGGCATGTCGCCCCGCGTCGTGGTGAACCAGGCGACGCCGATCCGAGACGGGGTGGTGAGGGACTGCTTTCCCGAGCCCCGCACCGTGAGCTCGGAACCGAGGCGCCCGTCGTTGTCGAGGCTGAAAGAGCCCCCGATCTCAGCCGCAGCGTGCGCTGCGGACGTCGTGGTGAACGCATCGTCCGTCATCCCGCACTGCAGCGCGCTGCCACGGACCCACGAGGGTTGGAAGCCCTTCTGCGTGAGCGCTGCTCCGGCGCTGGCGGCGGCGCCGCCGTACGAGACGCTGCCGTCCAGGCCGACGACGAGGTCGTTGCCGCGCTCGTCGTCGAGGATCCAGCGGTCGGGCGCACCCGGTTCGCCGGCCGGGACGCGCCCGTAGAGCACGGCCTGGTAGGTGCCGGCGGGCAGGTGCCCGGGCTTTCCGCCGGTCGTCGGCGTGCAGTAGTCGGTCGCGTCCCAGGGGCGCGCGGAGACCTCGACCTGCTTCCCCGCGCGGACGGTCGTCGCCCGCGAGGCGCGCTCGTCCGGTCCGACGCCGACGATCCGGCCGTCCTGGACCCAGGCGACCGCGCCGCGCGGCAGCTCGACCTTCCGTGCCGCGCGCCCGCCGTTCCGGAGGATCACCGCGTCGCCGTCGTCGTAGGTCGCGCTTCCGATCTGGTCGAGACCGTCGTACGCGAGGGCGCTCGCCCGCGTCACGAAGTCGTCCGCCTGCTCGCCGCACGCGAGCGCGGACCCCTCGAGCCACGCGGGCTGGTAGCCGTCGGCCGCCGCCGAGAGGACGGTCAGGTCCGCGGCGGCGGAGAGCACGTGCGCCGAGCCGTCGTCGGTGGTCGCGAAGAGCCGCGCCTGGTAGCTGCCCGCGGCGAGATCACCTCCGTCGCACGCCACGAACCGCACGGAGAAGAAGGCGGGGCCTCCGTCGGTCATGTCCGTGAAGCTCGGGGCGGACGGGGCGTTGCCGTCTTCGTCCTGAAAGGTGTCGTCGGGTGTGCTGACGCCGAGGGCCACGACCTTCCCGCCGCGGGTCACGACGATCTCGGGCGTGAGGGTCTCGGCCACGGCGAGGCTCGTGGGGTCGGGCGTGGAGCTCGCGTCGAACTCCGCGTGCCACGTCTGGCCGGCGACGATGCTGCTGCCGTCCGATGCGTCCTTGTTGTAGCTGACGCGCAGGAGGGACTTTCCTGCGGGCAGGGGTGCCCCGCACGCGCCGGCGTACGGGGTGTCGGTGGGCGCGGGTTCCTGCGTGGCCCGGTCCCAGGGGCGTGCGGCGAAGGCGGTGGTCGCGAGGGCTGCGACGACGACGGCCGCGGAGCCCACGAGGGCGCGTCGCCTCCCGCGGCGGCGCGCCGCCTGGACCCGGGTCACCACCTCGGGGAGGCGGGCCGAGAGCGCGTCGGAGGGGCCGTCGTCGGGCGGGGGGACCGGAGCGGCCGGAGCGGGTGCGCCGCCCGCGGGGGCGAGGCGGTCCTGCTCGCGGCGGACTCCCGCCTCGAGGACGCCGAGGTCGTCGTCGTCGACGAGCCGGACGCTCCCGTGCTCACCGGCCGCGCGGCGGCCGCCGCGACGGAACGCGGCGACGAGCGCGTCGACCGTGAGCGTGACCGCGCGGCCGTCGTCGGTCGGGTCCGCGCCCGGCAGGAGCTCCCGGGCGTGCTCCACCAGGGCCGCGCCCCGGTGCTCGACGACGGCCCGCAGGTCGTCCTCCCACTGCGCCATGCGTTTCCCCCTGCGATGTGGCGATGACTCGATCGTCCGGTCACCCGTACGTGACCGAGCCGTCCTCGCGCACGACGACGGAGCTCGGCCCGGTGCCCTCGAAGAACCAGGCATCGGGCTCGCCCGGCTCGTGCGCGGGGACGCGAGCGTAGCCGAAGACCTGGTACGTCCCGGCGGGGAGGCGGCTCGACGGCGCGCTGCCCGCGCCGGTCCCGCAGTAGTCGTGCGTGTCCCAGGGGCGGGCGGACAGCGTCACGGTGGCCCCCGCCTTCACGGTGGTCGGCGCCGACCTGCGTTCGTCCGTCCCGACGCCGACGATCGTCCCGCCCTGGGTCCAGGCCATCGCCACGTGCGTCGGCAGGCTGATGCGTAGGTCCGTGTCCGCGTCGTTCCGGAGGCGGTAGGACACGCCGTCGTCGTGGACGGCGACCCGCCGCTCGTCCAGGTCGACGACGGGACGCGTCGAGATGCGGGTGAGGAACTCGTCGACGCTCTCGCCGCACGCGAGCGCTGATCCCTCCAGCCACGGCGGCTGGTACCCGGCGGGTGTCGCGGCGAGCACCAGGACGGGCGACGGGTCCGACAGCACGTGCGCGGACCCGTCCGCGGCCGACCCGTAGAGGTACGCGCGGTAGTCGCCGGCGGGCAGGTCCCCGCCGCCGCACGGCACGAACCGGACCGCGACCTGCGTCGAGCCCCCGCCGTCGTCGGCGTAGTCGGCCAACCGGCTGACGTCCCCGGGGTCGCCGCGGTCCGCGAGACCGGGCCACGGCGGCGCGACGGTGCGGCTCCCGTCCGCCGGGTCGTCGTAGGTGACCTCGCCCGTGCTCACGCCCAGCGCGACGACGGTGCCGTCGCTGGTGAGGACCACCTCGGGATCGAAGGTGCCCAGCAGCTCGCGGTCGTCCGGAGTGAGCGCCGACATGTCGCCGTCGTAGGTGGCGAACCACGTCTGGTCGGGAAGGAGGATGCCGTCGGCGGACTCCTCGTCGCTCAGCGCCACGGGGAGCAACGACGTCCCGTCGGGCAACGTCGCGCCGCACGCGCCGGCGTACGGGGTGTCCGTGCCTCGGGGGTCGGGCGCGCGGTCCCAGGGGCGTGCGGCGAACGCGGTGGTCGCGAGCGCCGCGACGACGACGACGGCCGCGCCAGCGACGAGGGCGCGTCGCCTCCCGCGGCGCCGGGCCGCCCGGACCTGGGCGACCACCTCGGGGAGGCGGGCCGAGAGCGCGTCGGAGGGGCCGTCGTCGGGCCGTGCGGTCGGTATGGACGGGCCGCGGGCGGGGGCGAGGCGGTCCTGCTCGCGGTGGACGGCGGCCTCGAGGGCGTCGAGGTCGTCGTCGGTGACGAGGCGGACGGATCCCTGGTCGTCGGAGCTGCGGCGACCTCGCCGGAACGCCGCGGCGAGCGCGTCGACGGTGAGGTCGACGGCCGGGTCGTGCGCGTCGTCCCTGCTCGCGTCGTCGTCGCTCGCGACGAGCGTCCGCGCCCGGGCCACGAGCGCCGCGCCCCGGTGCTCGACGACGGCCCGGAGATCGTCCTCCCACTGCGCCACGCGCGCCCCCCTCGTCCGACCGCACAACTCCCGGAAGTGTAGGGGCGGGCGGCAGGGGTCAGGGCACGACGACGACCTTGCCGCGCGTGTGCCCGTCGCGTCCGGCGCGGTGGGCGTCGGAGGTGCGGTCCAGGGGGTAGGTCACGGTGACGGCGACGCGCAGCCGGCGGTCTGCGACGAGGCGCAGCAGCACGGGGATCGACGCCTGGCGGACGGCGGTGCCGGGGTCGGAGCCCGGGCCGCCGCCGAGGGCCCGGACGCCGGCGCCGCGCGCCGCGGCGCCGGGGACGATCGTCGCGACCCGGTCGCGGTCGGCGACGAGCTCGAGCGAGGTCCGGACCGCCTCGTCGGTCCCGACGAGGTCGAGCACCGCGTCGACGCCCGACGGCGCGAGCGCCCGGACCCGGTCCGCGAGCCCGTCCCCGTACGTGACCGGCTCGGCCCCGAGCCCGCGCAGGTAGTCGTGGTTGCGCTCGCTCGCCGTCGCGATCACCCGGACGCCGCGCAGCACCGCGAGCTGGACCACCATCGACCCGACGCCGCCGGCAGCGCCATGCACGAGGAGGGTCTGCCCGGCGTGCTCGCCGTCGCCCAGCCCGACAGCGTCGAGCGCATGGAACGCGGTGCCGCCCGCGACGAGCAGGGCCGCGCCCTCCTCGAAGCCGACGCCGGCCGGGAGCGCGTGCACCGCGGCGGCGTCTGCCACGACCCGCTCCGCGTAGGTCGTGCCGTGCACGGCCCGTGCGACGACGGCGTCGCCGACGGCGAGCGACGGCCCGTCCGCTCCCGGTTCCCCGAGCGCCAGGACGACGCCCGAGACCGAGGTCCCGACGGCGCCGAGGAGCCCGGGATCGGCGCCGAACGCGCCTGAGTACAGCTTCCAGTCGACCGGGTTGACGTCGATGGCGCGCACCCCGACGAGCACCTCACCGACCCCGGGGGACGGCGCGTCCTCGTCGAGCACCTGCAGCACCTCGGGTCCGCCGAACGTCGTCGGCCGCACGATCCTCATGCCAGGCGAACCCCGCGACATCCGGGCGGATTCCCGCGCTGCCTCTGTCACCCCACCAACCGTTCTGCGTACACTCGGCGCACGTGCGGGGGCGACGAGGCCCGCCGCTCCCCAGCAGTCGTCGAGGAGGACGGATGCTCGATCTGGGTTCTTCCAGCGTCACGATCGTGGTCGTGATCGGAGTGATCGCGCTGGCGTCGCTCGCGGTCGCGTACACCCTGCGCAGACAGGTGCTCGCGGCGCCCGAGGGCACGACCAAGATGCAGGACATCGCGCAGGCCGTCCAGGAGGGCGCGTCCGCGTACCTCAGCCGCCAGTTCCGGACCCTCGCGATCTTCGCGGTCGTCGTGTTCGGCCTGCTGTTCCTGCTGCCGGGCGACGCGGGCATCCGGGTCGGGCGGTCCGTCGCGTTCCTGTTCGGCGCGTGCTTCTCCGCCGCGATCGGCTACCTCGGCATGTGGCTCGCGACCCGCGCGAACCTGCGCGTCGCGGCCGCCGCCACGAAGCCCGACGGCCGCACCGAGGGGGCGCGCATCGCGTTCCGCACCGGCGGCGTCGTCGGGATGTCGGTGGTCGGCCTCGGGCTGCTCGGGGCCGCGGTCGTCGTGCTGATCTTCCAGGGCGACGCCCCGAGCGTCCTCGAGGGCTTCGGGTTCGGGGCCGCGCTGCTCGCCATGTTCATGCGCGTCGGCGGCGGCATCTTCACCAAGGCCGCGGACGTCGGCGCCGACCTCGTCGGCAAGGTCGAGCAGGGCATCCCCGAGGACGACCCCCGCAACGCCGCCACCATCGCCGACAACGTGGGCGACAACGTCGGCGACTGCGCCGGCATGGCGGCCGACCTCTTCGAGTCCTACGCCGTGACGCTCGTCGCCGCGCTGATCCTCGGCAAGGCGGTCATGGGGGAGAAGGGGCTCGTCTTCCCGCTGATCGTCACCGCGATGGGGGCGTTCGTCGCCGTGCTCGGCGTGCTCATCACGCGCGTCCGGGGCACCGAGAACGGGCTGCGCGCGATCTACCGCGGCTTCTACGTGTCCGCGCTGGTCGGCGCGGTCCTCGCGGCGATCGCCGCGTTCGTCTACCTGCCGGACTCGTTCGACGGACTCGGCGGCACCGCCGACCTGACCGGCGTGACGGCGGACCCGCGGATCGTCGCGAGCCTCGCGGTCGTCGTCGGCGTGGTCCTCGCGGGCGTCATCCTGTGGCTCACGGGCTACTTCACGGGCACGACGTCGAAGCCCACCCTCCACGTCGCCGCCACGTCCCGCACGGGGGCGGCGACCGTCGTGCTCTCGGGCATCGGGGTCGGGTTCGAGTCGGCCGTCTACACGGCGGGCGTCGTCGCGGCCGCGATCCTCGCCGCGTTCCTGCTCGCAGGCGGGTCCGTGTGGCTGTCCCTGTTCCTCGTGGCGCTCGCGGGCTGCGGCCTGCTCACCACGGTGGGCGTGATCGTCGCGATGGACACGTTCGGGCCGGTCAGCGACAACGCGCAGGGCATCTACGAGATGGCCGTGGGGACCGAGTCGGAGAACCCGGAGGGCGCTGAGGACAATGACGCGGCCCAGATCCTCACCGACCTCGACGCCGTCGGGAACACCACCAAGGCCATCACCAAGGGCATCGCGATCGCGACGGCCGTCCTCGCGGCGACCGCGCTGTTCGGCTCCTACGCCGACGCGGTCGGCCGGGCGCTCGTCGACGACAAGGTCGACGTCGGCGGGCTCGGCAGTGTCGTCTCGTCGATGCTCAGCTACGAGATCATCTCCCCGGTCACGCTCGTCGGGGTGATCCTCGGCGCCGCGACCGTGTTCCTGTTCTCGGGCCTCGCGATCGATGCCGTGACGCGCGCCGCGGGGGCGATCGTCTACGAGGTGCGACGCCAGTTCCGCGAGCACCCCGGGATCATGACGTTCGACGAGCGCCCCGAGTACGGCAAGGTCGTCGACATCTGCACCCGCGACTCCCTGCGCGAGCTCGCGACCCCCGGCCTCCTCGCCGCGTGCGCGCCGATCGCCGTCGGGTTCGGGCTCGGCGTCGGGCCGCTCGCCGGCTTCCTGGCCGGGGCGATCGCGTGCGGTGTCCTCATGGCCGTGTTCCTCGCGAACTCGGGTGGCGCCTGGGACAACGCGAAGAAGATCGTCGAGGACGGCAACCACGGCGGCAAGGGTTCCGAGGCGCACGAGGCCACGATCATCGGCGACACCGTCGGCGACCCGTTCAAGGACACCGCCGGCCCGGCGATCAACCCGCTCATCAAGGTCATGAACCTGGTGTCGCTGCTCATCGCCCCGGCGGTCGTGCTGCTCAGCGCCGGGCACGACGCCAACCAGTTCCTGCGCGTCACCATCGCGTGCGTCGCGGCGGCCGTCGCGTTCGGCGCGATCATCATGTCCCGGCTGCGTGCGTCCAAGGCTGACCAGGCCGAGCTCGCCGAGGCCGAGGCGCAGGACGCGCGCGACGCGGAGCCGGAGGTCACGCGCGTCCCCTGACAGCACGTCCGAGAACGGACGCCCCCGCCGACGGCGACACCCCGCCCGCCGACGGTGATGGGTCAGACGGCGGTGGACGGTGTGACCCCTGCCCGTGTCGGCCGAGATACCGAGTCGGGGCCGAGATACCGAGTCTGCATCGGTGACTCGAGCGCATCTCGGTATCTCGCGTCCGACGACGGCGCGTGGCCGGGCTGCCGAGGCGAGGTGACGGCGGGAGCGGGTGGGTGCGGACCGGTGGTGAAGGACGTCACGGAGCCGGAAGGCCCCCAAGGGCCTGAAGGCGACGCAGTCCGAACCGCCTGTCCGCACCCACCCGCGGACCCGACCACAGGACGCCCGACGTCACCATCGGCGAACGGCGCGGCGACGTTCACCACGACGACGTGCCGCCGCCCCCACCTCCGCCGCCCGAGAACCCGCCGCCGCCGGAGTAGGAGCTGCCGCCGCTGTACCCGGTGCCGGACGATCCGCCCGACGACGAGGTCCAGACCGCCGCCGAGGCGGTCGTGTGCGCGATCCAGTACCCCGACCAGAGGTCGTGCCGGCCTGCGCTCAGGGCGAGCCCGTCCGGCGCGGTGAGGACGCCGTCGCGGACGAGGACCCCGAGCCGCTCGTACCAGTCGTCGGCCACGCCGAGCGCCGCAGCCCACGGCAGGAGCGTCCCGAACAGGTCGTCCTGCGTGGCGAGCGGGTCGAGGCCGGTGTCGTACGCGTGCGACCGGCCACCCGCCCGCGGCACGGAACCGAGGCCCGGCCCGCCGCCCGACAGCATCCCGGGCACCGCGCCGTCGTCGGACGCGTATCGCACCGGCGCGGCGGCGCTCGACGGGGCGCGGGACTCCCCGAGCTCGGTGAGGTGCCGGCGGAACGCGCGGGTCTCGTCGACGTGGCGGGCGCCGAGCGCCGACCGGTCCGTGGGCCGCAGCCCGTGCACGAACCGGACCACCACGACGACGGGGAAGAGGCCGGGCACGGGCAGGGCGAAGAGCGTCCACGGCCAGCGGACGGGGTCGCCGGTGCGCATGCGCACCTTGCGCCGGAACAGCGCGGACTCCGGCGTCTTCTGCCGCTCGTCGAGGTCCGTACGGACGGCCTTGCGCAGCGCCGCGTGGGCGTCCTGCAGCGCGACCCGCAGTGCGGTCCCTGTGAGCGGCGGGCGGTCGTCCTCGTCGGGCGCGTCGTCCGTCTCGACCTGGGCCACGCGCTTCTCGAGCGCGGCGACCACGGCCCGCTCGAACCGGTCACGCCCGGCCCGCGGCCTCGCGACCCGCAGCCCGAACGAGTCGCCCCGCGGCTCGAACGCGACGACCCCGGCTGCCGCGAGCGCCAGCAGGACGCCCGTCGTCTCCCGGCTCGACATCACGCCGTCGACGATCGTCCCCGCGACGGGCAGCGGCAGGTCCGGGGGCGTGCTGCGCGGCCCGGCCGGCACGGCGACACCGCGGTCGCGCGCGTCGCGGTGCGTGAGGCGGTACGCCACGGCGACGACGACGGACACGACCAGGCCCAGCGCCCCGCCGCCGACGAGCAGGCGGAGGTACACCCCGAGCCACTCCGGCGCCGCGCGGAACGCGAGGTCGGGGCCCGTCGCGGCGACGCTGCCGGTCGGCATCGTGACGTCGATCGTCAGGCCCGCGCCGCCGTCGAGGTCCGCGGCGTGGAAGGTCGCGGTCCTGCCGGACGACGTCGCGTCCTCGCACGGGTCGGTCGAGCCCGGTTCCCCGGCCCAGCAGCGGGCCGCGGTGGCGTCGGCGGGGAGGTGGACCGTCACGTCGACGGCCCGGTGCAGCGCCGACGACATGTTCCCCGTGACGTCCCAGGACAGCTCGTCGTGCCCGTCGCGCTGCAGCAACGCGCCGTCGACGCGGTAGCGGAGCACGTAGGTCGCGGTCGGGGTGCGGACCCGCTCGTCCTTGCTCCCGATGCGGAGGTCGGTCGTGCGCAGCCGCTCCGCGCCGGTCGTCGACCGGTGGACGGTCGCGTCGGCGCCGCTGGGGCTCGTGACGCCCAGGACGTCGACGCCGTAGGTGCGGTCGCGCCAGGTGGACCACGGCTCGCGGGAGACGAGGGACCGGATGATGCCGTGCTGGTTCGCGTCGACGCCGAACCGGTAGACGATCGTCTCGGTGACGTCGAGCGAGCCGTCGGCGCCGACCGTGTAGTCGGCGTCGAAGCTGTCGATCGTGTCGTCCCAGCGGGACGCGAGCGTCGGCTCCTGCCCGGTCGCGCCCGGGACCTCGGGCGCCCCGACGACGAGCCCGTGGTCGCCGCCGATCGTGGCGCGCACGCCGCCGTCGTCGGGCGTGCAGGTGGTGTCGCGGTAGTCGTAGTAGACGACGCCGCTCGTGGCGGTCGCGCACGTGAGACCGGAGACCGGTCCTCGCGGCCCGACGACGCGCACGCTCGCCCGGTCGAGCGGCAGCGTCGCGGAGCCGTCGACGAGCCCTAGGGCGAGCGCCGCCGGCGACCCGCCCTGCGCCAGCACCGCGCCCGCGACGTCGTACGAGAGCGTGAAGCGCGCACTGCTCACCGGGGCGTCCAGGAAGTCGGGCCACGTGACGTCGAGATAGTCGACGCCGCCGAGCGAGTCGGCGTCGACGGGCAGGCTCCGGGTGGTCGCGGCGTCGTCGCCCAGGCGGGCCGTGCTCGTCAGGTGGGAGAGCGTCTGGACCGCCACCGGCTCGTCGTCCGCGCTCGTCCCGCCGCTGTCGTCGTCCTCGAGAGGGACGCGGGTGGGCACCCTCCACCACAGGGACGGCAGGTCCTCGGGCTCCGCGTAGGTCACGTCGAGCGTCGCCTCGACGTGCACGCCGCCGTCCTTCGCGACGGTCACGACGAAGGCCGCGTCGTCGATCCGGTTCACGTCGGCCGAGCTCGCGTGCGCGGGCCCGGCGGCGAGCCCGGACCCCACGAGGACGAAGGCCGCGGCGAGCGCGCGCAGCAGCGCGCGGGGGCGGGTCAGGGTCGACGGGCTCACGGCGCGAACCCTAGCGGGCGTCTCGCCGGCCAGGCGGGTTCGGCCGGTAGGCGGAACCACGCCCGCGCGCCCCGTACTCTGCACGCGTGACGCAGCCGTCCGCGCCCCCGGCGCCCGTGAACCCGCCCGGCGTGCGCCGGAGCCGCCTCGCGGCGCTCGGCGGCGTCGTCGGGTTCCTGGTGTTCGTCGAGCTGACGAGCGGCATCATCCAGGGCTACTACACGCCGCTGCTCACGGACGTCGCCCGCCACCTCGGCATCCACGACGCCGACGTCAACTGGTTCCAGGCCGCCCAGCTGCTGTTCTCGGGGCTGTGCGTGCCCGTGCTCGCCAAGGCCGGCGACGTCGTCGGCTATCGCCGGGTGCTCCTGTGGACGACGGCGGTCACCGCCCTCGCGGCGTGGGGCGTCGCGTTCGCGCCCTCGTTCGTGACGTACCTGGTCGCCTGGACGCTCATGGGCACGTACACCGTGTGGCTGCCGCTCGAGGTCGCGCTCGTCCACCACCGCGCCCGCGGCACGGCCGACGCTCGCGGGCTGACGCGCCGCGCCACCGGGCTCATCGTGGCCGCGCTCCAGGCCGGCGCGATCGTCGGCGCGCTGCTGGCCGGGCAGCTCGGGGACGCGCTCGGCCGCGACCGGCTCTGGATCACCCTGAGCGTCCCCGCGCTCGCCGTGACCGCCGCGTTCGTCGTCGTGCTGCTCAAGGTCCCCGAGAGCCCCGACGTCGCCGGCGGCCGGATCGACACCGGGGGAGCGGTGCTCCTCACGCTGGCCCTGCTGGGAGTGAGCGCCGGGCTCATGTACCTGCGCGTCGAGGGGCCGGGCGCGTGGTGGGTGTGGGCGCTCATGGCGCTCGGGCTGGCGCTGCTGTGGCCGTTCGCGCGCTGGGAGCTGCGGCAGGACGACCCCCTCGTCGACCTGCGCGTGATGCGCCGGGCGACCCTCTGGCCCGTGCTCGTGACGTCCGGGCTGTTCGGCATCAGCGTGCTCGGCGCGCAGGACGCCCTCTCGACCTTCGCGCGCACGGACCGCGCCGACTACGGCTACGGGCTCGGCGCGGACGCCGCGACCGTCTCCTACCTCATCGGCGGGTACGTGATCGCGTGCCTCGTGGGCGCGCTGCTGTTCGCCCGCGTCTCCGCGGCGCTGACGCCCCGCCGGACGCTCATCGGCGCCGCCCTGCTGGTTGCCGTCGGGTACCTGTTGTTCGTGCCGTTCCACGACTCGGTGGCGCAGGTCGTCGTCAACATGGTCGTCGCGGGCCTCGGCTCGGGCGCACTGGTCGCGGCACTGCCCGCCGCGGCGGCCGCCGCCGCGCCCCGCGAGCGCACCGCCGTCGCGACCGGCCTCACCAACACCACCAAGACGATCGGCGGCTCGTTCGCGTCCGCGGTCTTCGCGCTCGCCCTCGTGTCCGGCACGACGGCGAAGCTCACCGGCGGTGAGGGGACCGCCGGCTCGCTCGGCGGGTACCACGCCGTGTGGCTGATCTGCGGGGTCACCGCCCTCGTGTCCGCCGTCCTGCTCGCCTTCGTCCCGCGCCTCGCGTTCAGCGACACCTCACTGGAGGCCCCGTGACCCCGACGCTGCCCACGCCCGACGACGTCGCCGCGCGCCTGTCCGCGCTCGTCCGCGTCCCGACGGTCTCCTCGCGTGTCGCGGAGGAGGTCGACGCGGCCCGCTTCGCCGAGCTCGTCGCGCTCCTCGAGGCGCTGTACCCGCACGTCCACCGCGTGCTCGAGCGCGAGCTCGTGACCGCGGCGCCCGACGCCGCCGAGGGCCACAGCCTGCTGTTCCGGTGGCGCGGGACGGGCGGTGAGGCCGGCGAGCGCGAGCCGGTCGTCCTCATGGCGCACTACGACGTCGTCGCCGTGCCCGGGCTGCCCGTGCCCGTCGACGACGTCGCGGCGCCCGCCGCCGGGTGGACGCACCCGCCGTTCGCCGGGGTCGTGCGCGACGGCGTCGTGTGGGGCCGGGGGACGCTCGACGACAAGGGCGCGCTCGTCGTCGTGCTCGAGGCGGTCGAGGCGCTCGTCGCGTCCGGCTGGGTGCCGCCCCGCGACGTCTACCTGTCGTTCGGGCACAACGAGGAGACCGCCGGCGACGGCGCCCGCGAGGCGGTGCGCCGGCTCGGCGAGCGGAGGATCAGGCCGTGGCTCGTGCTCGACGAGGGCGGCGCCGTCGTGCAAGGAGCGATGCCCGGGGTCGCGGCGCCGACGGCCGTCGTCGGGATCGCCGAGAAGGGCATCCTCGACCTCGAGCTGTCCACGCGCGACGACGGCGGCCACGCGTCGACGCCGGCCGCCAACGGCGCGACCGTGCGCCTCGCCCGGGCCATCACGCGGATCGACGCCCACCCGTTCCCGCCGCGGCTGTCCGAGCCGGTCAGGGCGCTGCTGGCGACGCTCGCCGACCACGTCGACGGCCCGATGCGACGGGTCTTCGCGAACGCGGGCCGCCTCGCGCCTGTCGTCGCCCGGGCGTTCACGCGTCTCGGCGTCGAGCCGGCCGCGCTCGTGCGGACGACGGTCGCGATCACCCAGCTCGAGGGCAGCCCGGGCGCCAACGTCCTCGCGCAGACCGCCCGGGCGAACGCGAACATCCGGATCCTGCCCGGGGAGACCGTGGCGTCCGTCGTCGCCCGGCTGACGCGGGTGATCGACGACCCGACCATCACGCTCCGGGTCGTCTCGGGCGAGGACCCGTCGCCCGTCTCGCCCGCCGAGGGCACGCAGTGGGAGCTGCTGCGGACGGCGCTCGCGGCGTCGTACCCGGACGCCGTCCTCACCCCGTACGTCCAGCTCGGCGCGTCCGACTCGCGGCACTACTGCGCGATCTCCGCCCACGTGTACCGGTTCTCGCCGTTCGACCTGACGACGGCGCAGCGAGCCTCGATCCACGGGATCGACGAGCACGTCACGGTCGCGGCGCTCGGCCGGGGGGTCGCGTTCACGGCCGCACTCCTGCGTGCGGTGCCCCCGCCGGACGCGACTGGGGCGACCCCGCCGCCCGCGCGTCCGTAGGCTGGCCACGTGCGGCTCCTCAGCTACAACGTGCGCTCGCTCAAGCAGGACCGGCACGCCGTGCTCACCGTCCTGCGCGAGACCGACGCCGACGTCGTCGCGCTCCAGGAGCCCCCCAAGTGGTGGCTCACGCGCGAGCGTCTCCACGCCCTCGCCCGCGACGCCGGGCTCACGGTCGCGGTTCCCGGTGGGATCGCCGGTGCCCGCACCACCGCCCTCCTGGTGCGCCCGGGTGTCGAGGTCGTCGGAATGCGGCCGCTGCGGCTCCCGCTGAAGCTCGTCCGCCGCGGCCACTGGTTCCCGACGCTCCGAGGGGCGGCGGTCGCGCGGCTCCGGCTCCCCGCCGCCGACGGCGTGGACGCGTTCGAGGCGACCGTCGCCTCCGTGCACCTCTCGCTCGACGACGACGAGCGGGCCGGCCACCAGGCGCTCATCGAGGCCGCGGTGGGGGAGCTGTCACCGGGCGGCTGGGGCGACGTCGTCGTCGCCGGGGACCTCAACGAGGAGCCGGGCGGCCCGGCCTGGGAGGCGTTCGGGGTTCACGGGCTCGCCGACGCCGGCGCGGGCGACGGTCGTCCTACGTTCTCGACGAAGCGCCCGCGCAAGCGGCTCGACGTCGTGCTCGTCGGCCCGCGGCTCACGGGCGTCGCGCGGCGCGTCGACCTGGAGGTGCTGGCGCGAGCGAGCGACCACTTCCCGGTCGTCGCCGAGGTCCTCCCGCTCGGCTGACGCGCGACCGCGGATGGGGAGCGTTCCCCATTCGCCACGCTGGACGCGCAGCGCCCGCACAGGGAATCATCGGGTTCCGTCGTGCATCCGCATGACGTCGCGCTTCACGAGGAACGAGCCAGCATGACGCAGCAGGACCCCAACCAGCCGGTCCCCGACCCGTACGCCACGCCCGGCGGGGCGCCGCCCGAGGGGGTCCCTGCGGCGGACGCTGCTCCCACGCCCCAGCCCGCGGAAGCGCCCGCGCCGCCGCCCTACGCGGGCTACCCGGGCCAGGGGGAGTACCCCGCGCAGCCCGGCTATCCGGCGCAGCCCGGCTATCCGGGACAGCCGGGGTTCCCGCCGCCGGGCGAGCGCCGGCAGGCGATGGCGGGCGAGCCGGGGCGCGGGCTCGGCATCGCGGGCTTCGTGCTCGCGTTCTTCACGCCCGTCGTCGGCCTCGTCCTGAGCGCGGTCGCGCTGAGCAAGTCCAAGAAGGCTGGCCTCAAGAACACCCTGGCGGCGTGGGGCCTCGGCATCGGCATCGCGTTCACGGTCGCTGCGCTGGCGGGCTTCGCGGCGATCATCGCGATCGCGGCGAGCGACGACGACGTCCAGGACGCCATCAAGGGCGCGACCGACCCGACGACCCGAGCGTTCTGCCAGGCCGACGCCGACCTGACCGACGAGATGAACGACCTCCAGAACCCGGACGACGTCGGCACCGCCGACTGGGTGGACGGCATCATCCAGTCGCGTGACGACCTCGCCGCCGTGAAGGCGCCGGCCGACATCGCGGACGACTGGAAGACGATCGTCGACTTCTTCGACAAGGCCGCCACGCCGCTGGAGAAGGTCGACACGAGCGACCCCGACGCCGTCGCGAAGGCCATGCAGTCCAACGGGCTCACGCAGGACGACCTCACCGCCCTGCAGACGGCCGGCACGAACGTCGACGACTGGGCCTCGACGCACTGCGCGGCCGTGCCCGTCAACTGACGCCGTCGACGACGCCGCCCCGGCCGTCCCCGACCACCCGCGCCCGCCCGGCCCACGCCGGGCGGGCGCGCGGCGTACCGGACGGGGGCGCCGTCGTCGATGGGGAGGTCTGCCCTGTGGACGACCTGGACCCGTAGCGTTGTCATAGGGAACGATCAGCGGGTGACCAGAAAGCTCATGACCCGTGCCGTCCTGCCCGTCGCGCTCCTCGCGCTCGCCGCCCCGACCCTCACCGCCTGCTCGTCCGACTCCGGCTCCGGCGGCGGGAGCTCGAAGGCCGACTTCTGCAAGCTCGACGAGAGCCTCGAGCTCGACGACGCGTTGTCGGGCGTCGACCCGTCCGACCCGAAGGGCGCCGTCGACGCGGTCTCGAAGATCAACGACAAGATCAAGGACGTCGAGGCCCCCGACGAGATCAAGGAGTCCTGGGCCAGCATGAAGAAGTTCTTCGCGGACTTCTCCGACGCCGTGTCCGGCGTCGACACGTCGGACCCCACCGCCTTCGCCTCCGCCCTCCAGGACACCGACCTGCAGTCCGAGGCCGCAACCATGCAGGACGCCGGCCAGAAGATCTCGGACTACGTGTCGAAGAACTGCAGCTGACCGGGAGGATGGGGGCATGAGCTCCCGTCCCGCACCCCGCACCGACCCGCGTCTGCTGGACGCGCTCCGCGCCGACCTCGACGCCGCCCGCTTCACGGTGGGCGGCGTCGAGTCGGTCCTGGGCCCGCTCGCCGCGGCGGCGCTGCACCGTGAGCAGGACGTCCCGGCCGTGCGCGCGACGACGGCCGCGCTCCGGCGTCCGGACCCGGAGCCCGTGGCGGTGCTCACGCACGCGTTCGTGCTGGGCCGTCCGGTCCCGCGCCGCCTGCTCGATGCCGCGCTGCCCGGCCTCGGCTCCGAGGGCGCCGTCCGGCTCGGGATCGCGCACGCGTCGGGGTCGGGCGCCGACGACGAGGTGCTCGCGGCGGTCGACCTGCGTCCCTACGAGGCCGTCGACGCGGCGGGCGACGTCACCTGGTGGCTGGCCTCCGACCTCGGCGAGCTCCAGACGGGCGTGCGGCTCGCCGCTGACCACGTGCTCGGCGCCGGCGGCGCGTCCACGACGCTCGCGCAGGTCACGATGCGCACGCCCGTCGGCCGCGTCCTCGACCTCGGGACCGGCTGCGGCATCCAGGCCCTCCACGCGGCCCGGCACGCGGGCGCCGTCGTCGCCACGGACATCTCCGCGCGGGCGCTCGCGTTCGCCGCGTTCAACGTGTCCCTCAACCGCCCCCCTCTCGCCGAGGTACCCCGCGCGGAGGCCTACGTCGCTGAGGGCGGGGTCGAGCTGCGTGAGGGCTCGATGCTCGAGCCGGCCGCGGGCGAGGAGTTCGACCTCGTCGTCTCCAACCCGCCGTTCGTCATCACCCCGCACACCGGCTCGCCGCTGCCCGACTACGAGTACCGCGACGGCGGCCGCTCGGGCGACGCAGTCGTGCGGGACCTGGTCCGGGAGGTCGGGAGCGTGCTGGCGCCCGGCGGGGTGGCGCAGCTGCTCGGGAACTGGGAGCACCGGCGCGGCGAGCCGTGGACCGAGCGCGTCGGTGCGTGGCTCGACGAGGCAGGGCTGGACGGGTGGGTCGTCCAGCGCGAGGTCCAGGACCCGGCGGAGTACGCCGAGACCTGGATCCGCGACGGCGGGACGACGCCCGAGCGCGAGCCCGGCACCTGGGCGCGGGCGTACGGGGCCTGGCTCGACGACTTCGCGAGCCGCGACGTCGAGGCGATCGGGTTCGGGATCGTGACGCTGCGCCGCCCGGACCCGGCCGGGGCCGCCGACGGGCGCGTGACCCTGCGTCGCCTCGAGGAGCACACGGGCCCGGTCCGCCAGCCGCTGGGCGGCCACCTCGCCGCGTCGCTGCGGGCGCACGACCGGCTCGTGGGGCTGGGCACGTCGTCGGCGCTCGCGGGGACGCGCCTCGTCGTCGCCGGCGACGTCACGGAGGAGCGCTACCTGACCCCCGGCGCCGCGGACCCGAACGTCCTGCTGCTGCGTCAGGGCGACGGGTTCGGGCGTGCGGTCCACGCGTCCACGGCTCTCGCCGCGCTGACGGGCGCGTGCGACGGCGAGCTCACGGTCGGGCAGCTCACGTCCGCGATCGCCGCGCTCTTCGAGGTCCCCGCGGACGACCTCGCGTCCGAGCTGTTCCCTGCCGTCCGGGGACTCGTGGAGGACGGGTTCCTGACCCCGGCACCGTGACGGCCGCACCCGCTCGCGCACCCGACCACGGACGCCTACGTCACGGTCGGTGAACGGGGGTCAGGCCGGCGACGCGTGCGCCGAGCGCCGGACGAGCCCCTGCAGGAGCTCGCGCTCGTCGTCGTCGAGGCCGCAGAGCACGGACTCCTCGGCGACGCGGACGGCGTCCTCGAACCGGCGCAGCGCGGCCCGCCCGCTCGCGGTGGCGACCACCCGGCGGGCGCGCCGGTCGTGCTCCGCCTCGCGCCGCTCGACCAGCCCCTCGGCCGTGAGGTCGTCGAGCAGGTAGGTCATGACGGTCCGGTCGATGCCCAGCGACTCGGCGAGCGCGGCCTGCGTGGGCGGCTCGTCGTGCACGACGGCGCCCAGCACCTGGAAGCCGCGCGGCCCGTGCGGGATCCCGGCGAGCGCGAGGTCGACGGCGTCGTGCCAGCGGCGCAGCAGGATCCCGAGCGACTGGCCGAGGTCGACGCGGCGGCAGGCTTCGCTCACCGTCGAGGCGTCACGCCGTGCACCGTCCTCGGCGTCGCCCTTCGCGGTGGTCGTGGTCGTCGTGGTCACGGCACCAGGATACGCTGGAATAGTCTGTCGTGCAGATCAGTTGTCGAGCAGACGATCCGGCGGGACGTCCGCCGCGCAGAGACGGAGCAACATGAGCGACTACGGCCACGACCTCGTCTTCGGGTCCTTCCTGACACCGCAGGCGGGCGCGCCCGACGACGTCGTGAACCTCGCCGTCCTCTCGGAGGAGGTCGGCCTCGACCTCGTGACCTTCCAGGACCACCCGTACAACGCGGGCTTCCTCGACACGTGGACGCTCCTGTCGTTCGTCGCGGCCCGCACGGAGCGCGTGCACCTGTCGCCCAACGTCGCCAACCTCCCGCTGCGCCCGCCGGCCGTGCTCGCGCGCGCCGCCGCGAGCCTAGACCTCCTGTCGCACGGGCGCGCCGAGCTCGGCCTGGGCTCGGGCGCGTTCTGGGACGGCATCGCCGCGATGGGCGGCGACCGGCTCACGCCGGGCCAGGGCGTCGATGCGCTCGAGGAGGCCATCGACGTCATCCGCGGCATCTGGGACGCCGACGACCGCACCGTCCTCCGCGCCGGCGGTGAGCACCACCACGTCGCGGGCGCCCGCCGCGGGCCGCGCCCCGACCATGCGATCGGGCTCTGGCTCGGCGCCTACAAGCCCCGCATGCTGCGGCTCACGGGTGCCCGGGCCGACGGCTGGCTCCCGTCGCTCGGCTACCTGACGCCCGGCGACCTCGCGCGCGGCAACGCCGTGATCGACGAGGCCGCCGACGGCGCGGGCCGCGACCCCCGCGAGGTCCGCCGCATCCTCAACGTCGGAGGCCGCTTCCGGCCGGGTTCCGCAGGTGCGAGTGCCGGGTCGTCGACCACCCACGGCGGCGGCGCGATCGACGGCCCGGTCGAGCAGTGGATCGACGAGCTCGTCCGGTTCGCGCTCGAGGACGGCGTGGCGACGTTCATCCTCGGGTCCGACAACCCGCGCGACCTCGCCACCTTCGCCGAGGAGGTCGCGCCCGCCGTACGCGAGGCCGTGGCGGCCGAGCGGGCGTCGTCGGGCACGGAGACCGGGCCTGTGCGCAGCCCGCGTGCCCTCGCGCTCCGCGCCCCCGGCGTCGACTACGACGGGATCCCCGCGCGCCTGCGCGACCAGGCCGTCGAGCCGGGCGACCGGGACTACGCGCTGACGCGCTCGTCGTACATCCGCGGCGGCAAACCGGGGGTCGTGCTCCGGGCCCGCGACGCCCAGGACGTCGTCGAGGGCCTCGGCTACGCGCGCGAGCAGCAGGTGCGCGGCGCGTGGGACGGGCCGGGGCGGCTCCCGTTCGCGGTCCGCAGCGGCGGGCACGGGATCTCCGGGCTGTCGACCAACGACGGCGGCGTCGTCCTCGACCTCAAGGCCCTCGACGAGGTCACCGTCCTCGATCCCGCCTCGCGCCGCGTCCGCCTCGGCGCGGGCGCGACCTGGGGCCACGTGGCCGAGGCGCTCGCCGAGCACGGCTGGGGCATGAGCTCGGGCGACTTCGGCGACGTGGGAGTCGGCGGGCTCGCAACCGCGGGCGGTGTCGGGTTCATGGGCCGCCTGCACGGGCTGACCATCGACCACGCGGTCGCGTACGACGTCGTGCTCGCCGACGGGACGCTGGTGCACGCGACCGCCGACGAGCACCCCGAGCTCTTCTGGGGGATGCGCGGCGCGGGCGGCGGGCTCGGGATCGTCACCGCGGTCGAGCTCGAGGTCTACGACGTCCCGCCCGTCGTGCTCGCCGTCATGCTGTACGACGCGTCCGACGCGCGCGGGCTGCTCGAGGCGTGGGGCACGGCCGTCGAGACCGCGCCGCGGGAGCTCACGAGCTTCCTCACGCTGCAGCCCGGGCGCGGCGAGAACCCACCGCTCGCGCAGGCTATGACGGTGATCGCGTCCGACGACGTCCGGCTGGCCGAGCGTGCGCTCGAGCCGCTGCTCCGGGTCGCCCCGCTGCTGCAGCAGCAGGCCCAGCTCGCCCCGTACGCGGCGGTCGTCGCGCCGCAGGACGCCCCGCACGTGTCCGACGGCCCGGGCGGGACGTTCCGCAACACGCTCGTCGACCACCTCGACGACCGCGCCGCCCGGGCCGCCGCCGACGCGTTCGAGACCGGCGGCTTCCAGATGTTCCAGGTGCGCGCCGTCGGCGGGGCTGTCAACGACGTGCCGTCCGACGCGACCGCGTACGCGCACCGCGACGGGCAGCAGTTCGACGTGTCCGGCGTGGGTTTCGGGCACCCGGGACTCCTCGACGCCGCCTGGGACACCGCGATGGACCCGGTGGCGCACGGCGAGTACGTGAGCCTGTCGACGGACCGGCGGCCCGAGCGCGTGGAGCGGGTCTACCCGGGCGCGACGCTCGACCGGCTGCGCGGGCTCAAGCGGCGCTACGACCCGGAGAACGTCTTCGACCGGAACATCCCGATCCTCTGACGCCGAGGTACCCCTCCCGGGGGCCTGCTTCGGCGGATCGGTACCGGTCAGCGGGTGGGGGCGCAGGCCCCGCGCGGGGTGAACACCCAGAACCGGAACAGCAGGAACCGCGACGCCGTGGCGGCGAGGTTCGCGAGGCACAGCACCCCGAGCTCGAGGACGTGCGACGCGCCGGGCACGAGCACGCCGAGCAGGGCCAGCGCGCCCGCGGTCAGCCCCCACCCGAGCCCGAACACGAGCAGTCCCTGGCCGTGGTGACGGGCCGCGCCCTCGCGCCCGCGGACGCCGAAGGTGTGCCGACGGTTGAGAGCCGTGTTGAGGACGGCGGCCACGAGCTGCGCGGCGAAGTTGGCGGTCTGGTCGCCCCACAGGTCGGACAGCGTGAGGTAGAGGAGCGCGTAGACGGTCGTGCACAGCGCGCCGACGCCGACGAAGCTCAGCATCTGGGCGAGCAGCGCGGCGTGGGGGTGGGCGGCGTGCGGGTGGGCGTGGCCGGGGCCGCGCTGCGCGACGCGGCCCGGAAGGGCGGCCCGCACGACGCCGAAGGGCACGCGACCGATGACGAGGTCGCGGACCAGCACGGCGACGCCGGGCAGGTTGCCGGTCGTCGTGCTGACGGGTTCGACGTCGGGGCGCTCGTACGCGGTGGCGTCGAGGTCGAGCTCCACGCCGGGGGCGGTGCGCAGGACCGGGGCGGGAAGCGCACGACGCGTCGACCGATGGACGCTCCGCACGGGGCGGTGCGCCTTCTCCGTCACCGCCGAGGGCCCTGTTGGCCTCGGCGTCGAGGTCGTCGCGGTCATGGTGGGGATGATCATGCCACTCATTTCTGAAGCCTTCGACCATGCCTGGACGCACGCCGGGAGCCCGCCGGGTGCGTCCTGGGCGCCGCCCTGCCGCGCTCGGCGGCAGGGCGGCGTGGTGTCACGAAGCCGAGCTCGTGGCGCCGGTGCTCAGGTCGTAGATCGTGACGCCGTCCACGGTCTGGGACTGGAAGGTGTCCTCGACCCAGGACGCGATCTCCGACGCGGCACCCGAGCCGCCCATCGACCCGCCGAACCCTCCCGAGCTCGAGCCGACGTAGTAGTGGATCTCGCCCTGCGCGACGTACTCCTTGAACTGCGCGAGCGTCGGCGACGGGTCGGACCCGTTGAACCCGCCGATCGGCATGACCGACTCGCCGGACGCGAGCTGGTAGCTCGCGGCGTTCTGCGACCCGGTGGTGGCGGCCGCCCAGCGGTACGAGCCGGCGTCGGCCTGGAGGATCGTCGTGAGCTCGCTGCTCACCGTCGTCCCGTCGAGCAGCCCGCCCATGCCGCCCCCGCCGCCGCCGAAGCCGACGGCGCCGCCGGGCATCTGGCCCTGGGTCTGGCCGCCCTGCTGGGTCTGGCCGGTCTGCCCGCCCTGGGCCTGCCCGCCCTGGCTCGGCGGCTGCTGGCCCTGGCCGCCCTGCTGCTGGCCCTGACCCTGCTGCCCGCCGGGTCCGCCCATGCCGCCGCGTCCACCGCCCTGGCCGCCGGGCCCGCCGCCCATGCCGCCGGGACCGAACCCGGAGGACTGGACGGTCGGTCCCGCCGTCGGGAGGGATCCGGTGTGGCCCTCCGTGAGCGTCTGCACGGAGTAGGCCGCGGGGCCCGCGAGCCCGACGACGACGGCGAGCGCCGCCGCCCCGCGCAGCACGGCGTTCCCGGCGCTGTCGCGCGGCCCGATGAGCCGGCCGGCGAGGAGGGCGACCGCCGCGACGAACCCGCCGAGCAGCACGACCACGCGCAGCCAGGGCAGGAAGGTCGACGACCGGTCGAGCAGCACGTACGACCAGACGGCGGTCGCGAGGGTCGCGGCCGCGAGGACCCCGACGGCCCACCACGAGTCCCGACGGCGCCACAGCTGGGCGCCGCCGGCCCCGACCAGCGCCGCGAGCGCGGGCGCGAGGGCGACGGTGTAGTAGGTGTGGAAGATCCCGGACATCTCGCTGAAGACGGCCCAGGTCACGACGAGCCAGCCGCCCCACGCGATGTACGACGCGCGGCGCAGGTCGGTGCGCCGGGCGCGCGCGGTCAGGACGAGCCCGGCCACGAGGAGGATCGCTGCGGCGGGGAACAGCCAGGCGATCTGCCCGCCGAACTCGGAGCCGAAGAGCCGCCCGAGCCCGGTCGCGCCCCACTGGCCGCCGGTGGTGCCGCCGCCCCCGCCGCCGACCGACCCGGTCTCGTCGCCCGTGAGGCGGCCGAAGCCGTTGTAGCCGAACGTCAGCTCGAGGAACGAGTTGTTCTGCGACCCGCCGATGTAGGGGCGGGAGCCGGCCGGCACGACGACGGTGAGCAGCACCCACCAGCCGGCCGTCACGACGAGCGTGCCGACGGCGAGGAGCGAGTCGCGGATGCGCCGGCCGAGCGACACGGGCGCGGCCCACAGGTAGGCCAGGCCGAGGCCCGGCAGCACGAGGAATACCTGCATCTGCTTGGTGAGGAAGCCGAGGCCGACCGCGGCGCCGGCGAGCAGCATCCAGCGCGTGCGGCCGTCCTCGACGGCGCGCAGCACGCAGTAGGTCGCGGCCGCCATGAGCGCCACGAGCAGCGCGTCGGGGTTGTCGAACCGGAACATCAGGGTCGCGACGGGCGTGAGCGCGAGCGCGGCGCCCGCGAGGAACCCGGCGCCCGGTCCGAACGAGCGGCGCACGGCCGCGAAGACCAGCCACACGCTCGCCACCCCGAGCAGCACCTCCGGGACGAGCACGCTCCAGGTGTTCAGCCCGAACACCCGCACGGCGAGCTCGGGGAGCCACAGCGAGGCCGGCGGCTTGTCGACCGTGATCGACCCGGCGGCGTCGGACGAGCCCCACAGGAACGCCGACCAGCTCTGCGAGCCGGCCTGGACGGCGGCCGTGTAGAACGAGTTCGACCAGCCGTTGGCGCCGAGGTTGATCAGCCAGAACACGCCGGCGCCCACGAGCATGCCGACGACGCCGAGGCGCGCCCGCAGGCTCAGCCGGCCCACGCGGGCCGCGGGGTCGTCGGGGGCGGCGAGCGCCGTCGTCGGGCCGGACGGGGAGGCGGTGGCGGGCTCGGACGACGCCGCGGGGCCGGAGCCCGGGGGCGGCGGCGGTGCGGGCGCCTGGAAGGCGTCGGTCGTGGTGCTCATCGGGAGCTCCCCTCGGTGGCGCGGGGCGCGAAGACCCAGCTGCGGAACAGGACGAAGCGCAGGAGCGTCGCGCAGAGGTTGGCGACGCAGAGGACGACGAGCTGCGCGAGGCCGGAGGCCCCGGGCGCCGTCGTGTGCAGGACGGCGAGCGAGCCCGCCGTGAGGGCCCAGCCGAGCCCGAAGACCACGAGCCCCTGGCCGTGGTGCCGGGCCGCGCCCGCGCTCCCGCGGATGCCGAACGTGTGCCGGCGGTTGAGGCCCGTGTTGAGCACCGCGGTCACGGCGAGCGCGAGGAAGTTGGCCCACTGCGAGCCGACCGACCCGCGCAGCAGGAGGAACAGCAGCGCGTACGCGGCCGTGCACAGCGCCCCGACGACGCCGAAGCTCAGCGCCTGGTTCAGGAGCGTCTGGCGGCGGGAGAGCGGGCGCTGGTCGTCGGAGGCGCGGCGGGGGAGCGCGGCGCGGACCTCGTCGAGCGGGATCCGCCCGGCGTTGAGGTCGCGCACGAGGCGCCAGATCCCGCGCAGGTCGGCGGTCGCGGTCGCGACGATGTCGACGCGGCTGTCGGGGTCGTCGACCCAGTCGACCGGCACCTCGTGGATCCGCAGCCCGGCCTGCTCGGCGAGGACCAGCAGCTCGGTGTCGAAGAACCAGCCCGTGTCCTCGACGAGGGGCAGGAGCTGGCGGGCGGCGTCGGCGCGGATCGCCTTGAAGCCGCACTGCGCGTCGGAGAACCGGGCGTGCAGGGTGCCGCGCAGGATGAGGTTGTAGGAGCGCGAGATGAGCTCGCGCTTGGGGCCGCGGACGACGCGCGAGCCGGCGCTCAGGCGCGAGCCGATCGCTACCTCCGAGTGCCCCGACAGCAGCGGGGCGACGAGCGGGAGCAGTGCCGCGAGGTCGGTCGACAGGTCGACGTCCATGTAGGCGAGCACCGCGGCGTCGGACGATCCCCACGCGGCGTGGAGCGCGCGGCCCCGGCCCTTGGCGTCGAGGTGCACGACGCGCAGGCCGGGGAGCTCGTCCGCGAGGCGCAGCGCGACGGCGAGCGTGTCGTCGGTCGACGCGTTGTCGGCGATCGTGAGGCGGGCCCGGAACGGCAGCGAGCCGGTCAGGTAGGCGTGCGCGCGCCGGACCGACGCCTCGAGCGTGCGGCCCTCGTTGTAGACGGGGATGACGAGGTCGAGCGCGAGTCCGGTGTCGGTCGTCGCGTCGGCGGCGCGGGCGGCCAGGCGCTGAGGCGGCGCGCTTCCTGACGGCCCGGACGCCGCGACCTCGGGCGGCGGGGCCGCCTCGTGGGGGAGCTGTGTCGTCGTCATGCCCACGACTCTCGGCCGCCGACCTCGGTCGCTCCCCGGCACAACCTGTGCGCCTGCGATGAGCCTCGGGCGGCGCGGCGTCGAGGGGGTACGCGGCCGTAGGGTCGGGGCCATGCTCTCGCCCGCCTACCCCGTCCGCACGCCCCGCCTGGTGCTGCGCCCCCTGACGGTCGACGACGCCCCGGCGCTCGCGGCCTACCAGTCCCGGCCCGACGTCTGCCGGTTCCTGCTCTACGAGCCCCGCGACGAGCGGCAGATCGCCGCGCTCCTCCTCGACCCGACGCGCAACCGCAGCGAGCTCACCGGCCCCGGGCAGTCGCTGTGGCTCGCGCTGTGCCGCGCCGACGACGGCACGCTCGTGGGCGACGTCGTGCTGATGTGGCAGGACGCCGAGCAGGGCGCGGGCGAGGTCGGCTACGTGCTCGACCCGCGCCACCACGGTCACGGCTACGCGACCGAGGCCGTCGAGGCGCTCCTGGGGCTCGCGTTCGACGGCCTGGGCCTGCACCGCGTCGTGGGGCGGCTGGACGCGCGCAACGCGGCGTCGGCGGGTGTGCTCCGGGGGGCCGGGATGCGGCGGGAGGCCCACCTCGCGAGCAACGAGACCGTCAAGGGAGAGTGGACCGACGAGGTCGTGTACGCCGTCCTGGGCGAGGAGTGGCGCGGGCCGCGCGCGGCGGGCCGGCCGCCGGTGCGCGAGCACGCGGTGCTGCCGGTCCGGCCCGGCAGCGAGGCGGCCTTCGAGGCGGCGTTCCGCGAGGCCCGGCCGCTGATCGAGGCGACGCCCGGGTTCCGGGGCCTGACGTTGTCGCGCTCGCTCGAGTCGCCCAGCACGTACCTGCTGCTCGTGGACTGGTCGGACGTCGCGGCGCACGAGGAGGGCTTCCGCGGCTCGGAGCGCTACGCGCGCTGGCGCGCGCTGCTGCACCCGTTCTACGACCCGTTCCCCGTCGTCGAGCACTTCGTCGCCGTGTCCTGACGGGCGCGCCCTGATAACGCGGTTGTTATCGTGGCCTGATGGACCTGGTGTACGGAGATCTCGTCCGGACGCGTCGCGCGCTGCTCGGCCTCAGTCAGCGCGCGCTCGCGGCGCGTTCCGGCGTAGCGCAGCCGTTGATCGCGGCGATCGAGTCGGGGCGACGTCGGGCGACGCCCGAGACGCGCGCAGCCCTGGAACCCGAGCTGCGGCTCCGGCCGTCGGACGCTCTGGGCGCTCGACGCGCGCAGGTCCTCGATGTCCTTGAACGTGCCGGAGCGGGCGACCCGGTGGTGTTCGGCTCCGTCGCAGCGGGAACCGACACTCCGGAGTCCGACCTCGACCTCATCGTCACTCTGCCGGCAGGGAGCGGCATCATCGATCTCCTGGCCCTCGAAGACGAGCTCGAACAGCTGCTCACGGTCCATGTCGACCTCGTCTCCGCCGGCTCGTCGGGTCTGGACCGCCTCGAAGGGCCGCGTCGGCCGGTGGCCGCGTGAGCGACGACGCCAAGACCGCCCGCCGGCTCCGAGACCTCGAGGGATTCGCAGCCGAAGCCGCCCACATCGTGCGTCAGGGGGAGGACGCGTACCGTGCACCGACACCCGACGGTGCGCTGCTCCGCAACGCTGGGGCGCACGTCCTCGTCAAGATCGCGACCGTCGTCGAGAAGCTTCCCGACTCGTTCAAGGCCTCGTACGTGACCGTTGACTGGCGTGCGATCACGCGGATGCGCAACCTCGTGGCGCACCACTACGACAAGGTGAACGATGACCTGATGTTCCAGACGCTCCGCGTCGACGTCCCGCGTCTGATCCGCGACCTCGGGCTCGGGGACGGATCGGCCGGCTAGCTCCGTCGCGGCCTCAGGCGGAGCGGGGGAGGCGCACGGTGAACGTCGTTCCGGTGGGCGAGCCGGCGTCGGCGGTCCTGCTCTCGACCTCGACGGTCCCGTGGTGCGCGAGGACGATCGCGTGCGCGATCGCCAGCCCCAGCCCTGTCGAGCCGCTGACGCGGTTGCGCGACGTGTCGCCTCTGCTGAAGCGCTGGAACAGGTCCGGCAGCAGGCCCGCGGGGATGCCCGGGCCGTCGTCCTGCACGCTCACGACGACGTCGTCGCCGTCCGCGCGCACGCCCACCGTCACGCGCGTGCCGGCGGGGGTGTGGACGCGCGTGTTGCCGACGAGGTTCGTGAGCACCTGGCGGAGCCGCGCCTCGTCGCCGGCCACGACGAGGCCGTCGTGGTCCGGGCTTCCGTCGTCGTCGTCCGGCTCGCCGGGCAGGTCCAGCTCGTACCGGTGGTCGGGCGCCGCCGCGTGCGCGTCGGTGACGGCGTCGACGGCGAGCGCGGCCAGGTCCACGGGCGCGCGGTCGAGCGGTCGGCCGGCGTCGAGGCGGGCGAGGAGCAGCAGGTCGTCGACGAGCACGCCCATGCGGGACGCCTCGGACTCGATCCGGTCGAGCGACCGGGCGGCGCCGTCGGGAAGGGCCTCGGGGGAGCGGCGCACGAGCTCCGCGTAGCCGCGGATGGACGCGAGCGGTGTCCGCAGCTCGTGGCTCGCGTCGGCGACGAACTGCCGGACCTGGGTCTCGGACCGGTGGCGCGCCGCGAGCGACGTGCCGACGTTGTCGAGCATGCGGTTGAGCGCCGCCCCGACCTTGCCGACCTCCGTGCGCTCGTCGGTGTCGCGCGGGTCGACGCCGTGCAGCGCCCCGACCTCGCCCTCGGCGAGCGGCAGCTCGGACACGTGCTCGGCGACGCCGGCGACGCGGTCGAGCGGCGCGAGCGACCGGCGGACGAGCAGCGAGCCGACGACGCCCGCGATGACGAGCCCGCCGACGGCGAGCGCGACCTCGATGAGCACGAACCGCTGGATCGTCGCGTCCATGGTGGCGGTGGGCAGGGCCGTGACCGACGGCTGCCCGCTGCGCGTGGTCGTCGCGATCGCGCGGTACGAGCCGAGGTCGCCGACGTCGACCTGGTGGACCTCGCCGTCGTGGGGGACCGCGACGAGGTCGGCGACCTCGTCGTCGGTGAGCGCGACGAAGCACCCGGCGTCGTCGTAGAAGCCGGCGTCGACGACCTCGCCGCCGGCGTAGAACACGACGATCTGACCGGCGCCCTGGCCGGGCGGCGGCGTCGACCCGCCGGGCAGGTCGGACGCGGTGCCGCAGCGGGCGGCGAGCTGCTGCGCGTACTGCTGGCGGCGGTCGGAACCGGCGTCGTCGCCCGTGCCCGTCGCGCCGGTGCCCGTCGAGCCGGTGTCCGTCGAGGTGGTCGGCGTGCTGCCGACCCGGCCCGGGAAGTTCGCGGACCGCTCGGCGGCGGCCCGGAGCTGGTCGTCGAGCTGCCCGCTCAGCGACCCCCGCAGCGCGAGCGCGGACACGACGGCGAGCACGGCGAGCAGGGCGACGAGCACCCCGGTCACGACCAGGACGAGCTGGCGGCGCAGGGTCAGGGGGCCCCGCGCGTCGGCGGGCCGGGGAAGCCTCACGCGGAGTGGGTGCCGGCCCCGACGGGTGCCGTGGCCTGGGACGCGGCCGGCTTGAGCACGTAGCCGACGCCGCGCAGCGTGTGGATCATGGGCTCGCGGCCGGCGTCGATCTTGCGGCGCAGGTAGGAGATGTAGAGCTCGACGATGTTCGCCTGGCCGCCGAAGTCGTACTGCCACACGCGGTCGAGGATCTGCGCCTTGGAGAGCACGCGCTTGGCGTTGCGCATGAGGTAGCGCAGCAGCTCGAACTCGGTCGCCGTGAGGTGGATCTCCTCGCCCCCGCGCAGGACCTCGTGGGCGTCCTCGTCCATCACGAGGTCGCCGACGGTGATGGTCGAGTCGCGCTGCGCGGTCGCGGCCCCGCTGCGGCGCAGGAGCGCGCGGATCCGGGCGACGACCTCCTCGAGGCTGAACGGCTTGGTCACGTAGTCGTCGCCGCCGGCCGTGAGCCCGGCGACGCGGTCCTCGACGCCGTCCCGCGCGGTCAGGAACAGCACGGGCAGGTAGGGGTGCGTCTGGCGGATGCGGCGGAGCACGGAGAGGCCGTCGAGGTCGGGCAGCATGATGTCGAGCACCACGACGTCGGGGTCGATCTGCTGGGCGAGCTTGATGGCGCCCTGGCCGTCGAGCGCGGCCTGGACGTCCCACCCCTCGTAACGCAGGGCCGAGGTGAGGAGCTCGGCGAGGTTCGGCTCGTCGTCGACGACGAGCACGCGGACGGGCGAGCCGTCGGCGCGGGTGAGGCGGGGGGCGCTGGTCACGGTGGTCATGAGACCACTGTGACCCCGGTGTGTGGACTGACGCTGGAGCGAACCTGTGGAACTCCTGGGCGTGTCACGCCTCGATGGGGACGGATCCCGAGCCTGCGGTCGGGTGGGGGCGCTCGCTGCCGGCCAGCGCGGCCGTGAGGATCGCCTCGATCGCGAACGCGGAGGAGTCGGCGAGGTCGACGGCGGCGGGGTCGAGCAGCCACTGCGTCTGGAGGCCGTCCATGACGGCGATGATCGCGCTCGCGGCGCGGTCGAGCGCCACGCCGTCGAGCTCGGGGTCGGTGACGGCCTCGCCGCGGGCGGTGGCGCGCTCGTGCACCACGGTGCGCAGGGCGTCGGCGATGTTGCCGCGCAGCACGGTGAAGCGGTCGCGCACCCACTCGCTGGCGGGGTGCCCGTCGGTCACCGCCTCGCCGGTGAGCACGGTGTACGTCTGGACGATGCCGCGGCGCGCGGCGTTGACGCGGGCCGTCGTCGCGAGGTGTCGGAACAGGTCGAGCCCGCCGGGGATGTGCTGACCCTCGAGGTGCTCGACGTCGACCCGGTCGCGGTACTCGAGCACGGCCCAGAGCAGGCGGTCCTTGGAGCCGAAGTGGTGCAGGACGCCGGCGTGCGTGATGCCGACCTGCCCGGCGACCTCCTGGAGCGACCCGTTGTGGTAGCCCTTCGAGCCGAACACGCGGGTGGCGGCGCGCAGGATCTCCTCCCGGCGCTCGGCCGTCGCCCTGCGGGGCCGGCGGGCGCGCGAGGCCTGGGTGGGGGGTGCCGTGGGCGGCGGGGGCTGCGCGACCGCCGTGCCTGCTGTGGTCCGGGGCGCGGAGACCACGTCGTCCGATCCGCTCGTCATGGCCGCAACCATATCGTGACCCGCGGGGAGTTACTAACAAGTCAGTAAGTGTGGTTGTATGGCGCTCGTCACCGAGTCCGGCACCGCCGTCGGACCCGGAAGAAGCCCAAGGACGGGAGCACCGAGTGTCGCTGGAGACCGCAGCCCGAGCCCGCACCGAAGCGGAGCTCGCCGCGATCGCCGCCGAGCTGACGACCGAGGAGAAGGTCGCGCTCGTCGTCGGCGCCGGCATGTGGTCGACCACCCCGGTCGACCGCGTCGGCCTCCGCGGCGTCGTCGTCTCCGACGGCCCCGCCGGCGTCCGGGGGACCGGCGACGTCCCGGGCGAGACCTCCGCGTCGCTCCCCGCCCCCAGCGCCGTCGCCGCCACCTGGGACCTCGACCTGGTCGCCCGCGTCGGCGCCCTGTTCGCCGACGAGGCCCGCCGTCACGGCGTCGACGTCGTCCTCGCCCCCCAGATCAACCTCCAGCGCACGCCCGTCGGCGGCCGCCACTTCGAGTGCTACTCGGAGGACCCGGTCCTCACCGGCGCGATCGCCGACGCCCTCGTCCGCGAGGCTCAGGCGCGCGGCGTCGGGATGTGCGTCAAGCACTACATCGCCAACGACTCCGAGACCGAGCGCACGCGTTACGTCGCCCGCGTCGACGAGCGCACGCTGCGCGAGGTGTACCTCGCGCCGTTCGAGCGGCTCGTGACCGAGACCGGCGCGTGGAGCGTCATGGCCGCGTACAACGGCTTCGACGACGGCGAGACCTCCGCGCCCCTGACCGAGCACGCGCCCCTCGTCGAGGGCGTGCTCAAGGGGGAGTGGGGCTTCGACGGCGTCGTCGTGAGCGACTGGGTCGCGACGCAGAGCGTCGTCCCCGCCGTGCGCGGCGGCCTCGACCTGCAGATGCCCGGCCCCGACGGACCCTGGGGCGACGGCCTGCTCGACGCCGTCCGCTCGGGCGAGGTCGACGTCGCCGAGCTCGAGGACAAGGTCGTGCGGATCCTGCGGCTCGCGGACCGCGTCGGCGCGCTCGGCGGCCCGGGCGCCACCCCCGACGTCCCCGGCCACCGCGCCGAGGCGGCCCCCGAGACGCCCGCGCTGCTCCGCGAGCTCGCGGCCCGCGCGATGGTCGTGCTCAAGGACGACGCCGCGCTCCTGCCCCTCGACCTCGAGGCGCTCGCGGTCCGGCCCGACGGGACGCCCGGCGCGGTCGCGCTGCTCGGCCCGGCCGCCGTCGAGCCGTTCGTGCAGGGCGGCGGCTCCGGCTTCGTCAACCCCGACCGGCTCGAGCTCCCCGTCCCCGCGCTGCGCAGGGCGCTGCCGGACGGCGTCCGGCTCGACGTGCACGCGGGTGCCCGGTCGCGCCTCAACCCGCCCGAGCTCGACGCCGCGGAGCGGTGCACCGACCCCGTGACCGGGGAGCCGGGCGTGCGTCTCGAGCTGCTCGACGGCGACGGCCAGGTCCTCGCGACCCGGACCGACCCGGCCTGGCTGGGCTGGTTCGCGAACACCGACCCGCGCGCGACGACCCTGCGCGTCACCGCGGACGTGCGGCTCGACGAGCCGGGGACGCACGAGCTCGGCGTCGGTACGGTCGGCCGGCACGAGACCGTCGTCGACTCCCGGGTCGCCTCGACGTCCGACCGCGTCGTGGCCGAGGAGGTCATCCTCGCCTCGGAGCACAACCACCCCTCGGCCGCGGTCGTCGCGATCGACGTGACCGAGCCGCGGACCGTCCGCCTCGACGCCCGCCTCCAGGTCGTGCACCCCGTCGGCTACGACTCGTTCGTGCGCGGCGAGATCGTGCACCGGCTCCCCGGCCCGTCCGCCGAGGAGGAGCTCGCGGCCGCCGTCGGGCTCGCCGCGGCCGCCGACGTCGCGGTCGTCGTCGTCGGGACGACGGAGGAGGTCGAGTCCGAGGGCTTCGACCGGACCTCGCTCGCGCTCCCCGGCAACCAGGACGAGCTCGTCCGCCGCGTCGTGGCCGCCAACCCGCGCACGATCGTGGTCGTGAACGCCGGCGCGCCGGTCGAGCTCCCGTGGCTCGACGACGCCGGGACGGTCCTGTGGGCCTGGCTCGCCGGGCAGGAGGGCGGGGCCGCCCTGGCCGACGTCCTGGCAGGTTTCACCGAACCCTCAGGGCGTCTCCCCTGGACCCTCCCGGTCCGTTATCAGGACGTGCCCGTTCCGTCAGCGATTCCCCAGGACGGCGTCGTGGACTACGGCGAGGGCGTCGACGTGGGGTACCGCGGCTGGCAACGACGGCTCGCCGAGGAGGGCGGGCCGGCACCCGCTGCTCCGTTCGGGCACGGTCTCGGCTGGACCACGTGGGAGTACGAGGACGCGACGCTCACCGCCGTCTCCGCCGGGGCGGTCGAGCTCGACGTCACCGTGCGCAACGCGGGCGTCCGGCCCGGCCACGAGGTCGTCCAGGTCTACGTCGAGCCGCTCGCGCCCGACGCCGACCGGCCCGTCCGCTGGCTCGGCGGCTTCGCGACCGTCGCGGCCGACGCCGGCGAGAGCGTCGTCGCGTACGTCCGCGTGCCGCGCCGCGCCTTCGAGACGTGGGACGTCGCCGCGCACGCGTGGACCCTGCCCGCCGGGGACCACCTCCTCCGGGTCGGACGCTCGGTGGCGGACCTCCGGGTCACGCTCGCCGCCGCGCCCGCGCCCCACCAGCCCCTGACGCCCAGCGGCCGCACCGCCGGCCCCGACCCTTCCCCGGAGGACTGACACCACCGTCCAGAACCCCGAACCGTCGAGGCCCGTCCGGTAACCTGCCGGCTCGCTCGACGATCCGCAGTCGAAGAGCACACGTGCAAGGAGGCACACCCGTGAAGATGCGCAGAATCGCTCCCGCCGTGGTCGGCGCCGCAGCCCTGGCCCTCGTGGCCGCAGGCTGCGGTGGCGGCAACGCGGACAACAACGCCGCGAAGAACAACACGAGCACCGGCGGAGCAGCGACGTCGAACCAGCCGCTGACCGTCGGCATGCCGAACGGTCCGGTCACCAACAACTCGAACCCGTTCCTCAACACGTCGGCCGGCGCGATGATCGGCTACAAGTGGGCGATCTACGAGCCGCTCATGCAGGCCAACGACACGCGCCCGGCGAACAAGTACATCCCGTGGCTCGCCACGGCGATCGACTGGAACGCGGACTACACGCAGGCCAAGATCACGGCCCGCGACGGCGTGAAGTGGTCGGACGGCCAGGCCTTCAGCGCCGACGACATCGCGTACTCGCTCCAGCTGCGCAAGGACAACGACGCGCTCAACACCGAGGGCCTGAAGTACAAGGACATCAAGGTCGACGGCAACGTCGTGACGGTCGACTTCGACGGCTCGCAGTACATCAACACGCTCAAGGTCGCCCAGCTCTTCATCGTCCCGAAGCACCTCTGGGAGAAGATCGCCGACCCGACCAAGGACCCCGTCACCACGCCGGTCGGCACGGGCCCGTACGTGTTCAAGAACTTCTCGGGCCAGACGGTCACGCTCGACAAGAACCCGAGCTACTGGGGCGACAAGCCCGCCGTCCCCGAGCTGCGCTACACCGCGTACAAGGGCAACGACGCGCTCATCACCGCGCTCCAGACCGGCGAGGCGCAGTGGGGCTGGACGTTCATCCCCAACATCGACGAGGTCTACAAGAGCAAGGACCCGGCCCACAACACGTACTTCTTCCCCGCGGGCCTCGGGATCGACCAGCTCATCCTCAACACGTCGAAGGCGCCGTTCGACGACGTGGCCGTGCGCCGCGCCGTCAACCAGGTCCTCGACCGGGCCAAGGCCAGCAAGATCGCGGAGTCGGGCATCTTCCCCGAGCTCACGAACGTGACCGCGATCCCGACGCCGGCCGGCGACTCGTTCATCTCGGACAAGTACAAGGACCAGACCTTCAAGGTCGACGTCGACGGCGCGAAGAAGACGCTCACCGACGCCGGGTACAAGTACCAGGGCGACAAGCTGATCGGCAAGGACGGCAAGCCCGTCTCGATCGTGCTCCAGGACCCCTCGGGCTGGAACGACTACATCACGTCGCTGCAGCTGATCTCCGACTCGCTGAAGACGATCGGCATCACGGCCAAGGTCGAGACCCCGAACGTCGACACCTGGACCGAGAACCTCAACGTCGGGAAGTTCGACGCGGCCCTCCACTGGACCAACGCGGGCATCACGCCGTACGAGATGTACTCGAACATGTTCGACCCGAACTACTACGTGCCGGTCGGGAAGACGGCCGTGTGGAACTACGGGCGGTTCCAGAGCGACGACGCCAAGAAGGCGTTCAGCGACTACCTGGCGGCGACGGACGACGCGAGCCGCAAGACCGCGCTCGACACGCTCCAGGACGTCTACGTGGACCAGGTGCCCGCGCTGGGCGTCGACGCCCGGCCGGCCGCGGCCGAGATGTCGACCAAGTACTGGACCGGCTGGCCCAGCGACGACGACGCGTACGCGAACCCGCAGCCCACGGTTCCGAACGTCGCGCTGGTGCTGACGAAGCTCAAGCCGGCCTCCTGACCGGGTGACGGTCCCGCCGGCCTCGGTGCGTCGGCCGGCGGGACCGTCCCCCACCCTGCAGCTGCCCCCTCTGCTCCGCCCCGTCCCGACGCGACGCGTCGGGACGGCGACCGACCCCCCAGGTGACTGATGAGTGACGACCCGACCCAGACCGCGAAGGCCCCCGACCCGGGCGGTGAGACCTTGACCTCCGGCCGTTCCCGGCGCGACGACGTCGTGCTCGAGGCGGTCGGCCTGACCAAGCACTTCCCGTTGCGAGGTGTGCGTGCGAAGGGCGCCGTGCACGCCGTCGACGGGATCGACGTGGCGCTGCGCTCGGGGCAGGTGGTGGCGCTCGTCGGTGAGTCCGGCTCGGGCAAGTCCACGGTCGCGCGCGTGCTCGCGCGCCTGTACCCGCAGACGGACGGCCGGATCCTGCTGCACGGCAAGGACGTCACGGCCAAGCGGGGCAAGGCGTTCCGGCGGTACGCGCGCCGGGTGCAGATGATCTTCCAGGACCCGTTCGCGTCGTTGAACCCGGTCCACACCGTGCGGTACACGCTCACCCGGTCGCTGCGCATCCACCAGCGGGGCCTGCGGGGCCAGCAGCTCGAGGACGCGCTGCGCGGGCTGCTGGAGCGGGTCCAGCTGAACCCGGACCGGTTCATCGACAAGTTCCCGCACGAGCTGTCGGGCGGTCAGCGTCAGCGCGTGGCGATCGCCCGCGCGCTCGCGGCCGACCCGGAGGTGCTGCTCGCGGACGAGCCGATCTCGATGCTGGACGTGTCGATCCGGATCGGGATCCTCAACCTGCTCCAGGACCTGCGCGACCGGCTCGGGATCGCGATCTTGTACATCACGCACGACATCGCGTCGGCGCGGTACTTCGCGGACCGGACCTACGTCATGTACGCGGGTCGGCCGGTGGAGACGGGCGACTCGGAGTCGGTGACCCAGGCCCCCGCGCACCCGTACACGCAGCTGCTGGTCCGGTCCGCGCCGGACCCGGAGAACCTCGTCGCCGAGGAGCGGTCCGGTGGGCGCGGGGAGCCGCCGAACATGGTGAACCCGCCCGAGGGCTGCCGGTTCGCGCCCCGCTGCCCGTTCGCCGCCGAGGTGTGCCGCACGGTGACGCCGCCGCTGCTGCAGATCGGGGTCGGGCGTCAGGTCGCGTGCTGGGGCTACGCGGACCAGGTCGCGGGCGCGCTCGACGGCGTGCCGGCGGGCGCGGAGCTCCCCGACCTCGGGGCGGCGGCCGTCACCGTGTCCGATTCCGTCGCGGTGCCCGCGTCGACCACCCCGGAGGTGACCCGGTGAAGTTCCTGCTGCGCCGCATCGGCTTCTACGCCCTGACGTTCTGGGCCGCGGTCACGATCAACTTCTTCATCCCGAGGATGATGAAGGGCGACCCCGTCCAGTCGCTCATCAACCGCTACCAGGGCCAGCTCAGCACCGACGCGGTCCACTCGCTGTACGTGCTGTTCGGCCTCGACAAGCAGCAGAGCCTGTGGACCCAGTACTGGCAGTACTGGGGTCAGATCCTGCACGGGGACCTGGGGACGTCGTTCACGCTGTTCCCGACGCCGGTCTCGGAGGTCATCAAGACCTCGCTGCCGTGGACGATCGGGCTGGTCGGGATCGCGACCATCATCGCGGTCGTCCTGGGCTCGCTCGTCGGGGTCCTGATCGGCTGGCGGCGCGGGACGTGGGCCGACTCGGTCCTGCCCGTGACGACGTTCTTCTCCTCGGTCCCGTACTTCTGGCTCGGGTTGCTGTTCATCGCGCTGTTCGCGGTGACGTGGCCGATCTTCCCGGGGTCCGGGGGCGCCACGCCGGGCCTGGAGCAGGGCTGGAACATGGACTTCATCGTCTCGGTCGTCCAGCACGGCACGCTGCCCGCCCTGACGATCGTGCTGTCCTCGATCGCGGGCTGGATCCTCGGGATGCGCAACATGATGGTCACGGTGACCTCGGAGGACTACGTGACCGTCGCGCAGGCCAAGGGCCTGCCCGAGCGGCTCGTGATGTTCGGCTACGCGGCCCGCAACGCGGTCCTGCCGCAGGTGTCCGGGTTCGCCCTCTCGCTCGGGTTCGTGGTCTCGGGCTCGCTCGTGATGGAGCTCGTGTTCTCCTACCCGGGCATCGGGTACGCCCTGTTCAACGCGATCGGCGGCCACGACTACCCCCTCATGCAGGGCATCTTCCTCGTCATCACGTTGTCGGTCCTCGTCGCGAACATCCTCGCGGACGTCGTCTACGTGTTCCTCGACCCGCGCACCCGCCAGGAGGCCTGAGATGTCGAACATGCCGCTCGACCCCGCAGCCATCGCCCTCGACCCGCAGACGCAGGTCGACCCCGTGGGCACCGGTGCCGCCAAGAAGGCGCGCAAGAAGTTCGTCTTCGTCCGCAACGGCAAGTCCATGACGGGGCTCGTCATCCTCGTCGTCTTCACGATCATCGGCATCATCGGCCCCTGGATCGCCCCGCAGGACCCCAACGCGTCCTCGCTCGACCTGCTCGTCGGCCCGTCCAGCGCGCACTGGCTCGGCACCGACCAGCTCGGCCGGGACGTGTTCTCCCAGCTCGTCGTGGGCACCCGCGGCGTCATGCTCGTCGGCCTCATCGCCGGCGTCATCGCGACGTTCCTCGCGGTGCTGTTCGGCGTGACCGCCGGGTTCCTCGGCGGGATCGGCGACGAGACGCTGTCGGCGCTGGCCAACGTCGTCCTCGTGATCCCCCAGATCCCGCTGATCATCATCATCGTGAGCCAGCTGCAGGACGCCGGGAACGTCGTGGTCGCCCTGGTCCTGGCGTTCACCGGGTGGGCCTGGGGGGCGCGGGTCCTCAGAGCCCAGACGCTCTCGCTACGAGGGCGCGACTTCATCGAGGCCGCCCGGGCCAGCGGCGAGTCCACCTGGCGCATCGTCTGGTTCGAGACGCTCCCGAACCTCACCGCGATCATCGCCTCGAGCTTCGTGTCGACCGTGACGTTCGCGGTCCTGGCCCAGACGACGCTGTCGTTCGTCGGCGTGATGTCCCTGACCGACTGGAGCTGGGGCACCGTCCTGTACTGGGCGCAGTCCAACCAGGCGCTCAACCAGGGCGCGTGGTGGTGGTTCGTCCCCGCCGGGCTGCTGGTCGCCGTCCTCGGGATGGCCCTCACGCTCATCAACTTCGGCATCGACGAGTTCGTGAACCCGCGCCTGCGGCTCGCGGGCATGTCGGCCGGGCAGATGCGCAAGCACGGCATCCGCCCGCGGATCGGGTTCACCGCGACGGTCCGCGACCTGCCCCGCACCTACGCCCCGCCCCGCGCCCACCCCATGGACCCTGCGGCCCGGCCCACACCCGTCGCCGCCACCACCGCCCCGGAGCCCAAGGAGACCGTGCGATGACACCCCCGTCCGCCCCGCAGGTCCTGACCGACGCCCGCGCGGCCCGCAACGCCGAGCGTCGCCCCGTCCTGGAGATCCGCGACCTGGCCGTCGACTACGGCTACGGCGAGGACCGGGTCCACGCCCTGCGCGGGGTGAACCTCACGCTCCACGAGGGCGAGGTCCTCGGCCTCGCCGGCGAGTCCGGCTGCGGCAAGTCGACCCTCGTCTACGGGGCGACCCGGCTCCTGCCCCCGCCCGGGCTGATCAGCGCGGGCGAGGTCCTCTACCACCCCGAGGACGGCGAGCCCGTCGACCTGCTCCGCCTGTCCGACGCCGACCTGCGGGCCGGCCGCTGGCAGGACATCGCGGTCGTGTTCCAGGGCGCGATGAACTCCCTCAACCCCGTCTACCGGGTCGGGCGCCAGCTCACCGACGCGATCAAGGCCCACCGCCCCGACTCGACCCCCCGTGAGCGCGAGGACCGGGCCCACGAGCTCCTCGACATGGTCGGGATCGCGCCCGACCGCGTCCGCTCCTACCCGCACCAGCTCTCCGGCGGCATGCGCCAGCGCGTCATGATCGCGATGGCCCTCGCGCTCGAGCCCCGCGTCCTGATCATGGACGAGCCCACCACCGCGCTCGACGTCGTCATGCAGCGCCAGATCCTCGAGCAGATCCAGGACCTGCGCGACCGGCTCGGCTTCGCGGTCATCTTCATCACCCACGACGTCTCGCTCCTGGTCGAGGTCGCCGACCGGATCGCGATCATGTACGCCGGGGAGATCGTCGAGGAGGCGAGCGGGCGCCAGGTCTACCGCGAGCCCCGCCACCCCTACTCCTACGGCCTGCTCCACTCCTTCCCCCCGCTGCACGGCCCCCGCCGCGAGCTCCAGGGCATCCCCGGCTCACCCCCGGACCTGCAGAACCTGCCCAGCGGCTGCCCGTTCCGGACCCGGTGCGCCCACGCCATGCCCGAGTGCGCGGACCTCCACCCCGAGCTCGGACCGACCGGCCTCGGCGAGGAGCAGCGCACCGTCGCGTGCCTGCTCCACACCCCGGGCCACACCGTCCCACCCGAGCTCGCCGAGCAGGCGTCCACCAGCTGAGGGCCGAAACTCACCAGGATCCACACGATCGTGGCCTACGGTGATCGGATGACGATGCAGGCCTCCGCCGACCACCGGGCCGCCCGATCGGGCGTCCCGGGGTCGGCCGCGCCCGCCTCGCAGGCTCCGGTGTCGCAGCCGCTCGCACCGGCCGGCGCGGCCGCGCCCTGGGTGACCGTGGGCTCCGCGCCCGACTGGCTGCGGCGCGCGACCGCACTCGCGCTCGCCGTGCTGTCGTCCGCCGGGATCTGGGTGCTGTGGGAGCTGTTCGTGAACAGCGCGCGGGGGCAGCGGGTGGACGAGCTCGCCCGCCGCGGCGCGACGTACGGCCAGGGCCACCTGTGGCAGCTCGCCAAGCCCGTGCTCGACGTCGTCTCCGTGAGCTTCGTCGCGCTCGGGATCGTCGTCGCGATCGGCGTCGCGCTCCTGCGGCGCCGGTGGTGGCTCGCCCTGCAGGTCGCCGTCCTCGTGGGCGGGGCCAACCTGACCACCCAGGTGCTCAAGGCGGACGTGTTCACCCGCCCGCACCTCGCGGAGGGCTGGACGGGCGCGAACACGCTGCCGAGCGGCCACACGACCGTCGCCGCGTCGGTCTCCGTGGCGCTCCTGCTCGTCGTCCCCCGCGGCGCTCGGCCGCTCGTCGCGATGCTCGGCGCCGCGTACACCGCGGCGACCGGCGTCTCGACGCTCGTCGGGCAGTGGCACCGGCCCAGCGACGTCGTCGCGGGGCTCCTCGTCGTCTCCGCCTGGACGGGCCTCGTGTGCGCGTTCACGTCGCGGTCCTCGCTCGACGTCCCGCGGCTCGACCGGGAGGGTCGTCCGCGCCGGAGCCCCGGCTCGTACGTCGCGGCGATCGTCCTCGTCGGGGCCGCAGGCCTCACGGGAGCCGTCGCGCTCGGCGCCCTGCACGACGTCGACGCGGCGGTCCGCGCCATGGCCGGGGCGCTGTGGTCGGTCCGGCGCAGCACGGAGGTGACTGCGTATATTGGTGGCGCGTTCGGCGTTCTCGCGGCGACCTCGCTGGTCTTCGCGCTGATGCTCGCCGTGCGCCAGCTCACCGCGACGACGTCGCGCCCCGTGCCGGCGGCGGCCGCGGTACCCACCCCGGTCCGGCACGCTGCCGCGTGATCTCACGCGTCGTCCGCCGGACTCAACGGAAGCAGGAAGCATGCCCGGATCCCGCAAGCTCGTGATCGTCGAGTCGCCGACGAAGGCCCGCAAGATCGCGGGCTACCTCGGCGAGGGCTTCGACGTGGAGGCGAGCGTCGGGCACATCCGCGACCTGCCGCAGCCGTCCGAGATGCCGGCGGACATGAAGAAGGGCCCCTTCGGGAAGTTCGCGGTCGACGTCGAGCACGGGTTCGAGCCGTACTACGAGGTCTACCCGGACAAGAAGAAGAAGGTCAGCGAGCTCAAGAAGATGCTCAAGTCGGCCGACGAGCTCTACCTCGCGACCGACGAGGACCGCGAGGGCGAGGCCATCGCCTGGCACCTGCTCGAGGAGCTCAAGCCCAAGGTGCCGGTGCACCGCATGGTGTTCCACGAGATCACCCCTGAGGCGATCCGCCGCGCGCTCGACACGACCCGCGACCTCGACGAGAACCTGGTCGACGCCCAGGAGACCCGCCGGATCCTCGACCGCCTCTACGGCTACGAGGTCTCGCCCGTCCTGTGGCGCAAGGTCCGCCAGGGGCTGTCCGCCGGGCGCGTCCAGTCCGTCGCGACGCGCCTCGTCGTCGAGCGCGAGCGCGAGCGCATGGCGTTCGTCCCCGCCGCCTACTGGGACCTCACCGGGGCCTTCGCGCCCGACGACGGCCCGGACGCTGGGCAGCGGTTCACCGCCCGCCTCGTGCAGCTGGGCGAGTCGCGCGTCGCCACCGGCCGCGACTTCGACGACCGCGGGCAGCTCACCGCCGCGGCCGCGCGCGACCGCGTCGTCACGCTCGACGAGCCCGCCGCCGACGCGCTCGTCGCCGGGCTCGACAGCGCCCCGTTCGCCGTCCGGTCCCTCGAGACCAAGCCGTACACGCGCCGTCCGACCGCGCCGTTCACGACGTCCACGCTCCAGCAGGAGGCGGGGCGCAAGCTCCGGTGGTCGTCGCGGCAGACCATGCGCGTCGCGCAGTCGCTGTACGAGAACGGCTACATCACCTACATGCGTACGGACTCGCCGGCGCTGTCCGCCGAGGCCACCGACGCCGCCCGTCGCCAGGCCGCCGAGCTGTACGGGCCCGAGTACGTGCCCGCGTCGCCGCGGTCGTACGTGTCGAAGTCCAAGGGCGCGCAAGAGGCGCACGAGGCCATCCGCCCCGCGGGCGACTCCTTCCGCACGCCCGCGCAGGTCGCGTCCGAGCTCCGGGGTGACGAGTTCCGGCTCTACGAGCTGGTCTGGAAGCGCACGGTCGCGTCGCAGATGGCCGACGCGAAGGGCTCGACGGCGTCGCTGCGCGTCGCTGGCACCGTGACCGGCGCCGGGCCGCACGCCGGGACGGACGCCGTGTTCGCGGCGTCGGGCACCGTCATCACCTTCCGCGGGTTCCTCGCCGCCTACGAGGAGGGCACCGACGAGACCGAGGCGGGTGCCGAGGGCTCGAAGAGCGAGGCGCGGCTCCCGCGTGTCGCCGAGGGCGACGCGCTCACGGGGAGCGACCTGGAGGCCGCCGGCCACAGCACGTCCGCCCCCGCGCGCTACACCGAGGCCAGCCTCGTGAAGAAGCTCGAGGAGCTCGGCATCGGCAGGCCCTCCACGTACGCGTCGACCATCTCCACCATCCAGGACCGCGGCTACATCACCACCCGCGGCCAAGCCCTCGTGCCGAGCTGGATCGCGTTCGCCGTCGTCCGCCTGCTCGAGGAGCACTTCGGCGAGCTGATCGACTACCGGTTCACCGCCGCGATGGAGGAGGACCTCGACCAGATCGCCGCCGGCCAGCGGGACCGCGTGGCGTGGCTCACCGAGTTCTACTTCGGCGGCGAGTCCGCGAAGGACGCCGGTCTCAAGGAGCTCGTCGACAACCTGGGCGACATCGACGCGCGCGGCATCAACTCGATCGACATCGGTGAGGGCCTCCAGGTCCGGATCGGCCGCTACGGGCCCTACGTCGAGGACAACGGCGCCGAGGTCAAGGAGGGCGAGACCCCGCCCCGTGCGTCCATCCCCGACGACGTCGCGCCCGACGAGCTGACGGTCGACAAGGCCCGCGAGCTCCTCGCCGCCGGCGCCGACGACGGGCGCGAGGTCGGCGTCGATCCCGCCACGGGCCACACGATCATCGCGAAGGCCGGCCGCTACGGGCCGTACGTCACCGAGGTGCTGCCTCAGCCCACCTTCGACCCGGGCCTGTCCGCCGCCGCGCTCAAGAAGGCCAAGGCCGCGCTGCCCAAGCCGCGCACCGGCTCGCTGCTCAAGTCCCAGGACCTCGGCACCATCACCCTCGACGAGGCGCTCGCCCTGCTGTCCCTGCCGCGCGTCGTCGGCACCGACCCCGAGACGGGCGCCGAGATCACCGCGCAGAACGGCCGCTACGGGCCGTACCTCAAGAAGGGCACCGACTCGCGGACCCTGCCCAGCGAGGAGGCCATCTTCACGGTCACCCTCGACGAGGCCCTCGCCATCTACGCGCAGCCCAAGCGCGGCCGCGGCGCCACCGCAACCCCGCCCCTGCGCGAGCTCGGCGACGACCCCGTGTCCGGCAAGCCGATCGTCGTCAAGGACGGTCGCTTCGGCCCGTACGTCACCGACGGCACGACCAACGCGACGCTCCGCAAGGACGACGCCGTCGAGGCCATCACCCCCGAGCGGGCGCAGGAGCTGCTCGCGGAGAAGCGGGCGAAGGGGCCGGCCAAGAAGCCGGCGCGTCGGACGGCCACGAGGTCGACCGCCAAGGCGAAGTAGCCGCGCGGGCGCGGAGCGGCGGCCCGACGTAGCCTGGCCGGGTGCGCCGCCGTCCGGTGGTCGGGTCGGTCGTGGCGGCGTGGGTCGTGCTCCTCGCCGCCGCGCTCGGTGTAGCGCTCGCGGCCCCTGCCGGTGCCGGTCCCTCGGACGGGTACGCCGTGTTCACGACGAGCGGCACGCCCGGCGCACGCACGGGGACCGTGACCCTCGCGCCCGGCCTGCCCGTCGCGACGTTCACCTCCACGTCGAGCACCCTGTCGAGCCCCACGGGGGCGAGCACGTGGCTGCCCCCGAGCACGCAGTTCGGCGCGCTCTTCGGCGCGAGCCAGGGCCGTCCGTACCTCAACCTGGGGCCGGCGAGGAACGACGTCGGCGGCGACTCCGTGACCACGTACTCGTTCTCCGCCCCCACGCCCGCGGGCACGTGGGGCGTCAACTTCGGCGACATCGACGCCGAGGCCCTCACGGTCTCGGCGACCGGGGCACAGGGCCAGCCGCTGACGCCCGCCGAGCTGGGGCTGCGGTCGACCTGGAACTACTGCGACGCGAGCCCTCGCTCGAGCGCCTGCTCGGGCGTCACGGAGCTACCCGTACCCACCGCGACCGTGGGTGACGACGACATCGCGCTGGCCTACGACGGCTGCCCCACGACCTGCGACACCACCGGCGCGTCGGCCTGGTTCGTGCCGACCGTGCCGGTGCGCACGCTCACGGTCCGCGCCGCGTGGAGGGCCGGCCTGCCGACCTACCAGACCTGGTTCGCGTCGCTCGCGTCGCGGGTGTCCGGCGTCGTGACCGGGCCCTGCGGCCCCCCGCCGACCGGCACGGTGATCGATCTCGCCGCCGACGGCGCCAGGCTCGCGTCCGGCGTGACCGACGGCTCGGGCGCCTTCGCGCTGGGACCCGCCGTCGCTGCGCCGGGGACCGTGCTGCGCCCGGTCGCGCCGGACGGGTGGGCGGTCGGCTCGCTGCCCGTGGCGCTGGACGGCTCGGACGTGAGCGGGGTCGAGCTGCGCGCCGTGCCGCTAGTGGAGCTGACCGGCACGGTGACGGGCGACGCGGTCGGAGGGCTCGAGGTCCGGGTCACCACGTCCGACGGCGACGTGCGCACGACGACCACGGCCGACGACGGCAGCTACACCGTCGCCGGCCTCGAGCCCGGCGCCGTGACGGTGACGGTCGTGGGCGGCGACGCCGTCACGCTCGAGCCCGCGGAGCAGACCGTCGAGGTCGGGTGCAGCGGCGGCGTGGCGGCCGAGGTCACCGCCACGGCGGCCGGGACGCCGACGGGGACGCCGACGGAGACTCCCACCGAGACGCCGACGGAGACGCCGACGGAGACGCCGACGGACTCGCCGACGGACTCGCCGACGCCGACCCCCGGCGCGGGCGCTGCAGCCACGTCCACGCCCGGGCCCACCCCGACGACGACGTCCGACCGGGGCCCGGCCTCGGACGGCACGTCGGCGGTCGTGCCGGGGGCGGCACCCGCGGCGGGAGGACCACCGTCGGGCCTCGCGGCCACGGGCGCCTCCGTCGGCGCGCCCCTCGCGCTCGGCGCGCTGCTGATCCTCACGGGGCTCGCCGCCCTGGCGCTCCGCCGTGCGACCAGCCGGTGAGCGCCGTCGGCGTCTAGCCTGGGGGGATGAGCACCGACGACGTCGTCCTGGCCGCGCAGGAAGCCGCGGCCGCGGCCGGGCTGGTCCCCGATCCCCGGACGGCGCCGCCCGTGCGGTGGGGGATCCTCGGGGCGGGCGGCATCTCGGGGTCGTTCGCGGAGGCGGTCCGCCGCTTCACGAACGGGACGGTCACCGCCGTCGGCTCGCGTGACCGGCGCAAGGCCGAGGCGTTCGCCTCCGCGCACGACGCCGGCCGCGCCCACGGCAGCTACGAGGACCTCGTCGAGGACGAGCACGTCGACGTCGTCTACGTCGGGACGCCGCACTCCCACCACCGCGAGCACGCGCTGCTCGCGCTCGCCGCGGGCAAGCCGGTGCTCGTCGAGAAGGCGTTCACGCGGTCGCACAGCGAGGCCTGCGACGTGTTCGACGCCGCCCGCGCGGCCGGGCTGTTCGTCATGGAGGCGATGTGGACGCGGTTCCTCCCGCACGTCGCTGCGATCCACCGGGCGATCGACGCGGGGGAGATCGGCGACGTCCGCACCGTCCTCGGCGACTACGGCTACGCGTTCCCGCACGACCCGGAGCACCGCCTGTACAACCCGCACCTGGCGGGTGGGGCGCTGCTCGACGTCGGCGTGTACCCGGTCTCGTTCGCGCACGACGTCCTCGGGTCGCCCGACCGCGTGGAGGCGGTCGGCTCGCTCACCGACACCGGGGTCGACGGGCAGAGCGTCGTGGCGCTCGACTTCGGGGACGGCCGGTTCGCGTCCGTGCAGTCGTCGCTGTGGGTGCACACGCCCCAGACGGTCCGCATCGCCGGGACGGAGGGGTACGTGGCCGCGGACCCGTGGACGTTCGGCGGCGGCGGCTTCACGGTCGTGCGGGCCGACGGCACGGAGCGGCGGTACGACGGCTTCCGCGGCGAGGGCAAGCAGTACCAGGCCGCCGAGGTCGCCCGCTGCCTCGACGCCGGGCTCCTCGAGAGCGAGCGCATGCCCTGGCAGGCCACGCTCGACGTCATGCGGACGCTCGACGAGGTCCGCCGGCAGGTCGGCGTCGTCTACCCGGGGGAGTGACGCCGCGGGTGACGGTGGCCCCCGATAGGGTGGCGCCCGTGGACGAGCCGGGCATCTTCATCTCCTTCGAGGGCGGCGACGGCGTCGGCAAGTCGACGCAGGCGCGCCTCCTCGGCGTGTGGCTGGGCGAGGTCACGGGCCGCGAGGTCGTGCTTACGCGGGAGCCGGGCGGGACCGCGCTCGGCCAGGTCCTGCGGGACGCCGTCCTCCACGGCGACCACGTCGACGCCCGCGCCGAGGCGCTCATGTACGCGGCGGACCGCGCCCACCACGTCGCGACGCTCGTGCGGCCGGCGCTCGAGCGAGGCGCCGTGGTCGTGACGGACCGGTACCTCGACTCGTCCGTCGCCTACCAGGGCGCCGGACGCGAGCTCGCCGCCGACGACGTGGAGCGGATCTCGCTCTGGGCGACCCGCGGGCTGATGCCGGCCGTCACGGTCCTGCTCGACGCCGACCCGGTGCTCGCCGCCGAGCGCCGGGCGTCCGTGGAGGGCAAGGGCGCGCCCGACCGGCTCGAGTCGGTCGGCGCCGAGTTTGCCGCCCGCGTCCGCGAGGCGTTCCTCGACCGGGCCGCGAGCGAGCCCCACCGGTGGGTCGTCGTGGACGCGGCGGGCGCCGTCGACGACGTCCAGGCTCAGGTGCGCGTCGACGTCGCCGCCCGCCTCGGCCTGGGGGCGCCCACGCCGGGGGCCGCGGAGGCGCGAGCGTGAGCGTCTGGGACGACCTCGTCGGGCAGGAGGCGGCCGTCGCCGTCCTGCGGGGCGCGGTCGCGGACCCGAGCGCGATGACCCACGCGTGGCTGCTCACCGGTCCGCCGGGGTCCGGGCGGTCCAACGCCGCCCGCGCCTTCGCCGCGGCGCTGCTGTGCCCGCGCGGCGGGTGCGGCGAGTGCCACGAGTGCACGACGGCGCTGGCCGGCACCCACGCGGACGTCGAGGTCGTCGCGACCGAGGCGTCGATCCTGCGCCGCCAGGACGTCGAGCCGCTCGTCCAGCTCGCGCAGCGGTCGCCGTCGGGCGGGCGGTGGCGCGTGATCGTGATCGAGGACGCGGACCGTCTCAACGAGACGTCCGGGAACGTCCTGCTCAAGGCCATCGAGGAGCCGCCACCCCGCACCGTGTGGGTGCTGTGCGCGCCCAGCCCGCAGGACGTGCTGGTGACGATCCGGTCGCGCTCGCGCTCCGTGGTGCTGCGGGTCCCGCCGGTCGACGCGGTGGCGCGGCTGCTCGTCGAGCGCGACGGCGTCGAGCCAGCGCTCGCGGACGCCGTCGCGCACGCCTCCCAGTCGCACATCGGGCTGGCCCGGCGCCTCGCGCGCGACCCCGACGCGCGGGCCCGGCGGCGCGAGGTCCTCGACCTCGCCCGGCGCATCCGGGGCGTGCCCGACGCGGTGCTGGCGGCCGGCGAGCTCGTCGAGGTGGCGCAGGCCGAGTCGAAGGCGGCCACCGAGGAGCGCGACGCCGACGAGAAGTCGCGCCTCTACCGGGCGCTCGGCGCGGAGGAGGGCAAACCCCTGCCCCCGGCGCTGCGCTCGCAGCTCAAGGCCCTCGAGGACGAGCAGAAGCGCCGCGCGACCCGCGCGCAGCGCGACGTCCTGGACCGCGCGATGACCGACCTGCTGTCGCTCTACCGGGACGTGCTGCTCGTCCAGCTCGGAGCGGCCGGCGCCGACGGCGGCATCGACCTCGTCAACGTCGAGCTCGCAGACTCCGTCGCGACCCTCGCCGCGGACTCCACGCCCGAGCAGACGCTGCGGCGCATGGACGCCATCGGCACCGCCCGGGAGCGTCTGGCGGCGAACGTCGCGCCGCTGCTGGCGGTCGAGGCGATGGCCGTGGCGCTGCGCCCGCAGGGCTGACGGCCCCCGCCCGGGCAACGCAGGCCGGACGACCGGGGGAACGGTCGGCGGCGGCGGGTACGGTGTCTCGGTGACCCGCGCCCACCGAGTCCACGCTCGCCTCACCCACGCCCTCCGACCCTCCGCCTCCACCCGCGCGATCCCCCGCGCCCGACGCCGTCGCGCGCCGGTCGTCGCCGGCGCCGTGGCGGCGGTGCTCGCGCTGGCGCTGAGCGGGTGCACGTCGGGTTCCGACGACGACGGGCCGACTGGCCCGGTCACGTCGTCCACACCTGACACGGCGAGCGCCCCGAAGGGGTTCGAGTCGTACTACGGCCAGGACGTCGACTGGTCGAAGTGCGGCGACGGCTTCCGGTGCGCGACCCTCAAGGCGCCGGTGTCGTGGCAGGACGCGTCGTCGGGCGACATCGACCTTGCGATCAAGGTCCACAGCGCGACGGGCACGCGGGTCGGCGCCCTCCTCACGAACCCGGGCGGCCCGGGGGCCTCCGGCCTCGACTTCGTGGACTCGGCCACCAGCCTCTTCGGCTCGGACGTGCTCAAGGCGTACGACGTCGTCGGGTTCGACCCGCGCGGCGTCGGGAAGTCGACGCCCGTGGTGTGCCTGGGCGACAAGGAGAAGGACGCGCAGCTGTCGGCCTGGTACCCGGACACCGAGGCCGGGCTCGCCGCGAACGAGAAGGCCGCGTCCGCGTGGGCCGACGCGTGCAAGGCCAACACCGGACCGGTCCTGGCGCACGTCGACACGCAGTCGGCGGCCCGCGACATGGACCTCGTCCGCGCGGTGCTCGGCGAGAAGAAGCTCGACTACCTCGGGTTCTCCTACGGGACGCAGCTCGGCGCCACCTACGCGGGCATCTTCCCGGACCGGGTGGGTCGCATGGTGCTCGACGGCGCGATCGACTCGACGCTGTCGGCCGACGAGACGGGGCTCGAGCAGGCCGTGGGCTTCGAGGACGCGCTGCGTTCCTACGTGAAGGACTGCGAGTCGGGCAAGGGCTGCCCGCTGACCGGCGGCGTCGACCACGGGATGAGCCAGATCCACGACCTCCTCCTGCGCACGGAGCGCCAGCCCCTGAAGACCAAGGACGCGGACCGGCCGCTCACGGCGACGCTCGCGTTCTACGGCGTCGCGGTCACGCTCTACAGCCAGGACTCGTGGCAGTACCTGACGTCGGCGCTGTCGGAGGCGCTGACCCAGGGGACGGGAACGCAGCTCCTCGCCCTCGCCGACTTCTACAACGACCGGAACTCGGACGGCACGTTCTCGACGAACTCCGCGGAGGCGTTCCGCGCCGTCGGCTGCCTCGACGACCCCGGGTCGACCGACCTCGCGGCAATGAAGGCCCAGGCGGAGAAGATCGAGGCCCAGGCGCCGACCGTGGGCTCGTTCTTCACGTACGGCGGGATCGGCTGCGAGCCGTGGCCGTACCCGCAGGTCGCCCAGGACTTCGACCTGCACGCGAAGGGCGCGCCGCCGATCGTCGTCGTCGGTACCACGGGCGACCCGGCCACCCCGTACCGCTGGGCTCAGGGCCTCGCGAAGACCCTCGACTCGGGCGTCCTCCTCACCTACGAGGGCGAGGGGCACACCGCCTACAGCGCGGACAACACCTGCATCGCCAAGGCGGTCGACGGGTACCTCGTGGACGGTGACGTGCCCGACGACGGCACGACCTGCTCCTGAGCGGCCGCGGCCGGGCGGGGGCGTAGGAAGGCCTCGAGTCGCACGTCTCGGATCCGCTTTGGAGTCTCGGCCTCCCGCCCGCTAGAGTAGGGCGCGCGCTCGTCGCCGTGGCCCTCAGGGGCTTCGGACGGTAGCGCAGGCCGCCTTAGCTCAGTCGGTAGAGCGTCTCACTCGTAATGAGAAGGTCAAGAGTTCGATTCTCTTAGGCGGCTCCGGTGGGGAAACCCGCAGGCCAGGCCCCTGAAGTCACACGACTTCGGGGGCCTTCTCCGTTCCCGTATCCGTGACGGATGCCCCCGTGGTGCCCCCGACCCGTTCGGCGGACGTCCAGCGGTTCGCGTCCACCAGGTGCGGCGCCGACGTGGCCGGCTGCATCGTCCACTCCGACCGCGGGTCGCAGTTCCGTTCCAGGAAGTTCCTGGCCGCGCTGCGTCGTCACGACCTGGTCGGGTCCATGGGCCAGGTCGCCTCCGCAGGGACAGTGCCGTGATGGAATCGTTCTTCGCGCCCCTGCAGATGGACGTCCTGGACCGGCAACGGTGGGCCACCCGCCACGACCTGCGGATCGCGATCATCACCTGGATCGAACGCACCTACCACCGACGCCGCCGATAGCAGCGCCTCGGACGTTTGACCCCGATCGAGTTCGAAGCCATCATCGTCGCACTCGCCGCCTGAGACGACCTGTCAGCTCGTCGTGCAGCAGTCCCACTAGTGTTGTGGAGGGCGCTGTCGAGGGGCCCGCCACAGGCTTCGTTGCGGGCCCGTTCGGTCCGCTGGGCGCATAGCTGCTCAGCTAGAGATGAAGGGCGTACGTTGCGCAGAACTCGCCGCATCGCAGGGATGACACTTCCCGCCTTCGTCCTCCTGTGCTTCTTCGTGGGAGGTGGGACCGTCGGAATTGTCGGCGGGCTCATCACTGGTGCGACCGACATCTGGGTGCTGCCAGCCCTCATGGTCCTTGGCGTCGCCCTCGCCTGGATCGTCGACCAGGCGATCAAGGGACGCGAGTAGCCGGTACCTCGCGCTTAACCCGGCAGACCCACACATCGATGGTCCCGAGAGCCCGACCTGGCTCGTAGCCTCAGGCCATGACTCGGTCGCTCCTCGCTCTCGGAACCGCGGGATTGCTCCTCCTCCTCGGAGGGTGCTCGTCGTCGCACACCACGCTTACCGCGACATTGACGACCGCCTCGCCGCTCGAGGCCAAGTTGGAGATGGACGTCGCCTTGAACGACGACGGAACCGTGTCGGTGTCAGCGCGCTCCAACCTGCCTGACGGGACCGAGCTTGGGGCATCCGTGTTCCAGGAGGGCGGATTCGTCGCTCAGGATCCACAAACGCTCCAGGCCGGCGCGGCCGCGTTCGGCCCCTTCAGCGACAAGGGTCAGCCGCTGCGCTCGGGCACCTATGACGTCTCGGTGACGATGCCGATCGCCCGAAACCAGCCGGCGGCGGTGCGGGCGATTATCGGGGCGCACGGCGAGAATCTGACCGGCTCCGCCGTCAGCAAGGACAGTATCTCGGGCGACGCGGTCGTCACCGTCGAGGAGAAGCTCGTGATCCCGTGACGCCCCTGCCCGCGTTCTGGTTGTGTGCGAGCTCTTCGAGCCAACGCGTGAGTTTGGTGTCTTCTGCTGAGCGGCCTTTCCTATTGTGTCGAGCACGCTGTTGCGCGTTTTCCTATGCGCGAGCGGTGCGAAGTCCTGCGACTTGACAATGACACCCTGCTACACGGTCAACTGCGAGGAATTGCTTTACCATGCTCGGGCCCCAGGTGTGCGCCTTCAATGGCGCGTCACTGCAGACTCGTTGGCGAATCGTCTCCATTAGTACTGCTGAGCCTGCCGCGCCCTCAGCCGCTCCTTTAGCCACTCCGCCGCCGAGAGCGATCCCTCCGATGAGGACCCACCTCGACGTCCGACGGTGGAGCCCGTGACCTGGCCCTCAGGCGAGTGCCTTGGCCTTCACGCTCTCGAACTCGGACTGGGTGATGGCGCCGGAGTCGAGCAGGGCCTTGGCGCTGGTGATCTGGTCGGCCGCCGAGCTGGACGTGCTGGCGGCCTGCGGCTCTGACGCCTCGGCCAGCTGACGCTCGTTCATGCTTCGACTGCGCGCGATCAGGTAGATCAGGGCGCCGACCCAGGGGACGAAGATCAGCAAGGCGGCCCATCCGGCCTTGCCCCAACCGCTCAGCGTGTGGTCGCCGAACAGGTCGAACAGGCAGCGAAACCACACGATGAACGCTGCGATCCAGATGAAGAACCAGAACGACCAGAGGAGAACGTCTCCGAAGTCGTTGGTGATGGAGTCCATGGCGCGCCTCTTCTGTCGGACCGGTCGTGTCAACCCGAGGATCTGGCGAAGTGTGGCAGACCGCGAGGTTGTTCGACCTCACCCTCGGCCGGGTGGGGCGCCCCCACCCGGGCCGGCCCTAGCGTCATCACTGCCCGACGGATGTGCGGACCTGGATACGGGCTTGCGTGGGCGTGACCTGTCGCGCTCGGGACGACGGAGGTAGACGATGGCGGCACCCGACGATGGAGCGGCCGCACCGGGGCGGAGCGTCGGTCCGACGAGCGAGTTCAGCCTGTTCTTCCGGGTCAAGGACGGCGACGCGGCATCGTTGCGGTCGGCGTTGGCCAGCCTGCAGGACACGCCCGGCTACCGCCCGGGCGACTACGGCATGGCGGTGCAGACGATCCACGAGGCGCGCTTCGTGCTGTTCGACGACGACACGCAGCTGGCGTTCATCACGAGCTTTGACGGGCCGTGGGAGGCCTACATGGACGACTTCTTCGCCTCGGGTCCGACGCTGGCGCTGTTCGACGTGATCTTCCGTCACGTCGAGGGGTACGACGGGCTACCGGACGTGCGCGCGCTGCGCGAGTTCGTCCTCGACGCGGAGCAGCCCGCGGCGGCTTACGCCCGCAACTACGGCGGAACCGTCAAGGAGATCCGCAAGGCGCTGCGGGTGGCGGCCGCGTTCCAGCAGGTGCTGGACCATCCGCAGGCGGCCGAGGCCCTCCAGCAGCCGGCGTTGCGGCCCCTGCTCGACGAGGCCGCGGACTAGCCGCGGCTGGGACGGACCGAACGGACCCCATGTCTGACCACATCTCCGGGCCGCGCGCCCTGTCCGATCCGATCGCGGACATCACCGACGTCTACGCGTTCCCCAGTCCCGAGGACCCGGGTCGCCTCGTCCTCGTGCTGAACACGCTGCCGATGGCCAAGCCCACCGACCTGTTCTCCGCAGGGCTCCTCTACCGCTTCCGGTTGCGTCCTCTCGCGCCGGAAGCGAGCGAAGGCCCGGGGTGGGGGTTTGCGCCGGGAGCCGAGGAGGTGGTCCTCGACTGCGTCTTCGACCGTCCCGAGCACGTGACGGACCCGACGACGGGCCGGCCGGGTCATGCGCAGACCGGGAGCTGCATCTCACCCCTGGGCGAACGCGTCTCGTTCCGCGTGAACGACGAGAACGGCGGTGCGGGGAGCGGAATGCGGGTCTTCGCCGGCGTCCGGTGGGACCCGTTCATCATGGATGCCCGCGCCGCCCTGGCCACGATCGCGACCCGGAAGCTCGCGTTCACCGAGTCCGGGTCGATCTTCCTCGACGGCAAGAACGTGCTGAGCATCGTCGTCGAGATCGACACCGGCGCCCTGCCCGGCTGGACGCTGGTAGGGGTTGTCGCCGAGACGTTGACCCGTGGGGAGTTCAACGTCCGGATCGAACGGGTGGGACGTCCCGAGGTGAAGAACATGATGCTCGCGCCGAAGGACTTCGACCAGGTCAACCGGGACCTGGAGATCCGGGACCTGTACAACATGGAGGACGTGTTCCGGCCCGGGGAGTCCTACGCCGGCGCCTTCCGCGCGCGCCTGGATGCGAACCTCGCGTTCTGGGACGGACTGGACGGCAAGCAGGACTGGCCGGTCGCCGAGGGCGACAGCCACCCCCTCACCGACCTGGTCCTTGCCGACTACCTGGTCGTCGACGTCACCAAGCCCTACGTCGAGCAGGGCTCGTTCCTCGAGATCGAGCTCGCCGCGCGGCGCGGCGAGCCGCACGAGACCAGCGGGGGCCGGACGCTGAACGACGACGTCATGGACACGATCTTCACCCTGCTCGTCAACGCGGGTCGGGGCCCGACGATCCGTGACGGGGTCGACGCCGCCACCCGGCCCGGCACCGTCACGTTCCCGTACCTGGCGACGCCGAACCCGAACCCGCCAGAACCCCCCGAGCATCACTGACCATGGACGCCACGACGGGCGCGGCGCTCGAGCTCGACGACATCCAGGCTGGTGCTCTGTTCGAGCGCCCGTCGCCGTACGTCGGTACGTACCTCCTGCTCCGTATCCGTGATCGTCATGACGGGCGTGAGCTGGTCCGCCGGCTGCGTCGACTCGTCGACCCCGCAGCCGGTGGCGGCACGGCGGACAAGACGTCGTTGACGGTGGCGTTCACGTACAGCGGGCTCGAGACTCTCGGTGTGCCCCAGGAGTCTCTGGGCAGCTTCGCCCCGGAGTTCCGCGACGGGATGGCGGCTCGCGCCGAGCTGTTGGGGGACACCGGTGAGAGCGGTCCTGACCGATGGGAGGAGCCGTTCGGCTCGCCCGATGTGCACGTCGCCGTCGCCGTGCTCTCCTCGGACGAGACCCGCCTCCGGATGGCCTCGGACAAGGCGCGTGCCGCGCACACCGAGCTGCCGGGCATCGACCTGATCTGGCGCCAGGACTGCTACCAGCTCGCGACAGGACGGACGTCGTTCGGGTTCAAGGACGGCATCGGCCAACCCGCGGTCGAGGGGAGCGGCCGGGAGCCCTCGAACCCCCGCGAGCGTCCGCTCAAGGCGGGCGAGATCATCCTGGGCTACCCCGACGAGACGGGAGACCTGCCGCCCATGCCGACGCCGGACGCCCTGGGTCGCAACGGCACCTACGTCGTGCTCCGCAAGCTGCACACCAAGGTCGCGGCGTACCGGAACTACCTCCGCGCACGGTCGGCCACGCGCGCCGAGGAGCATCTCCTGGGCGCCAAGATGGTCGGGCGTTGGCAGAGCGGTGCGCCACTCGCCCTCACGCCCGACGAGGACGACCGCGAGCTCGGGAGCGACCCACGGCGCAACAACGACTTCGGCTTCGGTGATGACCCGCGTGGGTTCAGGTGCCCGGTCGGTGCCCACGCCCGACGGGCCAACCCGCGCGACGGCCTGGACCAGGACGGCAGCGTCGATGTACGACTGCATCGGATGATCCGACGCGGCACCAGCTACGGGCCGCCGCTGCCCGACGGTGTGACCGAGGACGACGGCATCGATCGCGGCATCGTCTTCGTCTTCGCCGGTGCCCACCTCAAGCGGCAGTTCGAGTTCGTGAAGACGCAGTGGCTCAACGACGGCATCTTCATCGGCGCCCCGCTCGAGTCCGACCCCCTCGTCGGCCCCCGTGACGGGCCCGGGACGTTCACCATCCCTCAACGACCGATCCGGCGCCGGCTGCAGGACCTGCCTCCGTTCGTGGTCACCCGTGGCGGCGAGTACTTCTTCGCACCGAGCCTGAGCGCCCTCGCCTGGCTCGCCGACCTGGACAGCTGAGAACCGCCACCCGGAGAGGAAGCAGATGAGCGCATCAAGCACGGACCGCTGGGCAGCACTCGACTTCGCCCCACCGACTTCCGACGCGGAGGAGACCGAACCTCCGGTCCTGCTCCAGTACCTCCGCGAGGGCCGGGTCGCACAGATCACGCTCAACCGTCCGCACGCCGACAACGCGATCAACACCGAGATGGGTGCGCTGCTGACCGAGGTCGTCGAGGAGATCGCGGTGCGGACCGCTGTGCGGGTCGTCGTCCTGACCGGAGCCGGCGACCGGGCCTTCTCCGTCGGGAGCGACCTGCGGGAGCGCAAGGCCATGACCAAGGAGGGCTGGCTGCGCCAGCGCCAGGCCTTCGACCGGACCCTCTACACGGTCCGCCAGCTGCGCAAGCCCATCTTCGCCGCCGTCAACGGCCTCGCCTACGGCGGGGGCTGCGAGCTGGCACAGAGCACCGACTTCATCATCGCCTCGACCGGCGCCACCTTCGGCCAACCCGAAGCCATGCTCGGCCTGGCGGCGGGCGGCGGCTCCCCGGCCCTGCTGCCCCGCCTGCTGCCTCGCGGCAAGGCCCTGCAGATGCTGATGACGGGCGACCCGGTCCCGGCTGCGGAGGCGTACCGGCTCGGCATGGTCAACGAGCTGCACGAACCCGGCGAGCTGATGGCAGCGGCCGGGCGGATCGCGGACAAGATCGCCGGGAACTCGCCGACCGCCGTCCAGTCGGTGAAGCGCGCCGTGCAGCTGGGCGAGGGGCAGCCGATCGAGCAGGCGATCGCCGTCATGATGGACGCCCACTGGCGGTCCGCCGTCCACCCTGACCGCGTCGAGGGCATCGGCGCCTTCAACGACGGTCGTGAACCCTCGTTCCTCGACTCCGACTTCTGAACCGACGCACACGCGGCACCGCCCCAAGGAGGCTGAACAGCATGACCGTTGCTGATGATCTCGAGGCCGCACGTGCCTCGCTGGTGATGATCAACCCTGCGCCCTACAACGCCGAGGCGCCGCCGGCCGCGCTGGCGGACGACGTCACCCGCACCGAGCTCCACTACGTGCGCAGCAACTTCGCGGTGCCGGAGCACGACGGCACCCTGGAGATCACCGGCGCGGTCGGCGCGCCCCTCACGCTGACCCTCGACGACCTGCGGGCGATGCCCGCGCACCACCACGCGGTCACCCTCGAGTGCGCCGGCAACGGGCGCCTCGAGATGCGGCCGCTGCCCACGGGGGAACCCTGGGGGGACTTCGCCGTCTCCACCGCACGCTGGACCGGCGCACTCCTCCACGACGTCCTCGCCGAGGTCGAACCGGCGGCGGACGCGGTCGAGCTCCTCGCCGTCGGCGCCGATCACGGGCCGTACCACCTGCAGGCGATCCTCCCCGAGACCGACCAGGACAACCTCACCTTCATGCGCTCGCTGCCGATCGCGCAGGCCACCGACCCGGGCTCCGGCATCCTCATCGCCTACGAGATGAACGGTCGACCCCTCGAACGCGACCACGGCGCGCCGTTCCGTCTGATCGTCCCGCACTGGTACGCCGTGGCCTCGGTCAAGTGGCTGACCCGGCTCGACGTCCTCACCGAGCCGTACACCGGAGAGTTCCAGACCGGCCACTACATCTACGAGTGGCCCGACCAGCCTCACGAGCCCGTCACCCTGATGCGCGTCCGCGCCCGCATCACCGACCCGGCACCCGGCTCGACCCTCGACCAGGACAGCTACACCGTCCGCGGCAAAGCCTGGTCCGGCACCGGACCCATCACCGCCGTCGACGTCAGCCTCACCGGTGAGGGTGACTGGCAGCCGGCCGAGCTCCGCCCGGCCGACCCGGAAGACTACGGGTGGCAGGAGTGGAGCTTCACCTGGGAGGGCATCGGCGTCGGCCGGCACACCCTGCGGGCCAGGGCGACGGACGCTGCTGGAAACGTCCAACCCGACGTACCGCCGTGGAACCGTCTCGGCTACGGCAACAACGCCATCGAGGTCATCTACGTCGACCGTCGATGACCCACAGGGTCCGGACACCCACCCGGACCGCCACGTGATCGACGCAGGAGACGGTATGGACGCGTCGATATCGACCACACCCGTGACGTGATCGGTGGGGCGGCCACGCGTCTCGGTGCGCTGACGGACTCCCTCGCTCGTCGACGAGACCGGCGAGGACCACAACGAGCCGGGATCGACGTCCGCTGGTGATCGAGAGCCTGTGTTCGGTGCCGCCGAGCAGCGAACCAGTAGGGATCGGGTCCGATGACTGCGCTGCAATCACCCAACAGACGGCTCCTGCGCGCCAGGCGTCAGCTCCGTGCCGAGCTCGCGCAGCTCGTGTGCGCGCTCGTCGGGCTCGGTCTGGGCCTGCTCCTGCCGCGGCTGACGATCGACCCCGGCATGGCCGGCAACCGCCTGGTCGGACCGCTCATGACCATCGGCATCGGCGTCGTCGGTGTCGTCAGCCTCGTCTACTCGCTTCTGTTCGGGGTCGTCCAATGGTCAGCCTCGAGCTTCACGCCTCGGCTGCGGCAGTTCCGCGGTGATCCGTTGGTGTGGCGCACCTTCGCGTTCGCGATCGGCGTCTTCGTGTACTGCGCGACTGCGGCACTGGTCGGCGCCGATCGCTCCCGAGTGTGCGTGCTGGTACCGAGCACCGCGATCGTGGGGCTGCTCGCGACGGTGGCGCTCATCCGGCAGCTCCAGGTCCGGGCCTTCTCGTCGCTCCAGCTCGCGCACGTCCTCGAAACCATCTCCACCGACGGCCGCGCGGTCATCGACGACGTCTATCCGTTGCGCGTCGCTCCCCAGAGCACGGTGCCGCCGTCGTCGTTGGGGCCGTTGCGCCGGACCGTGGCCTGGAGCGGCCGCTCGGGCGTCGTGCAGCAGCTCGATCTCCTTCCCCTCATCGACCAGGCCTCGCGGGCAGATGCTGTCGTCGCGTTCCGTGTCGGCGTCGGCGAGACGGTGCACGAGGGCACCCCGGTCGCCGACGTGCACGGGGGCGACCTGTCCGACCAGGTCGTCGAAGGAAGCGTGGTCCGCGGTTCTGAACGTTCGTTCGACCAGGACCCCACGCTCGCAGTCCGGCTCCTGGCCGACATCGCGCTGCGTGCCCTTTCGCCAGCGGTCAACGACCCCGCCACGGCGGTCGACGCGATCGACGCCATCGACGGGTTGCTCCGGGCGCTGACGAAGCGCGACATCGACGTCCAGGACATCACCGATGCCGCCGGGCAGCTCCGAGTCCGGTTGCAGCTGCCGACCTGGAGCGACTACACGCGTATTGCCATCACGGACCTGATCCCGCCCGCCAGCCCCTTCGTCATGGTGCTGGGGCGACTGCGCCGGCTTCTCGACAACCTCGTCGAGTCGGTGTCGCCCGAGGCCCGACCTGAGCTCGTGCAGCTGCTGGCCCGAGTCAGCAGAGCACTGACTCTCCGGGACGAGGTAGGAACAGGTGACACCTGACGTGCGGTGCCGTCAGGCGCTGCTGGGAGGATGCTCACCGCGGCCGGACTCCATCCCCAGGATTTCCGCGACGACGTCGTGGCCGTCGCACGCCGCGGCGAGGCTCCGATCAAGCAGATCGCGAAGGAACGTCGCGGCATCTCCGAGTCCTGCCTGCGCCACCGATGGCACGCCGCCGACGTCGAGGACGACGCGAAGCCCGGAGTGACGGCCGGGGAATCACCCTGCCCGGGCGATACCGCGGAGCGGTCCGTTCGGCATCGTGGGAGGCGGACCCACAGGAGGCCGGCATGACAACCACGAACGACGACGCGCCACCGACGGCAGACGTCCTGGTGATCTTCGGGATCACGGGCGACCTGGCGCGCGTGATGACGTTCCGCTCTCTGTACCGGCTGGAGGCCCGGGGTCTCCTCGACTGTCCTGTCGTCGGGGTCGCCGTGGACGACTGGACGGTGGAGCAGCTCGCCCGGCGGGCACGCGACTCGATCGTGGCGACCGGGGAGCAGCTCGACGAGGAGGTCTTCGGGCGCTTCGTCGCGAGGCTCTCGTACGTGAGCGGCGACTTCACCGACCCTGCGACGTACGGACGCGTCGGTGAAGCGATCCGGGGCGCCTCGACGCCGTGCTTCTACCTCGAGATCCCGCCGTTCCTGTTCGGCAAGGTGGTCAGCGGCATCGCGGAGGCGGGGCTGGGCGACGGCGCGAGGTTCGTCATCGAGAAGCCCTTCGGCCACGACCAGCAGTCGGCTCGGGCGCTCGCGGACGAGCTGCACGAGCACGTCCGTGAGGAGCAGCTGTTCCGGATCGACCACTACCTCGGGAAGATGGGCCTCGCGGAGATCCTGCACCTGCGCTTCGCCAACGCGATCCTCGAGCCGATCTGGAGCCGGAACTTTCTCGACTGCGTGCAGATCACGATGGCCGAGAGCTTCGGGGTCGACGACCGCGGCAGCTTCTACGACCCGGTCGGGGCGCTCCGCGACGTGGTGGTCAACCATCTGATGCAGGTCGTTGCCGCCGCCGCGATGGAGCCGCCCGCGCGCGGTGACATGCACACCGTCAAGGAGTCGCAGGTCGCGCTGTTCCGATCCGTCGTCGAGGCGGACCCGCGCCACTACGTCCGTGGCCAGTACGACGGCTACCGCGACGTCCGAGGTGTCGCGCCCGGGTCGACCACCGAGACGTTCACGGCGCTGCGGCTCGACATCGAGAACTGGCGGTGGGCAGGTGTCCCGTTCTTCATCCGGGCGGGCAAGCGGCTCCCGGTCACGCAGACCGAGCTCCGGCTGGTCTTCAAGCGCCCGCCACGCATGGGGTTCTGGCCGAAGGGGCACGACCCCGAGCCGAACCAGCTCGTCATCAAGCTCGACCCGTCGACCGGGATCCGCTTCCGGGTCGACGCCCGGCGCGCCGACCTCGGACGGATCGGGCCGATCGAGCTCGACATGGAGTTCGCCGACGAGGGCGGCGAGGGTGCGACGCCGTACGAGGTCCTCCTGCTGGCCGCCATGACGGGGGACAGCACGCGGTTCGCCCGTCAGGACGGGATCGACGAGACCTGGCGCGTCATGCAGCCTCTGCTCGACGCCGAGACACCCGTGCACCCCTACGCCCCGGGCACCTGGGGGCCCGAGGCTGCGAACGGGCTGACGGCCGGGTGGGGCGGCTGGCGCACACCCTGGCTGCCGGCCTGATCGGTGTCGTCACGCCCCCGAGCGGGCCTTTCACCCCGCTCAGGGCTGGGCGCACCTGCCGGTCGGCGGTAGCGTCCGACGGGTGGAGGGGGACTCCGTGGTATCCCCGCCCGGCGTCGGCCCAGGGCCGACCGACCGCGGCGCCACGGGTGCGCCGAAGCGGGTGGCGCGCCGTCCGGGGCGGCCAGCCGGCCCCGACCACAGGGCCTCCGCGCTCGCGATCCTGGTCGGCTCCGTCGAGCCGGTCGTCACGGTCGTGGCGCCACCGGGGTATGGCAAGTCCGCACTGCTGTCGGCCTGGGTGAAACGTCGAGGCCTTCCCGTCGCCTGGGTCGCGTGCGACCAGATCGACGACGACCCCCGGACGCTCTGGCGCACCGTCGCCGCGCTCCTGGGGTGCCCCGATCCTGCGCTTCGGTCGGGCACGCCCGCCCCCGGAGACGTCATCCGCGTCGTGGATCGGCTCGCGCGGGCGCTCGGTGCCCGCGGCGCCGGGACCATCGTCCTGGACCGTGTCGAGACCGTCTCCGGCGAGTGCCTACGCTCGGTCGTCGCCTTTGCCGACGCCGCGCCGGCCGGATGGCGGATCGCGCTGGCTTCCCGGCACCGTTTGCCGCTCCCGGTGGCCCGGATGCGGCTCGCCCACCGGCTCGTGGAGATCGGAACTGCCGAGCTGTCCTTGTCCGCCGCAGAGGCGCAGCGCCTCCTGGCAGACCCGGCGCTCCACCTGAGCGAGCGCCGGGCCGCTGAGCTGGTCCGGGATGCCGAAGGATGGCCGGCGGCGCTCTCCCTGGGCGCGCTCGCCGTCCGGTCCGGCGAGGTCACGGCGCGTCGACCGTTCACCGGGACGACCCGGCTCATGGGCGACTACCTGCGCTCGGAGGTGCTCGACGCGCTCTCCGACGCGGAGCGTCGGTTCCTGGACCGGACGTCGATCGTGGACCGGGTGAACGGGCCGCTGGCCGACTCCGTCGTGGGGGGCACCGGGTCGGCACGCACGATCGAGACCCTGCTCGGCCGCAACGTCATGCTGCCCGCGGCCGGCGAAGACGACGGTGAAGGCTGGGCGCGGTGTCACCCCCTCGTGCGGCAGGCCCTGAGCACCGAGCTCGTGTCGGTCTCGCCCGAGCTCGTCCCCGTGCTCCACCGCCGCGCCGCGCAGTGGCTCGAGTCCCACGGTGAACCGGAGCGCGCCGTCGACCACGCCTACCAGGCGATGGACGCCGAGTGGTTCGGCCGCCTGGTCCTCGAGGCCATGCAGCCCGCCTGGGCGCGCGGCCGGATCGACCTCGTCCTCCGCTGGCTCGGGCAGCTCGGGAGCCTCTCGCCGGAGACGCACACCCCGGCCCTCGTCGCGCACGGGGCCCTGGTGTTCGCGCTCGTCGGTCGGCCGGGCGACGCCGAGCGGTGGGCTGCCGTCGCCGAGAGCCTGGCACCCCCGGCCGCCCCGTCGCCGGACGGCACCATCGAGGGAGCGCTCGCCTACCTGCGGGCCAGCCTGGGCTCGGGCGGTCCCGCCTCGATGCGCCGCGACGCGGCGGACGCCCTGCACCACCTGCCCCCGGCCAGTCCCTACCGCGCCGAGATGATCCAGACCGAAGGGCTCGCCGACCTGCTCGACGGCGACCTGGCCGCGGCGGATGCGGCCTTCGTGCACGCCTACGACGTGGCGGTCAGCGTCCCGGCGGTTCCGTGGGCGGCGCTCGCACTGGCCGAGCAGTTCGAGGTCGCGGTCGGGCAGGACGACTGGACCGCTGCCGAGGCCCTCGCCAAACGGTCGCTCGAGGTCGTCCGTCGTGGTCCGCTGCAGGCCTACTGGACCAGCGCGCTGCCCTTCGCGTGCGCCGCACGGGCGGCCGCGCGCCGCGGGGACATGGACGAGGCCCGCGAGCACGCCCAGCGGGCCGCGCAGCTCCGCCCGCTGCTCACCTACGCGTTGCCGGTCGTCTCCGTGCAGGTGCTCCTCGAGCTGGCGCGCGTCTACCTCGCCCTCGTGGACCCGGCCGGGGCGAGCGCGGTCCTCGAGCAGGCCAGGGGCATCCTCCACCAGCGGCCGGCCCTCGGGACGCTGGTGACCGCCGCCCGGCAGCTCGACGAACGGGTCGGGCAGATCACGGCAGCCCGGCCCGTCGGGGCCTCCTCCCTGACCGCGGCCGAGCTCCGGCTCGTGCCCCTGCTGTCGACCTACCTGACCTACCCCGAGATCGGTGAGCAGCTCTTCATCTCCCGCCACACGGTCAAGACGCACGCGTCGTCGGTCTACCGCAAGCTCGGTGCGTCGTCGCGCAGGGAAGCGGTGGAGCGCATCGTCGAGCTGGGCCTCGCCTAGCTCAGCCGAGCCGCGCGAGCAGGTGGTCGCCCACCCGCAGCGCGTTGGCGATGGCCGTGAGCGCCGGGTTGACCGCGCCGATGCTCGGGAAGAAGCTCGTGTCGACGACGTACAGGTTGTCGAGCTCGTGCGCCCTGCAGTCCGCGTCGAGCACCGAGGTCGCCGGGTCGGTGCCGAAGCGCACGGTGCCGGCCTGGTGCGCGCACCCCGCGACCGGGACGTCGTTCTTCATGTAGACGTCACGGGGGATCAGGTGGTGCGGGTGCATGCCCAGATGGCTGAGGTGCTTCTTCACCCGGTGGTACAGCTGCTCCATCGGCTCCTGGTTGTTCGGCGTGTAGCTGAGCACGACGCTCCCGTCGTGGTCGAGGGTGACGCGGTTGTCGGGGTGCGGGAGGTCCTCGACCGACAGCCAGAAGTCGATGGCGTGGGCGGCGACCTCGCGCAGCGTGAACGTCGGCGCCAGCTTGGTCTCGATCGGCTTCTCCCCGCGGTACATGGGTGCCGACGACTTCCCGACCATCTGGACGTTGCCCATCGGGAACGCGAAGTCGGCGTCCCCGAAGTAGTAGTCGTTCAGCCCGAGGGTCTTCTGGAAGCGGGTGTCGTTGGGCTCCTTCGAGACGGCCAGGAACGCCCGGCTGTTGTGGAACACGTAGTTCCGCCCGACCTGGTCCGAGCCGTTCGCCAGCCCGTGGGGATGCCGGTCGTCGGCGCTCGCCAGGAGCAGGCGCGCGGAGTTCACGGCCCCGGCGGAGACCACGACGACGTCGCCGGTGAACCGCTCCTCGACGCCGTCGACCTCCGCGACGACGGTCGTCACCGTCCGGCCCGACGCGTCGGTCTCGAGACGGCGCACGAACGCGTTGCGGACGAGGGTGACGTTGTCGTGCCGCAGCGCCGGTCGGACGGCGATCACGTCGGCGTCCGACTTCGCGTGGACCAGGCACGGGAAGCCGTCGCACGTCGCGCAGCGGATGCACGTGCTGAACGCGGGCCGGGCCTCGTCGAGCATGATGCCCGAGGGTGCGTGGAACGGGTGGAGCCCCACCTCGGTGAGGTCGTCGAACAGCCGCTGGATCCGCGGCTCGTGCGACACCGGCGGCCACGGGTAGGGCGCCGACGCCGGGGGCTCGGTCGGGTCCTCGCCCCGCGCGCCGTGGACCTGGTAGAGCTCCTCGGCCTGGGTGTAGTACGGCTCGAGGTCGCCGTAGTCGATCGGCCACGCGGGTGAGATCCCGCCGTGGTGCCGGAGCTCTCCGAAGTCGCGCTCACGGAGCCGGTACAGGGCGGCCCCGTAGAACTTCGTTGCGCCACCGACGACGTAGTGGACCTGGGGTTGGAACGCCCGCCCGCTCGCGTCGTACCAGCGGTCCGGCGACACGTAGCGGTTGTCGACGAAGACGGCCTCCGGGTCCCAGTTCTCGATCTCGCGGGGGAGCCAGTCACCGCGCTCCAGGACCAGCACGCGCTTGCCCGACGGGGCGAGCCGGTGCGCGAGCGTGCCGCCGCCCGCGCCCGAGCCGACGATCACGACGTCGTAGTGGTCGCTCATGGCGTGGCTCCTCCTGGGTCGTGTGCTCCCGGCGCGGCCGTCACAGCGACAGCTCCGCCCGCAGGTCGGACAGGATGATCCGTCCTGCCGCCTGGATCATCGCGAGGTGCGAGAACGCCTGCGGGAAGTTCCCCAGGTGCCGCGCGCGCTCGACCTCGAACTCCTCGGCGTAGAGGCCCAGCGGCGACGCGATCCGCAGCAGGCGCTCCATCAGGCCCGTGGCCTGGTCCATGTCCCCGGTTGCTGCGAGGGCCGAGACCAGCCAGAACGAGCAGATCAGGAAGGTGCCCTCCTTGCCCGAGAGCCCGTCGTCGGTCTCGTCCGTGCGGTACCGGAGGACGAAGCCGTTCTCCGTGAGCTCCTCGGAGATCGCCTTCACCGTGTTGCGGATCCGCTCGTCCGTGCCCGGCAGGAACCCGAACAGGGGCGCGAGGAGCGTGGACGCGTCGAGGGCGTCGGTGTCGTAGTGCTGGCGCAGCACGCCGCGGTCGCTGACCCCGTGGGCGAGGATGTCCGCCTTGATCTCGTCCGCGACGGCCGACCACTCCTTCTCGAGCTTCGCGTCGTCGCGGATCGCCGCCAGCTTCGCCGCCCGGTCGAGCGCCACCCATCCCATCAGCTTCGACGAGACGTAGTGCTGCGGCTTGCCGCGCGCCTCCCAGATGCCCTGGTCGGGCTCGCGCCACGCGGCGACGGCCCCTGCCGCCTGCGACTCCACCAGCGGCCACAGCCGGCGCGGGAGGTGCTCGCTGCGACGCGTGTGCAGCAGCACCGAGTCCAGGACCGCCCCGTACACGTCGTTCTGGTGCTGGTCGAACGCCCCGTTGCCGAGCCGGACGGGACTCGCGCCCTCGTAGCCGGACAGCTCGTCACGCGTCGACTCGCTGAGGTCGCGCCGACCATCGATGCCGTACATGATCTGGAGCCCGCCATCGGCGTTCGGCTCGAGGTCCGCCACGAACTGCATGAACTCGTCGGCCTCCCAGTCGAGGTTCAGGTAGTGCAGGGCCTGCAGCGTGAACGTCGTGTCGCGCATCCACGTGTAGCGGTAGTCCCAGTTCCGCTCGCCGCCCGGCGCCTCCGGCAACGACGTCGTGAGCGCGGCCACCGTCGCCCCCGTGGGCATATAGGTCAGGCCCTTGATGGTGAGCGCGGAGCGCTCGATGGGGTGCCGCAGCCGGTGGTCGGGGATCCGTGCGCGGGCGAGCCAGCTGCGCCAGAAGCGGACGGTCTCCTCGACGTGCGCCGAGGCCTCGGCGACGTCCGACGGCCCGGCCAGCCCCGCGGCCCAGGACATCGCGCAGAACGCCCGGTCGCCCTTGGCGAGCACGTGGCGCGCCCGCGCGGTGCCTCCCTCGATGCCGATCAGCATGTCGGTGGTGAGCCGGAACTCCGTCCCCGAGGCGCCGGCCGCGTCGGCGTGGTGGCCACCGTCGTCCAGGCTCCAGGTCGCTGCGACCCGCCCATAGTCGAACGCGGGCTCGCAGACGAGCTCGATCTCGGCGGATCCCTCGAGGCACTCCACCGTCCGGACGAGGAGATGGCGGGCGTCCTCGTCGGCCGGTGGCCTGGTGTGCGGTGTCACGACGTCAGGGCCCTGCCGGGGCCCGATCACCAGGGCGTCGTGGACCACGAGCCACCCGCCCGGGACGTGCCACGTGGTCATCAGGACGTTCGTGCCGGGGACGTAGGTGCGGGCGGTCGGGACGTTGATGCCGTTCGGGCCGAACCGGAACGACCCGGCGCCACGATCGAGGACGTTCCCGAACACTCCCGGCGAGTCGAAGGCCGGGAGGCACAGCCAGTCCACCGACCCGTCGGGCGCGACCAGTGCCCCGGTATGGCAGTCCGACAAGAACCCGTAGTCGGCGATCGGGGGAAAGGGAGACCTCGTGGCGCTCACGTCCCGCTCCTTCACACTCGGTGGTGCACGGTTCCGCGGCGGGCCGCCGTGGTGTCGCCCTTCCACCTTCGAACCGGAGCGGTGCTCGCGGCATCACCCCAACGAGACGATGCCGGGCTGCGCCGGATCAGCCCGCCGTCCGGTCCCCGGTCCCGTCCGAGGCCTCGGGCACACCCTCGTCGGGGAGTACGTGCCGCTGGGCGAGCACGTAGAGCAGGACGAACCCGGGCAGGACGACCACCACCGCCAGGACCACGTTGACGAGGAGGACCGTCAGCGTGCCCGAGGGCGCCGCGGCGGCCGTCACCGTGAGGCTCTCGGGCAGCAGGTACGGCCACTGGGCGACGCCCCACGCGACGACCAGGGAGGCGACCGCCAGCATCGCCAGGGCTCGTGCGCCCCGGGCGGCGTCGCGGACGAGCAGGATCAGGGCGCCGAAGCCGCAGAGGACGCCGAGGACGACCACCGGCAGCGCCCGGCCCGTCATGCCGTCGAAGACGTACCGCGCGTCGGCGTGCAGCACGACCATCCCGACGGCACCCACGACCGCGACGACGACCGCCGCGACGACGGCACGCCGGCGGAAGTACGCCTCGAGCTCGCGGTCGTCGTCGCCGCGCGCCTCCCAGACCAGGTAGACGGCGGACAGGTAGGCGATCGCCGCGACCGCGAGGAGCCCGACGGTGATCGACGTGGGGTTGACCCAGCTCGAGACCGGGTCGCCCGCCCTGCCCCCCGCCGGGACCCGTCCCGAGGCGATGGCCCCGGCCACCGCGCCCATGCAGAAGGGCACGAGGACCGACGACGCCGCGAACCCAGCACCGAAGACGCGGCGGACGCGGAGCGTGACGACGGACTTGCGGAACGCGAAGCCCGCGCCCCGGAGGACGATGCCCAGCGCGGCGATGGTGAGCGGGACGAACAGGGTCAGCATGATCGACGCGTACGCCTCGGAGAACCCCGTCCACGTCACGACGAACACGAAGATCAGCCAGACGTGGTTGGCCTCCCACACCGGCCCGATCGAGTGCTCGATCAGCTCCCGAGGCCGTCGTCCCCGTTCCGGGCCGCCGGCCGTGAGGTCCCAGAACCCGGCACCGAAGTCGGCCCCGCCGAAGACCGCATAGGCGACCAGGCCGGCCAGCAGGGCGACGGCGACCGTGGTGCTCATCGGACGGCCTCGTCGTCCTCGAGGCGCCGGACCTCGGGAGCCGGTGCGTAGGGGCCGTCCGTCCCGTGGATCGTGCCCGTCCTGCGGAACCGCCGACTCATGCCGCGCAGCACCATGATCGCGGTCACGCCGAGGGCCAGGTACACGACCGTCACGGCGACGAACGTGATCCAGACCCCGGTGTTCGCGGTCGCGGCGTCGACGACCTTCATCTGGCCGTAGACGATCCACGGCTGGCGGCCGACCTCCGTCACCACCCAGCCGGCCTCCATCGTGACGACGGAGAGAACCCCGGAGGCGGCGGCGAGCGTCAGGAAGACCCGGTTGGTCGGCATCCGCCGTCGGAACAGCCAGCTTGCCGCGTACCAGAGGGACAGCAGGAACAGCAGGGTGCCCAGCCCGACCATGACGTCCCAGCCCAGGTGGACGATGTTGACCTCGGACACCGTCGGTCGGTCCGCGGCCTGGACCGTGTCGAGACCCTGGATCACGGTCGACCGGCCGGTGCCGGGGTCCGACAGCCAGGAGGCCAGGCCCGGCACGGGTATGCCGCCGGTGACGGACCCGTCGGCGTCCAGATGTCCGAGGAGGGTCTCCGGGACGTCGCTCGCGGTCTCGGGAACGAGCTCGATGGCCGCGAACTTCACGGGCTGCTCGCTGTAGACCCACCGCGCGAGCGTGTCGCCGACTCCCATCTGGACCGGTGTCGCGACGGCCGCGACCGTGAAGGCGATGACGAACCCGAGCCGGTGGTACCGATCACGCCGGCCTCGCAGCATCGCCGCGGCGTAGACGGAGGCCACGAGAAAGCCGCCGACGAGGTACGCCGCGACCAGCATGTGGGCCGCCTCAAGCGGCATCGCCTTGTTGAAGATCACCTCGACGGGGTCCACGGCGACGACCTTCCCCGACGAGTCGAGCGTGAAGCCGGACGGGGCGTTCATCCAGGAGTTCGCGGCGACGACGGACACCGCGCCGAGGATGCCGGCCAGCACGATCGGCACGCCCGTCCAGAAGTGCGCCCACGGCGACATCCGGCGCCACCCGAAGATGTAGACGGCGACGAAGATCGCCTCGAGGAAGAAGAACAGCCCCTCGAACCCGAACGGCACCCCGAACGCCTCGCCCCACCGACCCATGAACTTCGGCCAGAGCAGCCCGAACTCGAAGCTCAGCACCGTCCCCGTCACGGCGCCGACGGCGAACGTCACGGCCATGTACCTCGACCAGCGATGGGCGAGCAGCAGGGCGTCGGCGTCCCCGTGCTTGATGGCTCGGTAGTTGGCGATCAGCGTCATGAAGGCCCAGGAGACGCCGAGGGGCACGAGGATGATGTGGAAGGCGAGCGTGAACGCCATCTGCGAGCGTGCCCACGGCACGGGATTCACCGTGGCCAGGACGGCCACGAGCTGTGCGGTGCTCCCGACCACGTGGCCTCCTCGGAGTCCTCGGCGGTCGCCGGTGCGCGGCGGCCGACAGTACGAGCGTGACGGTCGGCACGACGCCGGGCATCACCCCGTGTGGATGACGTCCGCGCCGTGAGGTGTCGCGGGTCGCGAGACGGGCGCGCCGCCGTGCCGCCGCCTACGGTGAGGGCATGCGGTCACGTCGGTCGGGTGTGCTCGTCGGCTCGCTCGGCGTGGCAGTCCTCGGCGCTCTGGCGGCGTGCTCGTCGTCCCCGACGCCGTCGGCGCCGCCGAGCGCGCCCGTGCCGTCCGCGTCGCTGGAGGTCCCCACCCCGACGCACAGCCTCGCCGCCGGCGCGCACTGGCGCGGCGTGCCCGCCTCCTTCGGTGAGCCCGACGTCGTCGGTTCCGCGGGGGTCGGCTGGACGCCGGACGACGGCCTGCTGTACGTCGTCCTCTGGGGCTCGAGCTCGTGCCCGCCCGTGGCGATGTCGCCGACGACGCGGACGGCCGACGGGGCGGTCGCCGTCGTGACCGACGAGCGCCGCTACGCGGGCAAGATCTGCACCGCGGACATGGTGCCGTCGACGACCGTCGTGGCGCTGCCGGACGGGTCGCGACCGGGCGCCGCGGTGCCGGTCCTCGTCGACGGGCGCGGTCCGGTGACGCTCCCCGCAGCGGCGGACGACCCCGGGCCGGTCTGGGTGGACGCGGAGTGACGGGCAGACGACGTTCGTCCACAGGCTGAGGGTCGACTTGCGGGCGCGTTCTGCTGGGCCGCTATGGTGATCGCGCACCACCGATCGATACAGCAGCGACGCGGAATGGTCCGACGACAACGCAGGGAGGCGCCCGATGGCGGGACGACGAACGGTACGAGCAATGGTGGCAGGCATCGCTTTCGCGGCGGTCGCGCTCGCGACGACGGGCGCGGCGAGCGGCTCGGCGCCCACCGCGCAGACGGGCAAGATGTGCACGGTCGCGGCGGAGACCGGCGCCGAACGGTGCTTCGACACGATCAGCGAGGCGCTCGAGTCGATCACCGGGGTGCCGATCACGGACCCGGCCGTGGACGCCGGAGACCACGCCGCGTTCAACCGGGCCGTGGAGCACGGGAACGCCGTGGTGCTCGCCAACCGCAAGGCGGCCCTCGCCGGGCCGAGCCTCGACAGCGACACCTCGCTGACCGCTACGCGGTCCGCGGTGGCGGCGGCCTCGTCCGACGTGACGCTGGGCGCCGTGTGGAAGGACCGCGACTGGAAGGGTTACGGGAAGGTGTTCTACGGGGTCACCGGCTCGGGCTGCTACGCGACCACGTACGGGTTCCCGCACACGCGCGACTACGGCTACAACGACAACATCAGCTCGATCACGAGCTACAACAACTGCGCCACGACGCTCTACAAGGACTCGAGCTACGGCGGCACCAGCCGGACGTACCAGGGCGACACCGCGTACGTCGGTGACACGATGAACGACGAGACGTCGTCGATCGTGTACCGCCCCCGGAGCTGACCTGCTCGCCCGGGGCCGCGCCGCGGCCCCGGGTGCGGTACCGGCGACGACCCGTGAGAGGGAGGCAGCATGCCCACACGCACCGCGCGCACCGCATGGAACGGCGGACTGGAGGACGGCAGCGGGCAGGTCGAGCTCAGCAGCTCGCGCCTGGCCACGTTCGACGTGTCGTTCCCGGCGCGCTCCGCCGACGACGCCGGCGGCGTCACGAGCCCGGAGGAGCTGATCGCGGCAGCGCACTCGGCCTGCTACGCGATGCAGCTGTCCGCGCTCCTCGCCGAGGCGGGCGGAACGCCGCAGTCGCTCGAGGTCACGGCCGAGGTGTCGCTGGGGCCCGACCCCGCGGGCGGGTTCCGGATCCCCGGGATCACCCTGCACGTCGTCGGCGAGGTCGCCGGTCTGGACGAGGCCGGCTTCCTGGAGGCGGCGAAGGCGGCGAAGGCCACCTGCCCGGTGTCGAAGGCTCTCACCGGCACGGAGATCACGCTGGACGCACGCCTCGAGAGCTGAGGGACGGCGGCCGCCCGGGTCTGTTCGTCGGGCCCGGGCGGTGGTCCGTTCGTCAGACCTTGCGGCCGACGAGCGGCGGGCTGGGGAATCCTCGCCCCCGTCCGACGGCGGTGCTCACCTCGCGGAGCGTCTCCGCGGTCCCGTAGCGCGGCGTCCATCGCAGGGCGGACGCGGCCCGACCGGCGTCGAGCACGGGGATGCCGAGCGCGAGGTCGAGCCAGTCGGGCGAGAGCGGCGTCGCGTGCGCACGCCACGCCAGGGCCAGCGCGGCGCGCGCGGCCCGAGGCGACACCTCGCGGACGGACGGTGTGCCCGTCGCCTCCGCGACGGCCCTCCCGTCGAGCACCTGCGGCGCGGCGAGGTTGAACGCACCCGGGTGGCGGCCGGCGATGATCGTGCGGTAGCCGGCGGCGACGTCGTCCGCGTGCACGGCCTGGAGCCGCATCCCCTGGACCCAGGGCAGCACCGGCGGGTGGTCGCGCCGTAGCAGGCGCGGGGGCACCAGGCGGCCGAGGTAGAGGTGGCCGAGCTCGGTGGCCGCGTCGGGATGGAGCACGAGCGGGGTCCGGACGCGCGTGACTGTGACCGCGGGGTGCGCGCGCTCGAACCGGTCGAGCTCGCGCTCGACCGCGAGCTTCTGGATGCTGTGCAACGACCCGCGGATGCCGGTCCGCGCCCACTCCTCGTCGCGGGGGAGCGGGTCGGGCGCGGGCGCGTACACGCCCGCCGACGACGCGACGACGACGTGCTGGGCGCCCCCCGCGGCGGCCGCGTCGAGGACCCGCCTCGTGCCGTCGACGTTGACCGCGTCGAGGCGGTCGGCGTCGTGGCTGGGCGCGGTGGCCCACGCGAGGTGCACGACGACGTCCGCCCCGTTCAGCGCGGAGCGCAGCCGGTCGCGGCTCGCGTCGGAGTCGTCACCGAGGTCGACGCGGACCCAGTCGGCGTGGTCGTGCGGGAACGCCACCGTGCTCGACCCGTCCGCCCGGGGCACGCGGCTCGCGATGCCGACGATCGACGTGACGACGGGCTCCTCGACGAGGGCGCGGAGCACCGCGGTCCCGACGTTCCCGCTGGCCCCGGTGATGGCGATGCGCACCCCTCAGTGGTACCCCGTCGCGCGCGGGGTGTCGACTCGGCGTCTGGCTCGGATGAGCCGCACCCCTCCCGCCCCGCCCTTCGCCGTCAGCCTCGCCCCCCCGCGTCCTGCCGACTCAGCCGGACGCCTCGCGGCGAGTTCCGTTCAGCGTCGGCGGTCCGGTGGGAGAAGACCGTCCAGGGAGTCGACGATCACGGCCTCGACCGTCTCGCGGTCGCGCCGACCGGTCGCGAGCCAGCGTGCGATCACGGCCTCGACGAAACCGACCCAGCCGGCGGCGAGGAGGTCGAGCCGGCTCTGCGCGGTGTCGTCGTCGGGGGAGGCGCTCGCGCTCGTCGCGGTGCGGGTGAACCGTGCGAACAGACGGGCGCGGACCTCGTCGAGCCGTGCCGCCGTGCCGTCGTCGTCGCGCAGCGCCCCCGACCAGATGTCGGTCCAGACCTGGCGCTCGGCGAGCACGGCGTCGAGCAGCGTGTGGACGACGGCGGCGCGGCGCGCGCGGTCGCCGCCGCCCGACGTGTCATCCGGGACGGTGAGCGCGTCGTCGAGCGCGTCGACGGCGATCGCGGCGACCGCGCGACGCAGCTCCACGGTCGAGCCGAAGTAGTGGAAGACCAGCGCCTTCGACGCGCCCGCGGCCGCGCCGACGTCGGCGGGCGTGACGGCGTCGAGGCCGGCCGTGCGGGCGAGGGCGTGGGCCGCCTGCAGGAGCTCGTCGCGCCGGTCGTCGGCCGCGCGGCGGCGGGGCGCTTCTCGCTGGTCGGGCATCCGGGTGGCCTCCTCGTCGTTGACCTCTGGTCAACAACAGTAGTACCGTTGTTGTTGACCGCTGGTCAACATTCGCTCGGGTGGCCCGCCCAGCGCACCGCTGGTGAAGTGGCACCCAGTTCCCGCTCAGAGGTGGACGCATGCAGATCGTTCTCGACGGCGTGGCCGTCCAGGGCCGGCGCGACCCGATGCTCGCGCCCTTCGACCTCACGCTGCGCACGTACGAGGCCGTGCTGGTCGCCGCCGAGCCCGGTCACGGCCACACCGCGCTGGCCCTCGCCGCGACCGGGCGGCTCGCGCCGTCGTCGGGCACGGTCACGCTCGAGGACGCCCCGCCGACGGACCCGCCGCTGACCCTCGCCGACGTCACCGCCGTCGTCGACGTGCCGGGCGTGTCCGAGCCGGTCGAGTCCATCCCCGTCCGCACCCACGTCGCCGAGGATCTGGCCCTCGCCCGACGGCGCACGCTGCCCCGGGACGTCGCCGCCTGGACCGCGGCGAACGGCCTGGACGACGTCGCCTCCCTCCGCGTCGACCAGCTCGACGGGCTGACTCGGACCCGGATGCTCGTGGCGCTCGCGTGCGAGCGGCCGGACGTGCACTTCCTCGTTCTCACGCTGCCCGACCGGCACGGCGGAGCGCCCACCGGCTGGTGGGGCGTCGCGTGCGACGCCGCGGCCGCCGGCTACGGGGTGATCGTCCAGTGCTCGCGCGCGTCCGCGCGGCTGCTCGGTGCGGAGATCCCGCCGGACGTCACGGTCGACCCGCGGCGGGAGCCGCCGCTCGTCGCACTGCGGCGGGTCTTCGCAGCCGCGGAGCCCGAGCCGGTCCCTGAGCCCGAGCCTGAGCCCGAGCCGGCCCAGGAGCCTGAGCCGGTCGCCGAGCCCAGGCCCGACGCTGACACCCCGGGCGCCCGCCCCGACGCCGACACCGAGGTGCTGCCGCGCCCGGCCTCCGCTCCCGCGCACGCCGCGTCGTCGGACGGCCAGGCCGCGCCCGCGCCTGCTGCGCCGTCGGAGGGCGAGGCGGACGCCGCGCCGTCGGACGCGGAAGCCGAGCCCGAAACCCCGACCGCCGTCCCCGACGAAGGAGCCGACCGATGACCGTGTTCCGACTCGGCTGGTCCGAGGTCCGCCGGAACCTGTCCGGCACGCTGCCGCGCCTCGCGATGCTGGCGCTCGCGGTCATCCCGTCGCTGTACGCGGGGCTCTACCTGTTCGCCAACTTCGACCCGTACGGCCACCTGGACAAGGTGCCCGCGGCGATCGTCGTGCAGGACGAGGGGACCGACGTCGAGGTGAGCGGGGCCGGCACCGACACGAGTACCGACCAGAAGACCGAGCACCACAACTACGGCGAGGAGGTCGCGGACGAGCTCACGAAGAGCGGCGGCTTCGACTGGGTCCGCACCACGCAGGACGACGCCGAGCGCGGCGTCCGGTCGGGCCGGTTCGACGCGGCGCTCGTCCTCGGTCCGACGTTCTCGGCGGACCTGGCGTCGCCGGCGTCGTCGGACCCACGTCAGGCCAGCCTCGTGCTCGTCACGAACGACGCGAACAACTACCTCGCGCGGACCATCGCGGACACGATCGTCGGCGAGGTCCGCGACACGCTCGCGCAGAAGGTCGGGACCCAGGCGGCCGACACGTTCCTGCGGGGCTTCGCGTCGATCCACACGAACCTCGCGGACGCGGTCACCGGAGCGGACAAGCTGACGGACGGCGCGAAGAAGCTCAACACGGGGGCGGCATCGCTCGACTCGGGCGCCGCGACGCTCGCGACCGGCGCGGACGACGCGGCGGACGGCGCGCGGCAGGTGTCCGACGGTGCGGCCTCGGCGCACGCGGGCGCGACGCAGCTGGCGTCGGGGGCGTCCACCCTGTCGGGCGGCGCGTCGCAGCTCGCGTCGCGGGCGCCGGCCCTCGCGTCCGGGGCGAAGCAGGTCGCGTCGGGGGCGTCCGACCTCGCGGACGGCGCGGGGACGCTGGCGGGCGGCCTCGACACGCTGCGCTCCAAGACCGCGGACCTCCCCACGCAGACCTCCGAGCTCGCCGACGGCGCGCAGCAGGTCGCGGACGGCAACGCCCAGCTCGCCGACGCGGCCGACCAGGTCAAGGACGCAGCCGACGCGGCGGTCGACGGTCTCGACGACGCCCGCGCCACGGTCTCGGACCAGCTCGACGACCTCGTCGACCAGGGCGTCCTCACGCGCGCCCAGGCGGACGCCGCGCTCGCGCGCCTCGACGACGCGGGCCAGGCGGTCCGCGACGGCGTCGGGGACCTCGGCACGCAGGTCGGCAAGGTGGACACCCTGGCGGCGGGCGCGCAGCGGGTCGCGGACGGCGCCTCGACGCTCGCGACGAGCACGCCGGCGCTCACGCGGGGCATCGCGACGGCGGCGTCGGGCGCGGACGACCTCGCGGTCGGCGCGACGACGCTCCACACGGGCGCTTCAAAGCTCGCGACGGGCGCCCAGCAGGCGTCGGACGGGGCGAGCCGCCTCGCGGACGGCGCCCAGGAGCTGGACACCGGCGCCGCGACCCTCGCCGCCGGCACCGGGACGCTCGCCGACGGGGCGAAGTCCCTCGCGACGGGCACCCAGCAGGTCGCCGACGGTGCCGGCGACCTCGCCGACGGCGCGCACACCCTGCACACGGGGGCGGGCTCGCTGGTCAGCGGCAGCCAGGAGCTCGCCGACGGGCTGCGCCAGGGCCTCGGCCAGGTGCCGAACCTCGACGACGACCAGCGCGAGGCCACCGCCTCGACGATCGCGAACCCGGTCCAGGTCGTGTCGCAGCAGCTGTCCAAGGCGGGCAGCTACGGCGCGGGCCTCGCGCCGTTCTTCCTCTCGCTCGCCGCGTGGATCGGCGCGTACGTCACGTTCCTCATCGTCAAGCCGCTGTCGAAGCGGGCGCTCGCCGTCGGGCGGAGCGCGCTGCGGACGACGCTCGGCGGCCTCTTCACCCCGGCGCTCCTCGCGATCGTGCAGGTCGTGGTGATGCTGTCGGTGACGGCGCTCGCGGTCGGCGTGCACGTCGAGCACGTGCTGCTCACCGGGCTGTTCCTCGCGCTCGTCGCGATCACGTTCGCCGCGATCCTGCAGACCCTCAACGTCTACCTCGGCGCCGCCGGCCAGTTCCTGGGGCTCGTGCTGATGCTGACGCAGCTCGTCACCGCGGGCGGCACGTTCCCGTGGCAGACGATCCCCGAGCCGCTCCGTACGTTCCACCGGTTCCTGCCGATGAGCTACTCGGTCGAGGGCCTGAGGCAGCTGCTGTTCGGCGGCAACATGGGCACGGTGTGGCGGGACGTCGCGGTGATCGCCGGGTTCCTCGTCGTCGCCGTCGGGCTCACGACGTGGGCCGCGCGGCGCCAGCGCGTGTGGCGGGCGCTCCAGCTCGAGCCCGAGCTCGTGCTCTGACCTCGCCGGCACGAGCGCTACGTCGCGGAGGTCAGACGAGCTGGCCGGCGGCGACGTCGTCGAGGTGCTGCTCCGCCCACTCGCGCAGGTCCCGCAGGGGCGCGGCGACGCTGCGCCCGACGGCGGTCAGCTCGTAGTCCACGCGGGCGGGCACGGACGCGAACACGGTGCGGGTGACCATCCCGGAGCCCTCGAGCCGCCGCATCGTCTGGGTGAGCACCTTGGGGCTGACGCCGGTCAGCCGCGCCCGCAGCTCGCCGAACCGCAGGGCGCCGTCCTCGAGGGCGCCGATGGCCAGCGCCGTCCACTTGTTGGCGATCAGCTCGAGCAGGGCCCGGCAGGGGCAGTGCGCCTCGTAGACGTTGTGGGTGCTGTGGGCGCCGGTCGGGCAGGCGTGCATCGAGGCTCCTTGGTTCCTTCTGGGAAGTGAGTGCCCTTGCGGGTAACCACTACCCGAATCGTACGGTCTCGTCGCGAGCCCGGACCGGCCGGGCTCCCCGAACGAGGAGTACCGATGAGCGGGCCGACCATGCGCGCCGTCCGACAGCACGGCCACGGCGACACGAGCGTCCTGGCGATCGAGCAGGTTCCCGTCCCCGAGCCGCTGCCCACCGAGGTGCGGGTGCGGGTGACCGCCGCGGGCGTGAACCCCGTGGACTGGAAGACCCGGGAGGGCTCCGGGATGGCGGCGGTGATCGGGGCCGGTCCCTTCACGCCCGGCTGGGACGTGTCGGGCGTCGTGGACGCCGTCGGGTTCGGCGTGACCACCCTGAAGCCGGGGGACGAGGTCTTCGGGATGCCGTGGTTCCCGCGCGCCGGCGGCGCGTATGCCGAGTACGTCACGGCACCGTCCCGCCAGTTCGTCCGCAAGCCCGTCACCGTCGGCCACGCCGAGGCCGCCGCCGTCCCGCTCGGGGGACTGACCGCGTGGCAGGCCCTCGTCGACACCGCCGACGTGAAGCCGGGGCAGCGCGTCCTCGTGCACGCCGCGGCCGGCGGCGTCGGGCACCTGGCCGTCCAGATCGCCGCGGCGCTGGGCGCGACGACGATCGGCACAGCCAGCGCGGCCCGCGCGGAGTTCCTCCGGGGGCTCGGCGTGGACCAGGTCGTCGACTACCGGGCCGAGCGGTTCGAGGACGCGGTCGACGAGGTCGACGTCGTGCTCGACCTCGTCGGCGGCTTCGAGGACACCGACGTGCGGTCGGTCCGCCTCGTGCGCCCCGGCGGCACCTACGTGGCGGTCCACGGCGTGTCGCCGGCGGTCGCTGCGCTGGCGGAGGCGCGCGGCGTGCGGGCCGCCAGCCTCCTCGTCGAGCCCGACGGCGCCGCGCTCGCCCGTCTGGCGGACCTCATGGACGGCGGCGAGCTCGCGGCGGTCGTGCAGGAGCGGTTCGCCCTCGAGGACGTCGCGGCCGCGCACCTGCTCGGCGAGACCGGCCGCACCCAGGGCAAGCTCGTGCTGGAGGTCGCCCGGTGAGCGCGGCGACCGCGGCCGGCCTGTTCGAGCTCCGCTTCTACACGGCCGTGCCGGGCCGGCGCGACGAGCTCGCCGACTACATGGACGAGGTCGTGATCCCGTACAACCGCGAGCACGGCGTCGACGTGGTGGCGTCGTTCGTGGACGAGGAGCACGACGACGGCTACGTCTGGATCCGCCGGTTCCCCGACGAGGAGTCCCGGGTCGCGCAGTACGCGGCCGTCTACGAGGGCCAGCGCTGGAACGACGAGATCGCCCCGCGCGTCATGACGCTCATGCAGCGCGAGCGCGCCGTCGTGACGAGGGCCGTGCCGACCCCCGGTTCCCGGCTCCGCTGACGGCGGCGGGGCGGGTCCCCCCGAGCGGGGACCCGCCCCGGCGTCCGTACCCTGGTCCCGTGCCCGACGACGCCACCGAGCCCAGGACGACCACCGCGGGAGGCGCGCCGCGCTTCGCGACCGCACCGCCGTCGTCGATCCTCCTGCCCGGCGACCCGCCCGGGCGGCTGCGCGCGCTCACGACGGACGACTGGCGGCTCGAGCTCGACCTCTCCCGCACCGACGACGTGCCCCGGTGGACGTACTACCCGCCCGACCTGTCCGACGACGACGCGCGGCGGCGCGTGGACCGCTCGCTCGGCCGGGCGCGGGACGGGATCGCGTACCGGTACGCGGTCGTCGGGCCCGACGACGACGTGGTCGGGTCGGTCGGCACGACCATCCCCGACGGCGTGCCCGAGGTGTTCTACGCGTTGCTGCCCGGCGGGCGCGGGCAGGGACTTGCGACGCGCGCGGCCCGGGCGCTCGCGGACTGGGCACTGAGCGCGGGCCACACCGAGGTCCGGCTCTACACGCTCGAGGGCAACGACGCGAGCGAGGCGGTCGCCCGCCGCGCGGGCTTCGCGGCCCGCGACACGGTCACGAGCACGGCCCGCGACGGCGCCGTCGAGACCATGACGTGCTGGGTGCGCACCGCCGCATCCTGAGCGGCCGAGAACCGGGCCCGGCCCGGGTGTCAGAATCGACGCGTGACCGTCGACCTGCCCCAGCGCCCGTCCCCGACCGACCCGAGCTCGAGCGCCACGCGGTCCCTGTCCTCCGACCGTGCCCGGGACGAGCTGGCGACCGCGCTGCGCCGCGCGCTCGGCGTGCCGCGCGAGGCCAAGCACCTGCACGGCCCGGGCGACCTCGTGGTCGACACCTCGTCGCTGCGCCGCGCCGAGTACTCGACGGACGCGTCCAACTACCGGGTCGTGCCCGACGTCGTCGTGTTCCCGCGCTCCGTCGACGAGGCCCAGGCGGTCCTCGAGGTCGCGCGCGAGCACGCCGTGCCCGTGACGTCGCGGGGCGCGGGCACGAGCTGCGCGGGCAACTCCGTCGGACCGGGGGTCGTGATCGACTTCAGCCGGCACGTCAACGCGATCCTCGAGGTCGACCCCGAGGCCCGGACGGCACGCGTCGAGCCCGGCGTCGTCATGTCGAGCCTGCAGAAGGCCGCGGCGCCGCACGGGCTGCGCTTCGGGCCCGACCCGTCGACGCAGAACCGCGCGACCCTCGGCGGCATGATCGGCAACAACGCGTGCGGCCCGCACGCCGTCGCCTACGGCCGGACGGCGGACAACGTCGTCGAGCTCGACGTCGTCGACGGGCGCGGGCACCGGTTCACCGCCGGGTCGGGCGATGCGTCGTTCGCCGCCGTTCCCGGCCTCACGGAGCTCGTCCGGTCGAACATGGCGCTGATCCGCACGGAGCTCGGCCGGTTCGGGCGCCAGGTCTCGGGCTACTCGCTCGAGCACCTGCTCCCGGAGCGCGGCTCGGACCTCGCGAAGATGCTCGTCGGGACCGAGGGCACGCTCGTGACGCTGCTCGGCGCGACCGTGAACCTCGTGCCCGTCGCGGGCGCGCCCACGCTCGTCGTGCTCGGCTACCCGGACATGGCCGAGGCCGCCGACGCCGTCCCCGCGCTCCTCGAGCACCACCCGCTCGCGATCGAGGGCCTCGACGCGCGGCTCGTCGACGTCGTCCGGCGGGCCAAGGGCGCCGACACCGTCCCGGCCCTGCCCCCGGGCGGCGGCTGGCTCATGGTCGAGGTCGGCGGCGAGACGGCGGAGCTCGCGGCCGCGCGGGCGCGCGAGATCGTCGCGGCCTCCGGCACGACGGCGACCCGCATCCTTCCCGCCGGGCCCGAGGCGAGCGCGATGTGGCAGATCCGCGCCGACGGCGCGGGCCTCGCCGGGCGGACGCCGTCGGGCGAGCAGGCGTGGCCCGGCTGGGAGGACTCGGCCGTCCCGCCCGCGCAGCTCGGGGCGTACCTGCGCGACCTCGAGGCGCTCATGGCGCAGTACGGCGTCGACGGCCTGCCCTACGGCCACTTCGGCGACGGCTGCGTCCACCTGCGCCTCGACATCCCGCTCGAGACGTCGGGCTCGGTGCTGCGCACGTTCATGACCGACGCCGCGATGCTCGTCGCCAAGTACGGCGGCTCGCTGTCGGGCGAGCACGGCGACGGGCGCGCCCGCTCCGAGCTGCTTCCCGTCATGTACTCGCCGGGCGCGATCGCCGCGTTCGAGGGCGTCAAGGAGCTCTTCGACCCGCGCGACCTGCTGAACCCGGGCGTGCTCGTGCGGCCGAACCCGCTCGACGTCGACCTCCGCCGCCCCCAGGCCGCGCCGGTCCTCGCCAAGCCGAAGGCGTACCGCGAGCCCATCGGGTTCGCCTTCTCCCACGACCACGGCGACTTCACGCAGGCCGTGCACCGCTGCGTCGGCGTCGGGAAGTGCCGGGCCGACACGTCGGCGTCGGGCGGGTTCATGTGCCCGTCGTACCTCGCGACGAAGGACGAGAAGGACGTCACGCGCGGCCGTGCCCGCGTGCTCCAGGAGATGGTCAACGGCTCGCTCGTGACCGGCGGCTGGCGCGCGCCCGAGGTGCACGATGCCCTCGACCTGTGCCTGTCGTGCAAGGCGTGCTCGTCCGACTGCCCGGCCGGCGTCGACATGGCGCAGTACAAGTCCGAGGTGCTGCACCGCGCGTACAAGAACCGCGTCCGCCCGATCACCCACTACGTGCTCGGCTGGCTGCCGCGCTGGCTCCGCGTCGTCAACATGGCGCCGCGGTTCGTCAACAAGGTGCTGTCGAACCGGGCGATCGCCAAGGCGGTCCTGTGGTCCGGCGGGATGGACCCCCGCCGCAAGATGATGGCGTTCGCCGAGGTCCCGTTCCGCACCTGGTACCGGCGCGGAGGCGCGTCCGACGGCGTCCCCGTCGAGGTCGCGTCCGAGCGCCGGGTGCCCGACGCGCGGTCGGGGGGCGCGCGCACCGACGCACCCGAGCGCCCGCGCGTCGTGCTGTGGGCCGACTCGTTCAGCGACGGGCTCGCGCCCGACGTGCCGCGCGCGGCGCTGAAGGTCCTCGACGCGGCGGGTTATGACGTCGTGGTCCCCGGGCAGGACGCCTGCTGCGGGCTGACGTGGATCACCACGGGCCAGCTCGACGGCGCCCGCAAGCGGCTCGAGAACCTGCTGCAGGTGCTCGGGCCCTTCGCGGTCAACGGGCTGCCGATCGTCGGGCTCGAGCCGTCGTGCACCGCGGTGCTCCGGTCCGACCTGCTCGACCTCTTCCCCGACGACCCGCGCGCCCAGGCGGTCGCCGCCGCGACGCGGACGCTCGCCGAGCTGCTGACCGACCCCGCCACGGCGCCGGACGCCGCCTCGGGGTGGAAGCTCCCCGACCTGTCCGACGTGACCGCCGTCGTGCAGCCGCACTGCCACCAGCACTCGGTCATGGGCTTCCAGGCCGACGAGCGCCTCCTGCGCGACGGCGGCGCCGACATCCAGGTACTCGCGGGCTGCTGCGGGCTCGCCGGCAACTGGGGCATGGAGAAGGGCCACTACGAGACGTCGGTCGCCGTGGCCGAGAACGCGCTGCTGCCCGCGCTGCGCGACCTGCCGTCCCGCGGGTCCGACGACGGCGAACGGGTCTACCTCGCCGACGGGTTCTCGTGCCGCACGCAGGCGTCCGACCTCGCCGACGTGCAGGGCAAGGCGCTCGCGCAGCTGCTCGCCGACCGGCTCTGAGCTCAGGGCGCCTCGGTCGCGGCCGCCGCGACGGCCGCGGCGAGGCGGGCGACCGCCTCGTCGACCCGCGCGTCGGCCAGGTTGCCGTAGCCGACGACCAGCGCGTCCGGGCCCGGCCCCGGCCCCGGCGTCGTGCCCGACGACGGCCGGCCGGCCGCGCGGTAGCGGCCGACCGGAGCGACCGTGACCTCGCGCCGGGCGGCGGCCGCTGCGACGTCGTCGGCGCTCGTCCCGGCAGGCAGCCCGAGCAGGACGTGCATGCCGGCCGCGAGGCCGGAGACCGGCAGCCCGGGCAGGTGGGCGTCGAGCGCGCCGAGGAGCGCGGCGCGGCGGCGCCGGTACCGCTGGCGGGCGGCGCGCAGGTGGCGGTCGTAGGCGCCCGACGCGAGCAGCCGCGCGAACGCGAGCTGGTCGACCGTCGACGGCGCGGACGGGTCCGGCGAGAGCCGCTCGCGCCAGGCGGGCGGCACGACGAGCCAGCCGAGGCCGAGCGCGGGCGACACCGTCTTGCTCAGCGAACCGAGGAGCGCGACGCGGTCGGGCGCCAGACCCTGCAGCGCCGCGAACGCGCGCCGGTCGTAGCGGAACTCGGCGTCGTAGTCGTCCTCGACCACGAGGCCGTCGGCGTCCCTGGCCCACGCGACGACGTGCTCGCGCCGGGCGGGGGAGAGCGCCACGCCGGTCGGGAACTGGTGCGCGGGGGTGAGGAGCACGGCCCGGACCGGCGCCCCGCCCACCCGGAGCGAGGCCAGCAGGTCGACGTCCAGGCCGCCGTCGTCGACGGGCACCGGCACCGGCTCGAGGCCTGCCGCCCGCAGGACGCCGTGCAGCCGGACCCAGCCCGGGTCCTCGACGGCGACCGCCACGTGCCCGGCGCCGCGCAGCGCGTGGGCGAGCCTCGCGAGCCCGTCCGCCGCGCCGTGCGTGACGACGAGGTCGCCGGCGTCGGCCCGGGCGAGTCGTGCCCGCGCGAGATGGCCGGCGAGCAGCTCGCGCAGGTCCGCGAGGCCCGACGGGTCCGCTGCGCCGAGGGCGACGTCGGGGGCGTCCGCGAGGGACTCGCGGACCGCCCGCGCCCAGGCGGCCCGGGGCACCTGCCGGAGGTCGGGCACGCCGGCGGCGAGGTCGAACCGGCGGCGCGGGGGCGGCGACCACGCCGCGGGACCCGAGGGCGCCGCGCGCTCGGCCGGCGCCCGGGCCCCGGCGACGCGTGTCCCCGATCCGGTCCGTGCCTCGAGCACACCCTCCGCGACGAGCTCGCCGTACGCCTCGGTCACGGCCCACCGGGACACGCCGAGCGTCGCCGCGAGCTCCCGGCTGGGCGGCAGCGCGGCGCCCGGCGGGACCCGACTCTCCCGGACCGCGTCGCGCAGCGCCTCGGCCAGCCGCCGGTGGAGCGGGTCCCGTGCACCACCGGCGCCCGGGCGAGCGGGGGAGAGGTCGAGCAGGGTCTCCCAGGCGAGCGACGTCGTCGGGCGCGGAGCACGGGGCGGAGAATCGGTCTGGTCGGGAGCCATCGGAATGGACCGTACACCCGGACCGATCTGGCCCTAGCGTGGGGGCATGCGCTACCGCACCCTCACCGACGGCACCACCACCTTCGACGTCTCGGCCCTCGTGCTCGGCACGATGAACCTCGGCGTCACGACCGACGAGGAGACCTCGTTCGCGATCCTCGACCGCTACGTCGAGGCGGGCGGGACCTTCCTCGACACCGCCAACAACTACGGCCAGTGGGGCGACTCGAACGGCCGGCTCAGCGAGCAGCTGCTCGGCCGCTGGCTCGCGAGCCGTGGCCTGCGCGACGAGCTGCGCCTGGCCACCAAGGTCGGGGCGGCGAAGAAGGACCCGCGCCTGCCGCTCTCGCCGACCCCGCCCACCAACTACGAGGGCCTGGCGGCCGGCACGATCCAGGCGTCCGCGCACGAGAGCCTGCGGACCCTCGGCGTCGAGCACCTCGACGTGCTGTACGGGCACGTCGACGACCTCGAGACGCCGCTCGCCGAGACCGTCGGCGCGTTCTGCAAGCTGCAGGCCGACGGCGTCGTCGGGCTCACCGGCATCTCGAACGTCGCGCTGTGGCGCGTCGTCGAGGCGCGGGCCGAGGCGCGGCGCCAGGGCGTCCCGCCGTACGCGCTGGTCCAGCAGCAGTCGAGCTACCTCTACCCGGTGCCGGACGTCGAGCGGCACAACTGGGCCTCGCCCGAGCTCTACGACTACGCCCGCTCGGTCGCGGACGACGACGGCGCGGGGCTCGCCGTGGTCGCGTACTCGCCGCTCCTGCAGGGCGCGTTCGTGCGGGACGACAAGCCGCTGTGGGAGGGCTACGACCACCCGACGTCGCGCGCCCGGCTCGCGACGCTCCACGACGTCGCCCGCGACCTGGGTGCGACGCCGAACCAGGTCGCGCTGGCTTGGCTGCTCGGCGGCCCGGCGCCCGCGCTCCCGATCGTCGGGGCGAGCAGCGTCGCGCAGCTCGACGAGGCCCTCGGCGCCGCGGAGCTCGTGCTCGACGAGGACGTGCGGGGCCGCCTCGACGCCGTCTAGCCCGGCACGACCGGGCGGGCGGCGTGGCACGATGGCCGCATGATCGTCGCGTTCTCCGTCTCACCCACCGGCACCGCGGGCGAGGACGGCTCCGTGTCCGAGGCGGTCGCGGCCGCCGTCCGCGTCGTCCGCGAGTCGGGGCTGCCGAACCGCACCACCTCGATGTTCACCGAGATCGAGGGGGAGTGGGACGAGGTCATGGACGTCGTCCGGCGCGCCACGGAGGCCGCCGGCGCGGGCGCACCGCGCGTGTCGCTCGTCCTCAAGGCCGACATCCGCCCCGGTCACGCGGGCGAGCTCGACGGCAAGATCCAGCGCGTGGAGCGCCTCCTCGCGGACGAGGACTGAGAACCGGCGGCTCCGCCGTCGTCCGGACGACGGCGGAGCCGGACGGGGATCCCGAGCGACTAGGCTGTCCGTCATCATCCGGGGGCCGTTCGCCGCACGTGGGAGTGGGAGCTGACTCATGCCGTTGTTCGAGGTCGACGCGCGCCGCTCCGCCCTCGTGCAACCCCTCGCCCCCGGCGACACCGCGTTCATCCGGACCGCCGAGCCCGTCGTCGACGACCACGTCTCCCGGCTGCTGGGCGAGCAGATCTTCCCCGTCGTCGGTCGCGCGCCGGGCGCCCGCCCGGAGGACGCCCCACATCTCCTCGCGCTCGACGCGGCCGGGCACCCGGTCGTCATCGAGATGGTCGCGCGGCTCGACGCGTCGTCCCTCGCGCTCGCGCTGGCCCACGCCGGGCGCGCGGGCAGGCTCACGCTGTCCGACGTCGCGGCCCGGTTCCCGGAGGGACTGCCCGCCTTCGAGGCGGCGTACGACGAGTTCCGGCGCAAGTCGCCGATCGCGCGCACCCGCGGGCAGCGGGAGGGGTCGCGGCTGCTCCTGCTCTGCGCGCAGGTCGACCCCGCGGTGACCGACGCGCTCGACTTCCTCCGCGTCACCAACGGGGCCGTGACCGTGCTCCGGCTCGGCGTCGTCACGGGGCCCGACGGTCGGCGCCTGGTGGAGGTCGAGCCCCTGCACGGTGCGCGGCGTCCGGCCGAGGGCGCCACGGAGGGGGCGCCGGCGGGGAGCGCGGCCACAGGGTCGGCCGCGGCGGCGCAGCCCCGCAGCTCGGCGCGGCTCGACGCCGACGACGACCTCGCCGACGCGACCATGATCCGACCCGCCCTGCGCCGCCCGGTCGTCTCCCCGACCTCCGTCACGGGGACGACGGCGTCGGGTGCGTCGCCCGCAGCCGTGTCGCCGACGCCGGACCCCGCGGCGCGGACCAGCGCCCCCGAGCGGGTCTCCGCGCTGCCCGAGCGCTCGGCGCTGTCCGACCGGTACGGGCTGCCCAACCGGCGCTCGTTCTCGACGACCGAGCAGCTCGCCCCCACCGCGGGAGCGGCCGGCCCCGCGAACGACCAGTCCGCGCAGTCGACGGGCGCCGGACCGACCCGCGTCTCGATGCGCGCGGCCACCCGCGCGGCGTCGGCCTCGGCGTCGACCCCGCCCGTGCCCGCGCCGCCCGTGCTGTCGCGGCCGCCCGTCGAGGACGACCTGCCCCGGACGCGGTCCGCCGTGCGCGCGGCGTCGGCTGCGGCCCGGTCGGCGCGCCCCGCGGAGGCGGCCGACGCTCCGGCGCCGGCGAACGGTGCGGCCTCCGCGGGCGGCCCGGCACCGTCGCTGTCGGCCTCGCTCTCGATCCCGCCCGCCCCGGCGACGCCCGCCGCGCCGGCGACGCCCGCCGCGCCGACCAGCACCGGAGGGACGCCCGACCCCGCCCCGAGCGGCGCGTTCACGCCCCAGACGGCCGCGTCGTCGTCGGTCCTGCCGTCCCGCCGGTCCAGGTCGGAGCGTCGTCGCGCGGCCGAGGGCGACGCGAGCGGCACGCACCAGGGCGCGGCGGCCCCGCAGGCCGACCCGGGCCCGGCGGCGGCCCCGCCCCCGTCGGCGTCCGGCGCCTCGGCGGGCGTCGTGCCGCTGTCCGACGCGCGCGAGGCGCACCCGACCGACTACACGACCGCCCCGATGACGCTCTCCGGGCCCGTGTCGTCGCCGCTCCCGGTGCCGTCGCCGCAGCTCCCGCTGCACGGGGACCCCGCGGACGACGACCCCGACCTGTTCATGCTCGCGCAGCACCTCGGCGCCCCGACCGCGCTCGTGTGGTCGCGCCCGCGCCGCGGCGAGCGCTTCGAGGCGGTGCTCCACCCCGAGGGTCAGATCGAGCTGCCGGGCCGGGGCCGCTACCGCAACCCCGACGCGGCGGCGACGGCGGCCGTCGGCGCGCGCCGCGAGGACGGGTGGGACCTCTGGCGCGTCGGTGACGTCGGACCGTCGCTGACCGACCTGTTCCGCGAGCAGTTCGCCTGAGCAGCGGAGCACCGATCTCGAACCCCACGACGGTCCCGGACCGGCGCGAGCCCGCGCCGGCCGTCGAGGGTACGCTCCTGCGGCCCCGGCGGTTCCGCACGCACGACCAGACCCGGATCGTCGCCGCCTGCTTCTGGCTCGCGCTGGCGATCGCGGTCCGGGTGCTGGGGCGTACGACGTGGGAGCTCTCCGTCAGCGACCTGTCGGAGCTCCTCGGCCGGATGCCGGTGCCCCTGCTCGACGCCGTCCGCGCGACCTTCGCGGGCATCGCCGGGATCGCGGTGCTCGTCCTGCTCGTCGGGGTCCTCGTCCGGCGGCGGTGGGTCGGGGCGTGGAGCGCGGCGCTCGCGGCCGTCCTCGCCGCCGGGGTGGCGGCGATCTGCGTGGTCGCGGGGCTGCTGGTCGTCGACGAGACCGCGGCCCGCACGGCCGTCGGGATCGTCCTCGACCCGCGCCTCGTCGCCGCGGCGGCCGGCGCGCTGACGGTCGCGCGGCCGTGGCTCCCGCGGCGCTGGCGCTGGGCCTGCCCGACGCTCCTCGTCCTGTACGTCCCGGTGCTCCTCATCGCGGGTGGCACGGAGCTCGCGTCGCTGCTGGTCGAGCTCGCGATCGGCAACCTCGTGGGGGCCGTGGTGCTGCTGGCCGTGCGGTCGCCGTCGTGCCTGCTGCCGCTCGACGCTGTGCTCGACGAGCTCGCGAGCCGCGGGCTCGAGGTCCGCTCGGTCCGACTGGAGCCGCCGGCGCGGGGGCCGTTCGTCGCGCAGGTCGAGCTCGCCCGGGACGAGTGGAGCGGCACCGGGACCGCCCACCGGCTGCGGCTCGAGGTGCTCAGCGACGACGACCGCACAGCCGACGCGCTCGCCCGGCTGCGCCGCGTCCTCACGCTCCGGCGGCCGGGCGACGCGGCGCCGTTCCCGTCGCTGCGCCGCGCCGTCGAGCACGAGGCCCTCGTCTCGCTCGCGGCGGAGCGCGCGGGCGTGGTCACGCCGGGCCGGATGCTGGTCGGCCAGCCGACGAACGGCTGGATGATGCTCGGCACCACCGAGCCCGTCGGGACGCCGCTGACGGCGCTGTTCCCGGACGCGACGGAGCGGAAGAGGCGGCCGGCCCCCGCGGCCGCCGATCCCGCGGCTCCGGACGTGGCGGACCTCCTCGACCAGCTCTGGGACGACCTCGCCACCCTGCGCCGTGCCCGGGTCGCGCACCGCGCGGTGCGTCCCGCCGCCCTGGCGGTGCGCGACGACGGCCGGCTCGTGCTCATGGACTTCCGCTCCGGCCAGATCGCCGCGCCCGACGTGCAGCTCGACCTCGACCTCGCCCAGGGGCTCTACACGGCGGCGCTCGTCGCGGGGGCCGAGACGGCCGTGCGCACGGCCGTCGCGCGGCTCGGGCCCGACCTCGTCGTGCACGGCGCCCGCGGGCTGGGCCCGGTCGTCGTGCCGCGCGAGGCCCGTGGCCCGCGGCACGCGCGTGACGCCCTCATCGAGGACGTGCGTCTCGAGGTCGAGCGGCAGTGCGACGTGCAGGCCGTGCAGACCTACCAGCTCTCACGGTTCAGCCGCCGCCAGCTCGTCCAGCTCGTGCTGCTCGTCGGCCTCACGTACGTGGCGCTGCCGCTCGTCGGGCAGCTTCCCCGCACCGTCGACGCCGTCCGCACCGCGGACCCGGTGTGGGCGGTCCTCGCCCTCGTGATCGCGGCCCTCGGCCCGGTCGCCGCCGCCCTGTCCCTGCGCTCCTGCACGACGGTGCAGCTCCCGCGGGGCCGGACGGTCGCCGTGCAGGTGGCGACCTCGTTCGTCGGCACGTCGACGCCCGCGAGCGTCGGGTCGCTGGCCCTCAACGCGCGCTACCTGACGCAGACGGGCGGGCTGCCGTTCGCCGCGGCGTCGGGCGTCATCGCGCTGCAGAGCGTGGTGCAGGTCGTCACGCACGTGGGCCTCCTCGCGGTCCTCGCGGTGATCGCGGGCAAGACGCTCGACCTCTCGCACCTCGTGCCCGGGAAGTCCCTGGTGCTCCTCGTGATCGCACTGCTGCTCGCCGTCGTGGGGGTCGTGCTGTCGGTGCCGCGCCTGCGTCGCACGGTGCTCGCGCAGGCCCGGCTGCGGCTCCGCGAGGTGGTCTCCGAGCTCGGCGCGCTCGCGCGCCGGCCGGGGAGGCTCGCGCTCGCGGTCGTCGGGTCGTGCGGCGTGACGCTCGCGTCGGCCGCGGCACTGTGGGCGTGCCTCCTGGCGTTCGGCGGCGGGAGCGAGTTCGTGGCGGCCGCGTTCGTGACGATGGTGGGAGCGACCCTCGCGACCGCGGCGCCGACCCCCGGCGGCGTCGGCGCGGTGGAGGCGGCGCTCATCGGCGGGCTCGCCGCGTTCGGCGTGCCGTCCGAGGTCGCCGTGCCCACGGCGTTCTTCTACCGGCTGCTGACCTGCTGGCTGCCCGTCCTCGCCGGCTGGTTCGTGCTGCGTTGGCTGCAGCGCCGCCGCTACGTCTGACGGCCGCACGACTCCGACCGGCCACGCCCCCGACCGGCCACGCCCCCGACTCGCGCAAACATCGAGCACGGTTCGGTCACGTTCGCGCTCACCTGATCGACAATCGATCAGGATCGCGTACGGTGGTCGCGACGAGGCGATGGAGCGTCGCCGGCGAGTGGAACGGGGAGCGGGTCGTGCACGCATTCGAACGTCGGCAGGCGATCGTCGAGCAGGTGCGGAGCCGCGGGCTCGCCTCCCTGCGGGAGCTCGCGTCCGCCGTCGACGCGTCCGAGGTGACCATCCGACGGGACGTGCGGATCCTCGAGCAGGAGGGCGTGATCGATCGCCGGCGCGGCGGCGCGGCCTGGCCGGGCGGTCTCACGCACGAGCAGACCTACCAGCAGAAGAGCCAGGTAGCGGCCGCCGAGAAGGCGGCGATCGCGGCGGTGGCCGCCGATCTCGTGTCCGAGGGGGACGCCGTCGTCCTGGGCGCGGGGACCACGACCCGTGAGCTGGCCCGCACGCTCGGGCGGTTCCAGGACCTCACCGTCGTGACGAACTCCGTGCTCGTCGCCGAGGAGCTCGCGCGGACGTGGGTGGAGGTCGTGATGACCGGCGGGACCCTCCGTGGCTCGACGTTCGCCCTGGTGGGCAGCGCCGCGGAGGCGTCGCTGCACGGGATCCGCGTGCGGCGGGCGTTCCTGTCGGGGAACGGCCTCACCGTCTCGCGCGGGCTCTCGACCCCCAACGCGCAGTCGGCCAGCATCGACCGCGCGATCGTCGCTGCGGCGCAGGAGGTGGTCGTGCTCGCCGACCACACCAAGCTCGGCGTGGACACGATGATGCAGACCGTGCCGGTCGACGCGATCACGCACCTCGTGACGGACGGCAACGCCGACCCCGGACTACTCGCGCAGCTCCGCCAGCTCGGCGTCGAGGTCCACGTGGCGCCGCTCGACGAGGCGAGCTGACCGAATCATCGATCACGGTTTGGTCACGAACGTGACGCGTTGGCGATCGATCATTGCTTGCTTCTGATCGGTAGGTGTTCAATGTGGAAGTTGCACCTCCCAGCGCGAAGACGCGCGAACCATCGAGATCAAAGGAGACATGATGGCTCTCACCTCCAAGCGGCGGACAGCATCCGTCGTCGTGGTCGCCGGCACGGCCCTCGCCCTCGCGCTCACCGGGTGCTCCAAGAGCGCGGACGACGGCGGCGGCAGCTCGCCCACCGGCGGCGACGCCGGCAACACCGCCGCGGCCCAGCAGGTGCAGTCGACCGGCTCGTCCGGCGACAGCTGCACGTACACCACCTACGGCGCCGACAAGGTGGACCTCAAGGGCGTGACGGTCGGGTTCTCGCAGTCGGAGTCCACGAGCAACCCGTTCCGCGCGACCGAGACCCAGTCGATCACCGACGAGGCGAAGCGACTCGGCGTCAAGCTGATCCAGCGCAACGCGAACGCGAACGTGCAGCAGCAGAACACCGACATCCAGGACATGATCGCGCAGGGCGCGAAGGTCCTCATCGTGGCCCCCGAGAACTCGGACGGCCTGGCGCCGGCCTTCGCCCAGGCCAAGGCCAAGAAGATCCCGGTCCTCACGATCGACCGCACGGTCAACGGCTCGGCGTGCAGCGACTTCATCGGGTTCATCGGCTCCGACTTCGCGGGCCAGGCCAAGATCGCGGCGCAGGACATGGCCAAGGCCCTGCCCGACGGCGGCAACATCGCGATCCTCCAGGGCACGTCGGGGAACAACGTCGCCCAGGCGCGCACGGACGGCTTCACCAAGGAGGTCGCGGCGTCGTCGCCGAACCTCAAGGTCGTCGCGTCGCAGACGGCGAACTTCGACCAGGCCACGGGCCAGAAGGTCATGGAGCAGATCCTCCAGTCCAACCCGGACATCAAGGGGGTCTACGCGGAGAACGACACGATGGCCCTCGGCGCCATCCAGGCCATCAAGGCCGCCGGCAAGACGCCCGGCAAGGACATCCAGGTGATCGGCATCGACGGCACCGAGGACGCGGTCAAGAACGTCGCGTCCGGCGTCATGTTCTCCGACGTCGAGACCAACCCCCGGTTCGGGCCGCTCGCCTTCCAGGCGCTGACCGAGTTCTACGGCGACACGGGCACGCCGACGAACGTCATCATCGCGGACCACCACTTCACCAAGGACAACGCCCAGGAGGCGCTCGACAACGGCGACGTCTACTGACGCCCGGTCACGCCGAGGGGGCCGCCGGCCGCACGGGCAACCGTGCGGCCGGGTGGCACCGGCCCTCGAGTACGACGACGTACCCGAACCGCTGAGAAAGGCCCTTCACCGATGGTCCAACCACAGGGCGCGCAGCCGGTGGCCGCAGAGCCGACCGCCGCGCCACCGGGCGGTCCCGCCGCCCCCGCTCCCGTGCTCGAGGTCACGGGGGTGCAGAAGTCGTTCACGGGCGTGCACGCGCTCCGCGGCGTCGACTTCGCGGTGCGCCCGGGGGAGGTGCATGCGCTGATCGGCGAAAACGGCGCCGGCAAGTCGACGCTGATCAAGGTCATGACCGGGGTGTACGAGCCGGACGAGGGCGAGGTCCGCCTCCGCGGGGAGCAGGTCGCGTTCGCGAGCCCGCTCGCCGCCCAGGAGGCGGGGATCTCCACGATCTACCAGGAGGTCAACCTCGTCCCGATGATGAGCGTCGCTCGGAACCTGTTCCTCGGGCGCGAGCCGCGGCGGTACGGGTTGATCGACTCGACGCGGATGAAGCGCGAGGCGCGGGAGATCCTGCGCGAGTACGGGGTGCACGTGAACCCGTCGCGGCCGTTGCGGTCGCTCGGGCTGGGCGCGCAGCAGATGGTGGCGATCGCGCGGGCGGTGCAGCTCGACGCCCGCGTCGTCATCATGGACGAGCCGACGTCCTCGCTCGAGGCCCGCGAGGTCGAGACGCTGTTCGGCGTGATCCGCCGGCTGCGGGACGGCGGCATCGGCATCGTGTACGTGAGCCACCGGCTCGACGAGCTGTACCAGGTCTGCGACCGCGTCACGGTGATGCGGGACGGCGCCGTCGTGCGGGTCGACGACATCTCCGCCGTCGACCGCATCACCCTGGTCTCGCTCATGCTGGGCCGGGAGATCGGCGAGGTCCGCAAGCACGGCGCCACCGGGTTCGCGGACGAGGGCCACGAGGTGCGCGGCGCGCCGGTGGTCTCGGCGCGCGACCTGCAGCGGCGCCACCAGCTCGACGGCGTCTCCGTGGACGTGCGACCGGGCGAGGTCGTCGGTCTCGGCGGGCTGCTCGGGTCGGGCCGCAGCGAGACCGCCAAGGCGATCATGGGCGCCCTCCCTCTCGACGGCGGCACCGTCGAGGTCGGCGGGAGGACCACCCGCCGGACGGTCGCGGCCTCGATCCGGGCGGGCGTCGTCATGCTCCCCGAGGACCGGAAGCTCGAGGGCATCGTGCCGAGCCTGTCCGTGCGGGAGAACATCGTCCTCGCCGCGCTGCCGCGGATCACGCGCGCCGGCCTGGTCGACCGCGCGAAGCAGGACGAGATCGTCGACTACTTCATGAAGCGCCTGCGCATCAAGGCATCGAGCCCCGACCAGCGGGTGTCGGAGCTGTCGGGCGGGAACCAGCAGAAGGTCCTGCTCGCGCGCTGCCTGTGTCTCGACCCGAAGGCGCTCCTGCTGGACGAGCCCACGCGCGGCATCGACGTGGGCGCCAAGGCCGAGGTGCAGGGCGTCATCAACGAGCTCGCGGAGCAGGGGCTCGGGGTGCTGCTCATCTCGTCCGAGCTCGACGAGCTCATCGAGGGCTCCGACCGCGTGGTCGTGCTGAAGGACGGCCGCGTCGTCGGCGAGCTGACGGGCGGCGACGTCACCCAGGACACGCTCATGACCACGCTCGCGGAGGCACCGCCCGAGCCCGACCTGGCCGAGCCCGAGCCCGCCCGGACCGAGGAGGAGACCCATGACTGACGTCGCCGTCCGGCCGGCGCCGGCCGCGCTCGACCGCCACCGCGTCGTCGCGTGGCTGCAGGACTACGGGGTGTACGCGGCGATCGTCGTGCTGATCGTCGTCAACACCGCGATCGAGCCGTCGTTCTTCTCCCTGGACAACTTCCGGGTCCAGGCCTTCCAGGTCGTCCCCGTGCTGATCGTCGCGCTGGGCATGGCTCTCGTGATCACGACCGAGGGCATCGACCTGTCGGTGGGCGCGGTGGTCGCGCTGTCGTCGGCCGTGATCCCGCTGTACCTGGGGTACGGGGCGTGGCTCTCGATCGTCGTCGCCCTGGTCGCGGGCTGCGTCTCCGGCCTGCTCGCGGGCCTCATGGTCGCGGTGGCGAACGTCCAGCCGATCATCGCGACCCTGGCGCTCATGATCGGCGTACGCGGGTTCGCGGTCATCCTCAACGGCGCGAGCGCCAAGGCGGTGACCGACGAGACCATCGGCGCGCTGGGGCTCGACAGCTGGCTCGGCATCCCGCAGGAGGTCTGGCTCGCCGTCGTGCTCGTGCTGGTCGTGGCGTTCGTGGTGCGGCGGACGGCGTTCGGCCGCCGCCTCACCGCGATCGGCGACAACCGGGCCGCGAGCGCGCTCGCCGGGCTGCCCGTCAAGCGGGTCCTCGTGACCGTCTACGTCGTCTCCGGCCTGTTCGCGGCCATCGCGGGCGTGCTGTTCGTCGGGCACGGCGGCTACGCCGACCCGTCGAACTACGGGCTCAACCTGGAGCTCTCCGCGATCACGGCCGTCGTCGTCGGCGGCACCCCGCTCACGGGCGGCCGGATCCGGGTGCTCGGCACGGTCGCCGGAGCGGTCTTCATGCAGCTCGTCACCGCGACCCTGATCCAGAACAACGTCAAGACCTCCTACAGCCAGATGGTCGAGGCCGTCATCATCATCGGCGCCGTGTACGCGGCGCGGGGACGGAGCGGACGATGAGCACACTGAACCCCACGGGCTCGGCCGGCCCGACGACGCCCCGGGTCCCGGACGCCGGCGTGAACGTCGACGTCACGGGCGAGACCCGGCTCGAGCGCATCACGGGGATCGCGCAGCAGCAGGGCGGCCTCGTCTCGCTGGTGATCGTGTTCGTCGCCGCGTGCCTGTTCTCCGACGGGTTCGCCGACTGGGGGAACTTCCAGTCGATCCTCGTCGGCAACGCGTACACGTCGCTCCTCGCGCTGGGCATGACCTTCGTCATCCTGACGGGCGGCATCGACCTCTCCGTCGGCTCGATGTTCGCGCTGGGCGGCGTCCTCGCGGCCTGGGGAGCGGGGCACGGCGGCATCCTCGTCGCGGTCCTGCTGCCGCTCGTCGTGGCCGTCCTGTTCGGGCTGGTCCAGGGCACGCTCATCGCGAGGGCGAGGCTCGCGCCGTTCATCGTGACGCTCGCCGGCATGCTGTTCGCCCGGGGGCTACTGCAGGCGATCTCGGCCGAGGGCACCAACACGTACCTGGTCCCCAAGGGCTCGCCCTTCCTCTGGCTCGGCGACGGCACCTGGCGTCCGATCCTCACGGCGGTCATCCTGTTCGTCCTGGGCGGGATCCTGCTGATGCGGACGCGGTTCGGGCAGGCGCTGTTCGCGATCGGCGGCAGCGAGAACGCGGCGCTGCTCATGGGCCTGCCGGTGGCGCGCACCAAGGTGCTCGTCTACGTGCTGTCGGCGACGGTCGCCGGCGCGGCGGGGATGCTCAACGCGTCCCGCCTGCAGTCGGGCGTCACGAACATCGGCCTCGGCTACGAGCTCACCGCCATCGCGGCCGTGATCATCGGCGGCACGCTGCTGACGGGCGGCGCGGGCTCGATCGTCGGCACCGCCGCCGGTGTCCTGCTCCTCGCCGTGATCCAGAACCTCATCGGCGTGCACCTGTCCCAGTACGGGTCGTCCGCGTCCGACCTCGCCAACGGACTGTTCCTCGCGGTCGTCGTGCTGATCCAGACGACGCTCACCCGGGTGAGGCGCCTGCCCTGACGGCCGCTCGGCCGGCCGGTGCGCTCGTCATCGGCCGGCCCAGCGGTCAGCAGGGATACTCCGCGTGGAGGTCTCCGTCGAACAGTCGCCAGCAGAAGTCGTTCATCCGTGCTGCGGCCGCGGCGTGTCGGGTCAGGACGCCCGCGACGACCTCCGGCACGTCGTCCGGGATCGCGCCGTCGGCACACGCACGCACGAAGGCGTTGCGGACCACGGGTCCACCGGTCTCCGGTACCGGAACCCCGCACACCGTCGTGACCAGCCAGTTCACCAGCCGCATCGCCGCGTAGTCGGCGTCGTGGTCGACGTTGCGGGCGACGAAGGCGCGCTCGGCGTCGGACAGGTCGAACCGCGGCGAGGTGGCCAGGCCGAAGTCCGTGAGACGGATCCGGTCGCCGTCGGCCCGCATGTTGCCGAAGTGCCCGTCCAGGTGGAGCAGCTCGCGACGGCGCAGGAACGCCACCATGTCGAGCAGCTGCCGCTCGACCGACTCGACCGGCACGGCCGGGTCGCCCAGCAGGTCGGTGACCGGGGCGGGGACGTGCTCGAGGAACAGCACGAGGCTCGCGGTCGCCGCGGCCAGCTCGGCGAACCGGGTGCGGACGCCCGGAGCACCGCCGAACTGGGCCACCACGGCGTCGACGTCGAGGTGCTCGGCCGCGACGGGCGGCCGGCCGGGGAGCACCCGCCAGCCGTACAGCAACGGGAAGGCGTCGGACTCTCCGGCGAGCACGCCTGCGGTGACGATCTCGTCGGCCGCGAGCTCGCGCCAGGCCCCGAAACCCGGGCCGGCCAGGGGGTACATGCCGTACTGGCAGTACGTCGGCAGGTCGAACAGGTTCGCCGTGCTCCGCGGACGGGCCAGCTCGCGGTCGGTGATCGGGATCCGCTTGGCGAAGACCGCCACACCGTCGACGTCGATCACGGAGGTACCGCCGCCTGCACCCACGCCGTTGTCGGTGCCGGTGGCGAGCAGCGCGGCGAGCTCGTCGTCGCCACGGGTCGGGAGCGAGGCCGAGATCCGGTGGTGGCGGTCGTGCCGGTCCGTCAACATCCCGGACATCTTGCCAGCGCCGAGCACTTCGCTCAGAACCCGACACGGTCGGTGTTGGGAAGTGTCGTTGATTGCTCGTAACTGTTGCCTTCGTCGGTCAGCGTTGTCAGACTGTGTCTCGTTGGTGAGCGAAACCTGATCGAACAGGCGTCCACCGGCTCAGACACACCTCGCCAAGTTCCGGCTCAACGATGAGAAGAGGTAGGCAGATGTTCGACCCACCCCCCACCCGGGCCACGAGCCGCGGGACCCGGCTGCTGCGCTCCGCGGCCGTCGGCGTCCTCGCGCTCGCCACGGCCGTCACGGTCGTCCCGACGGCGACCGCCGCCACCCACGCCGGTGCCGCCGACGCGCTGGCGTCGGCCGCCGCACCGACGGTCGACCAGACCGGCCGCAGCGGGCTGCGCGCGGACTACTACACGATCACCGACACCAGCACGTTCGCGCTCGACCCGGCCAACCTCAAGGCGTCGGTCCTCGACCCGGACGTCGACGTGAACGACATGATCCCGGTCTACAAGGCGATGACGGGCAAGACCGAGAACGTCGGCGTGCGGTGGTCCGGTTTCGTCACGGCGCAGAAGACGGGCGACTACACGTTCTCGGCCATCGGCGACAACGGCTTCCGCCTGTGGGTCGGCGGCAGCGCCGCGTCCGACCTGCTCATCGACTTCTGGGTCAACCAGTGGGACACGGAGCAGACCGCGACCCACACGGTGCACCTCGAGGCGGGTCAGCCCGTACCGTTCACGTTCGAGCAGTTCCAGGCGACGGGCGGCGCGAACGTCCACCTGCGCTGGGCCTCGACGGACGCCGGGATCGCCAAGGAGGCCGTGCCCGCCTCCGCGTTCACCCCGCCGTCGGACTTCGACCCGTACGACGTCAGCGCCACGATCCCCGCGAAGGGCGACAGCGTCGTCCTGACGTTCCCGGGCGCCGTCGCCGGCACCGCCGACCTCGCGGCGCACCTGCGCGTGCCCGTCGACGGCACGGACTACCCGATCTCCTCCGTCACCGCCAGCGGCAGCACCGTGACGGTCGGCCTCGGCGCGTCGGTCCTCGGCAAGGCGTACGGCCGCGTCGTCTACGACGGCAACGGCTCGCTCACCGCCGGCGGCGAGAAGGTCCCGGGCTTCAACGCGGCGATCGACAACGCGTCGACCTACCAGCTCACGACGAAGTGGGCCAAGGACGTCGACCCGAACCACCCGCTGCCGGAGTACCCGCGCCCGCAGCTGACGCGCGCCGCGTGGCAGAACCTCAACGGCACGTGGGACCTCGAGCCCCTCGCGACGGCCGACACCGCGCCGCCCACCTCGTGGAACGACGCGCAGACCGCCGTCGTCCCGTACCCCATCGAGTCGCGGCTCTCGGGCATCCAGAAGCACTACGACCACTTCGCCTACCACCGGACGTTCACGGTGCCGTCGTCGTGGAAGATCGGCGACAAGCCGAACCAGCAGCGCCTGGAGCTGAACTTCGGCGCCGTCGACTACCAGACCACCGTGTACGTCAACGGCAAGGTCGTCGCGGAGCACACGGGTGGCTACGACGCGTTCACGGCGGACATCACGGACGCGGTGAAGAAGGGCCAGAACGACGTCGTCGTGCGCGTCACCGACACCACCGGGGCCCAGCCCGCGGGCAAGCAGTCGGCGAACCCGTCCGGGATCTTCTACACGGCGTCGTCGGGCATCTGGCAGACCGTGTGGCTGGAGCCCGTCGAGCAGGTCCACGTGGACTCCCTCAAGCTCACCCCGCAGCTCTCCGCGTCCGACGACGGCACCGGAGACTCCGTGCAGGTCACCGCCGACGCGGCGGGCGCCTCGAAGAACGCGTCGGTCATCGTGACGGCGTTCGACGCGAAGGGCAAGAAGGTCGGGGCGACCTCCGGCGCCGCGAACGAGCAGCTGAACCTGCGCATCGCGAACTCGCACCGGTGGACGCCCGACGACCCGTACCTCTACACGCTCAAGGTCCAGCTCCACGACGGGGCCTCCAAGGAGACCGTGGGCAGCTACGTCGGCGTTCGCTCGATCGGCATCAAGAGCATCGACGGCGTGAACCGGATCGTCCTCAACGGCAAGCAGACGTTCCTGCTGTCGACCCTGGACCAGGGCTTCTGGCCCGACGGCGTGTACACCGCGCCGACCGACCAGGCGCTCGCGTGGGACATCCAGACCACCAAGGACCTCGGGTTCAACACGATCCGCAAGCACATCAAGGTCGAGCCGCAGCGCTGGTACTACGACGCCGACAAGATCGGGATGATGGTCTGGCAGGACATGCCGTCCGGCTCGAACAGCAACACCGCCCAGCAGGACGAGTGGAAGTCCGAGCTGAAGCGCGTGATCGACCAGCACATCTCGACGACGTCGATCATCGGCTGGATCCCCTTCAACGAGGGCTGGGGCCAGTGGGGCATCCCGCAGGCCGCGGACGTCGCGGCGTCGATCAAGGCCCAGGACCCGTCGCGCCTCGTCAACACCCGCAGCGGCCAGAACTGCTGCAACATCCCGGGTGACACGCACTCGGGCGACATCATCGACTACCACGACTACACAGGCCCGGGAAACCCGGCGCCCGACGCCACGCGCGCCGCGATCGACGGCGAGCACGGAGGCTTCTCGCTCGCGACGCTCGGGCACATGTGGGCCGGCGGCTCGATCAACCCCTACGGCGAGGTGACGGACTCCAAGAGCCTCACGGACGCCTACGTGGAGAACACGGCGAAGCTCGTCGGGTACGCCCGCGACCACCTGTCCGGCTCCGTCTACACGCAGATCACGGACGTCGAGGGCGAGCTCAACGGGTTCTTCACCTACGACCGCCGCATCTCCAAGATGGACGAGGCGCGCGTGAAGGCCGTCAACCAGGAGGTCCTCGCGGCCGGCGCGGGCGAGCCGGCGGCGAAGGGCCGCGGCGGCGTCGTCGGCGTCGGTGCCTGGAACTTCGACGCGGCGTCGGGCGTGACCGTGCCCGACCAGAGCGGTCGGGCCGGGGCGGCGACGCTCGTCGGGGGCGCGACGCTCACGGACGGCAAGCACGGCAAGGCCGTCGCGCTGGACGGCAAGACCGCCCAGGCGACGGCGTCCGTCCCGAAGCTCGACACGACGCAGAGCTACTCGGTCTCGGCGTGGGTCCGCATGGACGCGCTCCCGACCGCGTACTCGACCGCCGTGGCCGCCAACAGCGTCCAGGCCAGCGGGTCGAGCCCGTTCTTCCTGCAGTACAGCGGGTCGAACAACACGCAGCAGGGGTTCGCGTTCAGCTTCCCCAACGGGCCGCGCGCGATCGCTTCGAACGTCAAGGTCCAGGTGGGGCAGTGGTACCACGTGGTCGGCGTCCGTGACGCCGACGCCGGGACCATCGCCGTCTACGTGAACGGCGCCCTGCAGAGCACGCAGCCCACCACCGAGACGCACGCGACCAGCGGCACCGTCTCCATCGGCCGGGCGCAGTGGCAGGGCAACGACGTCGACTTCCTCCAGGGAGCCGTCGACGACGTGCACGTGTTCGACCGGGCCCTGACCGCGACGGACGTGGCCACGCTCGCGAAGTAGCGCATCCAGCACGACGCGGGCGCCGCCTCCGTCTCCCCGAGGGGACCTGGGGGCGGCGCTCGCCTTTCCGCTCGACGAGGAGACGAGGTACCCATGTCCCATCCCACCCACCGCACGAGAGCGGGTGGCGCCACCGGGTGGCTGCGCGCGGCCGCCGTCGGCGCCGTGGCACTGGCCGCCGCGGTCTCGCTCGCGCCCACGACGGCGTCCGCCGCCCAGCCCTCCGACGCTGGGGCGGCACGCAGCGGGCTGCGCGCCGACTACTACACGATCACCGACACGAGCACGTTCGCGCTCGACGACGCCAACCTCAAGGCGTCGCTGGTGGATCCCGACGTCGACGTCGACGACATGATCCCGACGTACAAGGCGATCCTCGGCCAGCCCGACGAGGTGGGGGTGCGCTGGTCGGGCTTCGTGACGGCGCCCAAGACGGGCGACTACACGTTCTCCGCGATCGGCGACAACGGGTTCCGCCTGTGGGTCGGCGGCTCGTCGACGTCGGACGAGCTGATCGACTGGTGGCTCAACCAGTGGGACCAGGAGCAGACCGCGACGAAGGCGGTGCACCTGGTGGCGGGTCAGCCCGTGCCGTTCACGTTCGAGCAGTTCCAGGCGACCGGCGGTGCGAACGTCCACCTGCGCTGGCAGTCCGACGACGCCGGCGTGGCCAAGGAGGCCGTCCCGGCATCCGCGTTCACGCTGCCGGAGGACTTCACGCCCTACGGCGTCGAGGCGACGATCCCCGCTGACGGGAAGAGCGTCGACCTCACCCTGCCCGGGGCGGTGGCCGGCACCGCGGACCTCGCGAAGCACGTGCGGGTGGCGGTAGGCGACACCGACTACCCGGTGAGCGGCGTCAGCGCCGGCGCGACGTCGTCCGACGTCCGGGTGACGCTGGGGGCGCGCGTGCCGCGTGACGTCTCCGCGATCGTTGTCTACGACGGCGCGGCCGGCGTGACTGCGGGTGGCGACCCGGTGCCGTCGTTCGCGAGCCGGGTGACGAACGACTCGACCTTCCTGATCACCACGAAGTGGGCCAAGGACGTCGACCCGGACCACCCGCTGCCGGAGTACCCGCGCCCGCAGCTGACGCGCGACGCGTGGCAGAACCTCAACGGGAAGTGGGACTTCGAGCCGTTGGCGGCGGCGGACACCGCGCCGCCCACCTCGTGGAACGACGCGCAGACCGCCGTCGTCCCGTACCCCATCGAGTCGCAGCTGTCCGGGATCCAGAAGCACTACGACCACGTCGCGTACCACCGGACGTTCACGGTGCCGTCGTCGTGGAAGATCGGCGACAAGCCGAACCAGCAGCGCCTGGAGCTGAACCTCGGTGCGGTGGACTACCAGGCCACCGTCTACGTGAACGGCAAGGTCGTCGCGGAGCACACGGGTGGCTACGACGCGTTCACGGCGGACATCACGGACGCGGTGAAGAAGGGCACGAACGACGTCGTCGTGCGCGTCACCGACACCACGGGAGACCAGCCGATCGGCAAGCAGAACGCACACCCGACCGGGCTGTCGTACACCGCGTCGTCGGGCATCTGGCAGACCGTGTGGCTGGAGCCCGTCGAGCAGGTGCACGTGGACTCGCTCCAGCTCACCCCGCAGCTCTCCGCGTCCGACGACGGCACCGGAGACTCCGTGCAGGTCACCGCCGACGCGGCGGGGGCGTCGAAGAACGCGTCGGTCGTCGTGACGGCGTACGACGAGAAGGGCAAGAAGGTCGGGACGGTCAGCGGCGCCGCGAACGAGCGGCTGAACCTGGCGATCACGAGCTCGCACCGCTGGACGCCCGACGACCCGTACCTGTACACGATCAAGGCGCAGCTGCACGACGGGCCGTCGAAGGACACGGTCGGGAGCTACGTGGGCGTCCGGTCGATCGGCATCCAGAAGATCGACGGCGTGAACAAGATCGTCCTCAACGGCAAGGAGACGTTCCTCCTCGCGACGCTCGACCAGGGCTTCTGGCCCGACGGCGTCTACACGGCGCCCACGGAGGAGGCGCTGAACTGGGACATCCAGACCACCAAGGACCTCGGGTTCAACACGATCCGCAAGCACATCAAGGTCGAGCCGCAGCGCTGGTACTACGACGCGGCCAAGGACGGGATGATGGTCTGGCAGGACATGCCGTCGTCGAGCAACCGCGACGCAGCCCAGCAGGACGAGTGGAAGTCCGAGCTGCGGCGCATGATCGACCAGCACGACTCGGCCACGGCGATCATCGGCTGGATCCCCTTCAACGAGGGCTGGGGCGAGTGGAGCCAGGACGGCGCCGCGGACGTCGCGAAGTCGATCAAGGCCCAGGACCCGACGCGGCTCGTGGACACCCGCAGCGGCCAGAACTGCTGCGACATGCCCGGCGACAACGGCTCGGGCGACATCATCGACTGGCACACGTACGCCGGTCCCGCCACGCCGACGCCGGACGCGACGCGCGCCGCGATCGACGGCGAGCACGGCGGCCTGTCGATGACGGTCCTCGGGCACATCTGGTCGACGTCCGTCAGTCCTTATCAGGCATTCGGGTCGACGTCGGAGCTCACCGACGCCTACGTCCAGAACACGGCCGCGCTCGTGGGGCTGGCGCGTGGCGGTCTCTCTGGCTCCGTCTACACGCAGATCACCGACATCGAGGGCGAGACCAACGGGTTCTACACCTACGACCGCGAGGTCGCGAAGATGCAGAACGCCCGGGTCCGTGCGGCCAACGAGGCGGTCATCGCGGCCGGCTCGGGGCAGTAGTCGTCGGAGGCCCGCCCCCGAGGTAGCGCCTTTCGCCCGAGGTAGCGCGGACTCCGTGCGACCTCGGGCGAAACGCGCTACGTGGCCGCCCGGGAGCGGCTCAGGCCGTCACGACGACCTTGCCCACGTGCTCGCCGGAGGCGAGCCGGGCGAACCCGTCGGCGACGCGCGCCAGGGTGTGCGTCGAGTCGATGCGCGGCCGCACGCCGGTCCGGGCGACGAACGCGAGCAGCGACTCCAGGTCGGTGCGCGTCCCCATCGTCACGCCCTGGACCCGGAGCTCGGTGAAGAAGATGCGGCTCAGCTCGGCGGCGTCGGGGTCGCCCGTGGTCGCGCCGGCGGTCACGAGCGTGCCGCCGGGGCGGAGCGACCGCACCGAGTGCGACCAGGTCGCCCGCCCGACGGTCTCCACGACGGCGTCGACCCGTCCTGGCAGCCGCTCGCCGGACTCGAAGGCCGCGGCCGCGCCGAGCCGGAGCGCCTCGGAGCGCTTCGCCTCCGACCGGGACGTCGCCCACATCTCCAGGCCGGCGGCCGCGCCGAGCGCGATCGCCGCCGTCGCGACGCCGCCGCCCGCGCCCTGGACGAGCACGCGGTCGCCGGGGACCACGCGCGCCGCCCGGAAGAGCATCGAGTACGCGGTGAGCCACGCCGTCGGCAGGCACGCGGCGTCCTCCGCGGAGAGACCCTCGGGGAGCGGGACGAGGTTCGCCGTGGGCACCGCGACGCGCTCCGCGAGCGTGCCGGGGAAGCGCTCGGACAGCAGCGAGCGCCGGTCCCCGGCCTCGGGTCCGGTCGCCTGCCCGTCGCCCCACACGACCCCGTGCACGACGACGTCCCGCCCGTCGGGCGTGCGTCCCACGGCGTCGGTGCCCAGGATCATCGGGAGCTGCTCGGCGCGGAGGCCCACGCCGCGGAGCGACCAGAGGTCGTGCTGGTTGAGGCTCGCGGCGCGCAGGTCGAGCGTGGTCCAGAAGGGCGCGGCGTCCGACGGGGGAGCGGGTTCCGGTCGATCGCCGACCTCGAGAGCGGTCAGCGGGTCGTCGGGGGAGAAGCGGGCGGCGTAGGCGGCGAGCATGGACCCACGCTACGCACGCGGGCAGCCGGGTCGCGGTCAGGCCCACCATGCGAAGTGGGCGGCGCCCTCGGCATCCGGTTCGATGATCTCCCAGGCCTCCGCGATCCGGTCCCGCTCGAACCGCCACACGTCGACGACGGTGATCGACCGGTCCCGGGCCGGGAGCCGCCGTCGGGAGTGCATCACGACGTGGCGATCGTCGGCCACGAGGTGGTCGATCTCGACCTCCATGCCGGCGAGCGGAACCATCGCGCTTCGGACGGCGTCGAGCCAGACCTCCTTGGACCTGTCCCCGTCGGGCCGGTGGTGGACGAAGTCGTCGGTCAAGGCGCTCGCCAGCACGTCCACGTCGCCCGCCGCGACGAGAGCTGCGAGCGCACGCTCGACGGTGGTCTTGTTCCGGTCTGCTTCGGTCGGGGCGACGTTCTCCATGAGGGACATGGAGCGAGCATGTTCGCAAGCGTGCACGATGTCGATGAACCCGGAGTTCATGGCGCCACGTGGGTCGTCGCCCTACGGTCATCGGTATGCAGACCGTCGGAGCGGGTATGCAGACCGTCGGAGCGTTGCTGCGCGAGTGGCGTCGGAGGCGTGGCCTCAGCCAGCTCGACCTCGCGATCGCCGCCGACGTGTCGGCGCGGCACGTCAGCCTGGTCGAGACGGGGCGGTCCCGCCCGACGGCCGACATGGTCCTCCGGCTCGCGGATCGGCTCGACGTGCCGCTACGGGATCGCAACCGGCTTCTCCTCGCGGCCGGTTTCGCGCCCCGGTTCGCGGAACGCTCCCTCGGGGCCGCCGCGCTCGCCGCGGCCCAGGGCGCCGTGCGACGCGTGCTCGAGTCGCACGAGCCCTACCCGGCGGTGGTCCTCGACCGGCGGTGGAACGTGCTGGAGGTTGGTCGCGGGATGCGGCCGTTCCTCGCCGGCGTCGCGCCCGACCTCCTCCAGCCCGTGCCCAACCTGGTCCGGCTGGCGCTCGACCCACGCGGGCTCGCGCCGCTCGTCGCGAACCTGGCGGACGTGCGGAGCGTCTTCCGTGCGCGCATCCTCCGGCAGCTCGCCGCCGCCCCCGACGCCGAGCTGACCGCGCTGTACGACGAGCTGCTCGGCCCAAGCCCGGACGACGACGGCCGATCGCGTCCGCAGGAGGGCGACGTGGTGCTGTCCATGGTCGTCCGCTACGGCGGCCGGGAGCTGCGCCTGTTCTCGACGATGACGACGTTCACCACGCCCCTGGACGTCACGCTCGACGAGCTCGTGGTCGAGTCCTACTACCCGGCCGACTCGACCACGGCCGAGTTCCTGGCCGGGGTCGGGGCGGCCCCCATGCACGGGGTGGCGCGGGGCTGACGGCCGGCCGGCAGGCCCCCCGGGGGGTCACGCGGGTCCGTCGGACGACCGCCTCGGCGCGGCGGCGCCGTCGGGCGCGGGCGCGTGCACCAGCTTGAGCCCGACGGCGCAGCCGACGATCCCGGCGAGGAAGAGGACCTTGAGCACGGACGCCGACTCCTCGCCCGTGACCATCGCCCACGTGACGGTGAGGGCGGCGCCGAGGCCGGTCCAGATGGCGTAGGCCGTGCCGATCGGGATCTGCCGGGCGGCGTAGCCGAGGCCCAGCATGCTCAGGGTCAGGGCCACGAGGAAGACGACGGTGTCGCCCGCGTTCGTGAAACCGTCGCTCGCGTGGAGCGCGGTCGCCCACACGGCCTCCAGGCAGGCGCTCACCAGCAGCACCGGCCAGGCGGCGCCCGTCGTGGTCTTCTCGCTCATCTCAGCTCACCACCTTCAGTCCGACGACGCAGCCCACCAGCCCCGCGAGCAGCAGGCCCTGGGCGACGGAGAGCTTCTCCTCGCCGCGCACCACCGCGAGCAGGACCGTGAGGACCGCCCCGATGCCGACCCACACGGCGTACGCGGTGCCGACGGGGATGGTCTGCATCGCGTGCGCCAGGCCCCACATGCTCAGGGCTATGGTCACGAGGAAGATCGCCGTCGGCACGGGGCGCCTGAACCCTCGCGACGCACTCAGTGCGGTGGCCCAGGCCGCCTCCATCACACCGGCGGCGACCAGGATCGCCCAGTCCACGGCACTCACCTCTCGTTCGTCGGACACTCGAATTCGCACGACTGTGCGAGTTCCTTTGTACCACGTTTCGCACGACTGTGCGAACATGAGGGAGTGCCACGACGAGTCGACCGTGAAGCGCGTCAGCGCCAGGTGTCCGAGGCCGCCTGGCGGGTCCTGCTGCGCGACGGGCTGGAAGGGCTGTCCGTGCGCAACGTCGCCGCCGAGGCGGGCCTGCCGCAGAGCTCCCTGCGGTACACCTTCCCCACGGTGGCCAGCGTGCGCGAGCGGGCGCTCGGGCTCGTGTCCGAGCGGCTTCGCGCCCGCGTCGACGCCCTCGACCCCGCGGCGCCCGGCCGGGCGCGCGCGCTCCTGCTGGAGCTCCTGCCGCTCGACGCCGAACGCCGCGTCGAGATGGAGGTCTACCTCGCCCTCGGCACCGCCGCGATGACCGACCCCACGCTGCGCGAGGCGCACCGGGCCGCCCAGGAGGGCGTGCGCCGGGTGTGCGAGGAGGCGCTCGACGCGCTCCCGCCCGCGCCCCGCCGGGCCGACGGCCGCGGGAGCCTCGAGGTGAGCGACGTGCACGCGCTCGTCGACGGCCTGGCGCTGCACCTCGTGCGCCAGGACCCCGACGCCCCCACCGGGTGGGCCGTCGAGGTCCTGGACGCACATCTCGCCCGGCTGTCCTGAGGGTCAGCTGACCTTGCGCCGGTACACAGCGATCGCGCCCGCGTAGGCGGCCAGGAGGATGCCGACGAGCCAGGCCAGCGCGATCCAGATGTCGTTGCCGGCGGGCTGCTCGGCGAACAGCGCCCGGATCGTGTTGACGATCGAGGTGACCGGCTGGTTCTCGGCGAACCAGGCGACCGGGCCGGGCATCGAGTCGGTCGGGACGAACGCGGAGCTGATGAACGGCAGGAAGATGAGCGGGTAGCTGAACGCGCTCGCGCCTTCGACCGTCTTGGCGGACAGTCCCGCGATCACGGCGATCCAGGTCAGCGCGAGCGTGAACAGGACCAGGATCCCGGCGACCGCGAGCCAGACCGCCACGGACGCCCCGGTGCGGAAGCCCATGATCAGGGCCACGCCCACGACGATCGTGACGGACACCAGGTTCGCGACCAGCGACGTGAGCACGTGCGCCCACAGCACGCTGGAGCGCGCGATCGGCATCGACTGGAAGCGCTCGAAGATGCCGCCCTGCATGTCCAGGAACAGCCGGTAGGCGGTGTAGGCGATGCCGGACGCGATGGTGATGAGCAGGATGCCGGGGAGCATGTAGTTGATGTACGACTCCTCGGACCCGGTGTCGATGGCGCCGCCGAGCACGTAGACGAACAGCAGCATCAGTGCGACGGGCGTGACGGCGGTCGTGATGATCGTGTCGGGGCTGCGCAGGACGTGGCGCAGCGAGCGGCCGGTGAGCGCGCGGGTGTCCGCGAGCACGTACGTCGTCATCGGAGTTCCTTTCCTGCAGGCTGGTTGCTGTCGTCCTCGGCGGCGTCGCCGACGAGCGTGAGGAAGACGTCCTCGAGCGAGGGCTGCTTCTCGACGTACTCGACCTTGGCGGGCGGGAGCAGCTGCTTGAGCTCGGCGAGGGTGCCGCTCTGGATGATCGTGCCGCGGTGCAGGATCGCGATGCGGTCCGCGAGCTGCTCCGCCTCGTCGAGGTACTGGGTGGTCAGCAGGACGGTGGTGCCGCCCTGGGCGAGCTCCTTGACGGTCTGCCACACCTCGTTCCGCGCCTGCGGGTCGAGGCCGGTGGTGGGCTCGTCGAGGAAGATGACCGGCGGGTCGCCGATCAGGCTCATCGCGATGTCGAGCCGCCGCCGCATCCCGCCGGAGTACGTGCCGGCCCGCCGGCTCCCGGCGTCGGTGAGCGAGAACCGGACGAGCAGGTCGTCCGCGACGGCACCCGGGTCCGCGAGGTGGCGGAGCCTGGCGACGAGGACGAGGTTCTCCCGCCCCGAGAGGATCTCGTCGACGGCCGCGAACTGTCCGGTCAGGCTGATCGACCCGCGGACGCGAGCCGGGTCGGCCGCGACGTCGACGCCCTGGACGGTGGCAGTGCCGGCGTCCGCCTTGAGCAGCGTCGACAGGATCCGGACGAGTGTGGTCTTGCCGGCCCCGTTCGAGCCGAGCAGGGCGAAGACGCTCCCGGCCTGGACGTCGAGGTCGACGCCGCGCAGCACGTGGACGTCCTGGAAGGACTTCTCGATGCCCCGCACCCGGATCGCGGGTTCGGGGGACTGGGTGGTGGTCATCTCTGGTCTCCGTCTTCCTGGCGTGCTTCCTGGCGTGCCGGTGGTCCGGCGGGGGGAGTGCGGTGTGGGGCGTCCGGTCACCGGCTCGTGGCCGTGATGTCGCCCTGGGCGGTCGTGGCGCGGATCTCCAGCTCGGGCGTGCCGTCGTTCCTGAGGGCGTTGGAGAGCCGGCCGTAGCCGGTGCCCGCGTCGAGGGACGCGGACACGCCCGGCGCCGCGCCGACCGTGACGTCGCCGAGCTGGGTGCTGAGGGCGAGCGCGCCGCGGACGGCCTCGGCGACGTGGAGGTCGCCACGCGCGGTCGTGATCTCGCCCGGGCCGGTGAGCCGGGCGACCCGGACGTCGCCGTCCTGGGTGCTCAGCTGCACGCTGGACGCCTCGTCCAGCGTGATCGGGCCGTACGAGCCCTCGGCGGTGACGTCGCCGAGGCGGCCGACGCCGCGCAGCTCGGCGCTGCCCGTCACGTGGGCGTCCGAGCCGGCGGGCAGCCCGACCGTGACCTCGACGACGCCCGACGGGCCGAAGAGCTCGTTCGCGGTCGGCGTGGAGACTCGCAGCGTGCCGTCGTGCAGCTCGGCGATGGTCCGCTCGGCGGCCTTGGCGTCGCGGGACCTCGAGGCGTCCGCGGGCCGGACCTCGACCGTCGTGTCCGTGCGGTCCGTCGCGACGAGGCGCACGCGGCCGGCAGGGACGTCGACGACGACGCGGACGGGGGTGGGGGTGGTGAAGGTGTCCATGGCAATCAGCTCCTGGTACGACGTGTGATATTTCCGACGTCGTGAACGCTACGTAGCGTTCACCAAGTCGGCAATAGGGAAGTTGCACTGAATGCGCATTGCCGCAGGTCACGACCGCAAAAGTGTTGCAACCATCTCAACCACAACGCAACAGGGAAGTCCGTCTCGCGTTGCATCCGTGGGTTGCCGGGGGCTAGCGTTGCGCACCGAGCAGCGGAACGGAGGTGGTCGCGGTGCCAGGAGGCAGGCTGACCAGGCAGGAGCGCCAGCGGATCGTGCTGGGCCTCGCGGAGGACCTCTCCTACGCGGAGATCGCCCGACGGCTGGAGCGCCCCACGTCGACCATCACGCGCGAGGTCATGCGCAACGGCGGCCCGCACGCCTACCGCGCGGACCTGGCGCAGCACGCCACGGAGCGCCGTGCCCGACGACGTCGCGCGGCGGGCCCCGGTGCCCCCGCGGCCGCGGCGGGAGCTGCAGCCGGAGACGCGCTGCGCGAGTACGAGGAGACCTTCACCGCACTGTTCATGCAGCAGGGTCTGCCTCAGATCGCCGCCGGCGCGCTGACGTGTCTCTACACGGCCCAGGCGGGCAGTCTCACGGCCGCCGAGCTGGTCGACCGGCTCCACGTCAGCGCATCGTCGGTCTCCAAGGCGATCGCGACCCTCGAGAGTGTCGGCCTCGTGCTGCGTGAGCGGGGGGAGGGCCGGCGCGAGCGGTACGTCGCCGACGGCGACGTCTGGTACCAGTCCGTCGTGGCCGCCGCCCGCGCCAACGTCGAGCTCGCCCGCGTGGCGCGGCAGGGGGTGCGGCTCCTCGGTGCTGACACGCCGGCGGGCAGCCGCCTGGAGAGCATGGCCCGCTTCACCGACTTCGTCGGCGAGAGCATCGCCCGGGCCGCGGAGCAGGCGCGTGAGCTCCTTGCGACGAACGAGAGCCAGCCTGGCGCCTGAGGGCGGAGTGGCCTCGAGGCCCTGGCATAGAGATGTGTCAATATAGATCCATGTCTATGTCGCCGTCGGGGATGTCCCGCGAGATCGTCCTCATCGGTTCCGGGTCGGCCGGCCACACCGCGGCCGTGCACGCGGCGCGGGCCCCCGCCGAGGAGATCGACACCGTCCTCGAGGAGGCCCGCGCGTGAGCGCCGTCCCCACGGCCGCACGGTCGGACGCCACGCGCAGGCTGTCGACGCTCGATCGGTGGCTGCCGCTGTGGATCGGCCTGGCGATGATCGGCGGGCTGCTGGTCGGGCGGTTCATCCCTGGGATCTCGGACGTGCTGGCCTCGATGGAGGTCGGCGGCATCTCGGTCCCGATCGCCCT